>JBNKJS010000039.1:0-35866 GCA_050291365.1 Sedimenticolaceae bacterium | reverse complement strand
CTTTTATTAAGGAAGCAATCATTGCTACTGCAGAGGTTGATGCAGGAAAGGCCACAAAATATGTCAGGGGAAAACGAGATTGAGGTATTTGAGACGCCAACGTTCAGGAAGGCGTTTAAAAAACTCGTTGAGTCGGAAAAGGTTCTTGTAGAGGACGAGGTAGATAAGATTATCGCTGATCCGGATATCGGGGAACAAAAAAAGGGTGATCTCTTACATCTCTGGGTTCATAAGTTCAGTTTGAACAAAAAACAGGTCTTGCTAGGTTATTCTTGGAAAGAGACAGAGCTTGAATTGTATCTGCTTAACATAGGTCCCCACGAGAATTTCTATCAAGCTGCAAAGAAACGCCGTAAATCTGATTTAAAAATAATTAGGTAGTTTGATGAATACTCAATATTATAATCCAATACACCCTGGTGCATTCATCAAACGGGTGTACAAGTGGCCCAACCATATAAACTCATATTGAGTATTTATATATATGCGCTATTCATACAACGCCTGTTAGGTGGGTAGTTACGCGGGCAGTTTACTTAATTCGACTTCCGCTTAGGGTCCAGGCTGTTTGAAAACTCCGCGGTAGACAGTTAGTTAAGATAAACGATTAATTTAGCATGACACGCCACCTACTGGCTTTGATGGTAATAACGCTTTATTAATAGGTACTATCTTTACTTTGGATTTGGCAAGGCTTAAAAACAATTTCAGACGGGCATTTTGGGTTTTCATACAGCCTGGGTCGGATGCAGGCGAGTAGTCACTATCGGCACAAAGCAGACTATTTGGCGAGAGTACGATCTATGGCAGATTGTGGTTTAGGTATGTGCATTGATTGTGTACGCACAAACTACAAAGAAATATTATTTTATGAAACCCCTTTTCACAAGGACATAGTTTTGATAGCCTCAGACCTATGTGGAATATCCCTAAAAAGCAGGATGCGTTCACCAAGCCCATCTCTGCCGAGTCGGGTGATTCATAACAAACCTAAGTGCAAAAAAATAAAAGGATTGGCGGCATAACTAATAATTAATGCCGACCGCGCGTGTTGAGGTTGGTGTTAACGGTACAACCCACTGTCAAGAGAAGACAAAAAACGTCCTCCCTGAACGCGCTAATCATCAACTAAGCAAAGCTATAGTTGTGAAACGGAACTGATGTTCGGGGAAGCGTGAACCCTCAAGCTTTGCAGTAATTCTACGGCCAAGCTTAGGACGCCAAGATAATTATCGGCTGAAATCTTAGTTGGCCAGGAAAAGAAAACGGCGTAGCTGCTCCATATAAATCAGAATAAACGAACTCAGCGGGATTGAGGGGGATTGAAATGGATATCGTGAATCATGCATTCACTTTGCGGGCAGAGGAAACCATACACCTGCCCGAATATAAAGGATCCACATTTCATGGAGGATTCGGACGGGCGCTGTATGCCATCTCACCTACTTGGTCAAACTACTTTCTCGCACCGAAAAGCAATGCTGGCCATGCTCTACCGCCGCCCTACGTTCTGTTGCCACCCCTGGATGAAAAGACCACCTACGAGGCGGGTGAAAATTTCCCCCTGAACCTTACCCTCTTCGGGGAAGCCAATCAGCATTACGCTCTGACCCACGCCGCAGTCGAATATCTTGGCGGGCGGTTCGGTCTTGGCTACGGGCGTGGAAAATACTCCATACAGGAGATTACCACCAGCAAACCGCCGGGTACGGAAACTAGCACCACGGAAACCGGCTGCATCAAACTCCGGCTCACCACCCGCTTGCGGCTCAAGAATAACAACCGGCTTAGTCGGCAAGCGCCGGATTTCTCGCAACTGATATCAAGACTAGGGGGGCGCATCAAAAGCCTGGAACACGCCTACGCCGGAACAGCCGATAGTCTAATTCCGGAATTCAATACAGATCAAATACACCACATCAAACACCAGGACCATACCAACTGGGACGACTGGGACCGCTTCTCCGGACGCCAAAAAACCTGGATGAAATTCGGCGGTCTGTTGGGGGAAATCACCTACCAGGGTGACCTGCAACCTTACCTGCCGCTGCTGCGGCTGGGCGAATGGATACACATCGGCGGCAAGACCAGCTTCGGCCTGGGTAAATATCGACTGATTGAGGAAGCGACGGAATGAGAATACGGAAACCAAAAGCGGAACAATCAGACCCTAACTGGGAACCTAAAAACGACCTGTACAGCATCACCTATAAGGCCGAAACCATAACACCGATCTATGGTGGTGGAGTTGAGACGGGAGAAGTGAGCAGAGAGATGCCGATTAGGGCGGCGGCCATTCGCGGCCAGTTGCGCTATTGGTGGAGGTTTCTGAAATCACATGACCCAGATTTACCGCTAAAAGGAGAGAAACTATACAAGGCAGAGCGTGCTATTTGGGGTGGGATGAATACCAATAAGAAAGAGAGTAGCGACAAGGATTATGATGCGGCGGGAAAAGTAACAATTCAGATAACAAATATAAAGAGCAAAGGAAGCAAGGCATGTGGTAAATATGTGAGAAAGGAAAAAATAAAACACGGGAGGAAAAAGATCTCATACACTTTTTATTTTGATCGTGATTTGCAAATACCGGAATATAGTTTATTCAGCGCGAAAGGAACGTCGCCGCTGGATGAGGATAAAAACACTAAGGTCGAAGTAAAGCTGGGTGATGAGGTGTTGTTGCCCGGCATTACTTTTGATCTGAAAATTATGTTTCGATCAGATATTGATGGGAACGGCATCAAATCTGTCGAAGATGCCGTGCGTTGGTGGGTTAACTTTGGAGGTATCGGAGCTAGAACTCGCAGAGGATTAGGTGCGGTAAAAATCACATCCGTTAAAACCAATGGCAACGATTCAGAAGCACTATCATCAAAAAAGCCAGTTACCAGGAGCGAAGCTGCTGACTACTCGTGTTGCCTTAGATTGCTACCTGGAAAGTTAGATGCACTGACTTCGTGGAACGATGCAGTTGAGAAATTACAGCAATTTCGCCAAGGCGAAAATGTTGGTAGAAAACCCGGAAATGATCGAGCTAATAGACTCAAACTAGGACGTAGCAACTGGCCAGAGCCAGACACAATACGTGAGCTCACGGAGCTCCGCGGACATAGAGTAGAGCACAAAGCAAGAAATAGCTTCCCCCGTGCTATGTTTGGTTTGCCGATCATTTTTGATTTTCAGGGTGCTCGTGGTGAGCCTCCTAAAACACATTTGCTGCCAGACAGGAAAGATTCATCGCGCATGGCAAGTCCTCTCATTATAAAGCCGGTAGCGGATGGGGAAGGCAAATACATCCCCTCTGCATTATTACTTCCACCAGATCATATTGAAGACCTTGGGCTTGCGCTGAAAATAGATAAAGCCAAAAAGGAAAAAGACAAGCTGGACAATAAAGTGCTGGCTACATTCCCAAAGAAGTTCGCCCATGATGTCTGGTGGCCCTCTGTTGAGCAAGAACAAAAAAACAAGGCCACAGAAATCGAGCCTATGAAAAACCGTGATCACGATCCATTACATGCCTTTCTAAAGTTCTTTGAGGAGGGCTAAGCAGATGCCAAATAATAATAAACTCTATCTCGTAGCTCTGGCATTGGGGCCTGTTCAGGACTTCATCGCCGCGGCTCGGCGTACTCGTGACCTCTGGTTTGGTTCTTTCCTGCTATCGGAAATTTCCAAAGCTGCAGCTTATTACCTTTATACGCAAGGCAAAACTGGCCAAAGTTCCGGCCTGATATTTCCTGCTACTGATAATCCCGAAGAAGATTTAAAACCTTGCAAAACAAATCTGGATAAAAGTGGGCATCCACCCTTTAACGTTCCTAACAAAATCCTGGCTGTGATTGAAACGAATGACCCGAAAGAGATATTGAAACAAGCAAAAAATGCGGCAAAAGATCGCTGGATAGAGTTAGCTCAGGCCATTTTTGATGAAGAGAAAAAATGGTCTCTGAAAAAAGAAAATATCGATGAGGCAATCTGGAATGCCCAGCTTGACGATCTACTGGAATGCTTTGCCGCCTGGGTGGAATACGATCCCGGCAAAAAAGAGTATAAAGACAAACGTCGACGCCTGGAGCGATTGCTGGCGGCACGCAAAAACACCCGTAACTTTAAATCGCCAAAAGTGAACGGAGACCGCATACCAAAGTCATCCCTCGACGGTCTGCGTGAATCGGTTGTTGCGGATGATAAAAAACTCGAGGCTAAGAAAAAGCTCTCTCTGGGTCTTAGTGCTAGTGAACAGTTGGATTGCCCGGGATTGGTCAAACGTCTGGGGGGCGATCCTGATCAATTTACGCCTCTCTCCAGGGTTGCGGTTGATCCCTGGCTGCGTGAGCTGAAGGAAAGAGGGGTTGAATTACCAGGCATTATCGAGCCCATGCTGAAAGAGATTCACAAAGCGGACTTGGGTCTGGTCAGTAACGTGCGTGGGCTGGATGAAGGCAAGTTTTCCTTTGACGGTCAACTTCTCTATCCCTTTCGGATTGATGCCGCATCAGCCCAGCTTAAAAAGCTATTTGATAATCGAGACCTGGAAGAAAAAACGTACTCGGAATTACCCACATCGCTAACAGACTTAAAGGGCGAAGTTGAAAAGCTAACGCGCCAACACGGTGAGCCTTCACCCTATGTCGCCATCCTGGCCGCTGATGGTGATCGCATGGGTGAGCTGATTGATGCAGCAAACAGCGAAGAGCAGCACCGGGAAATATCAACCCAATTAAGTGGCTTTGCCAAAGCAGTAGCGAAGAGCATTCAAGACCATCACGGTCAACTTATCTATGCGGGTGGCGACGATGTACTGGCCATCGTACCGCTGGACAAGATGCTGGCCTGCGCAAAAACACTGGCCAAAGATTTCGAGGGTCTTTGGAAAGAACTCAAGAATGAACATGCATGCTTTCAAAAGAACAACCCTACCCTCAGCGTTGGCATAGGCATTAGCCACATGCTGACCCCAATGGATAGGCAATTGGAATTGGCGCGTGAGGCCGAACAGATTGCAAAGGCCAATCAGCACGCGGACGAGGGGAAACGCAAGAATGGGTTAGCAATCCTATATCAGCCCCGCTCCGGCGCACGCATTGAATTCCGTGAGCAGTGGAACAACAACCCCAAGGATATTCTGGGGAAATGGCAGCAACTGCATGAGGGCGGGGAACTACCTTTCCGGGCCGCATTCCAGCTGCGGGAACTGGAACGCACCATCGGCCCTTGGTGCAAATCTGGCGATGAACTACTGGCGGCAGAAATTAAGCGTGTGCTGAAACGTAAGCGCAACGAAAAGGGCGAAGATGTGGACTCAGATTTAATCAACGCTGTGGTCATGCGCGGCAAAGACATAGAGCTGAAAAAACTTGCCGACGAACTCATTCTCACCCAAAAGCTGGCCAAGCACACCATGTTTAAGAACAACAAGGATGAAAAGGAGGCGGAAAATGCCTGAGTATCTAATCCGTCCCAAGGCTCCGCTACTATTCCGTAACGCCAAACCCTTCGCTAGTGGCGAAGGCGGGGCTGAGACCCTGCCGTTTCCATCCCCAGCCACTATATCCGGTGCTATGCGCACCGCCTGGGCCGAGCAACAGAACAAAGGACAGGGACTTGCGTACACCAGTGAGAACGCTGATCTACTACGAATCAAGCAGGTGCTCGGCCCACTGCTGGTGAGCGAAAAACCTGGCTGCAAGCGTATCTTGCTACCAGCGCCAAAGGACAGCCTATGCCTGACGACCAAAACAGGCGAAAAGCACATTTACCGCATCGCACCCAAAGAATTGAAAGAGGATGAAGGCTGCGACCTTTCAGGTGATTCTCTGTTGCCCCTGTACCTGAATACCAAAGACAACAGCAAACCCGCCAAGGACGCACCGGCTTTCTGGTACCTGGATCGCCTGGTGGATTGGCTGGTTAATGACCAGAGCAACGATATCCCTGCACAAGAGTTGGGCATCGGCCCGCTACCGATTGAATATCGCACCCACGTTGCCATTGATCCAGGGAAATCCACCGCCAAAGACGCCCATCTGTTCGAGACTGCAGGCCTCGATTTCTCTCAAATTCGTGATGAGAAAAAGGGTGGCTGGGACAGTGAGCAGTTTGCACTGTTGACCAGTTTCCACTGTGGGGAAGATGAACTTCAAAACGATTATCGAACCATCGGTGGTGAAGCACGACTTGGTTATATCGAAAAGGCAAAAGAAGATCTCTGGCCCACCTGCCCAAAAGACCTAACTGCGGTCCTGAGCAAGGCTAAAGGTATCCGGCTCTACCTAGCCACACCCGCCATCTTTACCAATGGTTGGCTGCCAGGTTTCATTAATCCAGAAACTCTGGTGGGCAAGTTCCCCGAGTCAGAATTACAACTAAAACTCCGCGCCGCCGCTATTCCCCGCTGGGAAGCAGGCACCTCCTGGGATATGACCAAGAGCAAGGGCGGTAAAGGCATGCGCACCGCTCAGCGTATGGCGCCAGCCGGTTCCGTCTACTGGTTCGAGATTCAGGGAGATAGCCCAGCAGAGCCACTTCGCAAAAGCTGGCTGAAGAGCATCTCCGACCACCGGGAAAAAGATGGCTTTGGCCTGGTACTGCCCGGGGTCTGGAACCCACCTGAACAGCACAAAAGCAAATAATTGAGGGATATCATGGAAAAGACACTCTACTATCTACACACCCTATCCGCCTTGCATATCGGTATCGGTCAGGGCAGCGGTGTCATCGACCTGCCGATTGCGCGGGAAAGGGCGACATGCTTGCCTCAAGTGCCGGGCAGTAGCGTCAAGGGCGTATTGCGCGATGAATACAACAAAAGCGATGAGCATCTTGCTCTGTTTGGTCCAGACATTGGCAAGAACGCATCGGAATTTGCTGGTGCGCTGGCGGTGGGTGATGGACGCCTGTTGGCCCTGCCGATAAGGTCATGGTATGGCACCTTCGCCTGGGCCACCTGTCCGATGATCCTACAACGCTATCAGCGTGAACTAAACGAAGTCGGGGCGACAGGTGTACCATCAGCAATACCCCAGCCAATAGGTGACAATGCCTGCCCTGCATCCGGTTCAGCACTGCGCGACAACGGCACAATCTATCTCGAAGACCTTAATCTGACAGCTGAAACCTGCACAGGAACCGATGCCTGGGCAGAGTTAATCGCAACGGAGTTTTCTCAGGATCAAGAACTATTCAAACAGCACTTCCTGGTACTGCCCGACAACCTTCTAGACTTTCTGGCTGAGACGGCTACCGAGATCCGCACCAGAGTCAAGATAGACCCGAATACCAATACAGTCCAGGAAGGTGCCCTCTGGACCGAAGAGTACCTGCCGGCTGAAACAATGCTTTGGGGAATATTGGCTTGTGATCGGGCGCGTAACGGCTCAAATAAGAGCGGCTCTGACCTATTAAAACTGCTCAACAATCAAACCGTTCAACTGGGCGGCAACGCCACCACCGGCGGCGGCCAGACGCGCTGGATCAAACGGGAGGCGAACGCATGAAGACCCGCGCCCAGAGAGACTCCGAGCAAGCATACGAACAAATATCAGAAGTGATGTCGCAATTGACGGTAGAAAAGCAAAAAGCCTACGGAAATCGCTGTCACCACTTCCCCATGCTGGTACTGCGTAGCGGACTCTGCCAGGCGGTGGCGTTCTACACCGTCAAGGCCAACGGCAAAACCCATCCTGAAACCTACAAAAAATTTCTGGAACACATGGCCGCAGCAGCCGGTGAGTCCAATACGGATCACGAGGCATTTCAGAAGCGCGTACTCAGAATGGAACTGACCGAATATCAGCAGACTACCCGCCGCATCCTAGCGGCTGCCATCTGGTACAAGCGGTTCGCCGTCAGTCTCCTGGACGTTGAACATGGGGGAGACGAGTCATGACCGATATACAAATGCACCGTAATAACTTTAATCCACCCCGAAAAAAATGCCAGCACGCCGGGCTCTTTCTGCTCAAGGGCTTTGAAAAGTGGGATTTGGGGAATGATACCGACCAGGGGCAAAGCACAGGGGGGAATCACAACAAAGACATAGGGGAACACCATAAAAATGCTGCTGAGATCAAGGTACCTGATCACTATAAGCAGGCCTACGATCGCTGGAAAGCACACCTTGTTGAATATGACGATAACTGCGGCCACTGGTTCGGCGAACTAACCGGACGTCTCTATCTTGGACTGGGCGAGCCCAGCCCTCTTGAGGCTGGGATTGCACTGCACCATACCTACGGAGTTCCATATATTCCCGGATCCGCCGTCAAAGGCGTTCTTCACCACTGCGCTATCGCCACCGGCATGGAAGAGGCAGACATGACGATCATCTTCGGTGAGGAACCCGATCCGAAAAACAAAAAAGCTGGCGATGCAGGCTATGTCATCTTCAACGATGCCTGGTGGATTCCAGAAAGCGGCAATCCGCTGGCGCCTGAAGTGGTCACTGTCCACCATTCAAACTACTATAAAACGGGCGGGAAAGATCCCGCCACCGATTTCGACGACCCTAATCCCAATCCTCAGATTGCCATCCGCGGTAGCTTTCACTTCTCCTACCTGGCGCATGAAAGGCTACACGATGTCGTACAACGCTTGTTGGAGGAGGTTCTGCAGCACTACGGCATCGGGGGGAAGACCTCTTCGGGGTATGGGTTGTTTGTGGAAGACGAATCTAACAAGAATGCCTTCGATACCTATAAGGCTAAGCAGGAAGAGAACAGAAAAAAGAAAAAAATGTCGCCGTTGGAACTGGATATCTATGAAATTGAAAAAAACTTCAATAATCCAGCAGTAGATTTACTAAAGGCGCTTGAAAAAAACAGATGGCCAGATCGCCATGACCAAGACATCGTGGCCCGGAGAATTCAAGCAATCATGCAAGCAGAAGGAAAATGGAAACCTAATTTCGGTGGCACAAATAAGGAGAAACTCAGATTAAAAGAGCGATGCTTAAAGGTTATGGGCTACTTTCTGAGCGAAGATAAGGAGTCAAAATGATAATGAACGAAACAATTAAATGGATTGGCTTAATAGCCAGCGTTGCCACGCTTATTACGGTTGCCATTAATCTATATTTATGGAAGCGGGAGCAAAAGGCTAGAAAAAAAGAAGAGCTAAGGCGTAAAGAGCACATAGCTATTCAGTTATCTGACGGCAAAAGGACCATTACCCTCCCAGGCGTAGTTCCACGTGAGCAACTAACACGTAGAGAGGTTATGGGCCGTATTGGAACAATACCTAAAAAACAAACGCTTGTTGGACAGGAGCAAAAACGTTTCTTCTTGCTCTATCCAAACAAGGCAGAGTTTTTAGATAGAATTGAAGAATTGTATTACGGCGCAGGAAGGGATCGAATACTTTCAGTAGAGTGCAGCGAAAAAGAAATAGATCAATTCGATAAAGATAAAATGGACGAGATAGAATTCGACCTGAGAGGCTTTTGATTAACTGTGTCTGCAAACAGAAATCAATAACAGCTTCTAATTTGATAGAAATAGTATTTGCTTGGGCACAAATCCGAATATGATAACCACAAAGTTATACCGCGGCTTGATCATAGGATTCACGTAGCCTCAATTTAGTTGCTCTTTAACAAATCGAACTGACCGGACTTTATGAACGGGATGAAAACATTCCCTAAGCCCAGTAAGCAGACGTGTACGTGCGTTGGACTGACCGGACTTTATGAACGGGATGAAAACAGTCCAGTGCCGTGATCACCTTTATCAACACCACCATGTTGGACTGACCGGACTTTATGAACGGGATGAAAACAAAACCGCCAAGCCAGCTACCTCCAGCACTGGCAATTGTTGGACTGACCGGACTTTATGAACGGGATGAAAACGACTCAGCTTCCACAGCATCTTCAGAAGTAAATGTGACGTTGGACTGACCGGACTTTATGAACGGGATGAAAACCCAGTGTTACCGGACTGAATAGACCAGGTAATAGAGTTGGACTGACCGGACTTTATGAACGGGATGAAAACACAGTCTTGTCTGCACGGAGCAAATCCTTTTGCTCAGGTTGGACTGACCGGACTTTATGAACGGGATGAAAACTGTTTCCAGGTCATCTCTCGGTCCCTGATAATCAGAGTTGGACTGACCGGACTTTATGAACGGGATGAAAACAGAGCGATCTGAGGCTTCATGCCACATGCCTTAACGTTGGACTGACCGGACTTTACGAACGGGATGAAAACGTATGGAAGAATACTGAGATCTCCGAACCTGTTTTGTTGGACTGACCGGACTTTACGAACGGGATGAAAACGAAAGCAACGAATACCTCACCCCATTTTTCGGTGTCGTTGGACTGACCGGACTTTATGAACGGGATGAAAACTTTGTCCTGTCTGCCATGTTAGATAATACAATATGTTGGACTGACCGGACTTTATGAACGGGATGAAAACCAGCCAAACACTTAGATATTAATCCAAGTGCCTGCGTTGGACTGACCGGACTTTACGAACGGGATGAAAACGCGATTCTCAGGAGAATATTTCTCAAAGTCAGAGAGTTGGACTGACCGGACTTTATGAACGGGATGAAAACGTCATCAAACGATGCTCCAACAAAGAGCGCCTGTGGGTTGGACTGACCGGACTTTATGAACGGGATGAAAACGATTGTAGCTTTGAGCTCAGAGATACGCGCTATTGGTTGGACTGACCGGACTTTATGAACGGGATGAAAACTATAATGCCGATGGCAAATGCACCCAGACCATACTCGGTTGGACTGACCGGACTTTATGAACGGGATGAAAACTGCCCAGTTATTAGTACCATCAGTAGCGGCTAGTGTTGTTGGACTGACCGGACTTTATGAACGGGATGAAAACTGCTGATGCTTCTGTTGCATTAAACTCTATTTTACGTTGGACTGACCGGACTTTATGAACGGGATGAAAACCTGTGTAAAGATTCAGACAAGTCATGTCGTCTTCCTGGTTGGACTGACCGGACTTTATGAACGGGATGAAAACAAAATTGCTTCCTTCCTCGTCAACCGTTAGGTTAATGGTTGGACTGACCGGACTTTATGAACGGGATGAAAACTTATATATACGCTCAGAGCGCTCAAGCTTGATATCGGTTGGACTGACCGGACTTTATGAACGGGATGAAAACGAAGCACCATATGGCATAGAAGATATTTCTATGTGTTGGACTGACCGGACTTTATGAACGGGATGAAAACCGTTAAAGTCACCCGTGAATTCGATGTTCTTAATGCTGTTGGACTGACCGGACTTTATGAACGGGATGAAAACAGAACATCTCTTCCAGCACTTCCTGTGGGATTTCAAAGGTTGGACTGACCGGACTTTATGAAAGGGTTGAAACCTTGTTCCAGATATTAAGCAAAATATTAGTAAATTCTTAAGGACCGCTTAGGGTCGATAGCAGTCAGAATGATTCCAGATTAAATAGCAGGAAATGGTACACAATCAGTACATCCATCAGTTTTCACCTAGTTCGCCAAATTACTCTAACTTACTGTTTATAAAGTACTATCAGTTTTTACCAATTAATATCAGTTTCCTTTAGTTTTCAGTAAGTTGTTGTTTTATATGGAAACTCTTAATCCATTGGTCGAAGGTTCGAATCCTTCATGGCCCACCAAAGAGAATACAAAGCCCGGACCTTCGAGTTCGGGTTTTTTGTTGCTACAGAGAAAATTCGAACCTTCGACTTCAAATAAGCTAGGTTCGACAGCCGAGTGGAATTCGGATGAATAGGGGAGAGCAGCGGCCAAGCAATACTGGAGAGATAACACCTAACTAGTGTCCTCAGAATTTTATCAAAGGGATAGCAGAGAGACGTTCCCTCCGAAGCTGTACAGATTACAGTACAGCCTGGAGAGAATGAATCGTCACTGTATTACTGTCTACGGATCAACCGCCCATCAACGAAGCTCTTTGTCTACCCTGAGCTGAACGTGGTCCCCAGGCATTTGATTTGGCGCTAGAGCCGCTTTTGTTGTGTGATGCTTTTTTATGGGCTGGCTTAGCTGAAGATCTTTTCTGATTACTCTTGTTTGAATCGGAGTTACGTTTTGCATTGGAAGATCTATTGCCATCCTGGTTACGATTCTGCCCTTTGGACTGTCTGCGCGGCTGGGAACTCTTGTTGCCATTTCTGCCGTTTACAATTGGTTCCGCCTTAATGCTTGGGTCTGGTTGATACCCATCAAGGGTAACCTTGGGGAGTTCACGCTTGAGTAGCCGTTCTATATCGCGTAATAGTTTGTGTTCGTCCACGCACACTAGAGATACCGCCTCGCCTTCGTTGCCTGCACGACCGGTACGACCGATACGGTGAACATAGTCCTCCGGCACGTTGGGAAGCTCGTAGTTCACTACGTGAGGGAGTTGGTCGATGTCTAGACCTCGGGCTGCGATATCGGTGGCAACTAGGACTCTAACGTCGCCATTCTTAAATCCGGCCAGAGCTTTGGTGCGGGCACCCTGGCTCTTGTTGCCGTGAATGGCTGAGGCGCTGAGGCCATCCTGTTCAAGTTGTTTGGCCAGGCGGTTGGCGCCGTGCTTGGTGCGGGTGAATACCAGAACCTGACGCCAGTTGTTTGCACCGATAAGATGGCTTAGCAGCTCTCGCTTACGGTTTTTGTCCACCGGATGGATTACCTGCTTAATACTCTCAGCGGTGGTATTACGGCGAGCTACCTCGATTAGTTCCGGGCTATTTAGCAGGCGGTCGGCCAGCTGTTTAATCTCATCAGAGAAGGTGGCAGAGAACAGCAGGGTCTGACGTGCGGCGTTTTTCGGCAGCAGTGCCAGCACCTTGCGGATATCATGGATGAAGCCCATATCCAACATGCGGTCTGCCTCGTCCAGCACCAGGATTTCGACCTGTGACAGATCTACCGTCTTCTGACCGGCATGATCCAGTAGCCTGCCTGGTGTTGCCACTAGGATATCTACGCCCTGTTTTAGTCGGGCAATTTGCGGATTTATCTTTACCCCGCCGAAGACCACGCTTGATCTTAAAGAGAGGTGGCGGCCGTAGGTCTCTACGCTGGCGCCTACCTGGGCGGCCAGTTCACGGGTCGGGGTGAGGACCAGCGCCCGTACCGGACGGTGTCCGTTGGTTACGGGGTTTTTATTCAGACGTTGTAGCAACGGCAAGGTAAAACCAGCGGTTTTGCCGGTACCAGTTTGGGCGCCGCCCAACACATCTTTGCCTTGCAGAATTACTGGGATAGCCTTGCTCTGGATAGGGGTTGGCTTGGTGTAGCCCTGTTCGCTGATTGCGCGCAGGAGTTCGGCCGAAAGGCCGAGAGAATCAAATGACATTGGTGTTATTACTCCAGTCTTGCCCTCCCTGTGACAGCAATTGCTGGATGGGTCCGGTCTGGGCTGGATAAGTGAATTGTTACTAAGCGGGTGGTCCTGAAATGGGGGGACAAACGGCTCAAGTTCTTTTTCGGCGACATCTTTGACGCTAAGGATGCTAACCGGACAGCATCCGAAAAAAACCATTATACTAAAAACCTGACTTGGCGTCTGTTTTCTTTTTCCCCTAGGAATATAAGTTGTGAGGAACAACTATATTATTACTATTCATATGATCTGAAATGGATAGTTAGATTGGGCGGCAACCATGTACCATGGCGAAAGATTCAATAGCATCACTCATCTGGTGGGCGCAGTGGCTGCAGTGGCCGGCATGGTGGCGCTGCTGGTGCTTGCGGCACAGCAGGGCGATCTCTGGAGGATTGTAAGCTTCACCGTCTACGGCTTTACGCTTCTGCTGCTGTACACCGTTTCTACGCTCTACCATAGCCTACGCGGAAGGGCGAAAGAGATCTTCCGCATACTGGACCACAACTCGATCTATCTATTGATCGCCGGCACCTACACCCCATTTACCCTTATTACCCTGCGTGGTGTCTGGGGCTGGTCGCTGTTTGGTGTTATCTGGGGTCTGGCGGCTTTCGGGATTGTTTTGGACTCCTTGCCGAGAAAGGGTTCAAGAGTCATTCCGATGATCATATATCTGGTCATGGGTTGGTCCTGTGTGGTGGCTATCAAACCGCTGTTGGAGGTGTTGCCGGAGAACGGTTTCTACTGGCTATTGGCTGGCGGTATTTTCTATACAGTGGGCATACTGTTTTTTGTTCTGGATGAAAAGTTCAGGCACTTCCATGGGATTTGGCACCTGTTTGTGTTGGCTGGCAGTGTTAGCCACTACGTAACCATATTTTTCTATGTTTAGAAAAATGACGTGTTCATTTCTCCCCATTGAACCCCGCTTCCAATAGCTCCATCTCATTTTCAGTGAAACCGGCCTTGCGTCGCGATTGGTGATTAAACGGGCCTCTGGGATAGTGTCCGATGTACTGCATGACCAGTTCGAAGAACTTTTGCTCGGGGTCGACAGCTTCTTCTTGGCAGCGGTAGCGAAACCAACGCGTCCCGGCGCCTACATGGGCGGTCTCGTCATTGGCTACCTCTGTCAGCACCGCTGCTGTCTTCGCATCGCCTATGCTGCGAAACCGTTCCAGGGTTAGGGGAACAACATCCAGCGCCCGCGCCTCCATCACCCTGTGCACAATCGCCATACGATCCATTAGGTCGGATGCCGTGTTTACCGCGTGCTGCCACAGGCGGTTGTGGGCGGGAAAATCACCATAGTCGAAACCCATGGCCCGCAGCCGCTCCCGCAGGGCCAGGAAGTGGCGTGTCTCATCGGCAGCGGTTTTGATCCAGTCGTCGTAATACTCCCGGGGCAGGCCGCGATAGCGGTATACGGTATCCCAGGCCAGATTAACCGCGGTCAGTTCGATATGGGTTAGGGCGTGAATCAGTGCAGCGCGTCTGGTTTCAGATCCAAAACCACGTTTGGGTACATCGGCCGGAGCAATCAGGGTGGGGCTGTCTAGTCTGCCGGGTTCAAGATTCAGATCAGGCGCTTCCCCCTCTTGCCACTCCAGAGAACGGTTCTCCCAGGAGGCAAACAGCTGCATAGTCAAAGCCATCTTCTCATCGGGATCGGAAAGCAGCAGGCAGTGTTTGGCTTGTTGGTATAGGTTGTTCAACTGTTAGGCTAATTCTACTTAGGCAACTCTGCTTGCTCGACAAAAATCAGTTTGCTGGTGTCGAAACCGGCATCTGCTGCCTTTCTCAAAAGTGATGATTTTACATCATCATCCAACACAGGCTTGCGCGCAAGAATCCATAGGTAGGATTTATTGGGGCCGCATACCAGGGAGTATTGGTAATTATCCTGATCTAGCGCGAAAATAATATAGGAGCCATAAAAGGGGCCAAAGAAAGAGACCTTCAAATAACCCTTGTCAGAGCCCTCCACAAAATAGGCCTTACCTTCAGCCTGTTTCCATGACTTTTTCTCAGCAGAGTAGCCGCGGTTCAGAACCTTGACGCCACCATCTTTGCGCAGGGAGTAATCTGCTGTTACATGGGTTAAGCCGCGCTCAAAAGAGTGGTCCAGTCTGGCGATTTCATACCATTTACCTAAATATCTCTCTAACTGGAAATTATTAACCGGCTTTACGTTTTCGGGTATTCCGACGCAGCCGGTTATGAATAGAAGAAATAGGATTGGGAGTTTTTTGCTGTTAAAAATAAATGAGTCCATTTTTTTCTGATTTAACTCGCTAGTAAAAAATCAGGTCTAGTTCCTTCGGTGCAAATATCTCGTGCTGATTAAACTCAGTCAGAAAGCTTTAAGCTTGCCATCATATTCTTAGCCTTACTTTCATTCTGTGGATATATTTTGAAGGCACCACCACATGATTTATTGTTAGATTCGATAGCATTTCCTATCGCACCTGCAAGTATCATTGGAGCGAAACTCTCAGACCTTGAATCAATCCTGAAATAATAGATGGCACCAGCCTTAACATTGACTACTACTTCACACTTCCCTGGCATATCCCACAATTCAGTTTTGATTATGTGTTTACCTTCAGGTAGATCGCGGTAAAAAAATCCTCCAAATGCGCAATTGCCTGTTTTTTTATTATCTATCTCAACTGAAGCTTTGCGAGCAGAATATAAGTGAGTGTCCTTTGTGCGGAAGAACACCAGTCTTGCTTTATCCTTTACTGTGGATTCCATGTCATTCCTTCGCTCAGAAAAACTTGGTCCGGTTGCAGCACATCCAGAAATAACAATTAAAAGAAAAACAATAGCAAAATGTTTCATTCATGCTCCATTTGTTAAGTAGATTATTTAGTCGATATATCTATCGACTCTCACAACGAGATCACAACAACACTTATTGAAAAATAACTAAAGGAAAGATTTTGGTTGAAATCGCATCCTGTCTTTTTTTACACCCTACTTTTTTTTAGATTATCAGACTGACTGGTTTACGCAATCAAAGAAACACTCTTCACCTGGGCAAACAATCCCATTCCCTCATGTAGTCCCATCGATACTGCAGAGTGGCGGGTTATGCGGGAGAGCATGGTCTGGCCATCTTCCAGGGCAATGCGCACCATCATCTGGCTGGGGCTGATCTCATGGGTGTCGATCACCTGCACCGGCAGTATGTTCATGAAGCTGGTGTCCGAGTGGTGCTTGAGGGCAAGACTGACATCCCGTGCCCTTATCTCCACCCGGGCATGTTTACCTACCGGTAGGTCTTCCCTGGTTACCGCCACCCGGCCTCCATCCATGCCGATCCATGTGAGGTGGTAGCTGTTGTCGTGGGCCGAGACATAGCCTTCCAGGATGGAGACCGCATCGTCGTAGTTGGCCAGGGGTAGGTCGAGGCGGGTTAGTAGATCCGCTGCTGTACCTTGGGCTACAACCGAGCCCTTTTCCAAAAGAACCATCTGGTCGGCCAGACGCCCCACCTCGTTGGGGTCGTGGGATACATAGATGGAGGGTATGGCGAACTGGTCATGCAGGCTTTCCAGGTAGGGCAGGATGGCCTGTTTTGCTTCGTGATCCAGGGCGGATAGGGGTTCATCCATAAGCAGCAGGCGCGGACTGGTGAGTAGTGCCCGGGCAATGGCCACCCGCTGGCGTTCGCCACCGGAGAGTTTATGGGTGGCACGCTTGAGCAGTGGGCCAATGCCAAGTATCTCCACTGCGTTGTCGAATGCTACCTTATGCTGTTCAGCAGGAACCAGGCGGCGGCCGTACTCCATATTGGCGCGAACCGACAGATGGGGGAACAGGCTGGCCTCCTGGAATACATAGCCGATGGGGCGTTTGTGGGCCGGTATAAAAGTGTTCTGCTCTTGCCATACCTCACCGTTGATCTTGACTAGACCCTGGTCCACTCTGGTCAGGCCGGCGATGGCGCGCAGTATGCTGGTCTTGCCAGAGCCGGATCTGCCGAACAGGGCGGTGACGCCGGTGGCTGGTACACAAAAGGTGGCGTCCAGTTGCAGATCGCCCAGACGGTGTTGCAGGTTTACCTCTATAAGGCTCATATCCCACTCCTGCGCAGCCGTCTCTCCAGCAGATACATGGTAAAGACCACAATGAAGGAGAACAGCAGCATGCCTCCTGCCAGCCAGTGGGCCTGGGCCCACTCCAGGGACTCCACATGGTCGTAGATGGCGACGGATAGCACCTTGGTCTCGCCTGGAATGTTGCCGCCGATCATCAGGATTACACCGAATTCACCCACGGTATGGGCAAAACCCAGCACTGAACCGGTTAAAAAACCGGGCCGGGCCAGGGGCAGGGCGATGGTAAAGAAACGGCGTAGGGGTGATGCGCGTAGAGTAGCGGCTACCTCTAGTGGCCGCTCTCCCACCGCATCAAAGGCGTTGCGTACCGGCTGCACTACAAATGGCATGGAGTAGATAACCGAACCTACCACCAGGCCGGGAAAGGTAAAGGGCAGTGTGCCTAACCCCAATGAGTTGGTGATCTCTCCTATAGGACCAGCAGGGCCCAGCAACAACAACAGATAGAAACCCAGTACCGTGGGTGGTAACACCAGCGGCAGGGCCACCAGGCTGCCGATCACCTCTTTCCAGCGTGCATGGGAGCGGGCCAGCCACCAGGCCAGGGGTGTTCCCAGGATTAGTAACACCAGGGTTGTTATGGAGGCCAGCTTCAAGGTTAGCCAGACCGGTTGCCAATCCAATACCATCTCTCTCTACCTCTATTCGGTGCCGTAACCATATTTCTGAATAATGGCCTTGGCCGTATCGCCGCGCAGATAGTCCAGCAGGGCGGCAGCGGCCGGGTTATCTTTGCCCTTGGTGAGCAAAACTGCGTCTTGGCGGATTGGGGTGTAGAGATTTTCTGGCACCAGCCAGCGGCTGCCGCTACTGTCCAGGGCGATCTGCGCCAGGGCCACGAAGCCAAATTCGGCATTGCCGGTGGCGACGAACTGGTGGGTCTGGGCCAGGCTGTCACCGGTTACTATTTTTGGTTTCATCCCGTCGTACAGACCAAGGTTTTGCATAATCTCTATCGCGGCGGCGCCGTATGGGGCTGTCTTCGGATTGGCGATGGCTATTCTCTTGAAGTTGCTATCGCGTAGCGCCTGTTCGCCGGTAGTACGTTTTGCGTCACCGCTCCATAACACCAGTTTGCCAATGGCATAGGTGAAGTGTGCGCTGGCGGCATTTTTCTCCTCCAGCATCTTTGGACGTTTTTGATCGGCGGCGAGAAATATTTCGAAGGGTGCGCCGTGCTCTATCTGGGCGTAAAGTTTGCCGGTAGAACCGTAACTCACAACTGGATGGTGGCCGCTGGCCTGTTCAAACTCCACTGCAATCTCTTTCATGGCGGCGGTGAAGTTGGCTGCAACGGCCACATGTACTTTTTCCGCCTGTACCAAAGAGCTACCTAGTGCAAATACTAAAGAGCCAAGCATGGTTGCGACTGTTTTGATTTTCAATTTGATACTCCTTACTGCTTTTTAACTGTCTGTTTATGGGGGTTAATCTACCCCTAGGATTAGATGAGATGCCTTGATTAGTGCGCACATGGGGTCGTTAACTTGTAGACCCAGCTGCTGTTCGCTCTCTCGGGAAATGATGGCTGCGATATGTTTCTCCCCATCCAGTTTGATAATTACTTCGCTGCTGACCGGGCCAGGCTCAATATGGGAGATGGTTCCGCACAGACGGTTGCGTGCGCTAGTGCGTATCCCTTCGTCAGCTGGAAGCAGAATGACCGAACTTGCCTTGAACAGGGCATAGGCATCGCGCCCCTCTTTAAGCCCCATATCATCAAGGCTTTCACGAGTGACAGTGGCAGTTAAATGGACACCACTGTTTATTGCCAGGGTAACCTCGGCGTTTACCGGCCCAGCCTTGGTGGCGATCACCCTGCCGCGTAGTTGGTTGCGGGCGCTGGTGCGCATGGCAAGTCTCCTCATCAGTAGCTGTAGCTGGTCCAGGTCATCTATGTCACGGCTCATGCCGGCCAGCATGCGTCTGTATTCCGCCTCCATGCGCCGAAAGGCGTCGATCAGGTGCTGGCCCTGTTGGGTCAGCAGGGTTTCACCGCCGCTCCGCCCTCCTGGTCGTCGCTCCAGCAGAGGAGGGTCGGCCAGGTTGTTGATGCAGTTGACCCCGTCCCAGGCTGCTCGATAACTCATGCCCAACGCCTTGGCTGCGGCAGATATGGAGCCATGTTCACCAATGGCCTCCAGCAGTGCCACACGCTCCGCCGTAAGGTCGGCGCCGTTCTGGCCTGCCATCCAAAATTTTCCTTCCACATGGGATAGGCCCTTGTTCATCGCAGCTCTCTCCAGGCAGGTAGACTCGATATGAAACTAATTTGCATAACGCTATCCGCAATAATCTTTCGTTGGTTACGGATACAGAGGGCAACAGCCATGCCAATCTTGTAACTTATTGTAATTGCAAGAGATGGCTTAGTTTTGGATTTGTATGATTTGCGACATGCAAGACAAATGCATAACGCATTTGTAGGAAAGCAAACAGATTCTGGGTCTAAAACAGCGGTATTAAAATGGGTGAAACAACTTGGGATTACTTACAAGATTCGCTGGAACAGCAGTCGCGTTTACCCCCGCCCATAACGAAATAGGTCACGGCGCTTGCCAACACAGCAGCCAGGGCCAGCAGCGGCCAAAGTATTCCCACAATTTCCCAACCCAAGGCTACAGGCATCCAGTCACCAGACTCCCCGGAAACTGCTAGTTGATACTGTTCTAACGTCCAGTCGCTGTATATGACAAATAGCCCGATCAGAAAAAAAAAAGATAGCACGACACATAATTTGATATCCCCTCTGATTTTTGTGCACCTTAATAGAGGAGTTGATCCCATGCAATAACAAGCGTCAATGTTGGTGCAACGGTCCGAGTGTGGCGTGCAAGATGTCTATTTTTTCGGTATTAATTTACAGTAGGGCAGGCCAGGATTAGGGAAACGTATCTCTAAAATGTTGTTGTGCATTCTATGGCGCGCGGGTAACAGGGTTGATCGAATCGGGACAACAGGGGCCTCAGCGCACTGGACTATATATCCCCTGCGTATGGCCCTGGTCCGGACAATAATCTCCCCCCCTTTCTGTTCCACCTGGTGTCCGCCGAATGGGTTGGCCAGGGGTTCTCCGATGAATACTCCCTGTCCAGGCATGGCGACACTTTTCCAATAGGCCTCAATCAGGGTGTCCCCCTTGGTGTAGCGATCAATGACCAGGGCTGGGTGGGGGAACTTTTGTGGAAAGTTGCAGGGTTCCACCACAGCGCCGTAGCTTCCGGTAGCGCCTGCTTCCAGCCAGCGTAGGATGCTCATTTGTGAGCCTTTACTGTTTAATACTCCCCCAGCTGAGGTCAGATGATCCCCGATGGCTCCTGGTAGAAACCGGTTGGTCTTTAGATGGGGCACATGTTTCAAACCGGTAAAATAGAAGAGAACATCTGGTTTATTGGTAATCGACTGGGCCTGGATATGTTGTATATCAATGCGTTGGCTCAGGGATGAGGCCGTTACTGCGTAATCAATGGATCGTATGCTGCGGGCCTTGTCTTTGGTTTCAACCAGATAAGCGGTCCCGGATGGAGCGGTTCCATCGGCGGCAACTCCGCGATCGATCAACGCTTTAACCTCTTTGATATCTCTGCCTGCCAGACTCATGGTTGGGCGAATATTGAAATCGCGGAAGGGATGGTTGCTATCGGAGTAGAGATAGGGCTGAGTTTTAGTTGGTTTGCACCCCTTGGCGCAGTACGCATGATCAAATCCGAGGGCAAAAGCGGAGGTTACGGACATACATCCCACCCGGTAGGGTTGGGTCCAGGTAAGTGCATAGGCCTGGATGTGGGGTGGCGTTAGGGCGTCGACCCTGGCCTTTATCTTGTTAAATGTTTCAACCAACATTACCGCTTTGTTGGTCGGGAAGGAGACGGTGATTATATTCTCGATGGGGATATCGCGTTTTTTCTGGTAATAGGCGCCGATCTCTACGCTGTCAGGGTCGGCGCTGTTTACGATGATGGCGACCTCCCCGGGTCCAAGGCCGGGGGCGGGGAAAAGGATCTTTGGCGTTGGCCTGGTGGCGGACTCTGCCCAACTGTACATTGGGAGTGTCAGCCACAGGCTCAACACTATTAGTATTGGTTGGATTGTCACCGTCTTATTAAGGTGTCTTGTGTATAACCTCACTTTCACTACCGTCGGTAAAGGTGAGTTTAACCGCTATAGATTTCGCTGTTCCCAGCGGCATGGTCAGATATATTTTATCCTTGGTAATTTTGAGTGGTTCTTTCGGGTCGCATGGCTGCAGTTGCCAGGTCTGGTCCAGTGCGTCTGAGTTTATGCTGTATCGAACCTGTTCTATACCGCAGGTATAGGATTCTAGGTGGGTAAAATAGATTAATTGCTTGCCGTCGTAATCGCGAAAGCTGACCCAGCTGTTCTTGGTCATATTCAGAACCTGTTTGATCTGCTCCGGCGGCATTGCGTTGGATGCAAGGGATATGGTCGTCAGTAGGATTGCGCTTGCGATGAGGAGAGTTATCTTTTTCATTGGCTTGCCCTTGATTTTTTGTTCTTTGGTAATATTAGTTCATCTTTAATCACAATACTCTTCAATCTGTAGTTTGTGGCTGGCTAATCTTTCCTCAATCTTGATCTTTTCCGAAGGCTTGAATCCGCTCCTGAGTTTCCGTTTTAGATAATCTCTTTTATGTCGATGATAATCGCACTTCTTTTTTGCGCTGGCGGCACGTTTTTTGTCCAGTTTGTCCTGCTTCAAGGCCTTTCTCTTTGCCTTGATTAGGCGTTCGCCACGTTTTTCATAATTTTTTATCATACGTAGTTCGCCAGGACGCATGATCTTTTTTAGTGAGTTATTTGAAGAGGGGGCGGTTGTGATGATCTCAGGATTTACCTTGATAGTTTGAATGTCACTGGGTGCTCTGTCCTCAAAATGCACTTGTCCATCCTGATCCACCCACTTTTTGATTTCGGCCGAGAGTGCGGAATTTGCTACGAGCAGAAGTGATCCAGCGCAGTAGATGATTCGAATATCCATTTCGATTGTTCTCCATTTATTCACATCTATGTTGTCTCAATATTGAAATCCCTGCAACTCTAGAGGCATATGAGTGCAGACGGGCCGACATCAGGCTGCTAAAATAGTTTATTTTTCCCGTTGGAGAAGGGTTTTATGTTCAGCAAAGAGATGCAGATCAGCGGTTACGACGATGAAATCTGGGCGGCCATCCAGGCCGAGGAGAAGCGGCAGGAAGAGCACATCGAACTGATTGCTTCAGAAAACTACACCAGTCCCAGGGTTATGCAGGCCCAGGGTTCTGTTCTAACCAATAAGTATGCAGAAGGCTATCCGGGTAAGCGCTACTACGGTGGTTGTGAGCATGTTGATGTTGCTGAACAGCTGGCCATCGACCGCGCCAAACAGCTTTTCGGTGCTGCCTATGCCAACGTGCAGCCCCATTCCGGCTCCCAGGCCAATGCCGCGGTCTATATGGCCCTGTGTGAGCCTGGTGACACAGTCTTGGGTATGAGTCTGGCCCACGGTGGTCATCTCACCCATGGCGCAAAGCCCAACTTCTCAGGCAAGATCTATAACGCCGTTCAGTACGGACTCAATCCGGAAACCGGTGAGATTGATTACGAAGAGGTGGAACGTCTGGCCCGGGAACACAAACCGAAGATGATCATAGCCGGTTTTTCTGCTTACTCCCGCGTGGTGGATTGGGAACGTTTTCGTAAGATCTCCGATGAGGTTGGCGCCTATATGTTTGTGGATATGGCTCACGTTGCCGGTCTGATCGCTGCTGGTCTCTACCCAAGTCCGGTAGATATTGCCGATGTAACCACTACCACTACCCACAAGACCCTGCGTGGTCCAAGAGGTGGTCTAATTCTGGCCAGAGAAAATCCTGAGGTTCATAAGAAACTGAACTCTCTGGTATTTCCAGGTACCCAAGGTGGGCCTCTTATGCATGTGATTGCCGCTAAGGCGGTGGCCTTCAAAGAGGCGATGGAGCCTGAGTTCAAAGAGTATCAGAAGCAGGTGAAGGTCAATGCCCAGGCCATGGCTGGGGTGTTTATGCAACGCGGTTATGATGTTGTCTCTAAGGGTACAGATGACCACCTGTTCCTGGTTAGCTTTATCGAAGCCGGTCTGACCGGTAAAGATGTGGATGCCTGGCTGGGTCAAGCTAATATCACCGTGAACATGAATGCAGTACCAAACGACCCGCAGTCGCCTTTTGTTACCAGCGGTATCCGTGTTGGCACACCTGCCATCACCACCCGTGGTTTCAGCGAGGAGGATGCTGTAGAGCTGGCGGGCTGGATGTGCGATGTGATCGACTCCAGGGGTGATGCTGCGGTGATCGATAAGATTAAAGCGAAGGTTTTGGCAATTTGCGCCAACTACCCGGTATATAAATAGCCTGGCCCTCGGCCCTGACACCTAGGACCTAAATCATGCGTTGCCCATTCTGCGGAGCACAAGATACAAAGGTAATCGACTCACGTCTGTTCGGTGATGGTGATCAGGTGCGCCGCCGCCGTGAGTGTACTGTGTGTAAAGAACGGGTGACTACATATGAGTCCGCAGAGTTGAATCTTCCACGGCTGATAAAGCATGACGGTAGTCGTGAACCGTTTGATGGGCGTAAGCTGGCAGCGGGCATGAACCGGGCGCTGGAAAAGCGCCCAGTGAGCGCCGAGCAGATAGAGGATGCCCTGGGGCATATCCGGCGCCGACTCCTGGCTAGCGGGGAGAAGGAGTTGCAGTCCCGCCAGATCGGTGAGTGGGTGATGGATGAGTTGCGCATGTTGGATCAGGTGGCCTATGTGCGCTTTGCCTCGGTCTACCGTAGCTTTGAAGACGTAAACGAATTCCGCGAAGAGATAGAGCGCCTGGAGAGCGGGCTCTCCCCGGAGTCCAAGCGTGATCAGCTTGATCTTCTGGATGATGGAGATAAAGAGTGAACCATCAGTTTATGGCCAGGGCCGTACGCCTGGCCAAGCGCGGCCTCTATACCACCGATCCCAATCCGCGCGTCGGTTGTGTGCTGGTCAAGGATGGTGTAGTTGTGGGCGAAGGTTTTCATCAGCGTGCGGGTGATCCTCACGCCGAACGCAACGCCCTGGCGGCAGCCGGCAGCGAGGCCAAGGGTGCTACAGCCTATGTGACCCTGGAACCATGTTCTCACCACGGACGCACCCCGCCATGCAGTGATGGTTTGATTGAGGCTGGGGTCAGTCGGGTGGTGACTGCGATGCTGGACCCAAATCCACTAGTAGCAGGCGAGGGTAAACGGCAGTTGGAACAGGCAGGCATTGAGGTAGAGGTTGGCCTGTTGGAGAGTGAGGCCAGGGCGTTGAATCCAGGTTTTATCAAACGTCAGCTGCAAGGAGTACCCTACGTACGCTGTAAGTTGGCCATGAGTCTGGATGGGCGCACCGCCATGGCTAGTGGCGAGAGCAAGTGGATTACTGGTGCAGAGTCTCGTCGGGATGTGCATCGCCTACGCGCCAGAAGTTCTGCCATCATCACCGGGATTGAAACCGTGTTGGCGGATGATCCATCCATGAATGCGCGTCTGGATGATGATGTTGAGGTGAGGCAGCCGTTGCGAGTGGTGCTGGATTCCCGTCTGCGTATGCCGCCAGATGCCAAGATGCTGAGTCTGTCGGGTGAGACCATGGTTATATGTTGCTCCGATGCGGATGCAGATAAGCAGTCTCTACTGGAACAGGGTGGGGCAGAGGTGGTACGTCTGGATGGATGCGCGGAGAAGATCGATCTCAATGGTGTGTTACAACTCCTGGCAGAGAGAGAGGTGAATGAGGTCCTGGTTGAGACTGGGGCGGTGCTGGCAGGCGCTTATGTGTCCCAGGGGCTGGTGGATGAACTTGTGATCTACCTCGCGCCCCATCTGATGGGGGTTGGGGCCAGAGGACTATTGGATCTACCTGGATTGGATAGTATGGAGGATAGAGTGGATCTGGATATTATTGATATTCGACAGATTGGAAAGGATCTGCGTATCACCGCCCGTCCTGTTGGGCAGGGCCAGGGGCCCAGGACCTAGGGTCAGAAGTCAGGAAATATAGATATGTTTACGGGAATTATCCAAGCGGTCGGTACTTTGGCGGGAACAGAATCCCGGGGCGGTGATGTGGCCCTGCATATTCGCAGCGGTGATCTGCCGATGCAAAATGTTGCGCTGGGAGACAGTATCGCCACCAATGGGGTCTGTCTCACGGTAATAGAACTGCCTGGAGATGGATATATTGCTGATGTCTCCAGGGAGACCCTGGATCACACCACCCTGGGTGAGTTGAAGCCTGGAAGCCCGGTGAACCTGGAAAAGGCCCTGACGCTGGATTCTCATCTGGGTGGACACCTGGTGAGTGGTCACGTAGACGGGGTTGGACGCATCCTGGAGAGACGGGATGACGCACGTTCGGTACGCTTCAGGATAGATGCACCCAAAGAGCTGTCGCGTTACATCGCCCACAAGGGATCTATCTGTGTAGATGGTGTCAGCCTGACGGTGAATGCGGTCAAGGGCAGTGAGTTTGAACTAAATATTGTCCCCCACACCATAAAGGAGACCACTATCTCCGGATATCGCACTGGTGCCAGGGTCAACCTTGAGGTGGATCAGATCGCCCGTTACCTGGAGAGGCTGCTGCTGGGAGACGGGCCTGCTGAGTCCACTACTCCATCTGGAGTTACCAAAGAGCTGCTGGCCCGCAGCGGTTTCCTGAAATAGCTAGAACCTATCTCAAAATACTGCGCTCTGCTAGAATGGCAAATCACATGCGTTTAAACGCATCCTGGAAGTAATTGAATTTATGAAACTAAATACCACTGAAGAGATTATTGAAGACCTGCGCCAAGGGAAGATGGTTATCATCATGGATGATGAAGATCGCGAAAATGAAGGGGATCTCATCATGGCGGCCGAGAAGGTTACGCCAGAGGCAATCAACTTTATGGCAAGATATGGGCGTGGACTAATCTGCCTTACCCTGAGCAAGGAGATGTGCCAGCAGCTGCGTCTTCCCCTGATGGTTAATCAGAACGAATCGGCACACTCCACCAACTTTACTATCTCCATTGAGGCGGCGGAGGGCGTATCCACCGGTATCTCAGCGGCAGATCGTGCTACTACCATTTTAGCGGCAGTGAAGGACGACGCCCGACCGCAGGACCTGGTGCAACCAGGCCACATCTTTCCCCTGATGGCGCAGCCGGGAGGGGTGCTGGTGCGGGCAGGACATACTGAAGGCGGTTGTGATTTGGCTCGTATGGCTGGTCTAAAACCTACCTCGGTAATTGTAGAGATACTGAACGAAGACGGTACCATGGCCCGGCGTCCGGACCTGGAGAAGTTTGCAGCGGAGCATGATCTTAAGATTGGCACTATCGCCGATCTGATCCACTATCGGGTCAATAATGAAAAGACCATAGAACGAGTGCGAGAGTGCCCACTTTCTACAGAGTTCGGAGAATTCCGCCTGGTGGCGTTCCAAGACGTGATCGATAATGAGGTGCATCTGGCCTTGGTTAAAGGAGAGGTCACACCTGACACTCCGGTCCTGGTGCGGGTACATATGCAGAACATCCTATGCGATATCTTCTCTACTAACCATCCAGGTAGAAGCTGGCCCCTGCGTAACGCCATGCAGCAGGTGGCCAGAGAGGGTGCTGGTGTAATCGTGGTACTGAGAAACCATGATACCGCCCGAGAGATCATCCAGCGCATGGGCGAGCTGATGATTAAAGAGAAAAAGAAACCGGTTGAAACAAAGAGTGAAACCGGCCACCTCAGAACCTTTGGTGTGGGCGCGCAGATTCTATCGGATCTGGGTGTGCGTAAGATGCGGGTGCTGAGTTCACCCAAGGCCATTCACGGACTTTCTGGCTTCGATCTGGAAGTGGTTGAATACGTGGATTGCGAGTAAAATGCAGAATATCTGGAATAACGGGGTTTAAATATGACAATAAAGACCATTGAGGGCACACTGAATGTACAGAAAGCCCGCTTCTGTTTAGTGGTTGCACGCTTTAACAGCTTCATCGTAGAGAGCCTGCTGGAGGGCGCGCTTGATACTCTTAAACGCCATGGCGCTGATGAGGCGGATATTGACATAGTGCGAGTACCAGGCGCCTTCGAGATGCCGCTGGTGGTGGACAAGCTGGCAGCTAAAGGTGACTACGATGCTGTTGTAGCACTTGGTGCAGTGATCCGTGGTGGAACCCCTCATTTCGAATATGTGGCCAGTGAGTGTGTGAAGGGTATCGCCCAGTCCAGCATGAAACATGGCGTGCCTGTTACTTTCGGGGTGCTGACGGTGGATACCATCGAACAGGCGATCGAGAGGGCTGGTACCAAGGCCGGGAACAAAGGAGCCGAAGCGGCAATTTCAGCCATTGAGATGGTTAACCTGCTGCGTCAGATTGATTGATGTCTGGTAAGCGTACTAAGGCGCGTCATCACGCCGTACAGGCTATCTACCAATGGCAGATGGCCGGTCACGATGTATCTGAGGTAGAGAATCAGATACTCGACAGCGAGAATGCGAAAAGCTTTGAGGTGGACTATTTCAAAGACCTGCTGCACGGGGTGCCGGCCAACCTGGATGAACTGGATGCTGGGTTAAAGGATTGTGTCGACCGCTCCATAGATAGTATTGATCCGGTTGAGCGTGCCATTCTGCGTCTTGGGGCCTATGAGATGATACATCATCCAGAGGTGCCATATCGAGTAGTCATCAATGAAGCGGTGGAACTGGCCAAGGTGTTTGGCGCAGAGCAGGGCCATAAATATGTCAACGGGGTGTTGGATAAGATGGCGCTGCGGGTGCGCAAGGCAGAGATCAGCAAGCGCTAGGCTTCCTACCTTATATTTGGACGGTTCTTCAACCTTTTTAGAGTGATATAGAGATGCACATAATATTGCCAGCTTCAGGGGTTTTAGCGTTACTCATACTTGCTAGGCACATATATTGTGCTTACAGACTTGAGCTAACAATGAAAAGGGAGGCCAGAGCGTTATGGAAATCTCTGGGAAGGCCAAAACCAATCGCGTTTTTTTATTCTGATTTGCAGAGATTTAGGTCAAACAATAAAGAAGTAATTAATAGCAATGAAGTACTTCATCACTCCTTGGCAAAGTATGAGAGATCATGGAAGTACGGAATGCCGATGGTTCTGGTTCTAACTATCATGGCTGGATTGTTACAGAGGTTCCTTTTAATAGGATAAGCTCTCTCCGTTGTTGCTGTGGTTGATTCAACGCAGATTTGAGAAGAGTTTTATCGCATACTCCACAGACTGGCGCCTAGCATGTCTCTATCCGAATTCGATCTGATCAGAGAGTATTTCTCCAGCCAAATATCAGGCAGGGGAGATGTTGTCCTGGGGGTTGGTGATGACTGCGCACTACTGCAGCCACCGGCTGGGGTAGAGCTGGCGGTCACCAGCGACACTCTGGTAGAAGGTATTCATTTCGTTGCAGGGACAGATCCCGAGGCGCTGGGACATAAGTCTTTGGCGGTTAATCTTAGTGATCTAGCCGCCATGGGTGCTCAACCTGCCTGGGTGACCCTGGCGTTAACCCTTCCTGAAAGTAATCCAGACTGGCTCAAGGCATTCAGCAGAGGCTTTCTCTCTCTGGCCAGCAGACACAGTGTTGCCTTGGTCGGTGGTGACACCACCAGGGGTCCGCTTAGCATCACGGTCACCGCTCACGGTTTTGTGGAGCCTGGGTCTGCCCTAAAACGCAGTGGTGCCAGGGTGGGTGATCTGATCTATGTTACTGGAACCCTGGGGGATGCTGCGTTGGCCCTACTGGCCAGACAGGGGGGCTATTCTCCTGAAACTGGTCTTGCTGAACTGGAACAGCGTTTGGATAGTCCCCAACCACGCTTGAGAGCCGGGCGCTCTCTGCTGGGGATTGCCAGCTCCGCCATAGATATTTCGGATGGTCTCATGGCCGATTTGGGACATATATGTGAGCAGAGCGGTGTTGGCGCCAGACTGGATTTGGATCGGATTCCTCTCACTTCGCATGTAAGAGAGTATCTGCAGCATGGAGGAAGCTGGAGCAGGGTGATCGCGGGTGGGGATGATTATGAACTCTGCTTTACTGTTCCACTAGAGATGGTAGATCTACTTGATGAGGCTAGGCTGGATCTAGATTGTGATTTGGTGCAGGTGGGCGAGATCCTATCGGAACCAGGTATTCGCTGTATCATGGCAGATGGAAGCCTTCTGGAAAATTTAGACTCTGGCTACCAGCATTTTTCCTGATGTCTAAACAAACAACAATAGACTGGACCAATCCACTGCATCTTCTGGCATTTGGCCTGGGTTCTGGTGCTGCGCCCAAGGCTCCCGGCACCTTTGGTACCATAGCAGCTATTCCGTTGTATCTGTTAATTAACCAACTGACGCAATGGCACTATCTCTTTGTGGTGCTGATTATGACTGGATTTGGGGTCTGGCTCTGTCACAGGGTGGCGGAAGATCTAGGAGTACATGACCATCCAGGGATAGTCTGGGATGAATGGGTTGGGTTTCTCATCACCATGTGGCTGGCCCCAAGCGGTTGGGGCTGGTTGTTGGCTGGGTTTCTACTGTTTCGCTTTTTCGATATTGTTAAACCATGGCCCATATACCTGCTGGATCGCCATGTCTCCGGTGGCTGGGGGATAATGGTGGATGATATTCTGGCCGGGATATATGCATTTGCCCTGATTCAGTTTGCGAGCTATGTTTAGCAAATAGCATAATTTTTCAATATCAAGGGTGAATCGATTGTCGCAGCTATTAAGAATTAAATTCGTACCGCTGATCATGGCTATGCTGCTCTCATCTGCAGCCCTAGCGGTAGATAGCATCAGGGTAATGGCGCTGTTTCCTGGCAAGGCAATGGTGGAGATTGATGGCAAGAGTCGTCTGCTCAAGGCTGGCAAGAGATCGCCGGAGGGGGCGCTGCTTATCTCCGCCGACAGCAGTGAAGCGGTGATTGAGATAGATGGAGAGCAAAAAAGTTACAAAGTTGGGGCCAAATATGGTGGTAGCTTCGCAACCAGTAAGAAACGTGAAGTCAGAATATTGCGGGACAACAGGGGGGGCTACACTACCGTCGGAAGTATAAACGGACGTAATGTGGATATGCTACTGGATACTGGCGCATCCAGCGTTGCCATGAGTTCAGTTGAAGCCAAACGGCTGGGGATACAGTACTGGTTGACTGGAAAAAGGACAATGGTCAGTACAGCATCAGGCATGGCTAAGGCATATGCCATAACCCTGGATAGTGTTCAGGTTGGATCAATTGCCTTGAATAATGTTGAAGCCATGGTAGTTGAGGGGGGTAGCCCGTTACAGGTGCTGCTTGGTATGAGTTTTCTGAATCGGGTTCATATGACCAACGCCGGCAATGTTATGTTGCTACGTTCAAAGTTTTGATCTAGAAAACCAGCTCACTGTCACTCTTCGTACAGCGCCTTAATCTTTCCTGCATATTTATCAACGATAAGCCCACGCCTCATCTTCAGGGTTGGAGTTATCAGCCCGTTTTCCACACTCCATGGTTCAGAGATGACGGCGACCTTGGGGATTTTGGCATAACCAGGAAACTTTTCGATACGTTTTGCTATTTGCCGCAGAACCACCTGTTGGGTCTCCGATGTGTCGCTGGGTTTTATATTGTATTTGTCGCAGACCTTGTGGTTCAGTACCACCATGGCAGATAGGAAAGGCTTGCCTTCTCCCAGTACCATAGCCTGTTCAAATAGTGGGTCTAATACGATACTCATCTCCAAGTCTCCAGGTGAAACTTTTTCACCGTTGGAGAGTACGATAATCTCCTTAATCCTGCCGGTGATGAATATGTGGTTGTCTTCGATACTTGCCTTGTCACCGGTGTGTAACCAGCCATCATTGTTGATTGCTTTCCTGGTAGCCTCTTCATTATTCCAGTAGCCAAGCATTACGCTGGGGCTCCGGGTCAGAAGCTCATCGTCCTCCCCGATTTGTACCTCCACGCCAGGCAGGGGTATGCCGACGCTGGATGGCACATTGTCTGTGAGGGGGTTGGCGGAGATGATAGGGCTGGTTTCAGTCAGTCCATAACCCTGAATTATTGGTATACCCAGACCGATGAAGAGCCGAGATATCTTCTCGGGGAGGGCTGCTCCTCCGGAGATGGCAAAGCGGAGACGTCCCCCAAGTTTCTCCTGCATCTTGCGGGCAACGATTTTTTCCAGCAGGGGCCAGAGCAACATCATGGGTGACCATTGTGCCCGTCTCTGCTTATATTCAAATTGGCGCCAGCCGGCCTCTTTGGCCAAACGGAATATATTGCGGGTTAACTTAGAACCAGCATGTAGCTTGTCCTGGGTCTTAGCGTAGACCTTTTCAAAGATTCTGGGTACTGATATCAGGACAGTTGGTTGAATCTCTAGTAGATCTGCGCCTAACTGAGGTATGGAGCGGGAGTAGGCCACCTCGGCCCCCACAACTATCGGCATATAGTAACCGACGGTGCGCTCTAGGGCATGGGACATGGGTAAGAAGGAGAGAAATAGGTCGTTGCTATACATGGTTGCAAGCTTGAGCCCTGCCTCTATGTTCCAGAGCATGTTGCGATGACTGAGCATAACCCCTTTGCAACGCCCGGTGGTGCCTGAGGTATAGACAATAGTGGCCAGGGCGTCTGAGGAGATGTCTGCCACTGAGTACGCGCCGAATCTGTCGGGCAGCCAGTCGTCAATGTTTTTGACTATTTCATCCAGGCCCATGGGGTCGACCAGATCAATGGTGACGATTCTGGTTAGTTTGGCAAGCTGGGTATGGATCTGTTGCAGCTCTCTCCATTGATCATCTGTCTCCAGAAATAGCAGGTGTACCCCTGCGTCTTCAAGGATGTGCCCAATGTTCTCAGCCCGGTCATTGGTATAGATGGGAACGGTAACCAGGCCAGCTCCTTGGGCTGCGAGATCAAACATTACCCACTCTACGCAGTTGCGTAGCATCAGAGCTACTCGGTCACCTGGTTTTAGTCCTTCCTGTTTAAATGCGGCTTGCCAGCGGGCGACCTCTTTGGCTAGGTCACGCCAGTTTATCTCCTGCCAGACACGTTGTTCCTCGTTATATTGGATGTACGCAATCTTACCTGGAGTGCGTCTCACCCTTTCCCTGAAGACGGCACCTATAGTGTCGGCTGTTTGGAGAGAGATGTAGTCAGTTCTTTGAACATTTATATCGTTATTCCAGTCTGTACCTGCAATGCCGTTAATGCTCTTAATGCGGTTGGTCAGACCTGCTTTATATTTCATATGTCATACCTTGGGTATATCTGCCCAGCCAGAGTCGGGGTGGAACTGCTCTCCATGGAGTTGCTCTAACTGTACTAAGCGTCGCTGCTGTTGTTCAACACCATTTCTGTTTATGTAGTTCATGGGGCCGCCGCGAAAGGGGGCGAAACCGGTACCAAATATTACCCCAGCATCTAATAGGTCTGCATCTTCCACGATCTGCTCCCGTAGACATGCCACTGATTCGTTTATCAGACGGAAGATTAGACGGTCTGCCAGATCAGCTGGGGCGTCGATTGGCTCTTTAGTTCCTTCGTAGCTGGCCTTGCCACTCTTATAGTTATAAAACCCGGAGCCGGTTTTGGCTCCCAGTCTGTTCTCTTCCACCATAAGCTCCAACTGCCCCGGTACCTTCAGGTTGAAGAAGGGAGATAGTTTGTTGGCCACCGCCAGGCAGATGTCCAGACCAACCCGGTCCGCCAGTTCCACCGGTCCCATGGGCATGCCAAAGTCGGTGGCTGCCTTGTCTACCACTGGGGCGGCTATGCCTTCTTCGAGCAGATTCATCGCCTCCAGCAGATAGGGCATGAGTATCCGGTTGATCAGAAATCCGGGGCTGCTCTTTACCGGCAGGGGCAGGCGGTCGATTCCGCGGGCAAAGGCCGCGCCCTGTTTTACCAGATCCTGGTTGGTGACCTCACCATGAACTATCTCCACTAGTTGCATCTTGGCCACTGGGTTGAAGAAGTGCAGACCGATAAGTCGTTCCGGGTTGTTCAGAGATTCACTGATGGTCTCCAGAGGGATACTGGAGGTGTTGGTGGCCAGCAGGGTGTCAGGCCGGACCTTGGACTCCAGATCCCTAAACAGTTCCTGTTTGGCCTCCACATCCTCAAAGATGGCCTCAATCACCACATCGGCATGGCTTACGCCATAGCCCTTGAGGTCAGGCATCAGTCGGTCCATTGCGGCCTGAATCAGACGCGGCTTTTTCAGTTTCTTCTGGAACAGTTTATGGGCGCGGCCCATGGCGTTGCTGAGATATTTTGCCTCACGGTCCTGCAGGGTTACCCGCATTCCTTTGAGTGCACACCAGGCCGCAATGTCACCCCCCATGATGCCGCCACCCACTACATGTAGATGCTTGGGCTTGAAATCGCTGTCGCCGCCCTGTGACTTAAGTCGCTCTTGCAGAAAGAAGATCCGGATTAGATTCTGAGCTGTGTCACCACTGAGGAGGTTGGCTAGGTTGGTGGCCTCACTGGCAAACATCCCCTTGCGATCGTCGGCATGCTCCTTCCAGTGATCAATCAGGGCAAAGGGTGCGGGATAGTGTTCAGGTTTGGCACGTTTGCGCACCTCTTTTTCCAGAACCTTGGACAGGAGATGCCGCGCCGGTTTCAGGTTCAGCAGACCTTGATAGAAGGGTGGCTGTTTTACGGGCGGTTTGCGCCTAATCATTTCCGTGGCCGCGGCTATCAGCTGTCGTTCCGGCGCTGTGCTGTCTACCAGACCCATGCGTTTGGCTGCGCGTCCGTTGATTGTGCGTCCGGTCAGCATGAAATTCAGGGCGGGTAGGGGGCCGACACGTTCTACGCTGCGCACGCTGCCGCCGTATCCGGGGAATAGCCCCAGCTTTACCTCGGGGAATCCTAGTCTAGTGCCTTCATCGTCCCTGGCGATGCGATAGCGGCAGGCCAGGGAGAGTTCCAGGCCACCCCCCAGACAGAAGCCATGGATCAGGGCCAGAGTTGGGGTCTTGAGATCTTCCAGGCGTTGAAAGATCTTGTGAACATCATTTATATGCTGTTCGATAACCGCCTTGTCGGTGTTGTTGCGAAAGCTCTTTACATCGGCTCCGGCGAGAAATCCGCTCTTTTTGTCAGAAAGGATGATCAGGCCGATGGGGTTGTCTGTCTCAATCTGTCCCAGGATGGCATCGAACTCCTGCAGCGCCTCCAGGGAGAGGATATTGACCGGACTATCCTGATGGTCGAAGTGGAGCCAGGCAATCCCGGAGTCGTCGGTCTTTAGCTTCCAGTGTTTGCTCATGAGTCCACCTCCAGCAGCATGGCGCCGCCCTGACCACCGCCGATGCAGAGGCTGGCTATGCCACGTTTAGCCCTGTTCTGTTGCAGGGTCTTGAGTAGATGCAATACTATCCTGGCGCCGCTGGCCCCAACCGGGTGGCCGATACTGATGGCCCCACCGTCTACATTCAGACGTTCTTGCGGTATGGGTTGAAACGGTGTGTCTATCCCCAGTTCATTCTGCATATACTCTTGGTCCTTCCACGCCTCCAGACAGGCCAATACCTGGGTGGCGAAGGCCTCGTTGATCTCCCAATAGTCCACATCGCTACCATCGCTACCCAGGCGTTGTAGTAGTCTGGCCATGGCATGTACCGGTCCCAGACCCATCTGGGATGGATCCAGGGCGGACCAGTGAGCATCAACGATACGGCCAAGTACCGGGAGGTTGTGCTGTTTTATCCCATCCTCAGATGCCAGCAATAGCATGGCGGCACCATCTGTAACCTGGGCGCTGTTGCCGGCGGTGACTTTGCCTACCGGGCGGTCGAAGACCGGCTTCAAACCTGCAAGTTTTTCCACGCTGCTGTCTGGGCGCAGGCCGTTGTCAGCATCATATAGCTTGCCATTGTGGTCAAATATGGGCTCTATCTCATCCAGGCGTCCCTCCTGGTTGGCTCGGTCCAGACGTTGATGGCTGGATACGGCAAAGCTGTCCATGGCCTCTCTGGATATGTCGAATCTCCAGGCCAGCTTCTCTGCGGTCTGTCCCATGGAGAGCCCGACTATGGGGTCGGTCAGGCCGCGCAACAGGGCGATGATGATTTGAAAGTGATGCGGGCGTAGCTCTGTAAGTTGGCGGCCCTTTGCGGTGATGGTCTTGGCTTTATTCCACTGTGCCAGCCAGGTCACCATGCGGTTGTTCAGTATTACCGGGTGGTGGCTCATGGCCTCGGCACCACCGGCCAGCACCAGGTTGGATCTGCCGCATGCAATGTTCTGGGCCGCATTGTCCAGGGCCTGCATGCCAGAGGCGCAGTTGCGCTGCACCGTCCAGGCGG
>JBNKJS010000038.1:0-96301 GCA_050291365.1 Sedimenticolaceae bacterium | reverse complement strand
CTCCGGGTTGTTGCTGGCCATCTCCGCTAGCGAGGACCCGTTGCCAAAACCGATCTCCAGAATGATAGGATTATTGTTGCCAAAGATGGTTGCTAGATCCAGAGTCTGACCCGGTGTGAAGTCGATGCCAAATTTAGGCCATAGCGTCTCAAAGGCGCGCTCTTGTCCCGGGGTTAGGCGACCCTCCCGCAGCACATAGCTGCGTATCTTGCGATGTGGTTTACCGCTTTGGGTCATCTGGATGCAGTAAGCAGGTCCTAGAAGAACATGCCATCGATTGGCGATGAGGCTGAAGCGTAGCGCTTGGCCGGCATACGCCCCGCCAGAAAGGCCTCACGTCCTGCCTCTATCGCCTTTTTCATGGCTGACGCCATCAGGATCGGGTTCTTTGCGGCGGCAATGGCGGTGTTCATCAGCACACCGTCACACCCCAGCTCCATGGCCTCAGCAGCATCAGAGGCGGTGCCTACACCAGCGTCCACCAGGATCGGTACCTTGGCATTCTCGACAATGGTTAGGATGTTGAGCTTGTTGCGGATACCCAGGCCGGAACCGATGGGGGCGGCTAGTGGCATGACGGCTATGCAGCCCAGATTCTCCAATTCACGTGCTACGATCGGGTCGTCGTTGGTGTAGACCATGACGTCGAAGCCGTCCTTGATCAGCTCCTCGGCGGCGGTGATGGTCTGCATCACATCGGGGAACAGTGTCTTTTCATCCCCCAGAACTTCCAGTTTAACCAGATTGTGTCCATCCAGCAGTTCCCGAGCCAGCTTACAGGTGCGTACTGCTGTCTTGGCGTCATAGCATCCGGCGGTATTGGGCAGGATGGTGTATCTGTCCGGAGGCAGTATATCCAGAATATTCGGTTCATCCTTGTTTTGACCGATGTTGGTACGACGCACAGCTATGGTGACAATCTCGGCGCCACTAGCCGCAATGGCAGACTCCGTCTCTTCCATATCTTTATATTTGCCGGTTCCTACCAGTAGGCGTGAGTTGTATTCGCGGCCGGCCAGGGTGAATGTGTCGCTTCTTTGTTCGGGCATGGTATGTCTGCTTCCATCGATTCAGGTGATTAAGGTTTGTATATGCGGCCTTCACCGCTCAGTTCAAGGATATCCTTGTTGGAGTGTGGTTTGAAGTGCGATGATTGCTATCCCCCACCGATAGCTTGGACAATCTCTACCCGGTCGCCGGGTTGGAGTTGGTAATCATCAAAGCTACTGCGTGGCACCAGCTCTTCATTTACCTCAATCGCAAAGCGTTGGTCTCCCAGGCCAAGTTGCTGCACCAGCTCGCTCATGGTCACTGTTTTGGAGAACTGTTGTTCCTCTCCGTTTAGATAGATTTGCATGTGAACCTTTGTAGTAGAGGGATTGAATAACTCCACATTCTAGCCGACACAGGGTAAACTCTCCAAGTTGCTTTAACCCTGTGATAGGGAATAGAATCAGAATCCAGCGCGGGTATCGTATATCGGTATTACCCTAGCTTCCCAAGCTAGTGAGGCGGGTTCGACTCCCGCTACCCGCTCCATCCATTTTTTCCCCTAATGTGAATCTGAACTTTTTTGCTAGACTCTTACACTAAGCATGAATATGAGTATGTTATGACGCAATATTCAATCAAGTGCTCTTATACCAACTCAAATTAGCAATAACCCTACAGTGCCAAGGAGATAGAGATGGGAAAGCTTTTTAAGGTCCTAGGAATGTTTATAGGCGTGGTTTTGCTGCTAGTGGTAGCCGCTGCTGTGATCCTGCCAATGGCTGTGGATCCTAATGATTTCAAGGAGAATATAGTCCAGCAGGTCAAAGAGCGTACCGGCAGGGATCTGAAGATAGCCGGAGATATCAAACTCTCTGTTTTTCCCTGGCTTGGCGCACAGGTTGATGGCGTAGAACTAAGTAACGCCAGGGGCTTTGGTAAAACACCCTTTGCCTCCGTGAAACATGCGGCATTAAGGGTCAAGCTGATGCCGTTAATTGAGAAAAAGCTGGAGGTGGATACCATCGAGTTGGATGGTGTTGCCCTCAATCTAGCCAGAAAAGGTGATGGTACTGGCAACTGGGATGATCTGGCTAAAGGGAAGAGAGATAAAAAGAGCGATGGTGTGGATAAGGCCGGGGATAAAGGCGAATCTGGCCTTGAAGGCCTATCCATAGGTGGCATAGATATAAACAACGCCCAGATAAGCTGGGATGATGCTCAATCTGGTCAGAAATATGAGATCAGTGATTTCAATCTTAAAAGCGGCGCCATTGTTCCGGGTAGTCCAGTCGGAATCGATATGGGTATGTTGGTGCAGAGCAAGGAGCCGGCGATAAATGCCCGGGTTGGCCTGAACGGGACCATTGAGCTCGACCAAGCCAATAAGCAGATCAATGTGAGAGGCCTGAAAGTTACATTGGATGCAGAGGGCGCAGCCCTACCGCAGGGTAAATTGAAGGCCGAGTTGGAGAGTGTCTTGTTGTTGGCGATGAATGGCCAGGCCTTTGCCTTGTTGGACCTAAAGGTTAAATCGGGCAGCCTTGATCTCGCCGGCGATATCAAAGGCGCGAAGCTAGGCTCAGAGACTCCACAGTTTAGCGGCAAGATTGCAATTGCGGAGTTCAACCCGCGAGACTGGATGGTCAGCCAGGGAATGGAGTCGCCAGCTCTTACCGATTCCAAGGCACTGAGCAGGTTTGCCGCTACTCTAAATCTGAGTTCTAGCGGCATGTCTACCAAAATAGACCAGCTTGCAATTCAGCTGGACGATACCAAAATCAACGGCAACGCACTCATACAGGGGGCAGCCGCTGCATTTAAGCTGGATGTAGATGCAATAGATCTGGATCGTTATATGCCTGCTGGTTCTGGCGAGAGCGCTGCTGCAACCAGCGGAAAGACTGGGGCCGGTCCTTCATCTGGAAGTGAGGCACTATTGCCACTGGATACCATACGCAACCTTGATATGAGCGGCACTGTGAACATAGGGCGTTTAACAGTGAATAAAATGCCTGCCGAGAAGGTGCTTCTAACACTCAAGGCCAGAAATGGGGTGCTACAAACCACCCAAAAGATAGGTGGATTTAGCGGAGGAAGCTACAACGGCACGGTTGATATCAATGCAACCGCTAAAACGCCGTCCTTGAAACTGACCAGCAAGCTGTCCGGAATACAGTTGGAATCACTGGTCAAGAAGCTGGCTGGAGAAGATAGACTGAGTGGTGAGGGAAATTTTAATGCAAACCTAACGGCAACAGGTAATGACATTAACGCCATCAAGCGCACCCTGAACGGAACCATGGATTTTAATCTCCTGAAAGGCGCTATCAAGGGAATCAATCTCGCGGCAGAGCTACGCAAGGCCAAGGCCATGCTTTCCGGCAAGTCTGCCCCCGTCGAAAAAGGTCCGGTTCAGACCGACTTTTCTCAGATCAAAGGTAGCGGGGCCATAAAAAATGGCGTATTGAGCAACAAAGATCTTGAGGCGCTCTCCCCGTTTCTTAGGGTTACCGGAAGCGGCATAGTCAATCTGGTAAAAGAGAGCATGGATTACACCGCTGAGATCTTCGTAGTTGAGTCCTCAAAGGGGCAGGGAGGTCATAATCTGGCTGGACTGGAGGAGTTGGAACGAAAAAAGATTGGTGTCCCCATCCGGTTTACCGGTCCTTTGGCCTCACCCAAATGGAAGGTTAAGTGGGACAAGGTGCTGCTGGAGTCACAGAAAGAGGAGCTGAAGTCGAAGCTTGAGGAGAAGTTGATCGGTGAAGAGAAGAAAGATGGCGAGGAAGAGTCTGACAAGGATAAACTGAAAAGAAAGTTGTTTAAAAAGCTTATAAAATAACCGTTGCTGGAGAAGAATCATGGGCGAGATGGTGCAGTGCGTAAAACTGAAAAAAGAGGCAGAAGGCCTGGATCGGGCACCCTATCCTGGCGACCTGGGCCAACGTATCCTGGAAAATGTCTCCAAGGAGGCGTGGCAGATGTGGTTTCAGCAGCAGACCATGTTGATAAATGAATATCGTTTGAATCCCGTTGACCCAAAGGCCAGGACATTTCTGGAAGAGCAGATGGAGCAGTTTTTCTTTGGGGACGGACCGGGTGCTACTGTAGATTTTACCCCGCAGTGAGACCGGGCTGGCTGGGGCCGCAGAGCAATCCTGGTTGGTTGGCTAGAAATTCAACTATTTTTTGCCTATCCGCCCTATTCTCGACTTGACTCTAAAGGCTCGTACCGCTTTAATACGCACCTCTCCACGACTGGAGATTCCATTTGTACGCCCAGGTAGCTCAGTCGGTAGAGCAGGGGACTGAAAATCCCCGTGTCGGCAGTTCGATTCTGTCCCTGGGCACCATTTCTCTATCCAAGACCATCTATTCCAGACACATCAGAGCGATTATTAGATATTGCTGAATCGAACTGCGGGCAGTTGATTACTCGGCGCTTCCCTGCGCCTCGCCCTTCGGGTTCGCTACGCTCATGCAAAATTGTTCCATACAATTTTGTCTGTCCCTGGGCACCATTTTCCTCCCCAAGCCTGTTTATTGCTGTTGAATTCGTGCAGTTATCCGATATTGCTTAATCGAACTGTGGGTAGTTAGATTACTCGGCACTTCCCTGTGCCTCGCCCTTCGGGTTCGCTGCGCTCATTCAAATCGCTCCTGGCGATTTAGTACTCGGCACAGTTCGGCCTTGCTAGCGCTGCTCCCCAAGCCCGGTAAGATCCCAGGGCTAGGCATATTGTTCAGTCAACGAGCGCCTTTGCCCAGCTCTCCATAGCTTGGTTAGCGACAGGCATAGGGGCTTCAAGAAAAGAGATAACAAAGCGGTCTTCATACTCCACTACACCGATTGAGCGTGGGCGCACGGCCATCATCTCAGCCTTTGGTAGCTTGATGCCAAAGCAGAATACGATATTTTTCGCTGCGATAATGCCCTCTTCAATCTCGCCCTCTTCCAAAGCGGTGGTGTGAGCGTAGTGGTCAAATTCGGCGATATAACAAGCTATTTTATGCTCGTCTACGCGTGCCTTCAAAAACGCTATGATATCGTCGCAATCTTTATGTTTGGTTTCAGATTTTGGTAGTTCCAAGGTGTATACAGGATACTTCTCCTGTAGCAGGGTCTGTTTCATTGTGTTTCTCCAGAATGGCAGAGGATAAAAAAACTGTTTGTGTGGCGCGCGTTACCAGAAAGAGAACTGCCGCCTCAGGGTGAAGTTGCATTATCTAAATGAGCGGTACACCAAATAGGCGCGTATCTTACTATTGTGCTGAGAAAATGTTGAGGAATTCATTGAAGATGCTCAATTACCATGTAGGATGAGGGTGTAACTGGGCAGGCCATTGGTTTGAGAGGCTGCAGCATGTAGGTTGAATAGATAATTAGCAAACAGCAGCAGTGATTTTTCTGTCATAATCCCTTGCTCACATAATAATTTTTGGAACCGTATTGTGGATTACCCGCTTGTCCTGGCCTTTGTTGTAGGTTTTTTCAGCACCGCCCACTGCCTTAGTATGTGCGGTAGTATCATGGGCGCCTTAACCTTGAGCCTACCATCCGAAGTGCGGGAAGGGATGGGCCGTTTTCTGCTGTTTGTCGCGCTGTATAATCTTGGGCGAATTCTGACCTATGTGTTTATGGGGGTGATTATTGGTTTCACTGGTCAACTCTTGGGCGACACTCTTCAGGGGGAGGCGTGGAGACAGGTAGCCAGCGTAGTGGCCGCGATAACCATTATACTGATTGGCCTATACTTGACCGGGTGGATTCCCCAGTTACGTAATATGGACCGCCTGGGTGGCGGCCTGTGGAAGCTGTTGGAGCCAATCGGACGCAGATTACTGCCGGTTAGGACTCCCCAGGCGGCCTTTCTATCTGGTCTGATCTGGGGTTGGCTGCCCTGTGGCTTGGTTTATTACGCCTTGATACTGGCCATGCCTCTAAGCGATCCGATTATGAGTGGACTATTTATGCTTGTATTTGGACTGGGAACACTGCCGGTTATGATCGGAACGGGCTTTTTTGCCGGGGCCCTGGCGCGGCTGGGAAGGGATGTAAGGCTTCGGCAGGTTGCGGGTGTGGTGGTCATACTGGTGGGAATTCTCGGGCTGCTTTTCGGAGCGGATATTTTTTTGGTACCATTGAACAGATAACCCCCAATTATAGAGATTACAGGTGCGGATATGATTCGAGGAAAGAGTCCATCACTACTTGAAGTGACCAATGCGGCAAGGGTTGTTGCCGCAACTGGCGTGAATACCATGCTGTATGGTGAAACTGGTACTGGCAGAGAGTTGCTGGCCAAGTTTATCCATGCCCACAGCTCCAGGTATAAGCACCCTTTTGTTTCGGTTAACTGCGCATCTATTCCTGAAGATCGGGTTGAGGCACTACTGTTTGGGTTTGCCAAGGGTACTACAGAAGAGCATAAGGGGTATCTGGAGTCTGCTTCCAACGGTACTCTCTATCTAAGTGAGGTAGCACAGCTACCCCTCGAGGTGCAGGCCAAGCTGCTACGTTTTCTGGAGTCGGGCGAATTTTTTCCATTGGGTTCGCCTAAACCGATCAAGCTGAATGTTAGGCTCATTGTTGCCAGTGAGAAAGATCTTGGGGTTGAGGCCGAACAGGGCAAGTTCCGCCAGGATCTCTATTACCATCTAAATGTGGTTCCGCTCAAGCTTCCACCTTTGAGAGAGCGTCAGAGTGATATCTCCATTCTGTTGGGGCATTTCGTCAGTCTTCTTTCAGCGCGCCATGGTCTGAAGTCACCGCATTTTTCCAAGGCGGCCCTAGGTTGTTTAAAAAGATATTCCTGGCCTGGGAATGTACGTGAACTGAGAAATTTGTGTGAGCGCCTGGTTATTCTGCTGCCTGGGCAGGAGGTTGGCATACAGAATCTTCCCCAGGAGTTCCGTGCTGAGCCAGTGGTGGATGATAGATCAAGTTCGGTTGTAACGCTGCCGCCGGAAGGAATATCCTTGGCTGGGGTTGAAGAGAGTCTGATAAGACAGGCCTTGGAGCTCGCTAAAGGCAATCAGAGTAAGGCAGCCAGGCTGCTTGGAATCAGTCGTGATACTCTACTCTATAGACTGAAGAAGTTTGCAATCACTTAACTTGAGCCACGCAACCTCTAATCCCAATACCCGGCATCGAAAAGAGTCTCATGCAGGGTAAAAGCGGCCTTAATACCTATTTGCGATTACTGTCGTATGTGCGACCGTATCTGCCGCAATTTGTTATCAGTGTCCTGGGTTATATGCTGTTCGCATGGACCATGCCTGCCTTTGCCAAGCTGATTGAGTGGTTTGTGGAAGGGTTACAGGGGGGGGATGAGAAATATCTGTTCTATGTCCCGATGCTGTCGATTGCTATCGCCCTCTTTCGAGGTATTGGGTTTTACCTGGGTAACTACTTTCTGGCCAAGGTCTCACTTGGGGTGGTGCATGATCTTAGAGTGGCCCTATTCAATAAGCTCATGGAATTGCCGAACAGCTATTTTGATAGGAACAACTCCGGGCATCTTATCTCCAGAATTACCTACAATGTAACCCAGGTTACATCTGCGGCAACCGACTCAATAAAGACCGTTATTCGAGAAGGCATGACCATCATTTTCGTGCTTGGATACCTGTTGTTGTCAAACTGGAGGCTCACTCTGGTCTTTCTGGTGGTTATGGCAATAATGGCGGTGATCGTCTCCCATGTTGGAAAGCGGCTGCGTAAGTTAAGCCATAAGATACAAAATGCAATGGGGGATGTGACCCACGTAGCCTCTGAGACCATAAACGGTAACCAGGTTGTGCGCAGTTATGGCGGTGAAGAGTATGAGAAGGAACGCTTCTTTGACGCCAGTTGGAATAATCTCCGGCAAAATATGAAGATGGTGCGAGTGAGCGCTATCAATACACCGATATTACAATTTCTGGTTATCCTGTCTGTGGCGATTGTCATGTTCCTGGTGCTGCAGATGCGCGCTACCGGCACTGTGGCCGAACTGGTGGCATTTGTCATGGCCGCTACCATGATGCCCAAACCGATCCGCCAGCTAAGCGAGGTCTATGGAAATATCCAAAAGGGTATAGCCGCCTGCGAAAACATCTTTGAGCAGATCGATGAAGAGGTTGAGGAAGATACCGGTAGCGTAGAGAAAAATAGAGTATCCGGCCAAATAAGCCTTAAGGGGCTTGAGTTCAGCTATAAGGGAACCGCGCAAAAGGTTTTGCATGGGATAGATCTGGAGATAGCCCCGGGCGAAACAGTAGCGTTTGTGGGGCGTTCTGGTAGCGGCAAGACCACCATAACCAATCTTTTGTTGCGATTCTATAATCCAACATCTGGAGAGATCCTGGTGGATGGCATACCGATTCAGGATTTTAAACTACGCAATCTGCGGGAACAGATCGCCCTGGTTGGTCAGAATACAACCCTCTTCAATGATACCGTAGCACGCAATATTGCCTACGGTTCACTTAGCGACAGGAGTGAGTCTGAAATCATCCAGGCAGCTGAGGCGGCATACGCCTTGGAGTTTATTAATCGCATGGATAACGGCCTGGATACCATCATCGGGGAGGATGGGGTCCTGCTCTCTGGTGGACAGCGTCAGCGTCTTGCAATCGCACGGGCCTTTCTTAAGGATGCACCCATATTGATTTTGGATGAGGCCACATCTTCCCTGGACACTGAGTCAGAGAGGAGTATCCAGGAGGCATTGAAACATCTGGCCAAGGGCAGGACTACCCTGGTGGTGGCGCATCGTCTCTCCACCGTTGAGGGGGCGGATCGGATCGTGGTGCTCAAGGATGGTCGTATCGCTGAAAGCGGCAGGCACGATGAACTGCTGGCCCTGGATGGCGAATATGCCTCGCTCTATAAGACCCAGCTAGAGTCTGATGAGGCTCAGGGGATAGCCGAATCACACTAGATATTTTGACCAATCCTCGTCCAGATTGCCAAAGACAAAAAAGTCAGGATTAAGCAGCGACTCTTTATTGTTGTAGCGTAGCGGCTGCATTGTGGTATCGGTGATCCTCCCTCCTGCTGCCTCCACCACGGCCTGCGCAGCTCCAGTATCCCATTCAGAGGTGGGGCCCAGTCGGGGGTAGATGTCCGCCTTGCCCTCAGCCACCAGGCATGATTTCAGGGAGCTGCCCATGCTGATTATCTCATGCGCCCCCAGGTTCTCCAGATAACGCTTCAGGCTATCTCCGGCGTGGGAGCGGCTGCCTGCCACTCTGATCGGGGTGCCGTGTTTTGCTGTTGCGGTGATGGGTTCTGCTTCAGAGTCCGGCAGTTGTTTGAATGCACCGCCGTCCTTTGAACCGTAATAGGTGACCATTGATACGGGCACGTAGATTACGCCAAGAATAGGTCGCTTGTTTTCGATCAGCGCAATGTTGACGGTAAACTCGCCGTTGCGCTTTACGAACTCTTTGGTGCCGTCCAGTGGATCAACCAGCCAATAGCGCTCCCAGCTTTTACGCAGAGAGTATGGGATCTTGGCCGACTCTTCTGAAAGAATTGGTATCTCCGGTGTTAGCTCAAGCAGGCTATTGGCTATGACGTTATGGGCTGCCAGATCCGCTTCAGTCAGAGGTGAAAGGTCAGATTTTTCATATACGGAAAAGTCGGTTTCATAGATATTGAGGATTGCCTCGCCTGCACTCTTGGCAATATCAATTATTTTTTCAATCGGTGGTAGTTGATTATTCATGGGGTCAGCAGTGTTATATACAAAATAAAAAAAGTCTAATTACTTTTTTGGGGGAACTGTTACCTAAGATATGTCAGGGCGATGTTTTATCAGCTCTCTCACCAGAAAAAGTGCAGCGATAGAGCGGGCCTCAGTGAAGTCATCTTGCTGCAGCAGGTTATCCAATTCATTTATTTTCCAGGGGACTACCTCTATCTCTTCCGGCTCATCACCCGGTATCTTATTTTTGTAGAGATCGCTGGCGAGCACAATGTGGGTGGTGTGACTCAGATAGCCAGGAGCGATCGAGAAGGAGTGAATATGCTCCAGGTTATTGGCGCCATATCCTATCTCTTCCTGGATCTCTCGGCCGGCCGCGCCCAGCATCTCTTCATCTTCTTCGATATGGCCTTTGGGGAATGCCAGCTCATAACGATCTGTACCGGCGGCGTATTCCCTGATTAGAAGCAGGGTCTCTCTATCTAGTAATGGCACCACCAATACTGCACCCTGTTTTGAGCCAATGATGCATTGATATTTGCGCTGTTCACCGTTGCTGAATTCAAGATCTATCTCTTCAATGTTGAATACACCGGTATGAATAATGCGACGTCGGGAACCGATGGTGGGCTTTTTACTCATAATGCTTCCGAAACATGCTTGATTGGTTATAGTGTACATTCAATCTATCTATTTGCGTTAATACCATGATAAAAACATGCCTATGATTAATTGGGATCAGATCGATACTGTATTTCTGGATATGGATGGCACCCTGCTTGATCTCCATTTTGATAACCACTTCTGGCTGGAGCATGTGCCAAAACGCTATGCCGAGACCCACGGCTTGACTCTGGAGCAGTCCAAACAGGAGCTGCTGACGCGGTATAAAAGCATTGAGGGGACACTGGAGTGGTACTGCGTGGATCACTGGAGTAGAGAGCTGGGGCTGGATATTGTGTTGTTGAAACAGGAGGTGGATCATCTTATCGCAGTACACCCCCATGTGGTCGATTTCCTTGATGCCATGAGAAATCTAGGAAAAAAGATCCTGCTGGTTACCAATGCTCATCAGAAGTCCCTGGCGTTAAAGCTGGATAAAACCCAGTTGGGCGGCCATCTGGATGGCGTGGTCTGTTCTCATGATCTTGGGCATCCCAAGGAGTCACAGGAGTTTTGGCGCAGGCTGGAACAGGTGGAGCCGTTTAACAAAGAGAGGACACTGTTTGTGGATGACAGCATATCTGTCCTGCGTTCAGCGGAAAGTTATGGTATCTGGTGGTTGTTGATGATACTGGAACCAGATACCAAAGGGCCGGCGAAGGATGCAGAGCATTTTCCCGCTATCCACAATTTCTCGGAGATTATGCCGGATATACCCCCCATTTCTTGAAGCGTTTTTTGCAATATTTCAGTAGTTCATTGTAGGTTTTGAAATGGAGTTCGAAGCCATCTTCCGCAGGGGCATCAAACTCACACCAGTCGTTCTCATAGTCGCGGCAAATCTGTGGCCTGGTCTCGTATATACCGCAGCTACCATCTTTCTGGATGTGCTCGCATTTCCCCTGAAACAGCAAGTACCAATCCCCCTCGTCTCTGTAGACCTCTACCCCATTGTGTGAAATCTGCCACAAGAGATGATCAAAATCCTCTTTTGAGCGCGGCGCCTCACCTATTGCCTCTGTGGTATAGGTGCAGCATTTAGTATTGGTGCATCTAGAGCACTTATCTTGCGTTTCTTTTCCCATGGTATTTTAGAGCTGGTTTACGCCGTGTTGATGCTGCTCAGCGTCTGCGTCTGTTTGTATTGCGTCCGGAGCCTCTGTTGCCGCCAGATCTACCTGTATTCGATCCCCCCTTGCCTCTGGCGTTACGACTGCCATGAGCTGGGTATTTTCTGCTTTTTGGATCGATCTCTGCCAACAGTTCCTGAGAAACCTGCTGCATTTCAATGCTGTGGCCGATGTATTTTTCAATATCTGGCAGGGAGAAGGAGTAGGTTTCGCAGGCGAAGCTGATTGCATCACCGTGAGCGCCGGCTCGTGCGGTTCGTCCGATACGATGCACGTAGTCCTCCGCATCTTCCGGCAGATCATAATTTATGACATGGCTTACATCAGGTATATGTAGGCCGCGAGCCGCCACATCTGTTGCAACCAGTACCGGAAGATCGCCAGACTGAAATTCACCGAGCAGGCGCATGCGCTTTTTCTGAGGTACGTCACCGGATAATACTGCTGCCCCGAATCCGTTACCTTCCAAAAACCCCCACACCAGATCGGCAGCGCGCTTAGTGTTGACGAAGACAATGGTGCGTCTGGGATCCATGTGGCGTAACAGGCCAATTAGAAGTGAGATCTTTTCATCGTTGGCGGTCATGTAGCAGGCCTGTTTGACCTTGTCAGCGGTCACCTTGTCCGCCTCAATCTTTATCTCCTCAGGGTTGTCCATGTGTTCATATGCCAGTTCGGTAACTCGATATGAAAGCGTGGCTGAAAACAACATCCCCAGGCGCTGCTCTGGTTTTGGCATGCGTCGCATCAGATAACGTATGTCTTTGATGAAGCCGAGATCAAACATGCGATCCGCTTCGTCCAGAACCATCACCTGTATTGCATTGAGGTCAAATATATTCTGCTTGAAGTAGTCAATGAGTCGTCCAGGAGTTCCGATCAGGATATCAATGCCCTGCTCCAGCTGTTTTCTTTGTTGCTCATAGCCGGTGCCGCCGAACACCAAGCCAAGTTTGAAGCCGGTATATTTCCCCAGCAACTCTGCGTCCTTGTGGATTTGAATCGCCAGCTCCCTGGTTGGGGCCAGCATTATTGCCCTGGGCTGGGTTGGTTTTCTGCGTTCATCGGCCGGGTTATCTAACAGGTATTGAAAACAGGCCACGAGAAATGCGGCGGTCTTTCCCGTGCCTGTCTGGGCCTGGCCCGCAACGTCTTTGCCCTGAATCGCTACTGGTATGGTTTGGGCTTGAATGGGTGTGCAGAAAGAAAATCCTGCCTCTTCAATGCCTTGCGTGATTTTTTTGTCCAGGCCAAAACTGCTGAACTCTATTTCTGTTAAATGCTTATCTGTCATGGAGGGCTAGGATACAGTAATTTCCACGTGGTTGGGACTTGCAATGAGCAATAGTTTCAGATGAAATAAGATTTCGGGCGCTTGGGGAGAGCGCGTTTCTGGAAAGATGTTCCATTGATACCCCTTACATTACTTTCTTGTAGATTTTGGAAGCGCCAGTGCGGACCCGCATGCTCAGGCGCAATTACCTAACAGATTTGGAGAAATAGCTAGTGAGTGAGCAGATTGTTCATGTGACGGATGACTCTTTTGAAAATGAAGTACTCCAGTCCGACGAGCCGGTACTGGTAGACTACTGGGCAGAGTGGTGTGGCCCCTGCAAGATGATTGGGCCAGTCCTGGAGGAGGTTGCAGGCAAGTATTCTGGCAAGGTTAAAATCGCCAAGCTAAATATTGATGACAACCCAAATACTCCGCCACGCTACGGTATCCGTGGTATACCAACACTGATGTTGTTTAAGAATGGTGAAGTTGAAGCCACTAAGGTGGGAGCAGTTTCTCTGTCTCAGTTGACAGCATTTATTGATAGCAATATTTGAGTTTTGTTCTAAACTGCTAAACAAGTAGTTGGCTGTGCTCCAGGAGAGTGCTAGAATCCAGTCATTCGACACGCTCCTGTGAGTGCTGTTCCAAATATAACAGTAACTATCCCAAACAATACGTTTCCCATAATCTAACCGCGTGCTCTGCTAGAGGCGTACTATTCCATCTTTCCTGTATCAAGATCAAAATATCGAATAAATCATGAATCTTACTGAACTAAAGAAAATGCCGGTTTCAGAACTGGTTGAACTTTCCCGTGAAATGAATATTGAGGGGCTTGGTCGTTCACGTAAGCAAGACCTCATTTTCGCTATTCTCAAGGCCCATGCTAAAAAGGGCGAGGATATATATGGCGATGGCGTTCTGGAAATTCTCCAGGATGGATTTGGCTTCTTGCGATCTGCAGATAGCTCCTATCTTGCGGGGCCGGATGATATATATGTATCACCCAGTCAGATAAGACGCTTTAGCCTGCGAACCGGCGATACCATAGAGGGAAAGATACGCCCCCCCAAAGATGGCGAACGCTATTTCGCACTGCTCAAAGTGAGCGCGATAAATTTCGACAAGCCTGAAGATGCTAAAAACAAGATCCTGTTTGAAAACTTCACCCCTCTGTTCGCCAATGAGAAATTTACCCTGGAAGTGGGTAATGGCAGTACCGAAGATATAACAGCCCGCACCATAGAGCTGTGTGCCCCCATCGGAAAGGGGCAGCGTGGTCTGATCGTGTCGCCACCAAAAGCGGGCAAGACCATGCTGATGCAGAACATTGCCCAGTCCATTGCCCACAATCATCCTGAGAGTCATCTGATAGTTCTGCTTATAGACGAACGTCCGGAAGAGGTGACAGAGATGGCGCGCTCGGTACGGGGAGAGGTTATCTCCTCCACCTTCGATGAGCCTGCTGCCCGTCACGTCCAGGTTGCTGAGATGGTAATCGAAAAGGCCAAGCGTCTGGTGGAACACAAGAAAGACGTAGTTATCTTGCTGGACTCTATTACCCGTCTGGCCCGCGCCTATAACACCGTGATCCCTTCATCCGGCAAGGTGTTGACCGGTGGTGTGGACGCCAATGCCCTGCATCGTCCCAAGCGCTTCTTTGGCGCCGCACGTAATGTTGAAGAGGGCGGAAGTCTTACCATCATAGCAACCGCCCTGGTTGAGACTGGCTCCCGTATGGATGATGTTATCTACGAAGAGTTCAAAGGCACCGGTAACATGGAGGTGCATCTGGATCGTCGTATCGCAGAGAAGCGCATCTTCCCTGCCATTAACATCAACCGCTCAGGCACAAGGCGCGAAGACTTGCTGATGAAGGAGAGTGATCTGCAGAAGATGTGGATTCTGAGAAAGATTCTGCATCCGATGGATGAACTGGCGGCAATGGAGTTTCTTTATGACAAGCTCAAGGTAACAAAGACCAATAATGAGTTCTTTGATGCAATGAAACGCTGATTTGGTAGTTGGTTATTAATTGGAAAGGCCATTCCAAGAGGGGTGGCCTTTTTTGTTGAGATTTCGTCAGACCAGCCTTCACCGGGATGACAAGGAGTTATTTGCGGCTAATCCTTAAAACCATCCAGGATGATATGCACCCCCGATCTAGTTTATTATCTCAACCAGCAATACAGACCAAGGAGCATAGATGACCACCCACCTACGACCAGCACGCGCAATGATCCTGGCGGCAGGCCGCGGTGAACGCATGCGCCCCCTAACTGACACCGTTCCTAAGTCTATGCTGCAAGTGGGTGGCAAACCCCTGATTCAGTACCAGGTTGAAGCCCTGGCTCGCGCTGGTTTCAGCGAGCTGGTAATAAACCACGCCCATCTCGGAGAACAGATTACGGCGCATCTCGGCGACGGTAGCCGGTATGGTCTCAACATCTCCTACTCTCCTGAAACCGCAGAGGCCTTGGAGACCGGAGGCGGTATCTTCAATGCTTTGCCCCTGCTCGGGGATGGGCCGTTTCTGGTGGTGAATGCAGATGTCTGGACCGACTTTGAATATTCCGCTATCAAAATCGACCAAGACAAACTGGCCCATCTGGTGCTGGTGCATAATCCACCGCATCATAAGCAGGGCGACTTTGGATTGCATGATGGGTTGGTAGCAGGCGGAGATGGTGAGCGATTTACCTTCAGCGGTATTGGTATCTATCACCCCAAGCTGTTCACGGGTTGCGAGCCGGGTCCATTTCGTTTGGCCCCGCTTCTGCGTGCACAGGCGGAAATGGGTCTGGTGAGTGGGCAGCTGTTTGATGGCCGTTGGGTGGATGTGGGAACGCCGCAACGGCTTAAGGCCCTGGATGCCGCCTTGCAGGGAGGTCTGCTGGAAAGGCTCTAGCTGTATTGTTCTAACCCAACTTCTCGCGGCATGGATTAGACTTAAAGACATGGGACAAGAAATCTCCGATAGCCATTTCGATCCAGATGATTTTGCTGCCTTTGAAGAGCGCCTGGGAAGAGAGACGCTGCTTTTGTCTCGTTGGTTGCATGAGAGCAAGTTTAAGTCCGGACCCAACATGGGCGGGTTTGAACTGGAGGCCTGGCTGGTAGACGGATCGGCGCGACCGGCAGGCATAGTGGAGAAATATCTGCAACATATGGGCGACCCCCTTGCCGTACCCGAACTTGCCACATTTAACCTGGAACTGAACGGTAGTCCACAAGAGCTGTGCGGCAGCGCTCTTAGTTCTATGCAACAGGAGCTGACCCAGACCTGGGACAGATGCAACCGCGTGGCAGCGGGACTGGATGCGCGTCTGGCCATGATCGGTATTTTGCCAACCGCTCTGGAGACCGATTTCACCCTGGCCAATATGTCTCCCCTGCATCGCTATCACGCTCTGAATGAACAGGTTCTGATTCGGCGCGGCGGTGAGCCGTTGAAGTTCAATATTGCGGGGTTTGATGAGCTGGCGCTGGAACAGAACGATGTGATGCTGGAGTCTGCCGCCACATCCTTTCAGATCCATATGAAGATCGACGTGGAAGATGGCGTTAGGTTTTACAACGCATCCAAGATTCTTGCGGCCCCCATGGTAGCCATCAGCGCCAACTCTCCCTATCTGTTTGGGTCCGATCTCTGGGACGAGACCCGTATCCCACTGTTTGAGCAGGCGGTGGCGGTGGGGGATTCCAGACTCAACCAGCGGGTGACCATGGGGGTGCGCTATCTGGAGGAGTCTATCGCCGAGTGCTTCCAGGCCAATTGGCGACGCTATCCGGTACTACTACCACGTCTTATGGATGAGCCGGAGGAGAAGCTGGCCCATCTGCGGCTGCACAACGGCACCATCTGGCGCTGGACCAGACCCCTGATTGGATTCGATGCGGATGGCGAACCCCATCTGCGTCTGGAGCATCGCGTGGTACCGGCGGGGCCATCCATAACCGATTCAATCGCTAATGCTGCGTTCTATTTTGGGGCAGTCTCGGCCCTGGCTCGTCAGCAGGAGCCTCCAGAGACCATGCTTCCGTTCGAGCAGGCGCAGGACAATTTCTACGCTTCGGCAAAAAATGGTTTGCGCTCAGAGATCCAGTGGTTGAATGGGAAGAGGGTCAAGATGCCACATCTGTGTAGCCAGGACTTGTTGCCTCTGGCTCGGGATGGATTGCTCTCCCTAGGTATAGATAGGGAAGAGGCGGATTATTGGTTAGGGGTAATAAGGCATAGGGTAGAGTCAGGACGCAATGGCGCTGCCTGGCAGCGGTCCTGGGTCGCCAGGCATGGGGTAGATATGCAAGGCCTGACCGAGACATATCTGGAATATCAGGCCAGTGGCAGACCGGTTCACGAGTGGAAGGTATGAAATGTTGAAACAGCTGGGCCATATCCCGCCAGGCCTGTTGGATCTGGATGCGACTCAACTCGAAGGGGTCCTGGGAGGGCCAACACTGATACATCTGCCGGGTCGCAGAGAGCCGACACTGTTTGTCTCCGTGCTGATGCATGGCAATGAGACCACAGGATGGGATGCGCTGCGCCAGCTACTGAAAAATTATCTGCCGGGCGGGGGTAACCGTGAGTTGCCGCGAGCAGTAAGTATATTCATCGGCAACGTCGGGGCCGCTGCTGTTGGGTTGCGCCATCTGGATGGTCAGCCGGATTACAATCGTGTCTGGCCAGGATGTGACGCGGCAGAGACACCAGAGCACCGGATGATGGCCAAGGTGGTAGAGATCATGGCTCAGCGCGGCATATTTGCTAGTGTCGATATGCATAACAACACCGGGTTGAATCCTCACTACGCCTGCGTGAATCTCCTGGATAACAGATTCTTTCATCTGGCGACCATGTTTAGCCGTACGGTGGTCTACTTCATTCGTCCCCGTGGGGTGCAGTCCATGGCCATGGCCAGGCTCTGTCCTGCGGTCACACTGGAGTGCGGGAGAGTTGGTGAGGCCTTTGGTGTCGAGCATGCCCGGGATTATCTGGATGCCTGTCTGCATCTGTCACACCACCCAGAACATGCCCCGGCCCACAGTGATATAGAGCTGTTCCATACGGTGGGTATAGTGAAGATACCTGACCGGTACAGCTTTGGGCACGGTGTCTCGGATGCGGATATCCGGCTTGCTGAGGATCTGGATCGGTTTAACTTTCGTGAGCTACCTGCAGGGACCGTTCTCGGCTCCCTCCGTCCAGGTATTGGGTTGGGGTTTGAGGCGACGGATGAGCATGGCAATGATGTGTCGGAACGCTACTTTGAGCTGACAGACCACAAGATTCGGCTGCGCGTCCCGGTAATGCCCTCCATGTTGACCTTGGACCGGCGAGTGATTCGCCAGGATTGTCTCTGTTACCTAATGGAGCGATACGACGATCACCTGGCGTGATCAGACTGCTCTGAGGGCTATTTATAGCCCGTTTTCAGTCTATTAGGCTGCAATCCCCCAAATATTAAATTTTTCGACCGCCTGCCCTTGACTATGGGAAGTTTGCCCATATTATTAGCACTCACTAGGGGAGAGTGCTAATAATAGGCGCTATCCAGGCTATATTAACTATCCATAAACATAATGTAAGGAGAACTCAGTAGATGAATATTCGTCCACTGCACGATCGTGTAATTGTACGCCGTATGGAAGAGGAGACCACTACCGCTGGTGGTATCGTGCTCCCCGGTTCCGCAACCGAGAAGCCTATGCAGGGCGAGGTCCTTGCCGTTGGCAAGGGTAAGATCCTGGAAAATGGCGATGTGCGCCCGATGGATCTTCAGGTTGGCGATAAGGTTCTGTTCGGTAAATATTCCGGCACCGAGGTGAAGATAGATGGTGAAGAGATCCTTGTGATGCGCGAAGAAGACATCATGGGTGTGGTCGAGGGCTGATCTTAAGGAGCAGTAAACGACCTAAGAGGCAGAACTGCCTCCGCCAGAGACAGTGCTGGCGTAAACCTATCAACAAATACTGAAATATCTAAGGAATAATGCAATGTCAGCTAAAGAAGTGAAATTTTCTGAAAGCGCCCGCTCCAAGATGATGGACGGCGTAAACATCCTGGCCAATGCCGTAAAGGTTACCCTGGGACCCAAGGGCCGTAACGTAGTTCTGGAGAAGAGCTTTGGCTCTCCTACCGTAACCAAAGATGGCGTATCTGTGGCCAAAGAGATTGAACTGGCGGATAAGTTTGAAAACATGGGCGCCCAGATGGTAAAAGAGGTTGCTTCACACACCTCCGATATCGCTGGTGATGGCACCACGACCGCTACCGTTCTGGCTCAGGCCATGGTGCGTGAGGGGCTGAAGGCCGTGGCTGCCGGAATGAACCCGATGGATCTGAAGCGTGGTATCGACAAGGCGGTTGAAGTGGCTGTTGGTGAGCTGAAGTCTCTCTCCCGTCCATGCTCTGACGACAAAGAGATCGCCCAGGTTGGTACCATCTCCGCTAACAGCGACGATAGCATCGGTAATATCATTGCCGAGGCGATGCAGAAGGTTGGTAAGGAGGGTGTTATCACCGTGGAAGAGGGTTCTACCCTGGATAACGAGCTGGACGTGGTGGAGGGTATGCAGTTCGATCGTGGCTATCTCTCCCCATACTTCGCTACCGATCAGCAGAGCATGAGTGCAGAACTGGATGAACCATACATCCTGCTGCACGACAAGAAGATCTCCAACATCCGTGATCTTCTCCCAGTACTAGAGGCCGTGGCCAAGTCCGGAAGATCTCTGCTGGTTATCGCGGAAGATGTGGATGGTGAGGCCCTGGCTACCCTGGTGGTTAACACCATCCGTGGCATTGTCAAGGTCTGCGCTGTTAAGGCCCCAGGCTTTGGTGATCGTCGTAAGGCCATGCTGCAGGATATCGCTATCCTCACCGGTGCTACCGTAATCGCCGAAGAGGTTGGTCTGTCCCTGGACAAGGCCGGTCTGGAAGAGCTGGGTTCCGCTAAGAAGATCCAGGTAACCAAGGATGAAACCACCATCATTGACGGCGCTGGCTCTGAGAAAGATATCAAGGAGCGTGTCGAGCAGGTTCGCGCCCAGATTGAAGAGACCTCTTCTGATTATGACCGTGAAAAGCTGCAAGAGCGCGTAGCCAAGCTGGCCGGCGGTGTTGCCGTGATCAAGGTTGGAGCTGCTACCGAGGTTGAGATGAAAGAGAAGAAGGCTCGGGTTGAAGATGCCCTGCACGCTACTCGCGCTGCAGTGGAAGAGGGTGTGGTGCCAGGAGGCGGTGTTGCCCTGATTCGCGCCCTACCAGCCCTGAAGAAGCTACAGGGTGACAATCACGACCAGAATGTAGGTATCGATATGGCCTGTCGCGCCATGGAAGAGCCACTGCGTCAGATCGTTGCTAATGCTGGTGATGAGGCCTCTGTTGTAGTCAATAAGGTTGCTGAAGGCAAAGGTAACTTCGGTTACAACGCTGGAACTGGAGAATATGGCGACATGATCGAGATGGGTATCCTGGATCCAACCAAGGTAACCCGTACCGCACTGCAAAATGCGGCCTCTGTATCTGGCCTGATGATCACCACCGAGGCCATGGTGGCTGATGCCCCTGCCGATGAGTCTAAGGGCGGCGGCATGCCTGATATGGGTGGCATGGGCGGCATGGGTGGAATGGGTGGAATGATGTAATCACCCGCTGCTAAACCCAGCAAACCGAAAGCCCCGCAGAGACGCGGGGCTTTTTTTATGTTCTAAAACTGCCCGCAACAGTGGTCCCTGTCATAACTATGACATGCGCGTGAATTTTGAAGGATAAACCGCTGTGGCCATCCAGTCGGGTGCTGATGTTGTGGCATTTTGTTGCAACAGATAGGTAGTAGATAGGGTTTCCTGTCCGTTTTTTTCCTGAAGCAGGCCGGTAAACCCAGACACCCAATGCCATGAGGGGTCCTCCTTGCCTTCAAGGCTGCGCCAGGTTACAGAGAAGGAGACGGAGATGTTGTCTCCCGTAGGTTCTGGATCAGCAACCCCCATCACTGGATAAACGCCTGTGGTACCGGTATGGGATCGGTAAGTGCCACGGAAAGTGCCGTCAGAAGCTATAGGTCCAATCTCCAGTGTGGAACCGAATTCATTCTGCCAGACGCCGCTAACAGTCATCCTTTTATGTACGGGTTGAGCTAAACCTACGGCTTTTTGACCGGCGTTCTCTGTCTCGTAGAAAAAGATGCTGTACACCGTATCGAGAAAGAGAGAACCCACTAGTAACAATTCATCGGGTAGGCCTTCCAGGTAATGCACCCCCAGTTCCCAAGTAGAGGGTGCGATGTGCTGGAAATATTGTTGCGGCGAGAGGGTATATATTCGTCCACCAAGGGTCAGCTCTATATCGGGATAGGATTGCAGTTCGGTCGGATCGTAGACCTGGGCCGGACGTTTCCCCTGATCGGTTATGGCATTAATCATCCGGCCGATCACAGCGCATCCTCCTTTAAAACGAGAAGAGCCGGTGTCGAGCACTAGGTCTCCCGAATCCACCACTGTTATGCTGCCGGTTGCAAGCCGATCAAGGCGCAGGTTCCATAAGTAGTTTAATTCACCGCCCAAAGGGAGTAGCGGCAGTATGTTGAGGGTATTAGAATCAAAGAGATTTTTATCTGCCGCGCCCATAACGCAGCTGCCTGTTCCTCGCGTCGGGTCGAAATAGAAAGAGGCAACCGCATGTTGGATAATTTTCTGTCGCTTTAGCTGTTCAAGCAGGGCGCTAGGCTGATCACAGGGCACTGACGGAATGGCAAGTCCGCCGTCACAATCCAGAGCGGCAAACTGTGGGCCATCATAACTGACACTGAGATATAGGCTTATAGGCTCATTTGTGGCTATAGTCTTTTCTTCACCATTATAGCTACATGCGAGATGACAGACATCATTGCCAAGCACCACTCCCATTGAGCCCCATGGCCCGAAAGATACGCTTGTTGGTGCTTGTTCACCGGGGCGGAAACTGCTGGACAGCTCAGGATTGAATGCCCTGTGCAACTTGCATGCATCGCTGGAGCAGGCGCTGGCGGTGATCCAGGTGTTTACTGTTCCTGTATCCAGCATGAATCTAAGTTTCTGAGGTGGTGTGCCCAAACCCAGTGTTGCGGTCCACGGAGTGGCTCCGTTGTCGCTTATTGCCCCTCGTACCAGTTGAAAATTAACGCAAGTGTCATTGTAGAGTGCTTCTAACAGCCAGCCTTCCATCGATTTCTTAGGTATTAACTCTTTCATGATGCTACCTGTTGTTAGATAGTGGAGCTGTTACTCATAGATCTAGTCTATTATTCAGCCTGGCAAACTTGGTTTCTTCCGTTCTTTTTTGCGCGGTACATAGCCTGGTCGGCGGCTTCGAGTAGTTCTTCTACGGTGGTGCCGTGAACTGGGTAAGTGGCTACGCCTACGCTGATGGTAATGTTTGTCTGGCTGGATTCATTGATTTTCATGCGCTTGGATTCCACTAGCCATCGCAGGCGCTCAGCCATCTCCATAACAACCGCCTGTTCCATCTCGGGCAATACGACCGCAAGCTCTTCCCCGCCGTAACGAGCTGCATAGTCCATAGTACGAATACTTGATTCCAACAGTTCCCCGAGCTGGCGCAGGACTTCGTCCCCGGCTTGGTGACCAAAACAATCGTTTATCGCTTTAAAGTGATCTACGTCTATCCATAACAGCGATAGGGATCGGTTATATCGTTGCGCGCGAATCAGCTCTTCCTTTAATTGCCGTTCCATTTCACGACGATTGTAGAGCCCGGTTAAAATATCGTGGGTGGCTAATAGTTGCAGCTCGTGCTCCATGGCCTTGCGTTTCGAGATGTCGATGATAATGCCTTCAATATAGTTATTGCCGCTTACATGCACCTTCTGCCCCTGCTCCCATACCCATATCTCCTGTCCGTCTTTGCGCAGGATGCGGTATTCAATGGCAAAACTACGATCTTCTGCAAGCGCCTGATTCACTTCATACTTAACATTTAATCGGTCATCCCTGTGGATGATAGAGTCGTACGAGAGATCACGATTATTCAGCAAAGCGCTAGGAGTATATCCGGTTAGTAGCTGGCACCCATTGGATACGAATTTCATAGTCCAGGATTGATCGTTCAGGCAGCGGTATGCCATGCCAGGCAGATTTGCCATAAGAGTAGCAAGTTGGCGTTCACTCTCCACTAGGGCAAGTTCTACTTGCTTGCTGGCGGTGACATCCTGTCCTATGGCAATGGAGCCTGTAATCATCCCCTGCTCATCGAAAAAGCGCCGGGAATTCCAGGAGATGACCTTCTCTTTACCATCTTTGGTCATGATGTAGGTTTCAAAACCTTCCACCTCGTTTCCCCAGTCGAGTATGTCGAGGGCGGTCTGAGTGATCTCTGCACGATAGTAAGGGTCAGGATATAACCACTCCCATATTTCCGGATTTCCTAATACCTCTTCTCGTGTATAACCGCTGATCTGCTCCGCAGCTTTGTTCCACACCACTACATTCGCCGAAGGATCCAGCACATTAATCCAGATAGAGGCGTTGTCTATGACGCTCTCCTGGAACTGGTTAAGCAGGCTCAATTCAGAGCGTTGCTCCGTACTACGATGCCATTGCTTGCTGTATTTATCTGTATAGCGCAGAAGTCCTGCCAGCAACATCAAGCTGGTTACAGCAATGAAAAACCAGCCCTTATATGTTTGGAAGCGAGTGATCTCTTCTGGGTCATTCAGCCACCAGCCAAGCAACATATCCGAATATAGTATCCACAATGCACCAAACACGGCGTAGACTGCGACAATAGACCATGCCTTGTGTCTTAGTCGTAATTCTGTTTGATATGGCTTTGGCATTATATTTTAGCTTTTTCAGTTAGCGATAAAGCCAAGAGCCACTCAGAAGGATGATGGGCAAGCATGAGTGGCGCCGAAGTGCCGCGCGGATAATCTGTGAGGTGTGAGTAATTCAATTCTACGTCCCTGTTATCTTCGCACTAATCCACTAGTCCGATTATGCCTGCCTTTATGGAAATATGGCACAAAGGGGCAATCGTTCAATATATCGGCAGATATGCGCAGAACTTGTGTCTTTTTTATCAAGATTGTTAATGATTGCCCAGCTGGCTAGCCATTCGAACGCTCTGCTGAAATGTAATCTTCGTCCTCTGTTAGTGAGACTGGTCGTGGATATTCATTTAAATTAGGCTTGTTTCCAGGTCGGCGCATTTTAATGTTGTTTTCTACGCAGATATTGTTGCATATCCCAGATAATATCTAGCATGATTAGGCACAGTCGCAGCCTAGACAGACTATTGGTGAATAATGTGAGCCACGACGTAGATTCTCAAACACCGACACAACAGCTCTCTGATCTGGTAGAGCGCCACTTCCAACAGTGGAGGGGATCGCTTGAGCAGGACCAGCTTTCAAAACTGGATACAGATCCAAATTTTGTTGCTGAGCTAAGGCGGGTATGGGAGGCCAGCGACTATGTGGTGCAAAGCTGCATACGTGATTCTGCCCGGTTTTTTGAGCTGTGGGATAGGGGTGATCTGCATTCCAGCTTTCCACAAGGTGAGATTGGGCGCCGCCTGCAGAAGGAGTTGAAGCAGGTTGCTGATGAGGAGTCCCTGCAAAAGATTCTGCGTATATTCCGTCGAGTCCAGATGGTGCGCATCATCTGGCGCGATATTGCTGGTATTTCCCCCCTTGCTGAGACCCTGGAGGAGCTGTCTGCCCTGGCGGATGCCTGTGTCGATCAGGCTCTAAACCTGCTTTACGCATGGGCCATATCCAAGCATGGGGTGCCGCAGGATGAGGACGGGGTGCAGCAACATATGCTGGTACTCGGTTTGGGCAAGCTGGGGGCACGAGAGCTAAACCTATCCTCCGATATTGATCTCATATTCGCCTATCCACAAAGTGGCGAAGTGGAGGGTGCTCGCCATCTCTCTAACGAACAGTTTTTTACCCGCCTGGGACAGCAGTTGATTAAGGCCATAGGTGCGCAGACGGCTGATGGTTTTGTGTTTCGAGTGGACACCCGTCTGCGCCCATTTGGTGATTCCGGCCCATTGGTTATGAGCTTTGATGCTATGGAGGAGTACTACCACGCCCAGGCGCGGGAGTGGGAACGCTATGCCATGATCAAGGCGCGCATAGTTGCGGGAGACCGGGAGGCAGGGCAGGTATTAATGGACATGCTGCGCCCATTTATCTATCGGCGATACCTGGATTTTGGGGCCATTGAGTCCATTCGCGACATGAAGCGCATGATCAAAGGAGAGATGCATAAACGGGGTATGGACGCCAATATCAAGCTGGGCCAGGGAGGTATCCGCGAGATCGAGTTCATCGGTCAGGCCTTTCAGCTCATCCGCGGGGGGCGCGATCCTGATCTGCAGATTCGCCCCATCCTAACAGTGCTGGAGAGGTTGAGCGCAAAGGGTCTGCTGCCGGATTATGTAGTGAATGAGTTGACTGCCGCCTATGAGTTTCTACGGCTGGTAGAGAATAGACTCCAGGCCTGGCAAGACCGTCAGACCCACCTGTTGCCGGATGATCGGGTAGAGCGTTTGCGCCTGGCAAGGTCGATGGGATTTGATGATTGGGATGGTTTTTCCGCAATGCTGGAGCAACACCGACAGCTGGTGCAGGGCCACTTTGAGAAGGTGTTTGCGACTCCTCACGCAGATCAGGATCAGCAACAGGATCAGGAACAGAGAGAGAATCGACTCCAGACTTTGTGGCGGCAAGGGTTGGAGACAGACCAGGCCATTGATCTGTTGGCGGAGATAGGTTTCCAGGAAGAGGCTGGAGATGCCTTGAAGATGCTGGATGATTTTCGCAACAGCCATGCCTGTCGTGGGCAGGGCCAACGTGGTCGAAAGAGGCTGGATCAGCTGATGCCGATGCTGCTGGAGACGGTGGCCGCCACCGACGAACCAACGATAGTTTTGGAGCGCCTGCTAAGGCTCATGGAGTCCATAGCGCGGCGTACGGCATATCTGGCACTACTGGTTGAAAGCCCCATGGCCCTGTCCCAGTTGGTGCGTTTGGAGAGCGTAAGCCCCTGGATTGCCAGCCGCATAACACGCCACCCGATTCTTTTGGATGATCTTCTGGACCCAAGGAATCTCTACTCACCTTTGCAGCGAGATGAGTTGGAGAGTGAGCTGGACACCCTGTTATCAGCCGTCGATGAGGATGACACAGAACAGCAGATGGAGCGCCTGCGCCAGTTTCTGCAGAGTAACAAACTGCGGGTGGCCGCCGCCGATATCACCGAGGTGATTCCGTTGATGGTGGTAAGCGACTATCTAACCGAGATTGCAGAGGCTATCGTAGCGCGGGTTCTGCAACAGGTCTGGATCTATCTCTCTTCACGCCATGGCAAACCATCCGGATTGGATGATTCTCAGGAGAAGGGATTTGCTGTGATTGCCTATGGAAAGCTAGGCGGAATAGAGTTGGGCTATGGTTCTGACCTGGATCTGGTGTTTCTGCATGCTAATTCCGATTTAAATGCCATGACTGATGGGGAGCGGCAGATAGCGGATACTCTGTTTTTTGCCAGGCTTGGTCAACGCCTGATTCATATGCTGACGGCACGAACACCTGCGGGTCTGCTGTATGAGGTGGATATGCGTCTGCGCCCAAGTGGTGATTCTGGCATGCTGGTTAGTTCTTTAGGCGCATTCGAGGCATATCAGCACAACCAGGCTTGGACCTGGGAGCATCAGGCGTTGCTGCGGGCCAGGCCGATTGCGGGTGACCCGGTGGTTGCGGAGAGGTTTAAGGCGATTCGCCGGGCAGTTTTGTCCCAGGAGCGTGATCCGGATAAGTTACGCGCCGAGGTAGTGGATATGCGGGAGAAGATGCGTGCCTCTCTGGATAAGAGCGATAAGGAGCGGTTTGATCTCAAGCAGGGGGTGGGAGGTATCGCAGACATTGAATTTATGGTTCAATACGCGGTTCTAAGGTGGGCTAGCAGCCATCCTGATCTGCTCGAGTGGACCGACAATATCAGGCTGCTGGAGGGATTGGCCAGGCACGATATATTTGCCGGCGATGTGGTAGAGGCGTTATCAGACGCCTATAGGATCTTCCGCTCCGCCTCTCATCGCCTGGCGCTGCAGGAGAGATCAGCGTTGGTGTCTCAGGACGATCTGGTACAAGAACGTGAGCAGGTGAAGGGAATCTGGGAATCTCTGATGGGTGAATAAGGGCAAAGGTTTCGGGGTCAAGGGCCTAGGAACAGAAGCTTTTTGCGATTATATAAAAATTGGTTTCTCAGTGGCCATTTTACCTCGGTCCTGAGAGCTTTTTGATAGGAGTAATTGATGCAAACAATGGCAGACCGTGATGGGGTGATATGGCTAGACGGGGAGATGGTTCCCTGGCGCGAGGCCAAGACCCACGTACTTACACACACCTTGCACTATGGCATGGGTGTGTTTGAGGGTGTGCGCGCCTATAAAACCGACAAAGGCCCTGCCATTTTTCGGCTGAAGGAGCATACAGACCGTCTGTTTCGTTCAGCCCATATTTTGGGCATGCCTATGCCGTTCGATGCTGAAACCTTGAACCAGGCCCAGTGTGCCGCGGTAAAAGAGAACGGTCTGGATTCTGGATACATCAGACCCATGTGTTTTTATGGCTCTGAAGGCATGGGGCTGCGGGCAGATAATCTCAAGGTCCATGTCATGGTAGCGGCCTGGGAGTGGGGCGCCTACCTGGGTGAAGAGGAGCTGGAGAGGGGTATCCGTATCCGGGTATCCTCATTCACCCGTCATCACGTAAATATCACTATGTGCCGCGCCAAGGCCAACGGCAACTATATGAACTCCATGATGGCCCTGCAAGAGGCCCTGGCATGCGGTTATGATGAGGCGCTGCTGCTGGATGCGGAGGGATATGTCATGGAAGGCTCAGGGGAAAATATATTTATCATCCGGGATGGTGTGATCTACACGCCGGATCTAACCTCCGCCCTGGATGGCATCACGCGTAAAACGGTAATGAGCCTGGCAGACGAATTGGGTATTCCTGTGGTGGAGAAGCGCATCACCAGGGATGAGGTCTACATTGCAGACGAGGCGTTTTTTACCGGTACGGCCGCCGAGGTTACGCCAATCCGTGAGGTGGATAATCGTCCCATCGGCAACCATGGACGTGGTCCGATCACTGAGCAGCTACAGAAGATGTATTTTGATCAAGTGCATGGCCGCAGGGATGAGAATCCTGAATGGCTGACACTGGTTTAAACGCGACCCCATATAGAACCGGCGTTGAGCGATAAAAATCGCATTTTGATAGTAGGCCCATCCTGGGTGGGTGACATGGTGATGGCGCAGAGCCTGTTTAAGGTGCTGCGTAAGCAGCAGCCGGATGCGGAGATAGATGTATTGGCACCTGGATGGAGCCTGCCCCTGTTGGAGCGCATGCCTGAGGTGTCTGATGCCATCGAGATGCCGGTTGGGCATGGAGGTCTGGAGCTGAAGACCCGCTATCGATTGGGGCGTTCTCTAATTGAGCGTGGATATGCTCAGGCCATACTCCTGCCAAACTCACTAAAGTCTGCCTTGGTCCCGCTCTGGGCTAAGATACCCAGGCGCACCGGTTGGGTGGGGGAGATGCGCTATGGCCTGCTGAATGATATTCGCAAACTAGACAAGTCCAGCCTGACCATGACCGTGCAGCGATTTGTCGCCCTGGCCTATCCTCCGGGGGCGGATGTTGTTGGAGAGATTCCAGTACCAAGTCTAGAGGTATCTGGCAGCGACGTAGATGCAGCCAGGCATGATCTCGGACTGGAAAAGTCTGACGGCAAGCTGATGATACTCTGCCCTGGTGCGGAGTATGGTCCTGCCAAATGTTGGCCCCGGGACCGTTATGGGGAGCTGGCGAGAAGGATGATTGACCAGGGTTGGACGGTCTGGTTATTTGGGTCAGATAAAGATAGCGCAGTGTGTTCGGGGGTAAATTCAGTTGCCGGCAATAAATGTGTAGATCTCAGTGGCCGTACCACTCTGGCTCAGGCGGTAGATCTGATGTCTCTGGCAGATGCGGTGGTGAGTAATGACTCCGGCTTGATGCATGTGGCGGCGGCCCTGGATAGACCGCTGGTGGCGATATATGGGTCATCTGATCCAGGCTTTACTCCTCCCCTGAATCCGCGCAACAAGATTCTGCATCTGGGGTTGGATTGTGGTCCATGTTTTAAGCGTGAGTGTCCAGAGGGTGACCTTAAATGCCTGAAGGGAATAGATGTAGATACGGTTTGTGCTGCGGTGCGGCAACTTGTTGAAGGAAATTAGTTTAATGACAAAAAGTGAAAATGTGGTTTGGCAGGAGCAGGCGGTTAGCCGTGAACAGAGGGAGACACAAAACGGACACAAGAGTTTTGTGATCTGGTTTACCGGGCTGTCCGGTTCCGGCAAGTCTACTTTGGCCAACGCGGTGGAAGGGGAGTTGCATAAGCTGGGCTGTAACTCCTTCGTGTTTGATGGAGATAACGTGCGCCATGGCCTGTGTGGTGATCTGGGCTTTAGTGAAGAGGATAGGGTCGAGAACATACGCCGAGTGGCCGAGATGTCCCGCCTGTTTATCGAGGCTGGTATCATTGCACTGACCGCATTTATCTCGCCGTTTCGTGCAGACAGGCGCAAGGTACGCGATCTGATGCCGGAGGGTGATTTTATCGAGGTCTACTGTGATTGTAGTCTGGAGACCTGTGAGAAGCGTGATGTGAAGGGGCTGTACAAGAAGGCCCGCGCCGGAATAATAAAGAACTACACCGGTATCTCGTCGCCCTATGAGACACCGGAATGGGCAGAGGTAGTGGTAGATACAGATGCCCTGACACTAGACGAGAGTGCAGGTTTGATCCTTAACTATCTAAGGGATAATGGATATATCCCCAGTGCTGAGCATTAGGTTTTCTGGTAGGTGTTCAAAGTAGCTCTAATGCCATTTCATTTAAACAGGCCCTAGACTCACATTGAAAGTTCTGATTATAAAAACATCGTCTTTAGGGGATCTCATCCATACCCTGCCGGCTGTTACCGACGCGGTGGGAGCGGTTCCCGGCATCAGTTTCGATTGGGTGGCAGAAGAGTCTTTCGCAGAGGTGCCGTCCTGGCATCCAGCAGTAGAGCGGGTGATTCCGGTTGCGATTAGACGCTGGCGCAAGGCCTGGATTAACTCCTGGCGTGATGGTGAGATCAAGGCGTTCCGCAGAGATCTGCAGCAACGGGATTATGATCTGATCATAGACGCCCAAGGGTTGTACAAAAGCGCAATATTGGCGCAGATGGCACGAGGAGTTCCGGTCGGGTTAGATGCCGACTCTGCCCGAGAGCCGGGGGCGGCGCGTTTTTATCAACGCGGCATAAGGGTTGCGCGTGACCAGCATGCTATTGAACGGGTACGTTCCCTGTTTGCCCAGGCCCTGGGTTACTCTAAGCCGGAGAAAGATCCTGATTATGGTATCCCGAAGATGCCTCAAATCGACTCAGATAAACCCTATCTGGTGTTTCTGCATGGGACCACCTGGATAACCAAGCTCTGGCCGGTGGAGTATTGGGTGGAGTTGTCCAAGATTGTCGCATCTAAAGGTTTCCAAATTCTCCTGCCCTGGGGTAGTGAAGATGAGAGGCTGCGGGCGGAGCAGGTCATAAGCAGATCTGGCCATGGTGAGCTTTTGCCCAGGCTCTCACTTAGTGAGATGAAAGAAAAACTGGCTGGTGCTTCAGGTGTTGTCGGTGTCGATTCTGGACTTGCCCATCTGGCGGCGGCCCTATCACTTCCAGCAGTGACCCTATACGGACCGACCAAGACCGGCCTTACCGGAGCAGTGGGACGGTTACAGACAAATCTACAGGCGGAATTTGAATGCGCCCCATGTATGCAGAAGGCGTGTAGTTACTTAGAGTCCTCAAAAGTTGTTCCAGCCTGCTTTGAAGATCTGCCTCCAGAGAAGGTGTGGGCGGCACTCGAATCCAGGATGGCAGAGGTATCTGGATGAGATTCGCCTTTGTGGTCTCGCTCTGGTTTCCATTCGGCGGCATGCAGCGCTCGCTGTTGCGCATAGCCCAGGCCTGTGTTGCCAGGGGGCATCAGGTGGACATCTACACCGGGGAGTGGCAGGGAGAGAGGCCGGACAATATAGGTGTGATCGAGCTGGATACCAAGGCATCCACCAACCATCGCAGTAATGATCTGTTGGCGGAGCGCTTTGCCGAGGCCATTGTAGGGAAGGGGTATGACTGCCGGGTAGGGTTCACCAAGCTGCCGGGGCTGGATGTCTATTATGCGGCTGATCCCTGCTATGCGGCGCGGGCAGAAGAGACCAAGCATCCCCTTTACAAACTGTTGCCTAGGTACAGGGCCTTCTACCGTCAGGAAGAGTCCCTTTTCAGGCCAGGTGCTACAACCGAGTTGATGCTGATCGCCCATCAAGAGAGAGAGAAATTCATCCGGCACTATGGGACCGAGCCTGAGCGTTTTCATCTGCTGCCCCCTGGGATAAACCGCGAGCGTTTGATAAGTAAAGACGCCCCTAAGGATAGGGTAGAAATAAGAGAAGAGTTTGGGGTCGCCGATGACGAGCTGATGTTATTAGCGGTCGGCTCCCGTTTTCGTACCAAGGGGATAGACCGGGTTATTCAGGCCCTTGCTTCACTGCCGGATACACTGAGAAACAGATGTAAACTGGTTGTGGTGGGGCATGGCAAGGATGGGCCTCTGATGCGACTGGCTGCGCGTCTAAAGGTAGCTGATAGAGTCTTGTTTGCCGGGACCAGAGATGATGTGAGCCGTTTCTATCGCGGCGCCGATTACCTGATCCATGCCCCCCGCAGCGAGAATACCGGAACTGTCTTGATCGAGGCGATGATATGCGGCCTGCCGGTGCTGGTGACCGAGAACTGCGGTTTTGCCAAGCATGTTGCGGCGGCGGATGCAGGCATCACGATTCCTGAACCATTCGAGCAGCAGCGGCTCAATAGCAGTCTGCGGGAGTTTCTGGAGTCCAATTCCCGCGAGTCGTGGATGGTCAAGGGTCCCAACTATTGCGAGAATACCGATCTATATAGCCTGATTGAGCGGGCGGCAGATGTGATAATTGAACGTGCTGAGCGGAATAGTGCTGAATGCTGAAACTATATGATCAATATAGATCCTGCTTTCCAGAAACATCTCTGGAAGAGTTCTGTGTGCTCAATGGTGAGGTGTTCAAGCGTATCCAGAATCGGCGCACATTCAGAATAGAGAGGGATGGCCGAGGTTTTTTTATCAAGTGCCATCACGGCGTAGGATGGCGTGAGATCATCAAGAATCTGCTGCAACTGCGCCCCCCAATAGTTGGTGCCGGCAATGAGTGGCGGGCCATCCATCGTTTGCAGGAGCTGGGGGTAGAGACCATGACCCCAGTAGCCTATGGGCAGGAGGGGTGGAATCCGGCGGCAATCGACTCTTTGCTGATAACAGAAGAGCTACAAGGGTGTGTAAGTCTGGAACGATATTGCGAGGATTGGCAGGCCAACCCTCCTGCTCCAGCAACAAAATGGAACCTGATTAAGAGGCTGGCCCAGATCGCCCGTACCATGCACGAAAACGGGGTTAATCATCGTGACTTCTATCTGTGCCACTTCATGTTACAACAGCCGTGGGATGGCTCAGAGTCCAATCTGCATCTGCATGTAATCGACCTGCATCGGGTGCAGGTGCGGAGCAGTACACCGAGACGCTGGGTGGTGAAGGATATTGGTTCGCTCTGGTTTTCGGCCATGTTGCTTGGTCTGACCAAGCGAGATCTATTTCGCTTTATGCGTATCTACAAAGATGCATCCTTGCGAAAAACCCTGAAACAGGATGGGGTGTTTTGGTCTGAGGTAGAGACCAGGGCCAACGCCCTGGATGCGACCCGGCCTGCGCCCAAGCCCAAAGAGGTTGGGGCGTGAAGGAGTACATTACCCCCGAGTGGGAGCATATCCTGCGCTTTAATGATCTGGATGGATTTGATGATCTATGGGAGCTGCAGGCCGACTGGTTTGAGCCGCCTAATGAAAGGCGGGGTGGTTGGAGCGGCGTAGCCCGGGTTGAGTTGGATCTGCCCGGAGGGGATAAAGAGGCGGTTTTTTTAAAGAGGCAGGAGAACCATACCCGCCGTACCCTGCGCAATCCCATATTTGGCGAACCAACATTTGCCGGTGAGATAAAGAACATACTGCAGCTGCGGCAGGCCGGGGTTCCGACATTGGACCCCCTCTACTACGGGCAGCGAAAAATAGAAGGGAAGCAGCGCGCAATACTGGTCACCAGGGAACTGGTGGGATTTCGACCCATGAATGAGATAATGAACGAATGGGCTGAAGAGGGTTGGGGCAAGAGTGTTTCAATAAGAAGAAAATTGATAACAACGCTTGCCGGTGTCATACGGCAAATGCATGAACAGAAGCTGGTACATAATTCGTTGCATCCGAAACATGTGTTTGTGCGTCTGGTTGAAGGCAGAGTTCCAGATGTGGCCTTCATTGATCTGGAAAAGATGAGGTCTGTGGCCACTGTCGCACAGGCGTCGCGCAGGGATCTTGATAGCCTCAATCGGCGTGCTCAGTATTGGAGTCATACCGATAGGTTGCGCTTTCTAAAGACCTATCTGGAAACGTCCCGGTTAACAGGGGCTGGCCATTCTCTCTATTCACGTCTGGCAAGCAGACGAACTGCCTTTTTACGGAGGCATGCTAGGGATGGATAGCGGCGAACAGATTCGGTTAGAGGATGGGCGCGTTCTCACCTGTATTGAGACAGTACGCCTGCTGCCGGGGAAACGTCAGGTGTTTCTGGGGGATCTGGATGGGTCCGCGGTTTTTGCCAAGCTATATCTTGACCCGGGAAGGCGACAGAGGCATTGGCAGCGGGAGCTGGACGGTATAAATGCCTTCCAGCAGCGCGGCATCCTTACGGCAGAGTTGCTCTATGCCGGGGTGGTTGGTGATGAGGGGTTTCCGCTGATCTTGCTGACCCGATTGCCAGAAGCGGTAAGCTTTAGAGCCGCCTGGGATGTGGCGGATGCTGCTGCAAGTGAACAGCTGCTACGGGATATGGTTGTTGTCTTGGCGGGACATCATAGGTCAGGAGTGTGCCAGGCTGATCTGCATCTAGATAACTTTGTGATCTCAGCAGGGCAGATCTACAGTCTGGATGGGGCTGGCGTCAGTGTGGTTGAAGGGGAGCTGGAGCTTAAGACCGGGCTGGATAATCTGGCGCTTTTTTTTGCTCAGCTTCTACCCAGGTGGACGGCATTAGCGCCGGGTCTGTATGACCTTTACTTGGCGCAAAGAGGGTTGGAGCAAGGTCCTGGCGTTGATTATCTGTTGCAGCAGATCAAGCAGGCAAGGGAGCAGCGCTGGGAGAAATTCAGGAGCAAGCTCTTTCGTGATTGCACTGCTATAAGATATCTAGAGTCACCCCAAAGACTGGAGATTGTTACCAGGAGTGATGCCGGGCCTGAGCTGGACCTTCTGTTGGCTGATCCAGATGCCAGCTTTCCTGGTAGAGAGAAGGCGCTCAAGAATGGCTCCTCCTGTACGGTATGGGCAGCGCAGGCGGGTGATCTGCCGGTGGTGGTCAAGCGCTATAATGACCGGGGATGGCTAAAGAACATACTGCAGAAACTTATGCGTGGCAGGGCTTTGTCCTCGTGGGAGAATGCCCATCTTTTGGGTTTTTATGGTATTTCCACCCCGCGTCCAGTTGCAGCGCTGGAGGTTAATAGCGGCGGCAACAAAGTATCTTATTTTTTGGCAGAAAAGATAGATGGGATATGTCTCTACTATTGGCTTTTAGATGAAGCTAGGAGCGAGTCTGATCTGAAGATGATGGCAAGAGAGGTGGCGGGGATGTTTGCGCAATTACATGCCCACCGCATAACTCACGGTGATCTGAAGATAGCTAACTGGTTTGTAGTGGACGGGGAAGTGGTGCTGATCGATCTGGATTCTATGAAAAAACACCGAGATGGCCCAAGATTTCGCTGGTTCTGGAGGAGTGATGTAAGGCGTTTTATGCGAAATTGGAAAGAATTGCCCGAGTTGTTTGCCTTGTTCAGGGACGAGTTGAAGGCCCAAGGGCTGGAATGGGATTAGGCGGTTTTGGGATTTTGTCAGAAGTACATGGCATAATAACCGTAACGCCCTGAATAACTCGGGGCTTTTTAAGTTAAATGAATCCTGAAAAATGAAAATACTGGGTATATCCGGCGCGGTCAGTCACGACCCATCAGCGGCACTTTTTATCGATGGCGAACTGGTGGCTGCAGCAGAAGAAGAGCGTTTTATACGAGACAAGCATGCCAAAGGTCGCTTTCCCTACGAGGCGACTAAGTTCTGTCTCGAATTTGCCGGTATTAGACCGGAAGATGTGGATGTAGTGACGTTTCCCTACGCTGAGATCCCCTTAACCAGCCCTGCACGCTGGCACTATGCGAGGCGTCACTGGTATTCGCCGGACAGGACCCTTCTTGGGATATTTAATGGCAATCGCCGCTTTCGCCGCAATATGCGTCAGTTAGATAAATTGATATCTGATCTAAATATCGGCGGAGGTAACGCCAGGGTCATGCCGGTAGAGCACCATCTAGCCCACGCCAGTAGCGCCTATCACCTGAGTGGCTTTGACGGCAAGGTAGCCATCCTTGGTATCGATGGCAAGGGCGAATATGCCACCACCTTTTTTGGCTATGGCGAAAATGGCAAGATTCATAAGATAAAAGAGTTCTACGATCCGGACTCTCTTGGCGGTATGTACGGCGCCATGACCGAGTATCTAGGTTTTGAGATGCTGGACGGAGAGTTCAAGGTGATGGGGATGGCCCCCTATGGCGATCCCAAGCGTTTCGATTTTTCCCGCTTGATCGACTATGACAAAGAGTCTTTTCGTATAAATACCAAGCTGGTCAACGTGATAGGCCCTAGACGTTACAAAGATAAGGATGGAAAGGGCTATTACTTCAGCCCCGAACTGATTGAGTGGCTGGGGCCGAAACGCGAAGGTGATGCGATCGATGATCCATATATCGATTATGCCGCATCTATTCAGCAGTTGCTGGAGGATGTCTCACTGGGGCTGATAGACCACTATCTGGGAGATATCATTAAAGAGAGCGGCAAGATCTGTTTTGCCGGTGGTGTGGCCCTTAATGTAAAACTGAATCAGAGAATCATCGCCCTGCCTGATGTGGATGAGCTGTTTGTGCAGCCAGCAGCATCAGATGCTGGTACCGCTATTGGTGCTGCATCATATGTTGCAAACGAGTTGGGCGATAAGGTCCAGCCCATGCAGCACGCCTATCTAGGCCCAAGCTATACCAATGAACAGTGCATCGAGGCCTGCGAGCAGCATGAGAAAAAGCCAAAGTGGGAGCGCATCGAAAATGTCCCGCAACGTGCTGCGCAGATCCTGGCGGATGGGAATCCGCTCTCCTGGTTTCAGGGTCGTATGGAGTTTGGTCCGCGTGCCCTGGGTAATCGCTCTATCCTGGGTGCACCGAATGTTGGCGGGATTGCCGAACGCATCAACGAACAGATCAAGTATCGTGAGCGCTGGCGTCCGTTCTGTCCCAGCATGCTAGATCGTGTTGCTCCTGAGATGTTAAAGACTGAGCACCCAGCTCCATACATGACCTTTACCTTTGATGTGGCTGATGGCTGGGCAGATCGAGTGCCTGAGGTAGTGCATGAGGACGGTACCGCCAGGGCACAAGTGGTCACCAGAGAGACCAATTCGCGCTATTATGAGCTGATCGAAGAGCTGGAAAAGCACACCGGCAATGGTGTGGTGTTGAACACTTCGCTTAATAGACGTGGTGAGCCGATGGTGTGCTCGCCTACTGATGCGTTGAACATGTTTTATGGATCGGATCTTGAGTATCTGATCATGGAAGACGTATTGGTGGTAAAGAATTAATACGCATAGGTTTGATTTGCTTAGCTGCAATAATTAAGAAGTTTGAGCAAGGTGATATTAGATGAGTACTATCTCAACAAATAGCTCTTTTGATGGCAATCTGGTTAAGACGGGATTGCGTCGTTGGCTACTGTTGCCAGTAGAAGCAAAATGTAGAGAGTTTGATGCAAAGGTTTTTCTTGCTTGTATGGCTGCAGAGAGAGGCTATTCAGTTCTGATTGGTCACTATGATGTAATTAACAGATGGATCTCCTGTCTTCCGAGAGGGATGTTATTGGAGAAGAATATATCTGTAAGATACAAGTCTCGGTTACACAAGTTGCGGTCACAAGGTTACCGTCTTTGTGTTAATGATGAGGAAAGCCTTGGCCTTTTTCTTAATCGCGATATTTGGCTCCGAATCAGGATGAATCATGAGATGGTAGCTCTAGTGGATCATGTGTTTGCGTGGAGTGAAGCGAATGCAGATGTGATAAGGGACGCATATCCAGATCAGGCTAATAAGGTGCTGGGGGTCGGGACTCCGCGAGTCGATTTATTGCGAAGAGAGCTTAGAGGTCTATTCGACCAAGAGGTATCGCAACTAAGAAAAAGATTTGGTAAATACATATTATTACCATCCAATTTTGCCGAAGTAATAAATGTAAGAGGTGATGATTACACAAAGGAAAAGATGTGGCGTCATGGCTACATCAAGAACAAGGAAGAAGAGCAGGGCTTTATTGAGCATATCAAGCATGAGCGAGCAAATCTGGATGCCTTTGTAGCTGTCCTTAAGCGTATTAGAGAAGAGTTTCCTCAACATGCGTTAGTTGTGCGGCCGCATCCAATAGACCGTCATGAGTTTTGGCATGAAGCAATTAGGGGTATAGATAACGCGCATGTAGTCTATGAGGGCAGCGTTACTCCATGGCTATTAGCTGCAGATGCTATTTTTCATTGGGGATGTTCCACTGGAATGGAGGCCAGGCTCTTGGAATGTTGCTCGGTCGCTTATCATCCACATTATGATGAGCGGATGGACAATCTTCCGTCAACTGATATAGGGCCGATTGTGCATAATGAGGATGACCTTATTTCGTTTATACGAAGTGCAATAGCTAACCAGGGGGCATGTGAGTTGGATAATAGAGATGTGGCAAAATATATCTGCTCCCTTGATGGGGTGTTTGCAAGCGAAAAAGTCGTTAATGCGTTTGATCAAGTTACTTTTAATGACGATGTGTTAGATCTGACTCTAAGTAATCCGAAGGCGTTAAAGGTTAGATTGCATGAATGGGTTAGAGCTAAGCGTCGAGCTCTACGTTCTAGAAAAATCGATAATAAGAAGAGGTCAGCGCAAAAGTGGCCAGGCGCTACCAAGGAAGAGGTGCAAGATTTGGTGAAAAAATATGATGAGCTTACAGGTCAATTTGCTGATTTAGATATACGCCAGGTTGTGGGCGATCTGTTTTGCATTTCGAAGCAGAGGCAGGATTAATTATTATATTTTTAGTGGATAGACTTTTTTATGCTTGAGGAATGATTGTATGCGAGATGCTTATATACAGTATATGCACTGGCTGTTTCAAAGAGAGTTCATTGAGTACCCAAAGGAACTGCTTGATGACTCGTATGAGTTTTTTCATGGCATTGAAGATGTTCTGTTGACAGATATATGTGCTAAGTACAATCATTTTTCCGCTCCATTGGATTCGAGGTTGTTTCAGCTATTACAATTAGATCCAACCATAGAGGCTATTTTTTACTATCGTCTATCCAGGGCGCACTATCTATGTGACAAAAACCATCAACTGTTGCCTTTTTTGTCTGTTTTGATGCGAAAAAGAACCGGTATGGAGTTGTATTACAGTACCAGCATAGGTGCAGGATTTAGAATTATACATGGGGTGGGAGTTGTTATTGGTCCTCGCTATGATATCGGAGATAATTTCCTGGTTTACCAGGGGGTGACGATCGGGCAGAGCATTCAAGATGGAGCCAAACAGAAGGTTAGTATAGGTGATAATGTAATTATTTATGCCGGTGCTAAGGTGCTTGGAGATTTGGCGATTGGGAACAATGTTCATGTAGGCGCCAATGCGGTAGTAATGAATGACCTTGAACCTGATTCTGTTTATGCTGGAGTTCCAGCGCGTTTGATTCGTAAGTTAAGTTAATTATTCAGGAAAATTACTAAGTGAAAGCTCTGATTACAGGCGCAGACGGATTTATCGGCTCACATCTGACTGAATTGCTGGTACGTGAAGGTTATAGCGTTTCTGCGCTCTCTCAATATAACTCATTCAACAACTGGGGTTGGTTGGAAGATGTTGCGTGCAAAGACAGTATCGAGATTCTCTCTGGTGATATTAGGGATTCTCACTTTTGCCGTAAGATCACCAAAGATATGGATGTTGTATTTCATCTAGCAGCCTTGATTGCCATCCCTTACTCTTATGTGGCGCCAGAAAGTTATGTTGACACCAATGTTAAAGGTACTCTGAATATCTGTCAGGCCGCGCTGGATAATGGGGTCAAGCGCTTGATCCACACCTCTACCAGCGAGGTGTACGGAACCGCTCAGTATGTTCCCATTGATGAGAAACACCCGCTACAGGCCCAGTCCCCATATAGCGCCACCAAGATCGCTGCTGATGCTATGGTGTTCAGTTACTTTAATGCCTTTGACTTGCCGGTAACTATTGCGCGGCCATTTAATACCTATGGCCCCAGGCAGTCAGCGCGAGCGGTGATTCCAACCATCATTACTCAGATCGCAACTGGGAAAAAACAGATACAGCTTGGAGATGTATCGCCTACACGTGATTTTAATTATGTAGAGGATACCTGCCGCGGTTTTTTGGAGCTCGCTAATTGTGATGCCGCTATTGGAGAGACGGTCAATATCGGGTCAAACTATGAGATCAGCGTGGGTGATACTCTGAATATCATAAAGGAACTGATGGAAGGCGACGTAGAGTTTGTTGTGGATGATGAGCGTATACGTCCAGAGAAATCAGAGGTCTTTCGTCTATGGTGTGATAATACCAAGATCGAACAACTAACCGGATTTAAACCAAGGGTGGATATTCGTGAAGGGCTGCAACGTACCATTGATTGGATTACTGATCCGAAAAACCTTTCCAGTTATAAGGCGGGCATATATAACGTTTAGTTATATCTAAACAGATGAGCGATAAAAGAAAAATCTGCGTAATTACAGGTACCCGAGCAGAGTATGGCCTGCTGTACTGGTTAATGCGGGAGATAGAGGCGTCTGATGACCTGGAATTGCAGCTGGTTGTCACTGGAATGCACATGTCTCCAGAGTTCGGCCTTACCTATCGCCAGATTGAGGCGGATGGATTTGCCATTTCGCGCAAGGTGGAAATGTTGCTCTCCTCTGATACACCGGTTGGTATCACCAAGTCTATGGGTTTGGCAATGTCCGGTTTTGCGGATGCCTATTCAGATCTGGCGCCAGATTTGGTGGTAGTCCTGGGGGATCGTTTTGAGATATTTTCAGCGGCAGCCGCAGCGACAGTGGCCAGAATCCCACTCGCACACCTACATGGTGGCGAAACCACCGAGGGTGCTTTTGACGAGTCCTTTCGTCACTCCATTACCAAGATGTCTCATCTTCACTTTGTGGCGGCTGAGGAGTATCGTAAAAGGGTTATCCAACTGGGTGAGGACCCAGGCAGGGTTTACACCGTTGGTGCCCTCGGGATTGACAATATCAAGCGGTTGCAACTGCTTTCTAGAGATGAGCTAGAGGACGCGATTGGATTTAATCTTGGTAAACGTAATCTCCTGGTTACCTTTCATCCCGTTACACTAGAACATTCAACGGCGCAGACCCAGTTCAAGGAGCTGTTGTTGGCCCTGGACCAGCTTAAAGAAACCCATATTATTTTCACTAAAGCGAATGCTGATCCAGATGGGCGAGTAGTTAACCAAATGATTGATGAGTATGTTGAGGCGCATGCGTCAACCAGTATTGCGCGTAACTCATTAGGACAGCTCAACTATCTTTCAGCCATGCAGTACATGGATGGTGTCGTGGGAAATTCATCCAGTGGTTTGATTGAGGCGCCAAGTTTTAAAGTTGGAGTGGTTAATATAGGAGATCGTCAGCGAGGTAGGCTCAAGGCGAATAATGTGATCGACTCTGTCCCAGAGAGTAAAGATATCCTGGCCGCAATGCAGAGGCTGTTTGGTCGAGAGTTTCAGGATGGGTTGGCACATACAACAAACCCTTACGGGGATGGAGGTGCTGCGGAGAAGATATTGAGTGTGGTCCGCAGTTATCCCTTAAACGATATTCTCAAGAAGAGCTTTTTTGATCTTGAGGTGGATTCGTGACTCGCACCTATGTAATTGCTGAAGCTGGGGTTAATCACAATGGAGACCCAGACTTAGCTTTTCAGTTGGTGGATGCTGCGGTAGCGGCCGGGGCAGATGCCGTGAAATTCCAGACCTTCCGGGCCGATGAGCTGGCGACATCTGCAGCTGTAAAAGCCAACTACCAGCAACGGGCCACAGAAACAGACGAATCGCAACTGGCTATGTTGCAGCGCTTGGAATTGGGGCATGAAGCCCATCGTGATCTTGTCAGTTACTGTGCAAAACAAGGTATCAACTTTCTCTCTTCTGCATTCGATATGGAGAGTTTGGGTTTTCTGGTCAATGATCTTGGCCTTAAGACCTTAAAAATCCCCTCCGGCGAGTTGACCAATGGGCCATCTCTATTGGCGCATGCCAGGACAGGATGTGATTTGATTATATCCACTGGAATGGCAACATTGGAGGAGGTTGAAGAGGCTCTTGGTGTCATCGCTTTTGGGTTGATACATGGTTCGAATGCCGAAATTTCACCTTCCAGTGACGCCTTTGTAGAGGCATACGGTTTATCTGAAGCTCAACAGTTGTTACGTGAAAAGGTTCGGCTGTTACACTGCACTACCGAATATCCTGCGCCAATTACAGATATTAACCTCAGGGCCATGCAGACTATGCGCGCTGCGTTTAATTTGGATGTTGGATATTCTGATCATAGTGAAGGGATCACAGTCCCCATTGCGGCTGTTGCCTTAGGCGCATGTTTGATCGAAAAACATCTGACACTGGATAAAAGTCTGCCTGGTCCGGATCACGCGGCATCCCTGGAACCGGATGAGTTGAAAGCCATGGTTACAGCTATCCGCGCCACAGAGCAGGCTTTGGGTGATGGGGTCAAAGAACCCATGCCGTCTGAAACAGGTAACCGAGATGTTGCTCGTAAAAGTTTGGTAGCAGCAAACGACATCAGGAAAGGGGATCTCTTTACTGAGGACAACTTGACCATAAAACGTCCAGGGATTGGTAGAAGCCCAATGGAGTATTGGGATCTTCTGGGTGAGAGGAGCCAAGCAGACTATAGAGTCGATGAGGTTATTCGATGAATGGAGATAGGACTCGGCCGGTTATAATTTTGGGTGCTGGTGGGCATGCCAAGGTTGTAGCTGAGGCCTTGCGACAATCAGGTCGAAAGATAATAGGTTTGCTGACTCCGGACACCGAGCCGGGTATAGAATTATGTGGCTCAATCGTTCTGGATCATGATCAGGCGCTAGACGAATATTCTCCAGAAGCAGTAGAGCTGGCTAATGGTATAGGCGCCATGCCTGGCAATAATGCAAGATGGCAGCAATCTGTGCGAATGCGTGAATTGGGATACCGATTTACATCAGTCATCCATCCCTCTGCAGTTATTGCTGAAGGTGTTGCGCTTGCAGAGGGCGTTCAGATAATGGCGGGTGCAGTTATTCAGCCGGAGGTTGGTATAGGGCGCGATTCCATTATAAATACCGGCGCGTTGCTTGATCATGATTGCGTCATTGGGGCTAATTGCCATATCGCTCCAGGAGTTGTGTGTAGTGGCGGGGTGCGTATGGGTGATGGTGTCCATCTGGGAACTGGATCTGTCATAATCCAAAGCATATCTATAGGGCTAGGTAGTGTGGTTGCTGCTGGATCCGTGGTTTACCGGGATATACCTGATAACACAACATTCATCCAAAAGCGTAAGAATATGACTGAATCGAGAGAGAGCTAGATTGTGCATGATTGGAGATCGATAGTACTCAGTCCAGATGATGTCATGGAGAAGGCAGTCCAGGCGTTGGACCGTGAAGCGTTAAAGATCGTCATGGTAGCCGATGAACAAGGTAGGCTGCTGGGCACCATTACAGATGGTGATATCCGCAGGGCGCTTATGCGGCATATGAGTATGGATGCCAGGTTGGAAGAGGTTATGAGAAAGGATCCCACCATCGCTCATATCAAGGATGGGCGTGAGTCAATCCTGGCGATGATGAAAACCAAAGATCTTCTGCAGGTTCCAATTGTGGACGATGCCGGTTGTGTGGTGGGGCTGGAAACACTTCAGCATCTGATAAAAAAAGATAGACTGGATAATCCTGTTTTTCTTATGGCTGGTGGGTTTGGTAAACGCCTGAGGCCGCTTACCAATGACATACCAAAACCTCTGCTTAAGATTGGATCCAAGCCGATTCTGGAAACGATCCTTAATCAATTTATTGAGAGCGGATTTCATAACTTCTATATTTCAACCCACTATAAAGCAGAAATGGTTCAGGACCATTTTGGCGATGGTAGTAAGTGGGGCGTAAGAATTTGTTATGTCCATGAAGATGAGCCATTGGGCACGGCAGGAGCATTGGGTCTGTTGCCTGAGGGGTTACCAGACCTTCCTGTCATGATGATGAACGGAGACCTGCTTACCGACGTTAATTATGAAAGGCTGCTCGATTTTCATAATACTCAGGGTGGTATTGCCACTGTGTGTGTGCGCGAGTATGACTTCCAGGTGCCATACGGTGTAATCAAGGTGGAAGATCAGGTCATCAAGAGTATTGTAGAGAAGCCAGTGCATAAGTTTTTTGTGAATGCCGGCATATATGTTTTAAGTCAGAAGTTGGTAAAGAGTGTGGTAGGGAGCAACTACCTAGATATGCCACATCTGCTGGATGAAGCAGTTCGGTCTGGCAAACAGGTAAACTCATTTCCAATACATGAGCATTGGCTCGATATTGGTCGTATGGAAGAGTTTGAACGAGCGAATCGGGATGCTGGTGCATGATCGGGCCGGATGGTGGTGGTAAGGCCGTAAACAAGATACTTATTGTTGGGTTGGGTAGTATTGGCAGCCGCTATGTGCGCATTCTTCATGAGTTCTATCCGGATGTTGATATTGCCGTGTTACGGCACCAGACAAGCACTGATGGCAAGGCAGAGTCACTGGGAGTCAGGCACTGTTTTGCTACCATTGATGATGCCATTGGATTTGCCCCTGATGTAGCCCTTATTACAAACCCCTCTCCTATGCATATGGATGCAGCTTTGCCCCTCGCGCGGTCAGGGATACATCTACTGGTGGAGAAGCCGATCTCCGATAAAATAGATTGCGTAACTCAATTGATTGCTGCTTGTAAGGAGCGGGGCGTAAGGTTGATGGTCGGATACAATCTGCGTTTTTTGACAAGCCTGATTGCTTTTCGAGAGTTGCTTAAGCAGGGGAAGGTTGGGCGTATCATGTCTGTTCGCGCTGAGGTTGGCCAGTATCTACCTGGTTGGCGACCCGATTCAGATTATCGCAATACGGTATCCGCCAAGAAGCAGCTGGGCGGCGGGGTGTTGCTGGAGCTTAGCCATGAGATCGATTATCTACTGTGGCTGTTTGGGTCGGTGGAGTGGGTTAAGGCTTCGCTTTTGCGCCAAAGCAGTCTGGAGATAGATGTGGAAGATACGGCACACCTTCAACTCGGCTTCAAAAAGGATGATTCTGGCAGTCAGTTAGTGGCCACGCTCAATATGGATTTTGTGCGGCAGGATACAACTCGCCAGTGTGTGGCTATTGGAGAGAGTGGTACACTGCGTTGGGACGGTGTGACGGGCAAGGTGGAGCTTATGTCTCCTGGTGCAAGCAATTGGGAAGAGCTTATGTCAGACCAGGCAGAACGGGACTTTACCTACCGCGAAGAGTTGAAGCATTTTATTGCATCTGTTGAGAATGGTGTCGAGCCGTGCATTACCGGGGAAGATGGTAAAGCCGTTTTATTGGCAGTAGAGGCAGCCAGAGTCTCAAATACAAATGGTCAGGTGGTATATCTGTGAGATATGTAGCGCTAATTTGTGCCAGAGGTGGTTCCAAGGGGGTGCCGGGGAAAAATATTCGGCAGCTTGGAGGTATGCCGCTGATTGGCTGGGCTATTCAGGCAGCAAAGCAGGTTAAAAAGATATCCAGAGTGATCGTATCTACAGATTCAGAAGAGATTGCCAAGGTAGCAAAGGAGTGCGGTGCCGAGGTGCCATTTATAAGGCCAGCAGATCTGGGGCGCGACGACAGCCCCGAGTGGCTAGTATGGCGCCATGCGCTTAGGTATCTCGCAGAGCATGATCAGGAGCAGTTAGATGGGTTGGTGGTAGTGCCTGCTACGGCGCCACTCAGAAAATCTCAGGATATAGAGAATTGCCTGGATGAATACGAAAAAGGAGAGGTTGATGTGGTGGTCACCTATAGTGATGCGCACCGTAGCCCCTATTTCAATATGGTGGTTAACGACCAGGAGGGATATTGTTCCCTGGCTGTTTCTCCAAAAAAGAATATCAGCAGACGTCAGGATGCGCCCGTGGTGTACGATATGTCCACGGTGGCCTATGTTGCTAGGCCTCAGTTTGTAAATGAGTATAATGCCCTGTTTGAAGGTAGGGTAAGGGGGGTTTATGTGCCCCCTGAGCGTGCTCTGGATATTGATACACCGCTCGACTTTCGTATTGCCGAATGTCTTGTTGTCAATTGCCCTGAGGAGGTCCTATGAGGTCCATTGCACAACTTATGGATTTGCAGGGGAGGCGAGCCGTAATAACAGGCGCTACGGGTGAGATAGGCAAGCAGATTGCCATCACGCTAGCAGAGCTTGGTAGTGACTTGGTATTGGTGGATCGTCCTGGGTCAGATTATGACCATTTGAAGGAGATGCTGCTTGGAACCAATAGCGTTGAGGTGAAGTGCCTTGATTGTGATCTTGAGGATTCTAGCGCAAGGAAATGGTTGATTTCATGGCTGGGTGAGCAGGACTATGACATTGATATCCTGGTTAATAATGCCGCCTTCGTTGGCACTTCAGAGCTGGAAGGCTGGGGTTGTGAGTTTGAACAGCAGACGGTTGAGACTTGGCGACGAGCGCTAGAGGTGAATCTGACTGCTACGTTTGATCTTTGCAAAGGGCTGGCACATAAGCTGCGTGATAGTGGTAATGGCTCCATCATAAACATGGCATCGATCTACGCTGTCAACGGTCCAGACTACTCTTTGTATGAAGGGTTGGAGATGGGTAATCCAGCAGCTTACGCTGCTTCCAAGGGAGGTCTCGTGCAGTTGACTCGCTGGCTGGCCACTACAATGGCACCAGATATCAGAGTCAATGCAGTATCGCCTGGCGGGGTGTTTCGTAATCAACCGGAGAAGTTTGTGGAGCGCTACAAGGCGAGGACGCCTCTGGACAGGATGGCTACTGAAGAGGATTTCAAGGGGGTAATAGCCTATCTTGCCAGTGATTTGTCAGCATACGTTACAGGCCAGAACGTCATGGTTGATGGTGGTTGGACCGCCTGGTAGTAATTAGGTGCATTTAATAAATTCTTAAACGAGTGAGAAGATAGTGAGTAAAGATGTATTTTGGTGTAAGTCATGTTTGAACATGTCTACCCGTCCCCGCATCTCATTTGATGAGCGCGGGTTCTGTAATGCTTGTGTCTGGGCAGAAAAGAAGCAGCAGATAGATTGGGGTAAACGACAGGAGCAACTAAGAGCCCTGCTCGACAAACACCGTTCCCGGGATGGTGGATTTGACTGTATGGTTCCGGTCAGTGGGGGCAAGGATGGTTCGTATGTCGCCTATAATCTGAAACATGTGTACGGGATGAAGCCCTTGGCGGTAACCATCCGCCCGGCCCTGGAGCTTCCTCTGGGAGATCTAAATCTTAAGAACTTTGTCAACAGTGGCTATGACCATATTCATGTTTCAGTGGATCCGGAAGCCCTTAGAATTGTAAATAAGATTGGATTTATCGAAAAAGGATTCCCCTATTACGGTTGGCTTATAGCCATCCAGTCGGCCCCTTTAAAACTGGCTCAAAAGCTCGGAATTGATTTGGTCTTTTATGGTGAAGATGGCGAGGTTGAGTATGGCGGGTCAAAGGAGACTGCTGATAACGCAATCTATGATATAGAGTATATGAAACGTATCTATCTGGAAGGTGGATATGACCTGGTGTTGGATGAAGTTGAGAAGCAGGGAGCAAATACCTACTTCTTTCGTTTTCCAGAGCAGACTAAAGATACGGGAGGAGCTCTACAAATAACCCATTGGTCATACTATGAAAATTGGGATCCATACCGGAACTACCTAGTAGCTAAAGAGCACTGTGGTTTGAAAGAGTCAGAGGACACTAACGCAGGTACTTTTACTAATTTTTCTCAGAATGATCAGGCTCTGTATGCCTTGCATACCTATCTTATGTACTTAAAGTTCGGTTTCGGCCGCGCGACTCAGGATGCGGGGATTGAAATTCGGCGAGGAGCGATGGAGAGAGATCAGGCAGTCAATCTGGTAACGCTTTATGATGGTCATTATCCTGATGAATTTATTGACACATATCTTGAGTACTATCAAATGTCTCTCGAGGAATTTAATATTGTTCTAGATAAATGGGCTAATAAAGATCTATTTGAGAAAGTAGGCGGTCGTTGGAAGCCAAGCTTCGAAATAAAGTAATGGGTTATCCGAAGGAAATTGCTGTTGTTGATTATGGAATGGGTAATGTCTGGTCTGTAATTAGCGCCTTTCAGTATCTAGGTGCTATGGCACATCTTGTTGAAGATCCGGAATTATTAACAAAATATAAATATATTGTACTTCCTGGTGTTGGATCTTTTAGAAAAGGCATGGAAGCCTTGAAGGCAAGAGGGTTGGATAAAGCAATTATAGAATCGGTCCATAGCAATGCAGTAAGTTTGTTGGGCATCTGTCTGGGTATGCAATTAATGGCTGAGGTAGGTACGGAAGATGGTGAGACAAAGGGGCTTGGCTTGGTGCCGTTACGAGTTGACCGCTTCGAGGTTGATGAGCTGGACGGAAGAAAAGTGCCGCATGTCGGCTTTAACTCAATTCGAGCGCACACCAAAGATGGTTTTTTTGCAGGTTTAGACGATAAATCTGATTTTTATTTCACGCACTCGTATCGCATGTTGCCTTTAGGGATTGATTGTAATATCGCAACATGTAGTTATGGGGTTGATTTTTTAGCGGCATTTCAGCTGGATAGTCTTTTTGGTGCTCAGTTTCATCCAGAGAAAAGCCAGACCAATGGTCTTATCATGCTAAAGAATTTCTTGGAAAATTCTCCATGCTAAAGAAAAGAGTAATTTTCACCCTGCTGTATGACAGGGGGAGCTTCATGCTGAGCAGGAACTTTAGATTGCAAAAAGTTGGTGATCTATCCTGGTTGCAAAAAAACTATAACTTTTCGCAGATTGCATTTTCGATCGATGAATTGATAATTCTTGATGTCTCACGAGACGCAAAGGATGAGGATAAGTTTTTGCGTCACGTCAAGTCGTTAAATGACGAGTGTTTTGTCCCTATTGCTGCTGGTGGCGGTATTCGTAGTATTGAGCAAGCCAGGAGATTTTTTAAATCTGGAGCTGATAAGGTTGTAGTCAATAGTGTTCTCGCAACTGATATTCATGTGATTGATGAGATTGCGTCAGAATTTGGTAGCCAGTGCGTTGTCGCCTCCATTGATGTGAAGCAAAATGCGGACGATTATGTTGTATATACAGAGAACGGATCTTTGTTGAGTGCGTATGGACTTAGAGATTGGCTAAGACAGATATCGTCATTACCTATTGGTGAGCTATATCTTAATTCAATAGACCGGGATGGAACTGGTCAGGGTTATCTTATGGAGATGCTAGATTATTTGCCTGAAGGCTTTTCAAAACCGCTGATAATGGCTGGAGGTGCGGGCAACTCAAAGCATTTATCTGAGGGTCTGTCTGATAGCGGGGTTGATGCCGTAGCAACTGCGCATCTGTTTAATTTTGTGGGGAAAGGGCTGTATCAATCTCGCTCTCAACTAATTGATAATGGGTTTGATCTTGCTTTGTGGGATATGGAAAAAGCATCATCTTTAAAAAATATGTTTTGTGTTGGTGGTAAAGACGATGAATCTTAATATATCTGAGCTGGCATTTAAAAAGGTCGCGAATGCGATATTGGTTTCTGGTTCGGCGCGCAGCGGAACAACAATACTAGGCAAAGCTATTCATAGTTTTAAGAATGTCGAATATGCCTTTGAGCCGCCAATGATGTACGGCATGTTGCCTTTAATCGAACAGCTGCCGGCTTGTCAGTGGAAATTATTATATGAAACGTTCCTTTATGAAGAGTTTTTCATAAATGCGCTATCTGGAAGAAGTATTAATTGCAATTATTCAGATGATAGTTCTATCTACAACGTAAAGGATGTCAAAGAGATAGATGGTAGGCTAAATAAATCGATAGGTAAGGCTGAAGCTGAGTCAATGGCTGAAGATTACACTATTGCTTTCAAAATGCCAGATATCACACCTTATTTACCTCGCCTTGTTGAATATTATCCAGGAACACAGGTAGTGATTATTAAGCGTGGTGCCGTTGAGACAATTAACTCGCTGCTACAGAAAGATTGGTTTTCTGACGGCAATATTTCGAATAGTCCGATTTGGCCGTTCAGAGTAAGGGGGGGTCGTAAAATACCTTTTTGGGTCAAGGAGGACGACGATGATTATTGGTTGCAATTGAATGTTTTAGATAGGTGCGCTTATTACTACATACGAGTTAGTGAGGATCTTGGAAGGATGCCAGGTAGGATTGAAGTTGAGTATGAAAAGCTATTAGCCGATCCAGCTGTTACCATACAATCGCTTGCTGATAGACTGGGACTCCAGTTTGGTGAAAAAACAAACGAGATAGTGCAGTCTATCAAGCCAACTAACAAGTCAAGAGATATGGGGCTTATGGATAAGATCACCCCTTCGCTCGCAGAGCGCGTGAGATTCTATTCGAATTGAATTCAAAAAGATTGTTAATAGATTTTGCTATGGCCGTATCCTGTAGATTACAACCTCATCATGTTTTTTATTGCTAAAGGCCTTCACTAGAATTAGGCGCTTGTTGGTTTGTAGGTAGTTTCGTATTTTCTTGTGTTTATGGTCGACCCAGAGTAATAAATAATCATACTCATCACGATTAAGTAATTTCTCATAGGCGGCTATCCCCTTGCGCGCCAGTTTCACTTCGTGAGTACATGTCTTGTTTGAGTAAAAGAAAAGTCGTCCTTCGTTGCATGCGATCTTGCTATTAGGGCCGAGGTTTTGCTGCGACCATCTGCCGGCGGCTACGATATTATGCTTGTTTGCTCCAGTGTGGATTATTGCATCCAAGAAAAATATTGAGATCAAAATAGCCAAAGCAGACACTGCAATATGTCTTCTATTCTTAACCAGTCTGCGAAACAGAGTGTCGACGTATTGATATGCTACTAATGAGAAAAGTGTCACAGGTAAAACCGTGTACCTAGACGACATGAAGAATTGGTTGCCAGCAAGTACTATCAACGGAAGGATTGAGATGAAGGCGAAGAACAAAACAATATTGCTTCCCTGACTTAGATGAATCCATTTCTTGCGACGGCCAATGAACCATATGGCTAGGTATATGAGGTTTATGTTCTTGACTATTTTATAGCAGATAAGCGCAATCAGGCCGGATACTACAAACAGCGTAGATTCCTTTGATGATAAACGCGGCATTATCTCCACTATTTGGGATGCTTTGTTAGTGAGTGCTGACGTCATTGAAGAAGGCAGCATATAACTAAGACGCAGCATTAAATCATTTGAGATGTTGCTAGAGCTGATGATGTAGCTGAATAGTGCAATTAATGCGGTTATGGTAATTGGTATGAGGGCAGAGTTCAGTCTTATAAAATGAGGTATAAATGCCTTAATATTTTTATCTTGTAACAGGAAATAAAAAGGTGCGAGCGCTAGAAATACTACGCCTTCAATTCTGAATAGCGTGCCGATAATGGCAAAGCATTGCCACAGTAGCGCAGTGCGAATTGTTGGCTGTTTGCTGTATCTGATAAAAAAGAACAGCGCTAGAAGCATAAAGGCCCAGAAGCCGTGTCCTCTGATGACATAGATGCGATAATCATTAACTATAGGTAGAGCCAGTATGAGCAGGGCGGGAATCCAGAGTGGAATGTTTGGTTCGCTGATTTCCTCATAAATTCGCAGGCATGCGATGCTTAGTATAATAAGTAGGATTGCATTTACAGAGTATGCCGATATCTCAAGGCTTGTCCCAGTTAACGCATGAAACCAGGCGATCAGCATGGAGAAGAAAGGCCAGCTGAAGACCGTCATCGCATTTGAAAGGCCGCCTTCGAGAAACGCTTCGGCAGTATAAATGTAGAGTGTGCCGTCTTTATTTATGACGTCGTTGGAAATTACGGAATAAGTAGACAGAAGAATACTAAAAAATGCGGTCAGAAGGTAAACAATAATTTTGTTTCTTGAGAAATGGTTAGGTTTATTCATATTGCTCTTTGTGTGCTTTGAACTTACACATGACGATTAGTCTGTCTGTTTGTGCGTTACATGGTTGGAAAGATAATTCTTAATCTGTTTTATATGTTTTCCATGAGCTGAGGTCAAGGTTAGTAATAGCTTCGGCTTTTTCGACCTGAGGTCGAAAAATATCAACCAGTTCATTATGGAACTCTATATCTAAAGCCTGTCGTTTGCTAAGTGTAGTGTTTGAGTGTTTTATTGCTCCATGTAGTTTGACTAGGGTGTCGTGTATGGAGCTGCCTGAAATATTATTCATTATTTTGATTGCCCAACTAGGTGGGGTGTGGAGAAGGTTGTTTAAAAAGCCATATTTTATGTCTTTATTTGGGTTTATAACTGGGAAATTTGTTCTTCCTTCGCTCGTAAGGTTGAGAAAACGCAGAGTGTTTTCGTACGCGAATTTTGTATCATTAACAAAATCATCAAAATTCAGTAGTAGTATCTGGTTTTGTGGGAACGTATTATACAATAGTTCTAATTGGTCGCCAAAGCATGGAATTTTTGCGTATTGTAACAATTTGCTTTCGCGACACGTTTTAGGAATGTATCTTCCTTGTGATCTGTCGTCTTGTAGATTCCATGCATGGCGAAAATCTATCTGGTCTTCAAAGCCGCTAAACACAAGTTGCGAGTGGTAGGACGGAAGCATTTCGGCAGGATTGCGCAGCATCACTATAATTCGGGAATTATGATTGTATTTAAATATTTCGTGAATTGCGCAACTTGAAAAGAGATATCCTGGAGATGCTTCACCTATAGCTAAATGCTCTGCAGTAACTCTAGAGAAGAGTTGCTCGTAGTCTCTCATGTTCGATACGTATTGTAGTCCGGGAAGATCAGAGCAGAAATATGATGGTTCTTTCGGGGTGCTCAGAAATACTGCAGGATGGCAGCGTAGGTATTCACTCAGAGCGGTTGTTCCGCATTTTGGCGCGCCAACAATGAAGAAGTTTGGTTTTTTTATATCTGTTTGTGATTTATTTGGAAGTGAATGCATATTTATATCTGATTATAGGGCGATTGTAATGGCCTTTATATGTTTACGGTGCTGAGGGAGAGGATCTTAGGTAACGCAGAATACTGTACCCAAGAAAGATCATTGCTGAAACTTCAGCAATGATTTTCGAAAGCATCAGTCCATTCTCTCCCCACGCTAAACTGAAAGGGACTATAGAAGATGATAATACTATTAAGCTGAATGCAGTAGATAGCATCAATGGTTTTGTGGTGTTGGCAGTTCGCATAAAAGAGGCGCCTACTCTGTATGAAAAAAGTAACATGAAGGAAACCAGCTGCCATATCACAAGAGTGTTATATCTCTCAAATGATTTGCCGTAAAGAAAACCCATAAGCCATTGGGACGATATGGCTATTATAATGCAAAGCCCTAATAGTGCTAGAAAGCTACGCAGCCCAGTTGTTTTAAAGTAATCTACCATTCCATTGTAGCCGAGATTAGCTAATCGTTTTGCGCCTTCAACTGGAAGAATATTATCCGTAGCCTGATATATTATGTTAAGTGGCCCAACAACATTTTGTGCGGCACGGACAGCTCCCACTGCTTGAGCTCCAATGAATATGCCGCCGATAATCAGAAATCCTTGTGTCCGCACCCAATCCATAAGATAAGTGGGGAGTAGATGGCGGCCCAGCTGCCAGTTATCCAGAAAAGTACGAATTGCCCCTGTGTGTTTAAACGGGAGCTTTAGTTGATGTAATCCAATCAAGTAGGTTGTTAAAGATGCGATCGCCATTGAAAACAATGCCAGCTCTATATTCAGTTTGTTTAAGTATGATAGCGTGAGTATTGAACCAAGCTGAATTACTGTTTTGATAATATCAAGGAATAGTGCGTAGGATGGGTGGTGCTCAGTGAAGATGTATTTTCTTAGCCACTCTTGAGGAGGAATAACTAGGACGCCCAATGTAAAAGGGAGGAGGTAGTTAAAGATATAGTCATTGCGTGTTGCCGCCGCAATTGTGTAGCCTATTAAATAAACAGATAGGGCCACGATAAAGCACGTGATTATTTGGGTATAGTGGGTAGTAGAGTAATAGTTTTGCCGTTGCGCAGAATCAGTCATTTTTGGTGCATTTGACATCATTGGGGCAGCAAAGACTGAATGGTGAATTGTGGATATGAAAAGAATGCTGACAAATAGCACTGTGTAAATGCCAAACATTTCAATGCCAAGGGTTCGTGTTAGTGCTATTGCAGTAACAAAGTTTAATCCGCTTACCAACGCTTGATCGACGTAAGCAATGTTGCGGCTTTTTATTAAGCGTTTAATAGACATAACAACGTTTATAGCTATAGATAGATAATTAACTTAATCCAAGTGATTTTGCTAGCGCGATATCTTTTCCTACTGAGCTAGTTGGGGTTAGAAAAATGACTATTTTATCTCCTTTATTGTTTCTGGTTTTCTTGGCTAAAAGTGTTCCTTTTGGCTCGATAACCACAGATTTGGTCTCAAGTTCCATGTTATGTTCAAATGTAATTTATTGGATGGGAAGTTGTTTTGGAAGAACAATCTAATTATCCAAGGATTATCATCAAGTATATATAATTTATAATTGGTTATCCTAGCATATCTATATATGCATGTGTTTGTTTAATAGTGAATTTTTAATTATTGATAGTGGGGTTGCGCGTGAAGCGTTTGTTTGATTTTTTCGTCGCCATGGTGCTGTTATTTGCTTTAGCACCTGTACTGATTGTAATTGCCTTGGTGGTTGTGGTCTCTCTAGGATGGCCTGTGCTATTCAGGCAGCAACGACCAGGTTTGCACGGCAATCCATTTACCCTATATAAATTTCGCACTATGAAAGATGGATATTCACCAACCGGTGAGGCTTTACCGGATGGCGCAAGGCTTACTCGGGTTGGGCAGTTTTTAAGGGCAAGCAGTTTGGATGAGCTTCCGGAACTGTTTAATGTGCTTGTGGGAAATATGAGCCTAGTGGGGCCGAGGCCTCTGCTGATGGAGTATCTGCCCCTATATACTCCAGAACAGGCCAGGCGGCATGAGGTGCGCCCTGGGATTACAGGATGGGCCCAAGTTAATGGCAGGAATGCAGTATCATGGGATGATAGGTTTGAGATGGATATATGGTATGTGGATAACCGCTCATTTATGCTGGATATTAAGATACTATGGTTGACGGTATTGAGCGTAATCAGAAGAGAAGGTATTAGTCAGGATGGTCATGCAACGATGCCAAAATTTAAAGGTTCCGGGGAGAAATAAGCTTGAGTGAAGGCCGATTGCTTTTTTGGAGTGGGCTGTCGTGGATGTGTGATTGCTAACGTTGCGGAGGTGTGTCTGCTGGCCATGGAGATTGAGAAAGGGTAATTATTTTTCGATGTTTTGTGAAAAATATCGACAACTTGAGAGCTGGGATTGGAAATGTGGTTTTTTGCTGATAGATCTAGTGCCAATCTCTATCCCATAACAACAGTGAAGCCAGTTAACTTCTGCCGGTCTACAGTGAGCCGATGATCTTGTATCTCCTGATGGCGCTAATGCGAGTATATATTTTGTACGCTCTAATTTTTTAATTTTACTAGCATAATGTCACTATTATTAACGAATAAGTATAGGTGTTGAACCATTGAGCGGAAAAATATTAATGATCGCAGGTATGCGTCGTAGCGCTATATCTTATCTGGCAAAAAGCTTGAGCTTCCTAAGTCAATTCGCCTGGAGCGCTAGATAACCCTAAGGACATTATGAGATATTCGCAAACACTCAATACTATGAATCACTCGTTGAGTGAATGGGTTTGACGTGGAGCTCCAAGGGGTTGTCGTTTTTCGTAAAAAATATTAAATGTTTGTGGAGAGGTTTGGAGACTAAAGGACTTGTTGTCGAGTCGATTGACTTTAAAAACTGGCTAGAATGAACTGGAGCGATAGCTAGATCTTCCTCCATACTTGGATGAACTACATATACGTTTATTCTTAGCTGAAGAGTTCATATTAACAACAATAGGTATAATTATATGCAGGCCATTATGATTTAAAATCATAGTTACTGGGCATTGCAGGCCAAAACAGGGTGTGTTTTGCTGGATTGTCGTTATAGGGGTGGTGAATCCTCCAGGTTTGCGATCTAATAAATTCAATATGTATAAATATCCAGGAATAACGCATGAGTAAAAGCGCTGTAATAACTGGAATCACAGGTCAAGACGGTGCTTATCTTGCTGGGCTTCTTTTAGAAAAAGGTTATACGGTGTATGGCACATATCGCTGTACGGCATCAACAAACTTTTGGCGCATAGATGAGTTGGGTCTTCGTGACAATCCTAATCTGCATTTGGTTGATTATGACCTTGCAGATCTGGAATCAAATATTTGTTTGTTGGAAAAATCAAAACCAGACGAAGTGTATAATCTTGCTGGAAAAAGCTTTGTTGCAGTATCTTTCGGCCAGCCTCTCACCACAGCTAAGATTACGGGGCTTGGGGCCGCGTGCTTGCTGGAGGCAATTCGTGTCGTCAATCCAAAGATAAAATATTATCAAGCATCTACCTCTGAGATGTTTGGCAAAGTTCAAGAGATTCCTCAGACTGAAGATACACCATTTCATCCGCGTAGCCCTTATGGGGCTGCTAAAGTTTATGCGCATTGGATGACAATTAATTATCGTGAAACTTATGATATTTTTGGTTCTAGTGGTATTCTGTTTAACCATGAATCACCATTGCGTGGTCTTGAGTTTGTCACTCGCAAAATAACTGATGGATTGGCTCGGGTGAAGCTTGGAAAGCAACCATTTATTGAGTTAGGAAATCTCAGTGCGAAACGCGATTGGGGTTATGCCAAAGATTATGTTGAGGGTATGTGGAGAATGCTTCAGGCGGACTCTCCAGATACTTTTGTGTTGGCAACCGGTAGGACAGAAAGCGTGCGTGATTTTGTTGAGATGAGTTGCATGGCTCTGGATATCAATATTTGTTGGCAAGGAGCTGGCTGTGATGAAATAGGTGTCGATGATAAAACCGGTGCAACTATCATCAAAATTAACCCTGAATTTTTCAGGCCCGATGAAGTTGGGTTGTTGGTCGGTAATCCTGAAAAAGCTAAAAATGTACTTGGATGGGAGTCAAAAACAACTCTTGAAGAGCTGTGCGCTATGATGGTAAAGGGAGATTTAGTCAGGGTGGAAAAGGGCATATCGTTTTAGGTTATGTGTACTTTGGTTACAGGGCTAAGTGGTTTTATGGGCTGTGCTATCTTCAATCAGAGATTAAGTCGCATGGTAATACAGCTGTTGGTCTAGCTTCTGACTTGACAGATGTTAGTGGGGCTTCTGCGCTGATTGAGCAGATCCAGCCAGAACTGGTGATGCATCTTGCCGGAGTTACAATTGACTGGCGTGGAAAACAAAAAGACTTTGATGAGGCTAACTTATTTGGCACAAGAAACCTTTTGGTGGCGCTGGCGAATCATGAGCCAAATATGCGAGTATTAAAGGGATGTAACAGCCGTCTTAAAAGATTGTTAGGCGAGTGGAAGGAATGCTATTTAGAAGAAACTCTTAGATGGGTGCTGCGGGAAGGTAGTAATTGCTAAATGAAAGTAGGAGTAGATGCACGAGTGCTAACACGCCCTCTTACAGGGGTTGGGCGCTATACCCTAGAAATGTGTAGGGCGTTGTCAAGGCTTGATCATACTGACCTTTATCTATATAGCCCTGATCCTATTAGGAGTGAGTATCTTTACGATTTAGATGCGCATAGGATTCGTTCAAAAAATTATAGAAATGGTTTGTTTAGACAAATCTGGTCTGAATACCATCTTCCGTTGTGGGCGCAAGAGGATGATGTGGATCTGTTTTGGGGGCCTGCCCATAGGCTTCCTAGAAAATTATCAAAAAAAATACCGCAAGTAGTAACAATTCATGACGTGGTGTGGAAAATTGCGCCTGAGACTATGAGGCCAGTAACTAGGTTGTTAGAAAGCTATCTATCACCTAAAGCAATACGGAGATCAGACTATATAGTTGCTGACTCCGTGGCAACTGCTGAAGCGCTAGATGATCACTATGAAATACCATTCGATAGTATCGAAGTGATTCCATTAGGCGCAAAACGAGTAGAAAAAATTCAGTCTTCCGATCAATTAATGCAATTTGGCATTGATCGTAGTTATGTTCTTTTTGTTGGAACACTTGAGCCAAGAAAGAATCTGCGCAGGCTTCTATTAGCGTTTTCAAAACTTGGTAAGATATCTAGAGACTCCACTATGTTGGTTATTGCAGGTGCTGACGGCTGGGGTAATGTTAACCTAAAAGGCATAGTTAATGATCTTGGGCTAGAGAATCATGTGCGGATTGTTGGGTATACAAGCGATGATACTTTAGCCATGTTGTATGCAAATGCTCTATTTCTGACCATGCCTTCTATATATGAAGGGTTTGGATTACCCTTGGCTGAGTCAATGCTTTACGGTGTGCCGGTGCTAACATCAAATAACTCCTCGATGCCAGAAGTAGCTGGTGATGCAGGATTGCTAGTGGATGCGCTTGATGTTGACTCCATTTGCGAAGGGTTAGAGCAAATGATAAGCAATGAAGATTTGAGAAATAGCCTGGGTTTAAATGCTGAGAAAAGTGCTGCTAGATTCAGCTGGGATAAATCAGCTAGTCAATTGGCCGCGGTTTTTGAAAAGGCAGTTTCAGCGCGAGGATAATGTTGTTATAAATGAATGATGGCTCAGATTTAAGTAGCAGACCACGATGTGGTTTGAATTTGCTTTACATACGCCCCGGGTATATGGGTGGAACTGTACGTTATGCCTTTAGTCTATTCTCTGAGTTGCTGGCATTAGATTATTTTGAGTGGACCGTTTATGTGCGTGAAGGGGTCCATTTGCCGTCTGAGTTTTACAAGTCAGGCGTAAATCTCAGAATAATCAATATTCATGGCTCACTGGTAGGGCGCGTTGCTTATGAGCAATTGTTGCTGCCCGCTAAAGTAAAGAACGATGATCTTGACTTGCTTTTTTCTCCTGGGTTTGTGAGTCCATTGTGGGGGGGGTTTCTAAAGGTAGTAACTGTACACGATCTTTATTACAAGCTTTATCCTCAATTTGTTCGTCCATTACAGCGCCTCTATTGGAAGATGTTTATTCCATTAAGCATGAAGGCGGCTGACTCGGTTATAACTATATCTAAGACTACACATAGAGATCTTATTTCTTTTTATCCTTGGCTTGAAGGAACACTGCACAGTATTTATCTTGGAGTTACTGGCGCAAATACTTCCTCTCAAGAGGGTGTTGCAAAGGCAAATGTCTCATATTGTATGGTGGTCGGCAATCTTACTCCAAATAAGAATATTGGTCTGGTTGTAGATGCTATTAAAAGGATTAACAGCGAGGGAGTAGTGTGTAAGCTAAAAATAATAGGGAGTGATATTGAGGGTGTGCTTGACCGGTATCTTAGGGAGCATGGAGGAAGGGAACTGGTAGAGTTGCATGAAGGGTTGTCAGATAGTGAGTTACTGGCAAATTATCGTGGCGCGTTATGTACAATCCAAGCATCCGTCTACGAGGGTTTTGGATTGCCAGTGCTTGAGGCTATGGCGCAGGGATCGCCCGTGGTTGCTAGTGATGCTGATGCTCTGGTAGAGGTTGTAGGTAATGCTGCACAAGTATTTAATCGTAATTCAGCGAAAGGTCTTGCTGAATGCGTTCGGAGGCTTATGGATGATGAATCACTACGCAACCATTATAGGGAGTTAGGGTTGCAGCGCGTAAAAGATTTTTCATGGTCAGTAACGGCGGAAAGTACGGCAAGATTGTTTTTTGGTTTGCTTAAAGATTAGATGTTAAGGTGTGGTGGTTTCGCAGGATTTATCGGTATCCATATGGCCTGATGTGGCTCGTCACATTAGGCTTGTAGTTGCTTAGTGTTTTTGGAAGCTTGTTGAGTTAGGCAAGGGGAAGTTGTTTAACATAGAAGCAAAGTGAGCGATTGGAGTGGAAGATGAGTGCTGATCCGAAAGGTATTGGGGTAATTGGAGCAGTCGGCCTAATTGGGTAGTTATTATAGTATCAAATGTAGCATTATAGTGGGTATGATGCCGTCTGAGATATATTCATCTTGTGCTGGCGCTGCGCTTTATCGCGCTAAGGCGATAAAAGAGATGGGTGGGTTTGATGAGGACCTCTTTTGTTACGCGGAGGATATAGATCTTGGCTTCCGTTTGAGTTTGGCCGGTTACCGGTCAATGCTTGTAACTGATGCTGTTGTAAGTCATGTTGGTTCTGCCTCTTCTAGTGGAAAGCATAGTGACTTCTCTGTTTACCACGGACATCGCAATTTAGTCTGGACATATGTAAAAAATATGCCGGGTTGGTTGTTCTGGGCCTGTCTGCCGCTCCACTTATTTATGAATATTACCGTAATCATTTCGTTTGCCTTAAAAGGTCAGGGGTCTGTTATTCTCATGGCTAAAAAGAGATGCGTATTATGGATTGCCTTAGATGTGGCGAAAACGGAAGCCGATCCAGCAAAGATGTTCTGCCTCTGTGTATGAGGTCTGGTGTGTTTTTGACAAACGATTATGGCCGAGTAGGGAATGATGAAAGAGAGGGAGAATGGTATTATTTTATTGGTTGTAGTTAACTATAATGCGGGTCACTTATTGGAGAGATGCATTATGCCCGGAGTTATGGGTTTGCTCGACCAGCCATAACGGAGAGATGGTGCAACACGTGATGCGAAGCGGCGAAAGGGCTAATGGCCAGGTAATTCTATTAGTGCAGGCATGCAGGACCGGGGGGGTATATCCTAATGCAATCTATTGTGCTTTATAGTTCTGGATCTCCCATTGTCGTTGATCTAGAAGAAACGTGCTTGAGATGTGGTATAAATGTTGTCGCCATTGTGAAAAATATTAAAACGGAGAATTTTGCCATTGACAGAACTAAGTTGATCGGTATTTCTGATATTACTACCTCATTGCTTAATCTATCCTTTGCTATACCACTATTCACTCCGGCCCATAGAAGATTTGCCTTTGAACAGGCAGCAGCAATAGGGGCTAGCCGCTTTGATCCACTGGTAGACCCGACAGCTATTTTAGCCAAATCCATGATTATGGACCAAGGGGTATATATCAACAGTGGCGTAACAATAGGCGGCATGTCTAGACTTGGGGCGTTTTCCTTCATTAATCGTAGTGCTTCCCTTGGACATCATTTTGTTATGGAAGAATTTTCTTCTGTCGGGCCATCTGTTTCAGCAGGAGGAAATGTGTCTATTGGGCGAGGTGCTGTTGTTGGATTAGGAGCAGTTATTATGCCTGGAGTTCATGTAGGCTCTAATGCTGTTGTCGGCGGTGGAGCGGTTGTGACAAAAGACGTTCCAGCGAATACCCTTGTGATTGGGAATCCTGCACGAATCAGCAAACAGCATATATATGGCTACAATGGGAAGGGGGTGTGAATATATGAGTGTTGTTCCTTGTTTTGATCCGCTCATTATTAATCTTGCCCCTACAGGCTTGATTCCGACTAGAAAAATGTCTCCGCATGTTCCGCTAACAGCAGAGGAAATTGTGCGAGATGTGAATGCTGCTGCAGATATTGGAATCTCAATAGTGCATATTCATGCTAGAGACAGGGATGGGTTGCCCACATATAAAAAAGAAGCATATGTGCCGATAATTGCGGGAATTCGTGAACAACACCCAGAGCTAATTATTTGCGTGTCTTGCTCAGGACGAATATTTTCAGGTCTTGAGGAGAGGGGAGATGTTTTGAATCTTGTAGGAGATTATCGTCCTGATATGGCTTCCTTAACTCTCTCATCGTTTAATGCTGCTAGGCAAGCAAGCATCAATGAACCGCAAATGGTTCAGGAGTTGGTGCAAAGAATGATTGACCGTGGAATACGTCCAGAATTTGAGATTTTCGATCTAGGTATGGCTAATTATGCACGTTACCTTTGTTCTAAAATTGGCCTTCTGTCACCGCATTACGCTAACTTGATGTTAGGCAATATTGCAACTGCACAAGCTGACCTTCTTAGCATCACCGCCCTGATCCATAATTTACCTGATGGTACAGTTTGGAGTCTAGCTGGGATTGGTGCAACTCAGATACCGGTTATGGCTCTAGCGGCAACCGTAGCGCATGGTGTTCGTGTTGGTTTAGAGGACTTTCTTTGGCATGACCGAGGAAGAAGTGAGTTTGCCTCAAATATAAATCTTGTGCGCCGGGTGCATCAGTTAGCAGGCCTAGTTGACAGAACTATCATGCCATCACGTGAACTGCGCACTATACTCAGGCTTGATGGAAGTAGCACTATGGCGGGTGAAAGTAATTCAAAATGTTTTTGAGGGGATTCAGCTTGCATCGAACCGCTTGTTCGCAAATATGAAACTTTTCAATCATCTAAAAGCCAGCGCAAAAAAATGGTTACTATCAGTCATTTCTTTAAACGACAGTACGAGAGTTGACGATTTGTGTTGTGCGATTGAACGATGTGATGGATGCGATTACGGTGAGGAAAAGAGTATTGCATATCCTTTATTCAGTGTTATGGACTATGCGCATGGACGCATATTAAACGATAGTGATGAAATTGAAAATTGTAGTATTACTGAGAAAATTACCGAAGCTGTAGATGAGGAATGGAAAAACTCCCCCAGCTACCCACCTCCATATATTGCAGAGATTGATAATGTTGTTGTTATTGCGGGCAGTAGAACTATTGTCTGTGATTCAATGTTGGCACTCAATGATGAGCTTGAAACTGGATTCCGGAAGTTCAACCTTCAACCTAAAGACTTCGATATCAAAATATCAGATGGGCCAGTTCTACACCTTGGACTGGAGCGGTTGGATAATAGTTTGATTCCAAGCGGAATACATCTTTTTAATGAGCATGAGGGGAATTATTTTCACTGGGTGGTTGAAATATTGCCCCGGCTTTTTGCTATAGAGCATTTCGTTGCAGATTCAACAATCCCTCTGCTCGTTTCAGATGGATTGCATCCCAATCTGTATATGCTTCTTGATCTACTAAAAAAACCAGGACGCCCAGTTTGCAAACTAAAGAAGGGAGTATGGTATCAGGTGCGGCGTCTCATTTATCCTTCTGATATTTCACGAATATTCGATACTTATGAACGTCCCCCAGGCACTGATACTGTCTATATGCCAGTCGGCCTGCTGAAAAAGATGGCTATATCAATAAAAGAAGCTCATGGCAATTCATGCACACATCAAGGTAGACGTCTTTTTTTGCGTCGAGGCGATACATATCGAAGGCTTATTAACGAGGATGAAATAATAGCGCAGTTAGAGAAATGCTCATTCGAAATTATTGACTTAAATACCTTGTCAGTTTCTGGTCAGATCAGTTTATTTTCGCAGGCAGAAATAGTTATTGGTCCATCTGGTGCCGGGTTTGCAAATATTATTTGGTGCAGCCCCAAAACGGTTGTAGTAATTCTCCACTCAGATCACCCCTTCAAAAAGTATCCTTATTGGGATGCTTTGGGTAGGGTGTCAGACGTAAATATCAATTATATTGCAGGACCGAGAGCCAATGTCGTTACTGGTATATTTCAAGCTCACGATGATTATTATATAGATCCTCAGAAAGTTATGGCTAGCATAAATGTTCTCGGAATGCAGAGTTAGATGTAATCTGGTTATTGGGGGTAATTACATTGTTAGGCGCAAGGTATAATTACTTGGGCGTGGCAGAGTTAGTGATGAATCCCCCCATTTTGGCTTAAAAATAGAGGTTAAGATAGAGCAATGGAGGAGAATTATGTGGCGTTCACAGGCTTTAGCCTCTACTGTATACTACTGATTGTAGACATTAGTATAAGCTAATGACAGTCCTACGGGTATTATTGAATACTAGCACAGAGCCATTGGTATAGTGGCTTCTTTTCTACCCGCAGGAAAAGCATGCATGGTCAGTGTGTTCTTATAAAAGAACAATATGGAGAAGAAATGGATAATTACCAGATGTCATTAGATGTTATTAGAGAAACGTTTGAAAGCCTTAAGCAGTCAGGTGTTGTTGATTCTGATGTTGACTTTTCAGAGGCGCTGATTGTTCTAGGGAATGAATCAAAATTTGATTCGATTGGTTTTGTAACATTTATAAGTGATCTAGAAGATCGTATTTCAGAAGCTTTAAACAGGGAAGTATTTTTGGTGCTTGATGACATTAATAATTTTAACACGAACAATCCTTCGCTCTCTGTAAAAGTGCTGTCTGAATACATTGCCAGTATGATTTAATATTGGAGTTGACATGGATAGTAGTCAGCGATCAAACATTATAATAACCGGAACCAGTCGAGGTCTTGGTCTTCAGCTTGCGCAAATGTTCATTTCGTCAGGTAGCTGTGTCTATGGGTGCAGTCGCGGTAAAAGTAGCATAGATTCTGAAGCATATATTCATTCTGTAGTAGATATTTCTGATGAGGTTCAGGTTCGTTCCTGGATTAGGTCGATTAAAAGAAGTACAGATAGTATAGATGTCCTGATCTGTAACGCCGGTTTAGTTGAATCTGTTCTCTCCCTCTCTACAACCTCTAAAAAGACATTTGATGACTTTCTGAATATTAATATTCTTGGTACGTTTCTTGTCTGCAGAGAAGTTAGTAAAATCATGGCGGTACAACAACATGGTCGTATTATTGCTATTTCTTCCACAATGACTAAGTTAACTATGCCTGGCACTTCTGCTTATTCTTCATCAAAAAGTGCAATAGAGGCGATGATTAAGGTAATGGCGCGAGAACTTGCTGGGGCTAATGTAACTTGTAATGTTGTGGCACCCGGATTGATATCAAACGATACTTCTGAGGTGTTTGGTGATGATTGGAAGAAGAGAATGATTGACCAGCAGACAATCAAAAGGGCGATAACTACCGAAGAAATATATAACGCGATTTTGTTTTATTCCTCTCGTGGAGCATCGTGCGTGACCGGGCAAGTAATGTATCTAGGGTTGGTGGAGTGAACGATTTTAAATTACGCCCTAATTTGGAAACCGAGACTTATTTAGTAAAAACACTGACTGGTAAGAATCGCTGGAAGGTGAATACTTATTTGGTTGAATCGAAAGTGATGAGTAGGTCACTAATTATCGATCCAGGTGAGGGAGAAAAAGAACTAATCAATGTTATTAAATCCACCGATTATCAGCCAGATGCTGTTTTGTTAACGCACGGCCATTTTGATCATTTGGTTTCAGCTGAAGCGCTTTGTAGGGAGTTTTCGATTAAGTGTTTGATTCATTCGCATGATCGTAAGCTTTTACGACTTGCACCGTTTTATGGAATTAGTTTTGGAGGGATGAAAATCACCCCCCCCCAGGAAGTATTATCATTTGATTCGCCGGAATCACCTATAGAGGGATGGGGTATTAAAATTATACCAACACCTGGCCATACGCCTGGTGGTTGTTGTTTTCTTGTCGACAAATTTTTATTTTCAGGAGACACCCTGATTAGAGAAGCAGTTGGTCGAACAGATAATCCGGGATCAAATTTTAATGATCTGAAATTATCGGTTTCTCGACTGCTTGATGAGTCACCTGAGAACTGCACTATTTTGCCTGGCCATGGTCGCCCTTGGCATATTACTGAAGCAATCAATTGGTGGGGGAGTTATAACAGCTCACCAACTGTACATGATACATTTCTGCTGGAATCAGATGATAATGGATGAGAAAGTCGGTATTGGGGTTGTAGGGACTGGGAAGTATTTGCCAGACAACATTGTCTTGAACGAAGTCATTGAGACTCAATGTGGGATACCCCTTGGAACAATTGAGAATAAAACGGGTATACGTAGCAGGCGTATTGCAGGTGATAGTGATACGGCCTCGCATTATTCTGTTATTGCTGCTCGACAAGCAATAGAGAGAGCGGGCATAACTGTAAATGAAATCAGCTTGATCATATGCTGTACTTTTACTGGAGATTACGTTTATCCAGCATTGGCATGCAAGGTACAACAATTATTAGGTGCGCAACAAGCAGGTGCATTTGATGTGATGGCAAATTGTACTGGTTTTCAAGTCGGGCTAACTGTTGCATCTGACCGCATGAAAGCTGATCCTACTATTAGTCATGTCTTGGTTATTGCAACGGCACTTCAGTCACGATTTATCAATTGGAGTGATCCTGAGTCAGCAATGTATTTTGGTGATGGTTCAGGTGCAGCTGTTTTAGGACGAGTACCAAAAGAGTATGGGATTATGGCTTCAGAAATACAGGCCAATGGAACTGCGTTCGATGCTGTAAGGATGCGAGGTGGTGGGTCAAGTCATCCAATGCGTCCAGATAATATCGATCATGGACTAAATTATTACGAAATGAACGGATTGGAAGTATGGAAACAGGTGATTAAGTACCAGCCAAAGGTTATTAGGCGGTGTCTTGATAAGATAGGTAAAAAAACAGATGAAGTTGACTTTTTTATATTTCATCAGGCTAATCTAAATCTTATTAAGTTTCTTATGGCGCGAATGAAGCAATCAATTGAAAAAACTTACACGAATGTGGAAGAGATTGGTAATACGGCAGATGCTTCTATGGCCATTGCATTGTGCGATGCAGAGCAAAAAGGTTTCATTAAGAATGGGGACTTGGTTGTCGTCTCAGGAGTTGGTGCTGGTTTTATATTCGGTGCGACGATAATTAAATGGTATGTAAAATAGTGACGAAAAATACTATGGAATCATTGGTTGATTTGCCAGCTGGGGTGTTCTCTAGCATTGTCAGTACCGTAGCGAAACGATCTGGTTTGCAAAAGAAAAAAATCCATCAAGATATAATGGGGCGAAGTAAGTCATTTTTTGACGACGCAGAAGATTTCGCTGAATCATATAGTGGCTATCTTAGTAGTCAAAACATTCCTCTAGAATATGCCATAGAGGCCTATCTTGAGATGTGCCATAATATGCTGAAGTCCCAAATAGCTTTTATGCGAACAGGTCAGTATCCAGCATCTAAACATGAAGATGTTATCGAAGAGGTATATGACAATGAAGAGCGAATGAAGTCATATATGATTGGACTGGCAATTTCACAATTCTTGTGGCGAACGCATTTTGAAATGTATGATTTTTTAAGGAATGCTGTACGTCGCTATTGTCCCTCCGCAACAAATTATTTAGAGATTGGCCCAGGGCATGGGCTGTTTTTGAAAGAAGCTATGAGGTCTCTCCCCTCTTCTGCAGAAGCAATTGTTGTTGATATAAGCTCCACTTCAATTGGTATTACAAAGTCCATTATGGATTATTTTTTTCCGGGATCAACTCAGCTTCAATTTCATCAGTGCGACATGTTGAGTCTTGATCTATCACAAAAGTACGATTTTATTACAATGGGAGAGGTGTTAGAGCATGTTAACTATCCAGATAAACTCTTAGTTAAATTGCACAATTTGTTAAATAGCAATGGTAGGGCATTTGTTTCAACCTGTGTTAACGCTCCTGCTATAGATCATATATACCATTTTAAATTTGTAGATGAAATTCGTAAAATGTTAAACGACTGTGGATTAGAAATCGAAGATGAGATGGTGCTGCCAGTTGAAAGATTGCCTATGCATCAGATAGTTGAAAAGAAAATAACGATTAATTATTGCTCTATTGTTAAGAGGATAAATCCGTGACTTCATTCGACGATATCAATGTTGGTGACAAGGCAGAATTGACCCGCGTTATAAATAACGAGGATGTTGATAAATTTATTGAGTTAACAGGTGATGATAATAAACTGCACCATGATGATAAGTTTGCAAACATAACCCCACTAAAAAAACCTGTTGTCCATGGAATGTTGGGTGCGTCGTTTATATCGACAATTATTGGAACAAAGCTGCCTGGAGATGGGGCCCTTTGGTACTCGCAAGATCTTGAATTCTTGTCGCCAGTTAGAGTTGGTGATGAAATAACCGTCAAAGCAGAAGTGATTGGGAAAAATACACGCCAAAAAACTATAGAGTTGCGTACGGACATATTTAATCAAAATAACCTTAAGGTTACATCTGGTGTTGCAAAAGTAAAAATAGTTGAGGTTTTAACGCCAAAAGAAACATCATCTGAATTAGATGGAGGGTTAGAAGAGAAGAAGGTAGCTCTGGTTGTTGGTGGGACAGGAGGTATCGGGCAAGAAGCTGCTTTACAGTTGGCTTCTGATGGTTTCGATATTGCGCTACACTATTTTCAAAATAAGGAAAAGGCAGAGAAAATACGTGAAGATATTAGAAGTATGGGGGTGGGGTGCCATATTTTTCAATGTGATATACGAGATGAATTAGAGGTTAATGAACTGATTTGTTCTGTTAATCGCTATTTTGAAACAATTACTACCTTAGTCAATTGTGCGACAACACATATATCCGCTGAGCCATTTGCCGGTCTCAAATGGTCACGTATACAAACTCAGCTTGATATGGCCGTGAAAAGCACATTCCTTCTTTCAAAGGCTGTTTTGCCAGTAATGAAGCAAAATAGCGGTGGTTCAATAATTTGTCTCACTACCCAATATACTGAAAGTACTCCGCCTAGAGAACTGCTTTCTTATGTAACAGCAAAAACAGCACTGAACGGTCTGTGTAAAGCGATGGCCCTGGAGTTATCCGCTGATGGAATTACAGTTAATCTTGTATCACCTGGCATGACTGATACAGATTTGATTGCAGATGTTCCAGAGAAGATACGTTTGATGACTGCTGCTAAGACTCCTCTTAGACGTTTGGCGCAGCCAAAAGATGTTGCTGGTGCTATATGCTATTTGGCGTCTCATCGTGCTAGATTTATTACTGGTGAAACAATAAGAGTAAATGGTGGGCAGTCGATGTTATGAATTATTTATCTGCCATTGATACATATGAAATTGTGGATGTATTGGACGCAGTACACAAAATCAATGCATCTGATAATTTCAATGGGTTTCCAGTACAAATTAATTTTTTGCGGAATTTTACTGTCGAGGGGATCGAGCCTTTTTTAGAGTATCATTCGTTGAGTGGTGGTTTACAACCTAGTATTACTTTTGGCAACTACGATATGATCCGTCAGGAAATTATGGATTCCACCTCTCATTTATTCCATGACAGCCCAGATCTTGTTGTTCTAGCCATATATTTCGATATTTATTTGCCTGATTGGTGGAAGGTGGAGTGGAGTTCTGATGATGTCATGAGGGATTTGGTATCTATTTATGTAGAGCTGTCAAAAAAAACAGATGCCATAATTGCGCTGAATACTTTTATTCCATCTTTTTATCCAGAATATGGAATTGCAGGAGAAGCTGAGAGACATAGTAGTTATGATGAAACATTGAAGCTGAATCAATTAATCAGAAAATTTGTTTCAACTAATAGTAGGCAGTTCGTACTGATAGACTGGGAACGCATGGTACGCATTCTTGGTGAAAATGACAGCATGGATTACCGGTTTTGGTACATGTCTAAATTGCCCTTCAAAAGCAAATTCCTAAGTTACTATGCATATGAATTGACAAAAATTACTAGAGCATTAAAGGGGAAAACAAAAAAATGTCTGGTTCTGGATTGCGACAATACTTTATGGGGAGGCATAGTTGGGGAGGACGGTATTGACGGAATCAATCTTGATCCAAATACATATCCAGGAAATATATATTTTGAATTCCAAAAAAAGATACTCAAATTGTACGAGAGGGGAGTGCTGGTAATACTTTGCAGCAAAAATAATGAAATGGATGTTTTGGATGTTTTGGATAATCATCCGCATTGCCTTTTAAGCAGGAGTCATTTATCTGGCTGGAAAATTAATTGGGATGACAAGGCCACAAATATTAAAATTCTTGCTCAAGAGCTCAACTTGGGTTTAGATAGTTTCGTTTTTGTTGATGATAGTCAGATTGAATGTGAGTTGATAAGGAAGTTAGTTCCTGAAGTTCAGGTTTACCAAGTGCCGCAAAGACTATACGAATATCCTGTTCTTTTGGATAGAGATGGGTTGTTTGACACGCTTACTCTTAGTGAAGAAGATTCAAATAGAACTGAGATGTATCAAGTAGAGATGCTTCGTAAGAACGAGCAAGCGAAGTTCGAATCAATAGAACAATACTTGGAGACACTATCTATATCAATATCAGTGCACAAAGCAAGAGCGTCTGAAGTGCCACGTATCTCCCAGCTTACGCAAAAGACAAACCAGTTTAATTTAACCACACGTAGATATTCTGAAACTCAGATACAGGAAATTATTGCTTCTCCACATGCGGAGGTTCTTAGTCTTTCAGTAAGCGATAAATTTGGTGATTCTGGATTGACCGGAGTTATTATTGCAACAATAAACGAAGGCGTGGCAACTGTTGATACATTTCTAATGAGTTGCAGAGTTCTTGGAAGAAACATTGAAGTCTCTTTTTGGCTTACGGCGATGAAAGTATTGGAGAGGCAATGGGGTATGTGTACATGGGAGTCAGAATTCATACCAACAACAAAGAATCAGCAAGTAAGAGACTTTTGGAAAAATCTCAATTTTACAGAAGTTTCTGAACAACAGGGCAAAGTGGTGTTTGAGTTTTTACGAACTTATAGTAAGCCAGATTCTGTACCATATATTGAAATCAATGAGGAATGAGTAATTATGCAGTTTCAGGAAAATGAACTAAAGGCAGTGCTGGCGAAAGTATTTGGTGTAAGTGCGGATATTATTACTGAAGATACATCACCAGACAGTATCGAAGAATGGGACTCACTGCGACACATGAATTTGATTATTGCTCTTGAAGAATATTTTCATGTTGAATTGACGGACGATCAAGTGGGGGAGATTTTATCCTATAAATTAATAAAGCTGGTATTAGAAGAAAACAATATTACACTTGCATCGGCTTAGCATATGAGTGCAATTGATACGATCTTCGAACGGATGTCCTCCGTAGGAAAAGAACCTGCGCTCATGTGGAATGAAAAAGTATATAGCTATGATGATTTTATAAAGCTCATTAGTTTGTGGGATGAAAAACTAGAAGAATATGGAGTAATCCAAGGTACGGTTGTTGGGTTTGTTGCTGAATATTCCCCTCAGGTATGTTCGCTTATTTTTGCGCTGATGAGAAAAAAGGCAATTCTTGTTCCATTTGCATCTTCAATTAAGCATGAGCTAGGTAATTACATTGAAATATCAGGAGTCGAATGCTTATTTAGATTTTCGCCTGACGATTCATATGTCATAGATTTTATTAAGAATGCTCCGCGCAATGAGCTAATTGATTCATTTAAAACAAAAAATGAATCTGGATTGGTTGTTTTCTCTTCTGGTTCAACTGGAGAGCCTAAGGGGATTTTGCAGAACTGCGAACGCGTTATGCGTAAATTTGTAGAAGTGAGGCCTGGGTGGAGAACGATTTTATTTCTGATGATAGATCATTTTGGTGGGTTTAATACTTTGCTCTCCTCATTTGCATATTGTGGTATGGCAATATGCCTTCCAAGCAGAAATCCGGAAGTTGTTTGTAAGATGATACAGGCATCGCAAGCAACACTATTACCTGCTACGCCAACCTTTATTAATATGCTAATTGCATCTCGTAGTTATAATTCATATGACTTATCATCGGTTAAGCTTATTACCTATGGTACAGAGGTAATGCCGTCCGCTACTCTTCAAAAATTGAATGCTATATTTCCCAATGCAAAAATTAAGCAAACGTATGGTTTATCTGAGCTCGGAGTTCTAAGGTCAAAATCTGAGAGTGATGATTCGATCTGGGTTAAAATTGGCGGGACTGGTTTTGAAACGAAAGTCATAGACAATATATTGTGGGTACGCTCTGATGCAAATATGGAGGGATATTTAAACGCCCCCAGTCCAATTGATAAAAATGGTTGGATGTGTACAGACGACTGTGTTGAACTCCGTGGAGAATATATGAGAATTCTGGGGAGAAAATCGGATATGATTAATGTCGGAGGTCAAAAGGTATTCCCTACTGAAATCGAGAATGTGTTACTTGAGGCTGAAAATATTGAGGAGGCAACTGTCATTGGGGTTGAGCATCCTGTTATGGGGCATATTGTCAAGGCAAGAGTATCACTAGGGTCTCCTGAAGAGAGGCACCATTTGACTCAGAGACTACGAAAGCACTGTATTGGCAGAATGGCAAGGTACAAAGTTCCTGTGAAATATGAAATAGTGAGTCACGAAGTACAGAAAAGTGCACGCCACAAAAAAGTTAGAAAAATATAATTGTAGCTTATTATCTTAATATCAGGATGTGCAGGGCGTATATTTAGTGTCCGTATGAAATAAACATTCTTTGTAAATGAGGTTAGGAATGAATCTTGAGGGTCAAATTTGTCGGCTAAGACCAATTAGAATGGATGATGCTGCGCAGACCTTAGGGTGGAGGCTTTCAGATAGGGCGCGACATCTACAGCGGGGTGCAAAAACTGTTGAAGAACAGCAAAAATGGATTGAAGAAAAAAGTACAACAAGCGATAAAAATTATATCATTGACTACATGTCAAGATCAGTAGGAATGATTGCTCTCTATGATATCAATCTGGCTAGTAAATCATTGCAAATGGGAAGATTCTTAATAGGCGAACAGGATTATGTGGGCTGTGCACCTGTTGCATTTGAGGCAGAACTTTTGCTGAGTGATTATGCATTCGACGACATGGGAATGCATAAAATATATGGCGATGTTATGGAGGATAATCATAGTATGCTAAAAATGAGGGCCTACCTAGGCTACCAGAAGGAAGGTATTCTAAGAGATCATTATATATATAATGGTGAATACAAAAATACCACAGCCATTTCAATTCTTGAAGATGAATACAGATCTGTGTGTCGTCCTAGGTTGCAATCACTGATTAATCTATTTTTAAGTCAACAGTGAAGAGAAGGAGGGTGCTGTGTCATTGGACGATTGTGAAATTATTAGATTGCCAGTAAATCATGACCCTCGAGGCAATCTAACATTTATTGAGGGATCAAATCACGTCCCATTTGAGATTCGACGGGTTTATTATCTTTATGATGTGCCAGGTGGTGCAGCCCGTGGTGGTCATGGGCATAGAAAACTGCAACAGTTTATTATAGCTATGTCAGGTAGTTTTGATGTTGTGGTAAATGATGGGAAGAATGAGAAGCGATTTAATCTTAATCGATCTTATTATGGGTTGTATATATGTCCAATGATGTGGAGATATCTAGATAATTTTTCATCAGGTGCCGTAAGTATGGTGCTGGCTTCTGAATTATACGACCCTGAAGACTATTATCATGATTTTGAACTCTTCAGTGCAGATGCCAAGAGCCAGGATATTTAATAAATAGAAATAATGGATGAATCTTTGTTTAGTATGATTTTAAGGAACCTACCCAAAGGTTAGGGTTATTTAAATAATATTTGTGGACACAATATATATGCGAGTCCCATTTCATGATCTTCAGGCTATTCATGTCGAACTAAAAGAACCTTTAGGAGAGGCATTTCAACGTGTTTTAAATTCGGGTAGGTATATTCTAGGTGAAGAACTAGAAGCTTTTGAATCAGAATTTGCTGCATTTTCTGGAGTGCAGTTCTGTGTTGGGGTAGGTAACGGGCTTGATGCATTATCCTTGTTGTTATCGGCATACGACATCGGTCCCGGTGATGAAGTTATTGTCCCTTCTAATACTTTTATAGCAACATGGCTGGCGGTATCTTGGTGCGGAGCAACACCAGTTCCAGTAGAACCATACGAGGATACATTCAATATCAATCCTGATTTGATTGAGGCTGCTATAACTGGAAGAACAGCTGCAATTATACCTGTACACTTATATGGTCAGCCGTCGGATATGGATGCTATTAATGCAATAGCAAATAAACATAAACTGTATGTCATTGAGGATGCAGCACAGGCACAAGGTGCGCGTTATTATGGACGCTCGATAGGCAGTCTTGGTGATGCTGCTGCAACCAGCTTTTATCCCGGGAAAAATATTGGAGCGATGGGCGACGGAGGTGCAATACTCACAAATGATAGTCAAATTGCAGACAAAGTGAAACGGTTAAGAAATTATGGGTCAATAGAAAAATACCGCCATGATACTGCTGGTCGCAACACTAGGCTGGATGAACTGCAGGCGGCATTTTTAAGAGTAAAATTAATGTATCTTACTGAGTGGAATTCATGGCGTAATAAGCTTGCGCAAATATATTCGCGCGGATTCGCTGAGACTGAAATTATTGCGCCATTTGTCCCTGACTGGGCATCACCTGTTTGGCATCTCTATGTTATTTGTCACGCCGAGCGAGATAGATTTAAACAGTATCTTGATAGTAATGGAATTGAAACAATTATTCATTATCCCATCCCTCCTTATAGACAAAAATGTTATGAAAGCAACAAGTTTGAATCTTTTCCAGTTGCTGACGTATTGGCAGAAGAAGTACTAAGTTTGCCAATTTCTCCCGCGATGAAGGTAAGTGAAGTGGAGTATGTGATTGAGGTTGCTAATGGATATAATCGTTAAGGTTATTTAGTCCAGGTTAAATGGTCAGGCGTGCTTCTTTCAATTATGTTTACTTATTGCTATGGATAACAATAATCTTGGCTTTTTATGTTGTATTGTAGTTATGGACTAGATGCTTTTGGGAAGGCGCTTTCAATTTATTGCATGCGCAAGCAGTCATTTATTAAATTAAAGTTGCTAGGCACGATCCTGGTTGAATTATACTCAATGTGAAATATTTATATGCTTGATTATCTGCCATGTCTTTACAGGTGATGTCAATGCCGGACGACAAATGAAAAATATCTGCAATCAATTTATTGTTATTGCTGGCCCGCCACGGTCAGGTACGACCCTGCTTAATCGCATATTATGCTCATCTATGGAATGCAGTCCTGTTGTACCAGAGTGTTCATTTTTAACAAAACAAATAGAAATGTATGCTCATACGATTTTGTTTGCTGATGAGGAGCGGTTTAGTTGCTACTATGGGAATAGACAGGTGTTTTATGAAATTTTTCGAAAAAGTTTTAACTTGCATCTAGAGTGCTTGCTTAAGACAAGGCCTGATATAGCTAAATATAATCACATAATATTAAAGGATCCACTGCTTTCGCTATATCTAAAATATGCAATTGATATCTTTCCAGATGATACGCGTTTTATAATCACAATCCGTAACCCGCTTGGTGTAATAGCGTCAATCAAAAATGTTGTAAGGAAGCAAAAAAAAAAGTGGGAGTTAGAATTAAGAGCAGCTGACATATTTAATTATTATCATCAAATAGTTTTATTTTTAAATGAAAACAAGAAGAACGTATATTTTATTAAATATGAGGATATTGTAGAAAGAAAATTATCGGATTTAGAAAAATATGTTGGGTTTAACATTGATGGATTAATTGATAATGATAAAAAAATATGTATTTGGGACAAGTCAGACCCATTCTATACACTGTTAAATGATGCAGATATCTCTCAGGAGAGAATTCTCTCTTGGAGAACAGAGCTGTCGGACGACGAAATTATATATATCAAAAGGTCGTTTTCGGGAATGCTAGATTATTTTGGATACAGTGATTGAATATTGTTATGTGTTTTAAAAAATTAAAATTAATCAGATAGCGTAAGGGAATCGGTGGGATATATAATGGCAGTATTTATCTGGATTGAAAATAAAGGACCACTCATTTTTATAGTTACATATAGCAGTATTACATTAATCTTAATGGTACAATTTGTACGTATTCTTTGAGAAGAAGCGCTTAAATGTATATAACGGATAGCAGGAAGTTCATTGAAAGAGTAGAAGCGCAAATCAAGATTGGAGATTTGAATGGTGCTCTGTCGGCCATTCAGAAAGTTGTAGATCTGACGTTTTGTAAGCCTCTAAGTACTGCAAATATATTCGGTTCAAAGATACTAGATAACTATTGCCAAATGATTGGCAAAATTAACTATGAGTTGATTGATAAAGATATAATTGATCATACAAGCGAACGAAATATCGAAACTGTACATACAGTTGTTCTTGCTAGCAAGCTGCAAGCTTCGGGAGGACACTCAGCAGTATTGGTAGATATGATACGACTCTCACCAAGAGCTTCTACACTCATACTTATAACAGGCGTGTGCGGTAATTCAGATCGCAAAGCAGTAGAAAATATGTTTAGCGACAATTGTGATGTGCGAATTGAGTATGCTCCACCAGGTAACCATTTATCGAAGCTAGGTTGGATTCAGAGTCAACTGGTATCAACTAGTCCGAAATCAGTCTGGATGTTCAATCATCATCAAGATAGCGTTGCAGTTTCAGCTGTGCAAAAGAATATGGGGTATAAATTAAAATTTTGCCATCACGGCGACCATCATCTCTGTTTGGGTGTTTATCTTGATTATGCTGACCATATAGACTTTCATCCAGTTGGATTTTATAACTGCCGTTATAAGCTCGGGATATCGAGCAATAAATATCTGCCGTTGGTAGCTAGAGATTTAGGAAGAAGACTTCCAAATACAATGGGGGCAGAAAGCGGCGGGATAGTGACTTGTACTGCAGCTTGCTCCAATAAGTTGGAGATTCCTTATTTGGTAAAATATGTTGATGTAGTGCCTGAATTACTATTAAGAACAGGAGGTACCCATATACATATTGGTAAACTTAGCATGTATGCCAGATGGTGTATAAGACGTGGGTTAAGGGCGTTAAAGGTGAACAATAGTTCATTTGTATATATTCCCTATGTGCCAAGTGTATGGCGAGCGCTAATAGAATTTGGTGTGGATATTTATATTTCATCATTTCCTCATGGCGGCGGTCGTACGCTTGTTGAGGTTATGGGGGCTGGTATCCCTGTGGCTGTCCATAGTCATGCTGTCAATCGTATGCTTGGTGCTCATGACATAGCATATGATGGCGCTTTCGTATGGCGAGACCCAGAGGAGTTATTTTGCTATATCAAAAACATTAGCAGCACGACATTGATTTCTCATGGAAATAAAGCGCGGGAATGGTATGAAAAAAATCATTGTGAGGAGATTGTCCGGGAAGCTCTCAAAAAGCTCTCTAGTAATCTAGTGGCGCCAGAACTAAAGGAATGGCAAGAGCCGGATCATCTGTATCAGGCGTTTCAATATTTTACTGAGACCAGCTTTCGTAGTGTAATCTTACGTATTCTGATTCGATATTACCGTTTTTTAAAAGCAGAAATAGGTCGTATGCTTTGATTAATTGTATGTTGCGCGTATATTGATTGAATGAGAATTGTCTATAGTACGTAAATATAACATTATCTTTGAATGGAATTGATGTTGTGAAGAAGCTCTGAAAATAATTATATGTAATTACTCAAGTCGAGTTAGAGCTGGTTGAAATTATGAGATTAAAAACATTAATAGATACGGAGCAGCCACATATTTGGAGCAGTTTAGGTTGCGGATTCAACCTTTTTTCTGATCATAACTAATTTTGACCAGTGGAGCGCACTCAATTCAAATGGGTCAATTAATTCAGCATTCGATAATGTTTTGATATTTATTCTAGATCTAAAATATGGAGTCACTATATCGTGATAAAACATCGCATATTTTATCGGTAGTACAGTAATTACATTGTATCCGATAGTTGAATCTTTGCCTAAGGGTACATGTTTTTACTAAATAAACATGTTCTATTGTAATCTAGTGGTCAAGCCTATGTAGTATGTGTAGATAGGATGACACTGTGTTTAAGGAAAATTTATGGAAAGTGTCAAGTATACATCTGTAATAAGTGCTTCTCCAAATAGAAGGCTAGTAAAGCACTTTTATGAAGTATATGAATTCAGGTATGTATTGTATCAGTTGGTAAAACAGCAGCTAGTTTTGAGATATAGACGAACATTAATGGGGTATCTCTGGACTCTAGTAAACCCGCTGTTGATGATGAGTGTCACTGCCTTGGTGTTCTCTACCATTTTTAACATGGACTTGAAAATATTTGCAATATTTCTATTTACTGGCATGATTCCATTCAACTATTTTAGTGCATCAGTTTCTCAAAATAGTATGTCTATCATTGCTAATGAAGGTCTAATAAAAAAAATATATATACCTAAAATACTATTTCCGCTGGGAATGTCGATTGGGATGTTTGTAGACTGTATTCTGACATTTGTGGCGCTATTTTTGATAATAATTGCTGTGGGGACTAAGATAACAACCGCACTTTTATTCCTGCCGATATCTTTTATATTGATATTTGTTTTCAGTTTTGGACTGTCTCTTATTGTGTCAATAGTTACCGTTTATTTTAGGGATTTTCAGCATATTCTGGGCGTTTTAATGCAGGCATTATTTTTTCTCTCCCCAATTTTGTATAAGCCTGAATCGCTAAAAGGGAGCGTGGCTTTTCTTATGGTATTAAATCCTATTGTCCCCTTTATTGATTTGTTTAGGGCGCCAATTTACTCTGGAGTAATCCCTGCGAATGACATGATACTAAAGGCAATGGTATTTGCTCTGTTATCTATCTGTATTGGTATCTATGTTTTTATTAAGTATGAAAGAAGGTTAGTGTATAGGCTATAAATAATGACAAGAATTATTATTAATAATCTAACTGTAAGCTTTAGAGCCTATCATGATGTATCGTTGTCACTTAAGGACTTTATTGCAAATCTTTATTCAAGAAAGGTGCAAACTCACTCTAGATTTGAGGCACTTAAAGATATATCAGTTTCAATTATGGAAGGTGAGCGCGTAGGTATTATTGGGCGAAATGGCGCTGGTAAAAGTACCCTATTAAAGACCATCTGTCAGATATATGAACCCACTGAAGGGCAGATAAGTGTTGTGGGAAGAATCGCTCCATTGCTAGAGATTGGGGCAGGTTTTCATGCAGAGTTTACTGGGAAAGAAAATATTTATTTTAATGGATCAATCCTAGGTTATAGTCAAGATCAACTAGAGGAAATAGAAAGAGAGGTAATTGAATTTTCGGAACTGGAAGATTTTATTGATACCCCTGTCAAATACTATTCAACTGGTATGTATATGAGGCTGGCATTTTCGCTAGCTACTACCGTTCATCCGGAAATTCTCATTTTAGATGAATTGTTTGCAGGTGGGGATGCCGTTTTTGTGAAAAAAGCTCAAAAGAGAATGTTGGCCATGATAGAGAAATCTCGAATTATGGTTCTGGTTTCACATGATCTGGATTTATTAAGGTCTCTATGCGACAGATTCATTTGGCTTGACCATGGCGAAATAGTTGAAGATGGTGATGTAAGCGTTCTAGATAAATATAAAATTGCTTATTAAGCTAGAAGTCCATTGGATATAGATTATATTATGCGGGTAAGGATACTATGGGCGTTAATCCAACTATCTTAGAAGTTACTCACGTGAGGCCAGCCGAGTCATTATCAGAAAGCGAGGTGATGCTGGTTGAAAAAATTCGTAATACACCTTATGCAAGGTTTTACCGTAGATATTTGAAGAGCATCCCATTATTTCAGATTGCAGCAAGATTGTATATTGATAGAAATATAAAAAAAAGGTCAAAGCAATATTCATTGGTAGAGGGATTAGCGCTAAAAAATATAAGTTCATATCATAATGATATGGATAGTGAGTATCTTGTAGTTAATGATAAAGAAAAAGTTGATACTCCGAGACCGGAAGTATTTCCGCTGTCTGATAGTGCAAGGCTTCAAGCGCCACATGAATATTATATTTTTCCAGAAGTACGTATATCGAAGATTGGGAGTTGTAAAGTTGTTGGGGGTACAAGCTTAGTAACTAAGGACGATTGCGTAATCTGTCATGATATGTACAATTTTGATACTGATATGCTGTCAGAAGAGCTGCATTGTCTACTCTCAGTATATCCACAAGAGAATAAAGTAGTGTGGTCGCAAGATATATCCATTAGTAAGGTAGTTGAAAATGCCGCTACGTTTGTTGACTCATGTGCTCATAATTACGCGCATTGGATGACGGAAGTGTTGCCCAAAATTAGAATATTTTGCAGCATCAAGGAATATCAGAAAATTCCAATCATAATTGATGATTTATTACATGAAAATCAAATGGAATCATTGCTCGCAGTTGTTGGTGGGAATCGTTCGGTTATAGTGCTATCTAAAGGATGTGGATTATTTGTTAAGGAGTTGTATTTTACATCCAGTACTGGATATGTTCCTTTTCAAAAAAGAGGTAATGCTGATTCAACAGCTTCTCATGGATTGTTTAGCCCATATGCATTGCAAATGGTTGTGGATAGACTTAGTGAATGGTCTGCAGCGATTGATAAGGAGAATCTTCCTAAAAGAATTTACGTTAGGAGGAATTCCAGCTATAGAAGTTTAAAAAATCAAGCAGAGTTAGAAAAGGTAATTTCACAACTTGGGTTTGAGATCATCCAGCCGGAGAAGTGGAGTTTATCTCAGCAAGTTGCATTGTTCGAAAATGCAGATGTTGTGGTTGGACCTACAGGGGCATCATTTGCAAATATAATGTTTTGTCGACCAGGTACTAAAATTGTTATCTTAGCCTATTGGCATCCAGATATGGTGTACTGGTATTGGCAGAATATAGCTTGTTCGACAAATAAACAAATAAAGTACGTGTTGGGGGCGCCGTTAAGTCGGAATTTGCCACATAGTGATTTTGTTGTAAATATTGATGATGTATTAAATGCGTTATCCAATTAATTTATACTAAATGTGTTTTGTAAATGCTCTGATGACGTCAGGATGGAGCATAATCAATTGTATGTTAATTATCTAACATATTTACCAATAAGCGGAAGATCAAAAAAATAGATTAGAATTATTTTTCAGGCGATCTTGGTAATAGTTGTCTGATGTCTGTGGGTATTCGAGTGTATGTCATAATGAGGTTATATATCATTTAAATTTTGGGTGGCAGCCGAATGAAATGAGTTTATTAATTTTTGAAGTATCCCGAAGGATGGGCCATGATAGCTATCAATATGATGCAGAGGTTTGTCATGGTATTATGTGCCTTGAGAGATAGAAGCAACATTCCACTATGACGAAGTATGTGCAGACAAATTGTTATTACTCTGAACAAGATACCCTCTTGGGTAACTGTTTTCTGAATGATAAGCCATGATAGGAAGTGTATTTATGACCACTATTCGACTATTCACACAGAAAGTCCTTTGAGGCGCAGCGCGGCATTAAATAATGAAAATAGTTGTCGCGTCATGATTAAATTACCATTTCGCCATCTAACTGATGATGAAGTAGAGTAAGTATCAGAATAAGGTCGATATGATTCCTGTCATCTCAGCTATCGTTGTTAACTATAACGCTGGATTACTATTGCGTAGTTGCATCGATTCTTTGCTGAATTGCCCGCTCGAAATAGAAATAATTGTGGTTGATAATGCGTCAACTGATGGAAGTCTAGATGCTTTATCGGAACTACCAAGTATTCAGATAATTAGATGTACAGAAAACAAAGGTTTTGCCACAGCTTGTAATATGGGTGTTCGTGCTTCTTCATCCTCATTCCTGCTGTTCCTTAATCCTGATTGCTCATTTCAGCCAGGAACGCTGGCTAGGTTGTTGGATGTATTAAGAAAAGACGATAACGTTGGTATGGTCGGGGGGTTGCTTACGAATTCTGATGGGAGTGAACAGGCGGGTGGGCGTAGGGCGGTGCCCACACCATGGCGCTCCTTTGTTAGAGCATCTGGGTTGAGTCGTTTTGAATATAGATGGCCAAGACTGTTCTTTGATTTTCATATGCATAATAAACCATTACCAGAACTCCCTATTGAGGTCGAGGCGATCTCAGGTGCATGTATGCTTGTTAAACGCGAAGCATTAGAGGGCGTTGGCCTTTGGGATGATAGCTATTTTCTTCACTGCGAAGATCTGGATCTGTGCATGCGTTTTCGCCAGAATGGATTCAAGATACTTTTTGTCCCTGATGCCACTATTGTTCACTATCGTGGTGCGTGCAGTATTTCACGCCCAATTTTTGTAGAATGGCATAAGCACAAAGGGATGATTCGTTTTTATCACAAGTTTTTTCGACATCAATATCCTGGCGTTCTAATGTGGTTAGTAACACTCGGCGTTTATTTTAGGTTTGGTCTAGTGTTTATTTATTACACGGCAAAGCATGCTGGTCGGTTATTCGGGATTAATCGTGGGTAGTGACTCAGAGAGGTCTGTGCAAGGAAGTGTCGGTGTTATCGGTGCAGCAAGCTTGGTTGGGGGTTTGTTATTGCCACAATTAATTTCAGAGGGATATGAAGTAAAGGCGCTTACTAGGCGCGATCCAGCAGGAGAATTAGGAGCCGGAGTTGAGTGGCTGCAATTGAGTAATTCAGCTACATCTATTTGTTCGCAAGACCCAGATATCAGCATCTCGCACTGGATTTGTTTAGCACCAATTTGGGCTTTACCGGAATATTTTCCTTTGCTCAGTACGTATGGGGTGCGACGCATTGTGGCGCTTTCTTCTACTAGCATGTTTACAAAAAGCGATTCATCTGACTCAAGCGAGCAGGAAACGGCTTGCATGTTGGCAGAGGGGGAGGAGATGTTGTGTGCGTGGGCTGAACGGAATGGTGTGGAGTGGTTGATACTTAGGCCTACCCTCGTATATGGCCTTGGGCGGGATAAAAATATATCTGAGATTGCGCGATTCATTCGCCGTTTTGGTTTTTTTCCACTTGCAGGTAAGGCTCAAGGTTTACGTCAGCCTGTCCATGCTGCAGATGTGGCTAATGCGTGTGGTGTTGCGTTGTTGAATAGTGATATTGCTAACCGTGCATACAATATTACTGGTGGAGAGACACTTGCCTACCGAGAAATGGTGGCACGTATTTTTACAGCGTTGGGTAGGCCGGTGCGGGCCCTGACTGTTCCACTGTGGGTATTTAGGGCCTGTATACTATTTTTGCGCCAGTTCCCGCGTTATCGGCACTGGACGGTATCCATGGCTATGAGGATGAGCTTGGATCTGGTTTTTGACTATGGCGATGCGGAACGCGATTTATCATACACTCCTAGATCATTTATGCTGAGAGAGGAAGATGTGTCGGTTAAGCGGGAAGGGCAAGCTCTGAATTAGTGGGTTATTAGTTACTAGCTTCGATAGCAAAACTAGTTTATTAAGTTAGGTAGATTCCAGACAGAGCGAATTGTATTATGATTTCACGACCCCAGTATGGTTGAATAACTGTCCAAGAGCCACTATGCGACATTTTCATCTCTACAAAACGGATTTATCCAAATGCCACCAGCAATAATAATTTTGGGAGCCATTATTTTCACCTTAGTGGCCTCTTATCTGTTAACGGAAGTGGTGATACGTATCGCGCCAAAAGTTGGTTTGATGTGTCGTCCGAACCATAGAAGTTCTCATGTCAGTATTATGCCTGACGGTGGTGGTGTGGGCTTTGTGGTGCCATTTTTGATTTCGGCGTCAATACTTTTTTATTTTGGATGTCTACCACAGGATTACTGGTTGATTGTTGTAGGTTGCGGCGGCTTGGTTTTTATCGTAGGTCTATTGGATGATATTACTGATACTCCTGTACTATTCCGGCTTTTTGTGCAGTTTGCTTGTGTGAGTATAGGGGTGTGGATATTAGGTGGTACATATTATGGTCGATCAGAGGGCCTAAATTATGAAATAGGGTTGGCCGGCTATTGTTTGTCAGTATTGGTCTTAATTTGGTGGCTCAATCTATTCAACTTTATGGATGGTATTGATGGCCTGGCTAGTGCTGAAGCCATATTTATGGCGTTTGGAGCTACACTTTTGCTTTGGTTTGGGAGTTGGGTTTCTCCAGTTGAAATATCACAAGAGGCAATGTCAATAGAGTTGTTGTTGCTGTTTTTGTCTATCTCGGTATTTGGTTTTCTTGCGCACAACTGGGCGCCTGCTAGAGTATTTATGGGTGACGCAGGGAGCACATTCTTGGGATTTGCCCTCGGAATGATTGCGCTAGCAAGCATTGTGTTAGGCGCGTTGCCAATTTCTATTTGGCTAATTCTGGGGGGCGTTTTTTGGGTGGACGCTACATTTACGCTGATGCGGCGTGTCGTAGCTGGTGAGCGCTGGTACATGGCTCATAAGTCACATGCGTATCAACATGCGATAGCTTTTATTAATAATGTTGATAAAGTATATGACAGTAATACAATAAAGAGTTTGTTATTTACGGGAGAGAAACATACACATAAACGTGTATGTTTATTGATTCTCGCCATAAATCTATTCTGGTTGCTGCCTCTGGCAGGTTTAGCTGTTATTGTTCCAGAGTTAGAGTTTTTTTTGGTGTTGTCTGCCTGGGCGCCTTTGATATGGATTGTCTTTCGTCTTGGCGCTGGAAAAGAGAAAACTATGTCAGATATCGTCATTCCTTCCTGGCCCCAGTACTCAATGGAAGAGATAGATGCGGTAAGCGATGTGCTTGGTTCGGGGAGTGTTAACTATTGGACCGGAGTAAACGGCAGGCATTTTGAGAGGGAATTTGCGGCTTATTGCGGTGTGTCTCATGGAATAGCATTGTCTAATGGTTCAGTCGCCCTTGAATTGGCTTTGAAGGTTTTGGGTGTCGGTCCTGGCGATGAAGTTATAGTTACCCCTCGCACTTTTATTGCAACCGTTAGTTCTGTGGTGCTCTGTGGAGCTACTCCGATATTTGCGGATGTGGATAGTGATTCTCAAAATGTTACGGCAGATACTATTTCACAACGTATAACATCAAAGACCAAAGCAATCATAGTGGTACATCTTTCCGGTTGGCCATGCGATATGGACCCAATTATGAGGGTTGCGGAAGAGCATGGTTGTAAAGTGATCGAGGATTGTGCTCAAGCCCACGGTGCCCGATACAAGGGAAAGGCAGTTGGAAGTTTTGGTGATGCGTCAGCCTTCTCTTTCTGTCAGGATAAGATTATGACTACCGGCGGAGAAGGCGGTATGTTGCTGCTCAATGATCAGGAGCTATGGGAGCGCGCATGGGCGTACAAGGATCATGGCAAAAGTTTTGATGCGATATATCAGCGCGAACAAAATACTGAAGAGGTTTTTCGTTGGGTCCATGAATCGTTTGGTACCAACTGGCGTATGACTGAGATGCAGTCAGTGATTGGGCGTATACAGCTACAAAAATTAGATAAATGGGTAGAGAGCAGACGCTCGAACGCTAATGTACTGGCAGAACGATTTTCTAACCATAAGGCGCTACGCACGCCCATACCTAACGAAGATTGCTATCACTCTTACTATAAATTCTATACCTTTATCCGTCCTGAATTCCTTAAAGAGGGATGGAGTCGAGATAAAATTATCCATGCAATAAATAATGAAGGGGGTATATGTTTTCACGGTAGCTGCAGTGAGGTATATAGAGAAAGGGCATTCGATGGGACTGGATTAAAACCAGCAGAACCTCTTCCTGTGGCAGTTGAACTTGGTGAGACTAGTCTTATGTTTCCTGTCCATCCAACGTTATCTGAATCAGATATGCACCGAATTGCGGATGTTGTAGATAGAGTGCTAGTCGAGGCAACTAATTAGTGGGTTCATTTGTTAAAGACAAGATGGTGAGGACACTGCCAGCAGTAATCCTTGATTTACTGATGGTGACGGCCGCTTGGTTGGGGGCATATTGGTTAAGGTTTAATCTGGATGCTATACCAGATCGTTTTTTTCAATACTCCTTTGAGGTTCTGCCTGTTGTTATTATTGTTCAAGGGATAGTTCTATATTGGTTTGGTTCCTTTCGCGGTGTATGGCGTTTTACCTCGCTGGATGATCTTGTGCGTATACTTAAGTCAGTAGCAGTAGGGACAGCGGTGTTGATGGCGCTAATGTTTCTAACTGTGCGGCTAGGTAATGTGCCGCGCTCTGTTCCATTACTCTACGGTATGTTGTTGGTTGCCTTTTTAGCTGGACCCAGATTGCTTTATCGTCTGTTAACAGAGAGACAGTTCGCCTTAGGAACAGGTGAGCGTGTTTTGGTTGTTGGTGCTGGTCAGGCAGGGGAAATGTTGGTTCGTGATCTTCTGCGAAAATCCAAAGCTAATTATCAACCAGTGGCGATAGTTGATGATATGAGAAGACGCCATGGTCGCCATGTGCATGGAGTTCCAGTAGTCGGTGCATGCAGTGAAATTGCAGAGGTTACTAAAAGCCTGGAGATAGATCTGATTCTTCTGGCAATCCCATCTGCCTCTTCAGCTCAGATGCGAAAAGTTGTGGAAAACTGCGAAGATAGCGGAGTGCCCTTCAGGACAGTGCCGGATCTGGATTCGCTAATGTCTGGTCATGTCTCTATCAATGAGCTGCGTGAGGTCTTAATCGAGGATATCCTGGGACGTGACCAGGTAGTGTTGGATTGGAAGGCCATTGATGCTGGTTTGAAAGGAAAGACCATATTGGTTACCGGAGGAGGAGGTTCGATTGGATCAGAGTTGTGCAGGCAGATCTCCAGGCTGGGTCCAGCTAAGCTGATATTGCTTGAGAACTCTGAATACAACCTCTATTCCATAGAGATGGAGCTACAACAGGAATTTAAGGAGATATCATTTGTCTTCCAGCTTGGCAATGTGAGCGATATTGCCACCGTTAAGCGTCTTTTTCAGGTATATACGCCGGATATCGTATTCCATGCGGCAGCATACAAGCATGTGCCTATGCTGGAGCATCAGGTGCGGGAGGCCTTCAAGAATAACGTAATAGGCACGCGCAATGTTGCTACTGAGGCAGACAGATCAGGCTGTGCCGAATTCGTGCTCATCTCTACTGATAAGGCAGTTAATCCATCCAACGTAATGGGTGCTAGCAAGAGAATAGCGGAGATCTTTTGTCAGAACCTCAATGCATGCTCTGATACCAATTTTATTACCGTGCGATTTGGCAATGTCCTGGGGTCGGCTGGTAGTGTAATACCTTTGTTCCGCAAACAGATTGCTGCCGGTGGCCCGGTTACGGTAACGCATAGGGAGATAGAGCGATTTTTCATGACCATTCCAGAGGCCTGTCAGCTCATCATGCAGGCATCTGTGATTGGAAATGGTGGTGAAATCTTTGTGCTGGATATGGGGGAGCCGGTAAAAATATGTTTTCTGGCAGAACAGATGATAAGGCTATCCGGGAAAGAGCCGGGAGAGGATATCGAGATAAGCTATACAGGGCTGCGCCCAGGTGAGAAGCTGTATGAAGAGCTATTTCATGACAGCGAACAGCTGGAACAGACCGGGCATGAGAAGATACTTCTGGCCCGACATAGAGTTGTTGAGTGGAGTAGGCTCGAAGCCTTGATGGATGCAACCGAGTCTGCCTGTGGTGAGTACGATGAATATACGCTGCTGCAATCGATCAATGAGTTTGTTCCGGAGAATAGAATAGAGGGTCTGGGTAGGAATAGTGCTCCGGTCAAAGAAGCTCCGCCAATAACACACTAAATGATCAATAATTGATCATCTTATATCCTGTTCGTGTAACTTCCGGTCAATTATTATTACAATGATTTGATGATTGACATTAAACGGTCCATTCAAACATTCCACGGAGTTACGTTTGCCGTAGATCCTGCATGGCAGGAGCGGTTGGCGCGGGTTGGTCTTAGCAAGGATCTTCCTTGGGATAGGCTCTCACTAGGTCAGCGTGTGTCTGGCTCACCCCACTCCAGCTGTTTTCGCGTTGAGCTGGGCGATGGTGAGGTGGTTTACTTTAAGCGTTATGTATACCCTCCTAAGCGCTGGTTTGAGTTCATGTTTCGCCCTGGCAAGGCTGCAGTGGAGGCCTGGGCATATGCCACGCTCAAACGACTCAATATTCCAACTTTAGAAGTCGTGGCATTTGGGGAGCGTCGACGCCTCGGATCGCTGGAAGCATCCTTTATCGTGACCCGTGCAGTACCAGACACTCAGGACCTAAGCAGGTACGGTCCTGAGGTCTGGTATCATCTTCCCCCGGATGAACGTAGGCTCATCTATGAAGATGTCTCTAAAAAACTGATTTTGCAGATGCAGCAGGCCCATGGCGCTGGTTTTTTTCACCATGACCTGAAGTGGCGTAATATCCTGCTGCAAAAGAGAGAGGATGGGTTCATGCCGATATGGATAGATGCTCCCCGTGCCTCACGCATGCCTCTGCGTCGACATAGAGGGGTTGTAGTGGACTTGTCCGGGCTGGCGCGTATCGCCATCACCCTGCTTAGCAAATATGACCGTATGCGTTTTGTATGGAAATACCTGGGTGATTCCAGACGGCCAGGCGAAGCCAGTAGGCTCTATCGTGATGTGGCGCGTCATTTGGGAAGACGACTGCCAACTAAAACAGTACTGAAAGATAAGGCAGGTTGATCTGTTATGTGGTTGATGTCTGCAAACGAATATACCAAGTTGACTCAAGGGGCAACCGAGCTTGAGCGTGACCGGCACGGTGTAAAGGTGCTTATGACGCCGGGTATGCAGATAATAAAGCTGATTCGGGTAAAGCGCTGGTTTTCACTTTCCGTCATATACCCATACACCTTGCGCTTTAAGCGTAATGCTAGGCGTCTTATCGCCATGGGTATTCCATGTGTGCAGGTGGAGCGGGTGTTCTACTGTAACGCCATAAAACGCCACGGGATTATCTACCCCCTAATGGAGGGGGAGTCTTTGGAAAAGCTAGCTGGGCGGGAGGGGATTTCAGATGAGATATTTCAGAGACTGGCTGAGTTTATTGCGCTACTGCACCGTAAAGGCATCTTTTTCCGCTCCCTCCATTTAGGGAATATCCTGTTGTTGCCGAACGGCGGGTTTGGCCTTATAGATGTTGCTGATATGCGCTTCTCCAGGGTCTCGCTCCGGGTGGATCAGAGAAGACGTAATTTCCGTCACCTGTTACGCAATCAGGAGCAGCGGAATATATTTACTCAATTTGGTTTGGGGCGATTTCTCGATCTATATATTGATGCTGCGGGCCTTGATGAGGGTAAGGGCAAAAAGATAAGGTTGCTTGCTGAAACCATATAGACACACGAAAGCGCTTTCTGTTGTGTTACCATCCTGTTTTTAAATCTTAATCAAGCGGATCAATGATAGAACTACCTGATTTTAGTGATATAAATGTGCTGGTTGTGGGCGACGTTATGCTCGACAGCTACTGGCACGGAGGCACCAACCGCATCTCTCCAGAGGCCCCGGTTCCGGTGGTACGGGTAACAGGTGAAGAGGGCCGTCCCGGCGGCGCTGGCAATGTGGCGCTGAACATCACCTCCCTGGACGGCAAGGCTACTCTGCTTGGTCTTACCGGGGATGACGACATGGCCAACACCCTGGAGCAACAACTGCAAGAGCATGGGGTGGAGTGCAGTTTTGAGCGTCTTGATGGTCTCCCTACCATTACCAAACTGAGGGTAATTAGCCGTCATCAGCAGCTAATACGGCTAGACTTTGAGGACGGCTTTCCCGGTTTTGATTCAGCAGAGTTTCTGTCTCGTTTTGATTCGCTGTTAGCGAATGCCGACCTAGTTGTGCTATCTGATTATGGTAAGGGGACTCTGCGTGATGTAGGCGAGTTTATCGCTCGTGCCCGGGCATCTGGTAAGCCAGTACTGGTTGATCCAAAAGGCTCTGACTTTGACAAATACTCAGGCGCCACCCTTCTTACCCCAAATCTATCGGAGCTTGAGGCCGTGGTGGGCCCATGCGGGTCAGATGAGCAATTGGTTGAGCGTGGCCTAGGACTGATGGAGCGACTTAATCTTGGGGCGCTTCTGGTAACCCGTGGAGAGCAGGGCATGACGCTGTTGGAGCGGGATAAGCCGGCACGCCATCTGCCAACTCATGCCCGCGAGGTATTCGATGTTACCGGAGCTGGCGATACTGTGATCTCGGTCCTGGCTGCGGCTTTGGCTGCTGGCATGCCGCTGGAGGCTGCTACCCAGTTGTCCAATATTGCAGCAGGCATCGTGGTTGGTAAATTGGGTACAGCTACCGCATCCATGGATGAGATAAGCAGCGCCTTGGCCAGACAGCAGGTTATCCACCGCGGCGCGGTGGATGAAGAGGGGCTGGTGGCAGCCATAACAACAGCTAGAGCTCGGGGTGAGACAGTGGTTTTTACCAATGGCTGTTTCGATATCTTGCATGCCGGACATGTCACCTATCTGGAACAGGCTAGCCGTTTAGGTGATCGCCTTATTGTTGCGGTAAACATTGATGAGACAGTGCGCCAACTAAAGGGCAGCGACCGCCCGGTAAATAGCCTGGATCGACGCATGACAGTGCTTGCTGCCTTAGGCTGCGTGGATTGGGTAGTGCCGTTTTCGGAAGAGACTCCAGAACGCCTGATTTGTCGTATAAAACCGGATTTTCTGGTCAAGGGTGGGGACAATAACCCGGATGACATACCTGGCGCTAACTGTGTGCGCGAGGCTGGAGGCGAGGTAAAGGTCATGAGCTTTGTGGACAACTGTTCCACCACCGGCACGATCAATACAATTCGTGATCGCTCTTAATCGGTGGTTATATATTTTATCCGCAAATGAAGGCGAATAAACGCAAACTAACCCAAGAGTGCTATTTTGCGCCCAATGAATTTCGAGTATAGAAAACTACGGAAGATCTGATTAATTCAATGTTTCTTATCACTCCGTCTTTCTTTTGAATGACGGTTCATTCAGAGACGACCTAAGAGGTCTGGTATGAAAGTTACAATCTTTGGATCGGGTTACGTGGGCTTGGTCACCGGTGCCTGTCTGGCGGAGGTGGGGCACGATGTCCTCTGTGTGGATGTGGACGAGGAGAAGGTCGCAAGCCTACAGCAGGGCAGGGTTACGATCCACGAGCCTGGACTTGATGTCTTGATACAGAGCAACATGGATGCCGGGCGGATGGCCTTTACCTCCGACTCCGCCGAAGGCGTCTCCCACGGCATGTTTCAGTTTATTGCTGTTGGCACCCCGCCAGACGAAGATGGTTCGGCCGACATGCAATATGTGCTGGCTGTGGCCAGAACCATCGGTAGCCACTTGGACGAATATAAGATCATCGTAGACAAATCCACAGTGCCGGTGGGCACTGCCGACCGGGTGCGCGCGGAACTTGAGCAGGCCCTGGAGGAGCGGGGCATGGGGGGTATGGGGTTTGATGTGGTATCCAACCCGGAGTTTCTGAAAGAGGGCAATGCCATCGATGATTTCATGAAGCCTGATCGCATCATAATAGGTGCCGACAACCATGATGCAACGGAGAATCTGCGTGCCCTCTACGCCCCCTTCAACCGTAACCATGATCGTCTTATCGAGATGGATATCCGTTCGGCCGAGCTGACTAAATATGCCGCCAACGCCATGTTGGCCACCAAGATCACCTTTATGAACGAGTTGGCGAATATCGCTGAAAAGGTGGGGGCTGATATTGAACAGGTCAGGATTGGCATCGGTTCAGACCGGCGCATCGGCTACCACTTTATCTATCCAGGTGCCGGTTACGGCGGCTCCTGTTTTCCTAAGGACGTGAAGGCCCTGAAGCATACTGCTGGACAACACGGCTACCAGGCCCAACTGCTGCAGGCGGTAGATCAGGTAAATGAGGACCAGAAGCACAGCCTGTTTGCCAAGATCTATAAACACTTCGCTGGCGATCTTGAGGGGAAGGTTTTTGCCCTCTGGGGCCTAGCCTTCAAGCCCAACACCGATGATATGCGCGAGGCACCCAGCCGCGTCTTGATGGAGGAGTTGTGGGAGGCTGGGGCGCGGGTTCAGGCCTATGATCCGGAGGCGGATAAAGAGGCCAGACGCATCTATGGTGATAGGGACGATCTGGTTATATCTGAGTCATCGGAACAGGCTTTGGAGTCGGCCGATGCCCTGGTCATTGTGACGGAGTGGAAACAGTTCCGCGCCCCGGATTTTGGCATCATCAGGGCCAGGCTGCAGCAGCCAGTTATCTTCGATGGCAGAAATCTGTACGATCTGGAGACCATGGAGATAGAGGGTATCACCTATTACGGCATAGGGCGCGGGGCCAGCATAAGCGGATCGGTCTGATCCAAAACCATTCATATGCAAAAGGCCAGGGCTGACATAGCAATCTTCGGGGGCGGTATCGCAGGCCTTTGGACCTTGGCACGTCTGCGCCAGGCTGGCTTTGCTGCGGTGCTGTTTGAACCCAATGATTTGGGTGGGGTGCAGACCATTGCCTCCCAGGGCATTATCCACGGCGGCGCTAAGTATGCCCTCACCGGCAGCCTCACAGAATCTGCTCGCGCCATAGGTGAAATGCCTGCCCTGTGGCGGGCGTGTCTTGAGGGTCGAGGAGAGCTGGACCTGGAGCGGGTAAAGGTGTTGAGCGATCATCAGTACCTCTGGTCCACCACCGGGCTGATCTCACGTATGGCAGGTTTTTTTGCTGGCAAGGCGATGCGTAGCCGCATGATGCCGATTGAGCCGGACGATCGCCCGCAATCGTTCCAACACCCAGATTTCAAGGGGAACCTGTATCGACTGGAAGAGCAGGTGTTGGATGTAGCCTCTCTAGTCAAGGAGCTGGCGGACCAGTTGGGAGATCACTGTTATCGGCTGGAAGATAATGAGTTCCAGTTTGAGCGGTGTGCAAGTGGATCTTACCTGATAGGCATCCCCGGCCAGGATCTGGCGATTGAGGCAGGGCGTCTGATCTTTGCGGCTGGAAAAGGTAACAGGGAGTTATTAGAGAAGCTGGGCAGGAGCCGTCCTGCCATGCAACTCCGGCCGCTGCATATGGTGGTAGCCATGGGTGACCTGCCCCCCATGTATGCCCACTGCCTGGGCTCAGGTACAACCCCGCGCATCACCGTAACAAGTTCCACTATGTCGGATGGACGTACCTCTTGGTATCTGGGTGGGCAGATTGCGGAGTCCGGGATTGATCGTTCACCTGAGCAGCAGATCGCCGCGTGCAAGCAGGAGCTTGCCGAGGTACTGTCCTGGATCGACATCTCAAATGCCGAATGGTCCAGCCTGCGCATCGACCGGGCAGAGCCGAAGACAGCAGGCGGCATACGCCCGGAGAGCTGTTTTCTGGATTCAGATGGTGGTGTTATAACTGTTTGGCCTACCAAGCTTGCCTTCGCCCCGCGCCTGGCTCAAGAGATTCTTGCCACGTTGGAGAGAGATGGAGTGGTGCCGCAGCCGGATGAGGAAGAGTGTCTAATTAAACTGCCGCGGCCAGATCTGGCGCTGCCGCCCTGGGAGGTATCAGGATAATGCAACTGAGACCCCTGGGCGCAACCGGCATTATGGTCAGTCCTATAGGGCTGGGTACGGTCAAGTTTGGGCGCAATGAGCAGGTGAAGTACCCCAAGCCATTTGATCTGCCGCAGGATGCAGAGATAAGCGACCTGCTGGCTTTGGCCTCGGAACTGGGCATAAATCTGCTGGATACTGCGCCGGCCTATGGAAGCAGCCAGTCTCGGCTGGGTAGGCTGTTGCCAGGACCGCGTGACCAATGGGTAGTGGTCTCAAAGGTGGGTGAGTTTTTTGAAAATGGCGCGTCCAGATTCGACTTCTCATTCGATACCACCATCCTGGTGGTTGAGCATAGCCTGCGCACCCTAAATATGGATTATCTGGATCTGGTTCTGATCCACTCGGATGGCGATGACCTGCGTATCCTGGAGCAGGAGGGTGCCCTGGACGCCCTGCGGGAGTTGAAGCAGCGTGGGCTGATCCGCGCCCACGGCATGTCTAGCAAGAGCCCCGAGGGTGGTCTGCGTACGGTGCAAGAGATGGACGTAGTGATGGCTACATGCAATCCAGACTATAGGGACGACCTGCCGGTTCTGGCGGCGGCCGCGGCTGCCAACAAGGGCGTACTGATCAAAAAGGGGCTGCAGAGCGGCCATGTGAGCGGGCCGGAAGGGGTAGCAAAATCCATGGAGTATGTCTTCTCTCAGCCTGGCGTCAGCAGCATGATCGTGGGCACCATTAACCCCCAGCACCTGCAAGATAATGTAAAGATGCTCGATTCTGTGGTGAAATAAGTCTCCACAGCCCTCGAATACTGAATAAACCGAATATGAAATATGCAGAAGCACTAAGGAACGCCATGCAGGACTCTATCCAGTCCAAGCAGGCATTCATGCAACAGGATAAACAACTGGAGCGTTTCCACCAGGCTGTCACTCAGGTGGTGGAATCCTACCGCAATGGCGGGAGGCTCTATATCGCAGGTAACGGTGGTTCCGCAGCGGATGCCCAGCATCTGGCGGCGGAGTTCGTTTGTCGCCTGGGACGGGATCGCGCAGCGCTTCCGGCAGAGGCGCTGACGGTGGATAGCTCCACCCTCACCGCCATAGGTAACGATTACGGCTATGACATGATCTTTCAGCGTCAAGTGGAAGGGAAGATGCGAGAGGGGGACCTGTTTCTGGGGATAAGCACCTCTGGAAACTCACCAAACATCGTCAACGCCCTGAAGAGATGCAGAGAGCTTGGTTTTGGCAGCATCCTGTTTGCGGGAAGGGATGGTGGGGAGGCGGGGCCGCTGGCTGACTGCACCATCCTGGCCCAGGGTCACGACACCAGGATTATCCAGGAGCAGCATATAGTGTTTGCCCACTCCCTCTGTGCTTGCGTAGAAGACGAGTTGTTTCCCCAATAATCGAGCAATATGCTACGTCTCTATACCATACTGTTCTATCTGCTGGTGCCCGTTATTTTGTTGCGCCTGCAGTGGAAAAGTCTGAGAGCTCCTGACTATCGACGCCGCTGGTTGGAGCGTTTTGGCTTCTTTACGGCATTTGAAATCAGCGAAAGCATCTGGATTCATGCGGTATCCGTGGGCGAGGTTATGGCAACAGAACGGCTGGTAATGATATTGCTGGATGCCCATCCTGAGATGCCGATTGTAATAACTACTACCACCCCCACCGGTTCCGAACGGGTCACCACTCTGTTTGGCCACAGCGTGCTGCATGTGTATGCCCCCTATGACCTGCCCTTTGCCCTGAGCAACTTTATCCGCCGCGCCCGGCCCAAGCTGCTAGTTATGATGGAGACAGAGGTCTGGCCCAATATGCTCGCTATGTGTGAGCAAAAGGGTATTCCTACTATTCTGGCCAATGCCAGGTTGTCTGAAAAGTCGGCGGCCAGCTACGCCCGATGGCCTAGATTTACCCGCATGATCCTGAATAAGATTGGGCAGATAGCAGCCCAAGGTGAGGCAGATGCCAAGAGGTTTACTGCCCTGGGTATGCCGCAAGAGAGAATAACCATTATCGGAAGTGTTAAGTTTGACTCCCGTCTCCCCGCCAGTCTGCTGGAGCGGTCAGAAGTGTTGCAGCGCGAATGGGGGGATCGGCCAGTTTGGGTCGCGGCCAGCACCCAGGAGGGGGAGGATGAGCAGGTTCTGGAGGCCCATAAGATTATTCGTGAATCTGTTCCTAATGCCCTGCTGGTGTTAGTTCCGCGCCATCCAGAACGTTTCGATAAGGTTTATGCTCTGTGTAAACGTGAAAAGTTGAAAACGGTACGGCGTTCCAGTGGAGAAGCTTGTGACAGTGATGTGGAGCTGTTTCTGGGAGACACCATGGGTGAGTTGGCCCTGTTCCTGGCGGCGGCGGATGCTGCCTTTGTGGGCGGTAGCCTGATCAAGCGTGGCGGGCAGAATGTGCTGGAGCCGGCGGCCCTGGGTAAGCCGGTGGTGTTCGGCCCACACATGTACAACTTTGCCGCCATCAGTGAGCTGTTACTGGAAAAGGACGCGGCCAGGGTTGTTACCAACCCCAAGGAGCTGGCTCAGGTGATACAGCTGTGGCTGGAGGATGCCAGTGAACGCACCCGGGTGGGGGAGAATGGCCGCCTGGTGGTTCAGGAGAACCAGGGTGCGGTGGATAGGTTGTTTGGTCTGATTGAACAGCAGTTGGCTAATAATTAGAAAACAAACTGGGGAGCGGCGTCGGGCGCTTCCAGGCGCTCTAGATCAGTCTCAAAGATTGTTTCTTCGCGCCACTGATAATCACCGACCCGGGTGATCAGAGTGGCCTCCATGGCCGGTGAATCTCCGGCAACCGCAAACAGACGTCCGCCCATCTCTAGCTGGCGTTTAAGTTTTTCACCAATCCTGGGGAGAGATCCTGTGAGCACGATAACATCAAATGGGCCATTTTCCTGCGCGAACTCCAGGCCGTCTCCGGTAATCAGCTTTACATTATCGATACCCTGTTTTTCCATCAGCTCAGCGGCGTGGCTGGTAAAATCGGCCTGGATATCAATGCTGGTGACCTTGGCTCCCATCTTGGCAAGACAGGCAGTGAGATAGCCACTGCCGGTGCCGATCTCCAGGATATTATCCTCTGGTTGAATATTTAGGGCCTGAAGAATCCTTGCCTCCACTTTTGGTGCCATCATCTTCTGGTCATGTCCTATGGCGATCTCGCTGTCGGCAAATGCCAGTTCGCGGTACTGCTCTGGAACAAACTCCTCTCGAGGCAGTTTGGCAATCAAATCCAGAACCTTGGAATCTAGTACCTCCCAGGGCCTGATCTGCTGTTGTACCATGTTGGCTCTGGCAAGTTCCATGCTATTGGTAATCATTAGTTGTGACCTTAAATGGTGTAATTATAGAGCTATATCTCTATCTTTTAATTTTGGAAGGGGCATAGACTACGAATTTTCTGGTTTGCAGGCAAGGGCTAAGGGCAGGGATGAGGTATTAGGGCCGAGGTGTCAGGGCCGAGGTGTCAGGGCCGAGGTGTCAGGGCCGAGGTGTCAGGGCCGAGGTGTCAGGGCTAAAAAACTTCTTGACATATTATATTGCTCGGCCATCATCTGTTGGCCCTTGGCCCTTGGCCCTTGGCCCTTGGCCCTTGGCCCTTGGCCCTTGGCCCTTGGCC
>JBNKJS010000037.1:0-34973 GCA_050291365.1 Sedimenticolaceae bacterium | reverse complement strand
GTCTTGCCCAAGGACCGAGGTTCAAAGCAACCTCTGAAATACAATCCCCTTTATATAGTCTGTGCCAAACTGATGGGCGGCATAGTCCAACATACATTTATCTACCATGCTGCGCACAGCAGATAAATGCTTAGCTGTTATATGAAAGAAAATGAATGGTATTGTTAAAAATACATTAGCAACAATATTTGCTTCGTTATATCTATGTTCTTTGACTATTCTATTCTTTTTTCCAACACTTGATGAGAAAATAAATAATTATCTATTTTTTAATAATTCACTCTTTGTTTCCATAATTATATTTATTGCGTTCTGCTGGGTATCGTACCTTTCAATTAAAGAAATATTATTACCTGAAGGTTACCAGCATAAACATAGAATATATCGCAGCATTCGGGCAGGGTGTATATTGTTTGCCGCATTGCTCTCAGGTTATAGCGTATATATAAACATTCAGGCATTATAAATACTTAATAAATTATTCATATAACAAGGCGGTCAAGTACACTCCGGGCCTACGGCCCTGCGCGGGACGCCGGCTTCGCCGCCGCCCCTTACCTTAAACGTTATGCATAAACACATCGAACAAGGGCCTGATAGGAATCGATTGTTTGAAATGAAGCAAACCAATCAATTCCAACACCACGATTTAAAAAGGAGGCAACATTGCTAGAACTCAGACCAAATTGCGAATGTTGTGACAAAGATTTACCACCGGAATCAACAGAGGCAGTCATTTGTACATTTGAATGTACTTTCTGTACTTCGTGCGCGACTGACATATTAAAAGGCGTATGCCCAAACTGTGGAGGTAATTTAGTACCTCGCCCAATTCGCCCAGTTAATGAGCTGAAAGCTCACCCAGCATCAACGAAAAAAGTATTAAAAGAAGGCGGGTGCAAATAATGTGCATAAAAATGTATAACGAGACATAAGGTCTCGTTAATATAACTGTTATGCGTAAGAAGGATAATCATCAATGACACCTGATAGTTTTGTTTCCTTAATTAAAGAATCTGTTGAGCTTAGTGCTAAAGATGATGTCATCGAAAACTTAAAGGAGCCACCTGGTCGTAAACCAGATCCTGAGTTATTGAAAAATTCAGAATGGTATTTGGCGCTAAATGAAGAAGGAAAAGAAAGAGTGAAATCTATTGTTTCAGATTCAGTATCTGAAACGATTTTTGGTTTATTATCAGTTCTTGATGGCGTGCGCTCTATATCTGCAGATGGAGAGGTAAACTCTATTGAGCTGTACCATGTCGAAAATGGTTCAAAAGTCCTGCTAAATGATGAGGCTAAGGAGTATTTGCATGACATCTATAACAGCGCATAACAAACGCAGCCACGCGGACAAAATGCTCGCAAGCTCGCATTTTTCCGGTGCTGCAGAACGTTAGGCACAAAAAAATGACAAAGAAAGAGCTATTAGATTCTGTTTATGCCCTCCATGTTCTTATTTCTATGGTGCTAATAAATGCAAATAGCGATCTCATAGCACTACTAAATAGCATGGATACGAGTCGCATGAGTTATAGGGGGCCTGGTTTTCTAGGGATTGCTATCTTAATTGGCGGTTTAATTGTTTGTTACGGCGCTATTGCATTTCATCGGTTAAGGGAGTTACCTCTTTTATGCTTAGTATTTCTAGTGGCACTATTTTTACAAATGCAAGCATTAAATATTCTCTATCTTATTGCGGCATCAATTGCATGCTTAGTATGGTTTTTTTACAAGCGCAATCCACCGCTTATTTAGTGTTTGGCAGAGTAATAGTGCCTAACAATCCGGTCAAGTTCACTCCGGGCCTACGGCCCTGCGCGGGACCTCGGGTTTCACCCTCGGCCCCTTACCGTAAACGTTAGCGATGAGATACCGACAGCTGCTATTTTGCTTACTTATAACCTTATCTGCGCCCCTGTGCGCGGTTGAAGATATTCCCATGGAGGCGGCAAACTGTTCGCTTAGCACCCCGCCACGCGAAGCAGGCGAAAGTTCAAACCATGGCCGTGCGATGAAAATCTATCCGCGTAAGGCTGATATTTCGCTTACCTATACTGGTTGTCAAATACTTTGGTTCGAGCAAACACAGAACAAAAAAGATTTCGAAAAAATTTGGGTTATCTATTTTGAATCTGGCAAAGCAGTAGCTGAAAAAACATTTGGTTCTATAGGCAATCACCTGTGTATCTATCGGGAGGGTAAATTGGCATCGGGGCAACCAAAAGGCTGCGATAAGGCACCACCGAAACCTTTCGTAAGTTTTCCTCCAGGCTGTAGCGGTTCCCATCCACGACCGCCACATTGCATGGGATCTGACATTGATCGCTAACAAGCACATCAAGATCGCTCACTCTCGTTCGCTGGGACGCTACGCGCCCCTTATGTAAGGCGTTATGTGAAAAATACATTGGATATCTATGAAACTAATTCAACCATTCATATTGTTTGTTTTTTTAACTGGTGAAAGCTATGCATCTGGGATATCAAGTGGCATAGCTGCTGGCGCTGCACTTGCGCTTCTGTTTATGTTTCTATTATCAGTGATTCCAGCAAGCCTATTAATTGTTGCATTTAAGCTGCAAAAAAAACGAAAATATAATGATTGGCTAATGATAGTGTTGGTACTGCCATCAATTTTATATGGTGCGCTTTGTTGTATTTACCTCCCAGTAGCAGTTTATGAATCAGATATATATATGGGATTAGTGGGTGTTGTTGGTGTTCTTCTTCTTGCTGCTAATTATTGGCTGTATTTATCATGCAAGGAACACCACATAAAAATGTATAACGAGACATAAGGTCTCGTTAATATAACTGTTAGAACTCTTATGAATACTGATAACAAAACACAGAAGTGCATAAATTGTGGAGGTACTGTAAAAACGGAAGGCCATGTCTATTGGCCGCTTGTTCCGGCAATTGCAATACTATTTGGTTTAGTAGCAAGAAAAGGGTTTTGTGATGAATGTGCTAGCAAAATGAATGGTATTGGAATTCTCTCTACCATGGCGCTCGTCATAGTTATTTTAATAATTGCGTTAATTAAATATGGGTAGGCATAAGGAATGAATGCGAAAGTTCTAACAATCCGGTCAAGTTTGCTCCGGGCCTATGGCCCTGCGCGGGACGCCGGCTTCTCCGCCGCCCCTTACCTTAAACGTTAGGCAAAAAGATAGCGCGTAAGTAAGGTTCCATGTCGTTACTAAACAAGCTAATTCCAAGGAAAAAGACAAATCCAGCAATTAATAAAATTCCTCCATATCGAAAGGAACTACTATTCATTTCATACGACAAACCCAAAGGCCATGGCTATGGATTGCAATATTCCATCTCAATTTCGGAGGAGGGATGTGTGGGCATAAATCAAGAAGCACCCGATGATCCCAGCACCATATATGCTGTACTTCCAGCTATAGACCCATCCTCTCCTAATAATGTTGAAAAACTCTCATACTTTCCTTCTTACAGTGAAATGAATCCAGAGCAAAGGGGGTTGTATTTAAGGTGGCTATATGATGTAACAAATGAGATAGATATTGGTTATGTGTTTGTGTATTACTATGGCCTTGAGAGGCATCTGATCTACGGTGACTTTGATGGGGCATTTAAAGAAATACAACTATTAAGAAAGCATCATGATAACGGCTCATTCCAGAGCTACAGTGCTTCTGCATTAGTGCATTCTTGCTTATTAAGGAAAAGGCTCGATGCCTTAAAAGAATTGTACGAACAAAAAGATTTTGATCATTTTTCAAATTCAAACCTTTTGATTCTCTGGCATAACCAATTAGATATCTTGCCAGATATGATGTTTAAACTGGCGCAAAAAATAACTGGAGTGAATCGGCGATATATAAAACTTCACCCAGAGTTGTATAAAGAAAAAATAGTTAGTGTGTTAAGCGAAAAATTTGGGAAGCCATCATACCCAATATCCAGCAGATTCTCATTAACAGATATTGATGGTGTTTCCTTTCCAATATTTGCAAATATATCATTTCCACCAGATGTTCGAACACCTCCTTTAGAGAACTTCTTTCGTCACGCCCCATTCAACGATGAAATGAAGTCAATATTCAAGGATGTTCATGAGTCCGTAAAAATTGAACTTAAGAACAGGCGAAAAAATGCCTAACATGCGGCTCCAGGCGACCCACCAAAGCGGTGCGCCTATCGGCTTACCGCTTTGGTGGGCGCCTGAGCCTTGACGTTATGTGTAAAAGGTTGCGAAGTGTAACGTAACGCGTTACACTGTATATATGATTCAGAGTTTCAAGCACAAAGGCCTTGAGCGCTTCTTCAACACAGGCAAGAAGTCTGGAATTCAAACGAATCATGTAAATCGGATACGGTTAATTTTAGGCCGCCTTAATGCCTCTACCTCGCCAACCGATATGGATCTACCAGGGTTGCATTTACATCAACTCTCCGGAGATCGTAAAGAAACTTGGTCAGTGAGAGTTGGTGGTAACTGGCGCGTTACGTTTAAATTTGATGGTGTTCACGCCGAACTCGTTGATTACGAAGATTACCACTGAGGCAATATCATGCTTATGCACAATCCTCCACATCCTGGCGAAATCATTAAGGAACTTTGCCTTGAGCCACTCGGTATTTCAATTACTGAGGCAGCAAAAGCCCTTGGTGTCAGCCGAAAAACACTTTCCAGCATTATCAATGGCAATGCCGGTATTAGCCCAGAAATGGCTGTTCGGCTCTCTATTGCGTTCAATACTTCCTCAGAGAGCTGGTTGAATCAGCAAACTCAATACGATCTTTGGGAAGCTGAACAGCACCGGAAGGAATTACGGGTCAAACGGCTATCAGCTGCATGAGAACACATTACAAGCACATCAAGATCGTTCGCTGTGCGCCCCTTATGTAAAACGTTTATGCGTAAAAACAAAAGGAAATAAGCGATGCCAATTGATGAAGTAGCTGAAGGCTTATTTCGAATAATTGGGCGATTTGTTGCGTATTTTATAATCGATGTTCTTTTTGAAATTGTCTTCTATCTTATTGGTAAGGTGGTACTAAGAGTATTTACTCTTGGAAAATACCCGCCACCTCCAGTGCAAAGCCATTCTACCGGGTTTGTCCAGTTCATCGGCATTTTGGCTTTTGTTGCAGCTTTTGCAGTGCTAGTTATGGTAATGAAGTAATAATATTTATAGGTTTTATTATATGCTTTGTAATTACGCCAAATTCACATATAACCAGGCGGTCAAGTACACTCCGGGTCCACAGCCCTGCGCGGGACCTTGGCTTGACCTCGGTCCCTTATCTAAAATGCTGATTCACAAAGCAAATGCGACATGAGTAAATTTTCAGAATACAGTAACTATGATGCCTTAGGCATGGCTGATTTGGTTCGCAGTGGTGAAGTATCTCCTGAAGAACTTCTAGCAGAAGCTAAGGAAAGGCTTGATAAGATTAATCCACAATTAAACGCGGTTACATATCAAGCTGATGATCTATCTAACTCTCTTATAAATAACCTTGATAAGAAGACAGTGTTTTGTGGTGTTCCGTTTCTTGTTAAAGATTTAATGTTGCCATTTAAAGGCATGCCATTATCTAATGGAATTAGGGCCATGATGTCATTTGTACCTAATGAAAATAGTGCGATGGCTAATCAATTGATTAGCAGTGGCTTAATCACTTTTGGAAAAACAACAACATCAGAACTGGGCACCTTTCCATTAGCTAAAAGCAGTGCTTTTGGAGAAACGCTGAACCCATGGGATATTTCAAAGAACTCTGGCGGCTCCAGTGGAGGAAGTTCCGTTGTGGTAGCAAGCAGGGTAGTTCCAATGGCCTATTCAAGTGATGGTGGAGGCTCAATACGCTTACCAGCTTCATATTGTGGGATATTTGGCCTGAAACCATCACGCGGTATTAACAAGTATGAGGACATGTCTAAAGCATGGGGCGGAGCAGTTGTTAGCCACGTTTCTACAATTTCTGTCCGGGACAGCGCCGCTTATCTTGACTTGGTGGCTGGAAACATTAGAAACAATTACTCAGTTAACAGCCCTTCACAAGGCAGTTATCTGCACTCTACAACATGTAAGAATAAAGAGCTAAAAATTGGAATAATCACAGAATCCCCCACTGGAACAGATGTTCACCCTGAGTGCATAAAGGCTGCGGAGGTAGCCGGGAACGCCTGTGAGAACTTAGGCCATAAAGTAATACCTGCAAAGTGGAATTTTGATGGCCGGGAGCTCATGCGTGCATTCATAATGATAGTCATGCATTACACACATCGCGATGTTGGTAACATTTCTTCATTGCTTGGTGTGGATGAAAAGAACCTTGATATGGAGCTTAATACAAGATTCATGTCAATTGCAGGTAGTGGCATTTCTCAAGAAAAAATAGAGCACTCCTTTAGCGTGTGGAAAAGAGCTTATCAGAGCATATCAGAACTGCATCAGCAGTTTGATGTTATTCTGACGCCAACTGTCGCTACACGACCGTTGGAAAGCAATGCACTTGATCCAAGTACTATAGAAAAACTTGCAATGAGAGTAATGGTTGCCACAGGGCTTGGAAAAAAAGCAGTCAATAAAAAATCGCTGGACATGGCGATTGATAAATCTCTGAATGTCACGCCATTTACTCCAATCGCAAATATAACAGGCCAGCCAGCAATGTCTGTCCCACTGTACTGGGATGGTGATAACCTACCAAACGGAGCTCATTTTATGGCAGATGTAGGAAGGGATGGAATGCTTTTAATGCTAGCTCGTCAATTGGAAGATGCATACCCATGGGCTAGTAAGGTTCCAAATGACAACAACTTCTAACCATCATATCCAGCCAACTCAAAAACAGCTACGTTTTTCGGTCGGCTGATGTTAGGCATTGTACGTTAAAAGGTGAAACCAGGTGACAAAAAACCTCGTAGGTGCTGACCATGAATTTCACAGCAAGGAATTCGCACTTGGCTGGGCTGAGAGGTTTGAACCTACTCCCGAGCGCCTTCGTTTGTTCGAGCTGATCACCTCTCAGCTTAAGGAAGCTATTCCTAACGATGGGTGCATTGTCGAGTTAGGGATAGGGCCGGGTTACTTGGCAAAATATCTTTTGGAAAGAATGCCCAGAGCTTCGTACTGCGGTATAGATTTTTCTTTGCCAATGCTTGAAATCGCTCAGGAGCGATTGCAAAGATTCTCTTCACGAGTCTCATACATGCAGGCTGATTTAGTAGAGGAGGCATGGGAAAAGAAAGTATCTGAACCAGCCCATGCAATTGTTTCTACCTGGGCACTGCATGATCTGGGTAGCCCCAAAAACATCAATACCGTATACAAACGGTCGTATGGCGCTTTAGTCAAAAGCGGCATCTTGATAAATGGTGATTTCATCAAGCCAACCGGCACCCTGCATGAGTTTGAAGGGGGGCGGTTCTATGTGGCCAAGCATCTTGAGCTCTTGGCTAATGCCGGGTTTTCAAATGCCAAATGTTTATCTTTGTTCGAGGAAGAAATCGAAAACCCAACACCAGCGCAAAATTACGCATGCATTAGGGCTAAGAAATGAAGATTGTGTATAACAAATAAATCAACGCGGAGACAAATTACGCCACTGAATTAACACCACTTTGATAGAAAGTAATTCAATGCACCTTATCTCCCATTAGTAATTCGGGAGACCATATCTGTATCTGACATCCGCCCAACTGTTTGGCCATATAGCAGGCACTATCAGCAGCATTGATAATGGTATCTGGATCTGAGCAGCTTGCGTTAATCTCCACTACGCCAATGCTGATCCCTATTACCAGGCTCACTCCATCCCAGGCGAATTTCTCACCACATATTGCGTCAATTATCTCGCCCGCAATTCGCAGGGCTGCACCCATGGAACAGTTTTCAAGAAGAACTACAAATTCATCTCCACCCAACCTGGCCAGCGTATCTCTATCTCTCATCAAGAAGGAGAGTTTTCTCGCTACTCTGCGCAACAGCTCATCTCCTGCCTTGTGTCCAGCTGTGTCATTAACCTGCTTAAAATTATCCAGATCCATATACAGCAGAATATGTTCCTTCTGATTATTTCTCGCTGCCTCCACTGCCCTATTCAATCTTCGCTCGAACTCTCTGCGATTAACCAAAGTTGTTAATGGATCATGGGTTGCCTGATATTCAAGGACGGTACGCTTTTTATGCTGCTCTGTTATATCGCGAAAAACCACAACAACTCCAATCTGAGTATTGCCCTCTTCCAGCGGAAAAGACGAGTAAGTAACTGGGAAACTGGTTCCATCGCCACGCAAAAAAACATCCTCTTCAACAATGACACCCTTGGCTGTTTTTAGGGTGAGTATTATCTGGCAATCTGTTACGACGCAGTTATTATCTGAACCTGTTTGGTGAATCAGATTATGTATATCTTTCTCGATTACTTCATCGCGCCTTAAACCCAGCATGGCCAGAGCGGTATCATTTATATATGAACAAGCACCGTCATCGCGCAGACTAAAAATACCTTCGCCAGCAGACTCAACCAAACGCTTGTTCTCTTTGCTTATGCGTCTAATCCTCCTTAGCAAGGTTTTACGTTTATCTAGCTGCTTGCTGAGCGGGGTGATAACCAGTCGCCGCATGACTACAGATATAGCAAGGGCAATCATCAAGGCAATAAGTGCAGAGATAATTAGCATCTCTGTTAGCAAGGCACTCATTTCACCAGTGACGGCAGATGTATCCGTTTTTAGAATAAACTTCACATCAAACAGATCACTTTCTGATTCAATAGTCATACTCTCCTTAGCTGGTGATCCACGTTGATAACTTGCCAATAGGGTTCCGTCTTGTTTTTTTACCAAAACCTCAACTATGGACTCCAGCTCCTTCCCCCACCCATCCAGCAACCACTCGACCTCTACATAGTCTCGTTTTCTAAGAGCCTCACTGGAGGCCAGAGCGATCAATCTGATCTGCTCTTGTTTGGAGTCGATAAAATCCTGATAAAGGGTATGCTTATGATTTTGATAAATGATGACATCGGAGATAATAAGAAAGGCAAGCAAAACAGCAAAGATTGCCAGCAGCGTAATATTTATGCGCCCCACCCTAAACAACTTCAATGCTCCATCTCCTTAACCATTAAACACCGGGGAAAGCATGCGTGAATTTCTCTTCAATGGTCATAATTGATATTAAGAATTTGAAATCAAATTAGCAATAAACCCGTTGTATCTAGGCTAATTTTGGTACAAATCAGCATCATTTGTAGTAAAAGCACTATATTATTTGGCAAACCGCCATAGAGTGCGGAAAATAGGCATATACCAACAACAACTGAAACAAGGGCTATAACAGATGTCACAACTGAAACTGGGGGTTCCAAAAGGGAGCCTGGAAAAATCCACTATCTCTCTATTCGCCCAGGCTGGATGGGATATTCGGATACGCTCGAGGAACTACTTTCCCAGCATCAATGACAAGGAGATAAGCTGTGCCCTGGTGCGCTCCCAGGAGATGGCGCCCTATGTAGCAAACGGCACCCTGGATCTGGGTCTTACCGGTCATGACTGGATTTTAGAGACAAACTCTGATGTTGAAGAGATCTGCGAGTTGGTCTACTCCAAGAGTTCGGACCAGCCTTGCCGCTGGGTACTGGTGGTGCGTCAGGATTCACCCATCCAGTCTGTGGAAGACCTGCAGGGTAAAAAGATCTCAACCGAACTGGTGGGATTCACCAAACGTTACCTGGAAGAGCGCGGTATCGATGCGGAGGTGGAGTTCTCCTGGGGGGCGACTGAGGCCAAGGTGGTTGAGGGGTTGGTGGATGCAGTGGTGGAGATAACCGAGACCGGCAGCACCATCAAGGCCCATGGCCTGCGTATTGTGTGCGATCTGCTGCACACCGAGACTAGGCTGATCAGTAACAAGACTGCCATGGCCGATCCATGGAAACGCCAGAAGATTGAGCAGATTGCCATGCTGCTCCAGGCCTCTCTGGAGGCTCGTAAAAAGGTGGCCCTGAAGATGAACATTCCGGCAGCAAAGCTGGAAGATATTGTGGGGGCCATGCCCAGCCTACATGCCCCGACGGTGAACCACCTGTTCGACCGTGAATGGCTGGCCATTGAGACTGTAGTGGATAGCAGAGAGGTACGTAGCCTTATACCTCAACTAAAGGCGATGGGGGCTGAAGGTATTCTGGAGTATGAGCTTAAGAAGATGATCTAGGTGGTTTTATACTCTTACCAACCAGATCAATAACTCAAGCGTTATCAAACTATTGTGGGAGCCAACTTCTCTGGGCGATTGAGTAAATCGGATATCGCCCGCAGGAGCTGGCTCCTACAGGCCGGATCAAGTCTGGGATGATGGGATATTGGTGTTGAAATGCATCTGCCTAATGCCCCATAAATTCATCCACCAGGCGAGAGATGTTGCCAGCCAGATGCAGCTCAAATTCATCCAGCTCCTGCTCGAACACCTCCAGATATTTAGACGCCATGTCGTGGGATAGTTTTTTACCATTAACCCTGAACTCTATCTCCGGAAGAGATTTGTCATGCCTGGGAACAAGCTCCCAATGGATATAATCTGAATCCAGTGTTACCAGCTCTTTTTCTGCAAACTCACAGAAGGGCTCAACATGTTTATCGCCTTCAGGACCAAGTGCTCCTGACTCTACTCTAAACAGCACATTGAGTTTTTTATCTTGAGGTAGGGGCAAATTATGTTTCATTGTTGATTTCTCTTATAGCTGTTGGGTTTAACTTCAACCGCCCCCTCACCCCAACCCTCTCCCCACAGGGGAGAGGGGGAGTATTAAGGGAGAAAGGGGCAACTTCAACCGCTCCCCTCACCCCAACCCTCTCCCCGCAGGGGGAGAGGGGGGTAGGACTAAACTGTAACATCAGGATTGAGGCTGTACAGACCGGTTATGCTGGCCTGGTCCAGCACATGCCCCTCTATCTCCTCAAGCACATCAGACCCGTCGAAGGGACCTGAAACGGGACAGCTAGCGATATCCAGGGCGTAAATGGTAAACACATAGTGGTGTGGTATTGAATCATTCCAGGGTGGGCAGGGTCCATCGTAACCAAAGTAGTTTCCACCCATATCAGCATCACCCGCAAACCAGCCGGTATAGCTATTAACTCCGCGAATTGCGCCTTGTAGAGCAGGGGTCTGCTCTTTGCCTTTAGGCGTTACGCCTTCTGAATCTGCCCCAACTTCCAGCTCGGTCACTGTCGCTGGGATATCAATCAACACCCAGTGGTAGAAATCCACCCGCGGCAGATCAGCAGGTACAGTTCTGCCCTCTTGATTGACATCATCCGGTTTACTCGGCACATCGGGGTCACAGCAGATAAGTACATAGGACTTAGTATTTTCCGGTGCTCCGCTCCATGCCAGATGCGGGCTTTTGTTATCGGAAAGAGTTGCATGGGTTTCCGGGTCTGGTCGACAAAATGCGAACTCTTCTGAGATGGCCTGGCCATCGGAAATACTGCTGCTTATTAATTGCATAATCTACTCCCCATTTTTCATTCTGTCAGAATGACTAGATGGTGTAATCAAGCACCAACCCTATGAACACACTGGCGCCAAACCAGTTGTTGTTCAGAAATGCCTTAAAGCAACCTTCTCTATTCCTGTTCCTGATAAGCTGTTGCTGATAGATGGCAAAACCGCTGGCCACTGCCACCCCAATATAGTAGTAGAGGCCAAGATCAATCTTATTTCCCACCAGTAAAAGTATACCTAACACCGAGAGCTGAAATAACCCAATCATGAGGCGATCATACTCTCCAAACAGGATAGCAGTTGATTTGACCCCGATTCTGATATCGTCATCCCGATCTACCATGGCGTACTGAGTATCATAGACCAATGCCCATATAACCGTGGCTATGTACAGCAACCAGGCGACAGGAGGGGTGGTCTCGGTGACCGCCATGAAGGCCATGGGAACCGCCCAGCCAAAGGCCATACCCAGAATCAGTTGTGGCAGATGAGTGTAGCGTTTCATGAAGGGATATATGGCGGCCAGCACCACAGCCACCACCGACATATAGATGGTGGGTCTATTCAATAACAGCACCAGCATGAAGGCCACAAGACACAAGACCACAAATACTATAATCGCCTCTTTGGGACTCACATCCCCGGTGGCGAGCGGACGCTTATTGGTGCGCTCTACCAGGCCATCTATATCGCGATCAGCATAATCGTTTATGGCGCATCCGGCCGAACGCATCACGGTTACACCAAGCACGAAGATCAGAACTATCTCCCATGGAGGCCTGCCTTCCGCCGCAATCCACAGGGCCCAGAGTGACGGCCACATTAACAATAGAGTACCAATGGGGCGATCCAGCCTAACCAGGCAGGAGTATCTGCCAAGCCGCTCCATTATTTTTTTATAATCTATGGCATCAACGCTAATCATGCAGAACCTACCCTAGGTAAAAACAGTTCATTTACTAGCAGAGGCGAACCCGATAGCTGAAATAGTGTGCGTCGCCCCCAAAGTTGTTCCGGTTTTGTATCGAGACCCATAACTGCCTTTTTATATAGATTGTGTCTACTACGCAGAGATGCTATCTCCATGACAATCCTGTGGGTGCGCGGATCCGCAAACAACACCTCCCCCAATGGTTTGGTCCCCAGCATTGTGAGCCGCCTGGAGGGGCCGCGCATACTTGAGGCCGGAATCACCGTACGCGCAAACACCCATGGAACCCCATCGATTAACAGTTCCACCTCCCGCACAACCGCGGTCTCGCCTCGGCGCATCCCCAATAGAACCCCTTCGCTATAGAGGGCCCTTCCCCACCCTTGATCAACCAGGCGCACCCGGAAGCTCTCTTTACTAACCTTTTTCAGGCGGGCCGTAAGTGAACCCTGATCAATTAACCAGTCATGAATACCCGCAGGTATGCGGCACAGCTTTAGCTGCCGGCCACTAGCCCAGTTAGGCTCAAGCAGGGTCGATTGTGGTGCGAATTGGTTCAACAGCAAACATTCCTACATTCAAAGCCGGTATTATTGCACATTAAGCATGTATGTAGCGTTCACGATCCGCAATCCAACGCCGCATCAGCGGCTCCACACTCTCCGGATACTGCTCCAGTACCAGTTCAGCTGCCTGCTGCACCTGGGGCAGCATGGGTTGATCACGCATCACATCGGCGATACGAAACTGCATCTCTCCGGTCTGCCTGGTGCCAAGCACCTCGCCGGGCCCACGTAGCTCCAGGTCTTTCTGGGCAATAACAAAACCATCGTTGGTCTCACGCATGATACCGAGCCGCTCTCGGGCATTTTCAGAGATGGGCGAGTGATACATCAGAACGCAGTGGCTCTGGTCGCTACCGCGGCCAATCCGCCCCCGCAGTTGATGCAGTTGAGCCAGACCCAGGCGCTCGGGGTTTTCTATCACCATGAGGCTGGCATTGGGCACGTCCACGCCTACCTCAATCACGGTGGTCGCCACCAGCAGGTCAAGATCGCCCTGTTTGAACCTAGCCATGATGGACTCTTTATCCGCCGCCTTGAGACGACCATGGATCAGACCAACCTTCAACTCCGGCAGGGCCAGCTCCAGCTCGGCAGCGCTATCCTCGGCAGCCTGACACTGCAGCGCCTCAGACTCTTCGATCAGGGTGCAGACCCAGTAGGCCTGCCGCCCCTGCTGGCAGGCGGAGAGCACCCGCTGCACCACCTCACTGCGGCGCGAATTCGGCAGCACCACGGTGGTAACCGGTTTGCGTCCCGGCGGCAGTTCGTCAATTATGGAGATGTCCAGATCGGCATAGGCAGTCATGGCCAGGGTGCGGGGGATCGGGGTGGCGGTCATTATCAGTTGATGCGGCACCAGCTTGTTGCCCGCCCCCTTGTCCCGTAAGGCCATGCGCTGATGCACCCCAAAACGGTGCTGCTCATCTATGATCACCAGCCCCAGTTTGTGGTAGATAACGTCTTCCTGGAACAGGGCGTGGGTCCCCACGATTACCTGGGAGCCGCCATCGGCCAGGGCTGATAATATCTCCTGACGCGGCCTGCCCTTATGCCTGCTGGTAAGCCAGGATACATCTATTCCGAGTGGTTCCAGCCATGTCAGAAAACTTAGCAGATGCTGTTCTGCCAGCAGCTCCGTAGGCGCCATTAAGGCGACCTGATAACCAGCCTCTACCGCCTGCAGGGCGGCCATAGCTGCCACCACGGTCTTGCCTGAGCCCACATCTCCCTGAATCAACCGCATCATGGGATGTGGCCGCAGCAAATCGCTGTTGATCTCCTGACCCACCCGCTGCTGGGCAGAGGTTAGCTGGAACGGCAGTTGTTGCAGTAGCCCCTGAACCAACTCGCCGGAACCATTCAGGCTTGGGGCCTTGATCTTGCGTAGCTGCCTGCGCAACTTGCGCAGGCCAAGTTGATGAGCCAACAACTCCTCAAACGCTAACCGCTTCTGGGCCGGATGTTTCCCCGTCAGCAGCAAATCCTGATCCGCATCCGGTGGTGGCCGATGCAGGTAACGCACTGCTGCACTGAGTTCGGTCAGCTTCATCTTGCTCAACAGCTCTTGGGGTAACCACTCGGGCAGACCATCCGGATTCTGCTCTAATAGCTTAAGGGCCTGCTCGGTCATGCCACGCCAACTCAGCTGATGCATCCCCTCGGTGGTTGGATAGATTGGAGTGAGGCTCTGCTCCATAGCGCTATCCTGCTCTTTAGTTATATGTTGATACTCTGGGTGCACCATCTCTAGACTGGAGGGACCGCTGCGCACCTCGCCAAAGCAGCGTAGCCTTACCCCGCGCACCAGGGAGGACTTTTGTGCGCCAGAGAAGTGAAAGAAGCGCAGGAATATGGAGCCGGTACCGTCCGCCACCCGAACCAGCAGGGAGCGGCGGCGACCAAACTTGATATCAGCCAACTCCACATTGGCCTCGATCACAGCCTGATCACCGGGACGCAGACTACCGATGGGCAGGACGCGGGTCCGGTCCTGATAACGGGAAGGGAGATGGAACAGCACATCCTGCACCGTGGATACACCAATCTTCTGGAGTCTCTCCGCATTGCGGGGGCCTACCCCTTTCATTGCCGTCACCGGCTTGGTATCAAGACCTATGCTCTTGTTTTCCAGATTCAAATCAGACGGCTCCAATCCCATGGCGCGGAATAATCATGCTCTGCCCTATTAGAGCAAAATGGATCGCGTGAATCCATCTCCGCCGCCTTAGGCAACTGCAGAGTAGGAGAGGAATTTTTTACTCCCAAGCCCTGGATTTTTGATATATGATCGGCAACAAATAATCTTTCGCAGCACCCCCTTTTGCCGGAAGTAATGAGTGCCTCATCCATGTTAAATATTTGCGAGCCCCCTCTGGTCATTCAATGTCCGCGCCCAGGCTGAAACAGCATGGCTAACGAATATATAGACGCCCGGTCCCTGCCAGACCACTCCCTGTTGGAGGCGGATCTGGCGATCATCGGAGGAGGTCCCGCGGGGATTACCCTGGCGCACTCCTTTATTGGCAGCCGTGTACGAGTGTGCCTGATTGAGTCGGGCGGCTTGCAACCAGACCCCCAGGTCCAAGCCCTGTATGAGGGGGAAAACACCGGCATCTCCTATCCTTTGGCAGGCAACAGATTACGTTACTTTGGCGGCAGTTCCAACCATTGGGGTGGCTACTGCCGACCCTTGGATCCCATCGACTTCGAGCAGCGAGATTGGGTACCCCATAGTGGCTGGCCTTTTGGCATCGAGGAGGTGGCCCCCTACTATCCGGCAGCCAGCAAACTGGTGGAGATCGCTCCTCTCCTCTTTGAGGACAAGGCCTACTGGGAAAAGGCCTCCGGACAGACGACGCCGGACCCGGTTACGGGACGCGTTCAGGTACGCTATACCCATTTCAGCCCGCCGACCCGCTTCGGCAGCCGTTATGGGAATGAGCTAAAGCAGGCCGAAAATATCCAGGTGCTGCTTAACGCCAATGTGGTCAATATCGCCTCCCTGGAAGAGGGACGCAAGGTCACCCAACTTGATATCCGCACTCTCACAGGACTATCCCACCAGGTGCGCGCACGCGTCTATGTGCTGGCCACCGGCGGTCTGGAAAATGCCCGTATGCTGCTGTTGTCGAACCAGGCGATCCCGGCCGGACTGGGCAACCAGCATGATCTGGTAGGACGCTTCTTCATGGAACACCCCCACTTTCTTAGCCCCGCCCAGATCGTGGTCGGCGACCAGAAGCGCTTGCCCTATATTTTCAGCCATCGCGTATATGCTAAAGGTCGAACAGCCCACGCAACCTTCAGCCCACCAGAGGAATTCCTACGCCAGCGGCAGCTGTTAAATGCAATCATCACGGTAGGTGACGCAGGGGTATATCACACCGACACCAAGACAGACTGGACTAATGGCAGGTCACACATGGAGATGCTAAAGACGGCCAAGCGTTTTCTCACGGGAGGGTTGGGGCCGGCGGATCCGGCGCAGCCGGAGCTTCTGGGACGTTGGCTAGGGCTAGGCTGCGCCTGTGAACAGGTGCCTAATCCCGATAGCCGCGTCAGCCTGGCGGATACAAAGGACACCCTGGGGCTACGCAGGATTCGTCTCGATTGGCGCCTGACTGAACAGGATCGGCGCAGTGTCTATGAACACATCCGATCCGCGGCCATAGAGTACGGTGCCCTGGGTATCGGGCGCACGCTTATCGATATCGCGGACGACGGCCGCTGGCCCGACAAGGTTGGCGGCGGTTCCCATCACATGGGCACCACACGCATGCACCATGACCCGCGCCGAGGAGTAGTCGACCACAACTGCAAGGTGCATGGAGTTGGCAATCTCTATATCGCCGGCAGTTCGGTCTTCCCCACCTCCGGCGCATCCAACCCAACACTTACACTGGTGGCGTTGACCCTGCGGCTAGCTGATCACCTGCGACCTCTATTAAGATAGGATCTTGCCATGGCCACTGACAACAAACTGAGCCTTTCCCGCCGCGATTTCATCCTCTCGCTACTGTCTGGCATAGCGGCCGCTGCCACACTGCAGGGGTGTGGCTCCCCAGCTGACACTGGTCAGATAGCACAACGAATCTCGCAGACCATCGGAGACACAGCCGCTGCCAAGCGTTTCGGTGCCGCCTATCTACGCGATCATCCAGATGATACTGGTATCGAGATTTTGCTAGAGCGTATTGATGAGAAGCTGATCCCAGAGTTTGGCCAGGGCATGGATCTTGATGATCCCCAACTGCTGGCTCAGCATCTCGACAAGCAGATTAGAAATGAGTATCGCCATAGCGAGGTTGTCCAGGTCGAGGGCTGGATACTGAGCCGCACCGAGGCACGCCTCTATGCGCTCATTGCGTTACTATGACAGGTTGAGTGTATCCTCACTCATTCACTCCCAACCTTAAACTCAATGGCCATAATATATCTTTTTCTCCTGAGGAATCACCCCAGATCTGCTCCAGCCTGGTCCCTATCTCCACCATGGGGTCATCTCCATGTCTCTCCCTATATTTTCCAATAGCTGACCAGGTGCTGAGATAGCCGATTAATCGCTCTATGGGCCAGCTTGCGCCCATCACAAACCGGGGAGGCTCTAGTTCTTGAAATGGCATCTCCAGTTCAGAGTATCCGTTCTCTACCATTTTCCTCTCTGGGGCCCAGTAGCCATCCAGAATATTCCAGTAGAGATCGTCTACAACGGCATCGATCTCAGGTGTTATTCGAAATAGGTTATAGGTCCAGATCCCGATTATGCCCTTTGGCTTCAACACCCGTTTTGCCTCCTGCATAAACTTTGGAATATCAAACCAGTGCAATGCCTGGGCGACCGTAATCAGATCCACAGTTTCCGCTTCTAGCCCGGAATCTTCCGCAGCCGCCACTCTGTACTCAACAGATGGGTGAACCTGGGCCTGCTCTATCTGTTTTGCGCTTGCATCAGTCGCTATAACTGCAGCAAAGAGATCGGATAGGGCCAGGGCTGCCTGCCCTGTTCCAGTTGCGCAATCCCATGCCAGTTCATGGGCTGGCGTTAAGGAGCTAAGGTATTTAAACAGGTCGCTGGAATATCCAGGACGAAACCGGCTATAGCCTGCGGACAGATTGGAGAAGTGGTCTTTAAATTGTGTCTCTGGTGGTGACATGGGTGTTTTTGTTCATTTTAAAGAAAACTATGTACCAGCATTTCGGACAAACTACCCAATCTTTTCCCAATCCTCAACCTCCCCTGCAACTACATAGAACATTTGATGTGCCTTTAATAACCGCACACTCTCTATTTCATTGAAGGCCGCCTTGTCTCTAACCTTGAGTTTGTTTTTCAGATGTTCCATCTCATATGCAACCTGCCCCCTGGTCACATGCATACGTTGCCGCCCTACCCGCCGGGATATTTTTGAGATGTCGAAGTCATAACCACGCTGCAATGATTCTTGATACACCCCCCACAGATAGGTGGATATCGCCCCTAAAGGGTCAGCGGTATTTCTGAATCTATTCAGTTGAGGATGATCTCTGTAGCCGCTGGTCTCTCCAGACAGCACCGCCTGGGCCAGCAGGGCCTCCCTCCATAGGGCCACCAGTCCTTTTGCATCAAGATATTTTGGGTGGATTGACCAAAGTCTCATCGTCTAGAGATCCCAGTAGTAGTTTTGCATTGTCTAGTTCATAGCTGCAATAATGATTTTTAGACAGCAAACTGCTTTGGAGGTGCCGCTATGTCAGTACTACTAGAATTTTCCATGTTTCCTACCGACAAAGGGGAAAGCGTAAGCGAATATGTAAGCCAGGTGATAAAGGTGATTCGTGAGAGCGGCATGAGCTATCAGCTAACGCCCATGGGCACCATAGTTGAAGCGGATGACCTGCTACAGGTGCTGGGACTGGTACAGGTGGCCTACAGCACTCTGGACCAGGCTGGCTGCAACCGAATCTACTCATCTCTAAAACTGGATATCCGCAAGGGAAAGGATAACCGGATACAGGGCAAGCTTGCCTCAATACAGGACAAGATCGGTGATGTGAATATATAAGGGACTAAAAGTGCATCAGGAGATATTCCAAACCAGCACCCGCGGACGCGGCACCTATGAGATAACCGGCGAGGTTGAACTAATCGTTGCTCGATCCGGCATAACTACCGGTCTGTGTCATATTTTCACTCACCACACCAGCGCATCTTTGGCTCTGTGTGAAAATGCCGACCCTTCGGTGAGAACAGATCTTGAGCAGTTTATGGCAAAGCTGGTGCCAGATGGTGACCCCATGTTTGATCACACCATGGAGGGACCGGACGACATGCCTGCGCACATACGCTCCATTCTCAGCAACATGGATCTGACTATTCCGGTTAGCAATGGCAGATGTGGCTTGGGTACCTGGCAGGGTATCTATCTGTGGGAGCACCGAACCCATCACCACAGCCGACGCGTGACTGTAACCGTTAGCGGTGACTAGGTGACCCTCAGCTCCATCACTCCATCCATCTCCACAGCGGCGCCCTTGGGCAGGGCCGCAACGCCTACCGCAGCGCGAGCCGGATAGGGTTGTGTGAAGTATTCGGCCATCACCTGATTAACCAGGGGAAAGTTGGCCAGATCGGTCAGATACACATTCAGTTTAACCATATCTTCCAGACCACCACTGGCGGCCTCGGCAACCGCCTTTAAATTATCAAACACGCGCCTGACCTGGGCCTCAATATCACCCTCTATTAGCTCCATGGTCTCCGGCACCAGTGGAATCTGGCCGGACATATATACCCGGTTGCCGCTCTTCACCGCCTGGGAGTAGGTGCCGATGGCCTGGGGGGCGTTGGGGGTGGTTATGATCTCTCGAGTCAAAAGGTGCTCCTTTAGCATACTATCCCCTCTCCGCTCTGGGGAGGGGGTTGGGGTTGGGGTTGGTTATCTTGGGGGTTTCCCCCTCACCCCGACCCTCTCCCCTTGGGGAGAGGGGGTAGTGAATTGCATGCTTGTTTTTAGATTAACCCATCATTCTGGTTATACGCATAACCTCCGGCAGTGCTCGCAATCTTTTGATGATACGAGCCAGGTGCTTTCTGTTGCGTACACTTATAGTGAACTCCATGGTAGATGAGAGCCCGTCTCTCTCCTCGATCACCAGGTTTTCGATATTGGATTCCAACTCTGCAAAGGCCGCAGCTACTGTTGCCAGTACCCCGCGCTTGCTTCCAACCTCTACCCCAACCTCGGTGGTAAACTCTCCATCGATCTCATCCATCCAGCGCACATCCATCCAATTTTCGCCCTGCTTGCGGAAATCACCCAGATTGGGACAACCCTGGCGATGAACCACAATACCCTTGCCTGGGCTGAAGACAGCCACGATATCGTCCCATGGGATAGCGCGGCAGCACTTGGCGAAACTCACTACCATGCCCTCGGTTCCACTGATAACCAGTGGCTGTGCTGTCTGGGTTGGGAACGGCTCCTCATTCTGCTCCACCTTGCGGTCACCGGCTATACGTCGTGCCACCAACAGGGCCATGCGATCCCCCAGACCAATCTTCTCCAGCAAATCATTCATGCTTTTGAGTTTGAAGTCTTTTAACAGATTTTTAACCCCATCAGCCTCTGCCTCTTCTATGGTCATGCCGTAGGCCTCAAGGCCCCGCTCCAGCATTCGACGACCGAGCTCCACTGCCTCCATCCTTTTCAGATTCTTCAGATAGCCGCGGATGCTAGATCTAGCCTTTCCTGTTACCACAAAGTCGAGCCAGGATGGATTTGGCCTGGCACCTTCTGCGGTTATTACCTCAACAGTCTGGCCGCTAAGCAGTTTTGTTCTAAGGGGAACTAGCTGGCGGTCAACCCGGGCGGCCACACACTGGTTACCAACATCTGAATGCACCGCGTAGGCAAAATCTACCACGGTCGACCCTTTGGCCAGGACCTTTATCCCTCCTTTGGGGGTAAAGACGTGTACCTCATCCGGGAACAGATCCACCTTCACATTTTCCAGGAACTCCATGGAGTTGCCTGCTTCCTTCTGCAGATCAAGCAGGTTCTTTAACCAGTCTGAGGCATAGGCGTGAGTTACACCGCTGTTATCCTCTTCCATTTTGTATTGCCAGTGGGCAGCAATGCCTGATTCCGCTATCTCATGCATCTCCTCTGTACGGATCTGCGCCTCAATCTGGACGCCATGGGAACCGATCAGGGATGTGTGCAGTGATTGATAGCCATTGGCCTTGGGAATAGCGATGTAGTCTTTAAAACGTCCAGGCACCGGCTTGTAGAAATTGTGTATTATGCCCAGGGTGCGGTAACAGTTATCCACCGTATCCACAACAATTCTAAAACCGAACAGATCTACTACCTCGTTGAATGATAGCTTCTTATCCCTCATCTTTTTATAAACGCTGTATAGATGCTTCTCTCTGCTCTCCACCATGGCATGAATGCCTTCTTCTTCTAGACACTGCTGCAGGGCCTCTTCGACGTGAGACATCATCTCCTTGCGATTGCCACGCATGGTCATTATGGATCTATGCAGAACCCTGTGCCGCATAGGCCAGGCCGAGGCAAAACATAGCTCTTCCAGTTCCAGGCGTATGTGATTCAGACCCAGACGATTTGCGATCGGGGCATATATCTCAAGGGTCTCATGGGAGATGCGCCGGCGTTTGGCGGAACGCATCACATCCAGGGTACGCATGTTGTGCAGGCGATCGGCCAATTTAATTAGAATAACCCGGATATCTTTAGTCATGGCCAGCAACATCTTGCGAATATTGTCGGCACGGGCCTCGGCGTGGGAGACCGAATCGATCTTGGTTAATTTGCTAACTCCATCTACCAGCTCAGCGATCTCGCTGTCGAACTCTTCGGATAGCTTTTTCTTAGTAGCGGACGTATCTTCAATTACGTCATGCAGTATGGCTCCGATGATGCATTTGTAGTCCAGCTGCATCTCCGCAAGGATGCGTGCCACTGCTAGCGGGTGACATATGTAGGGCTCCCCTGACTTGCGTGACTGACCGGAGTGACGCTCGGAGCCATAGAGATAGGCGCGATAGACCTCTTTAATCTGGTCCGGCTCAAGATAGGTCTCAAGATATTCACACAGGTCAGCAACCCGCGAGTCCACCTCTTTGGACCAGACCTCTTTTTTTGATGCATTTTTTACCTGTGCTTGCGCCATTTAAACCTGTTGCCTCTACCCCGGATCAAACATCTTCCAATCAATGTGTTTTATCTCACTTAACTAAATGACTATCAATATAGTTATCGGTTCATATAACTTTCATACTAGTCAAAATAATATCCATAAGCCACCGTTATTACTGGATTTTCACACACGGTTTCCAGGCAAATAAAAAGGTGCAGACTTTCGTCATGCACCTTTTTTTCAAAACCCTGGATTAATCAGAATATCTATTCTGTCCCGCTCTCCTTGGGCTGATCTACTGCAGCGATCTCTTCACCTGCCGCCATCAGAGCCTCTTCCGCCGCTTCAGCATCAGAGACCTCAGCTTCCTGAGGATCTACATTATCCGCATGGATAAGACCCTCTGCGATCTCGCGCAGGGCCATTACGGTAGGCTTGTCGTTTTCCCATGGTAGTAGCGGCTCAACACCGTTAGCCAGTTGTCTGGCTCGTTTAGTGGCCAGCACTACCAGATCAAATCTGTTATCAACATGTTCCAGACAGTCTTCAACTGTTACTCGTGCCATTCTTAAATACTCCGTGGACCCCAAATCCGTCTGAAATCGGCAGGGGAAAAAATTAACTCATGTCAGCCAGAACCGGGCCTGGCCGCAGCAAAGCGCTGTATCTTAAACTATTTTCCAGTCTGGAGCTAGGGTTGGTCGTGCGTTGAGCTAAGGGATTAGGGCTTATAGGTTAGCTAATAAGGCTCCCAAGCCGTTTTTCCAGCACTTCCGCCATCTTCTCCTGACGTAAACGATTTGATTGGATAATTGACTTTATCTCTTCTAGCGCCAAGTCAAAGTCGTCATTAATTACCAGATAGTCGTATTCTGAGTAGTGCGAGATCTCAGTTCTGGCCGCACTCATACGCCTGGCAATAACATCTTCATCATCCTGCCCTCTGCCCTCCAGGCGGTGGCGTAGAGTCTCTTCGGATGGCGGCAAGATAAAGACAGATATGGTATCGAACATCTGGGAGCGTATCTGCTGAGCCCCTTGCCAATCAATCTCCAGTATGACATCAAAGCCCTGCTCTAGCTGCTCACACACCTCCTGCCGGTCTGTTCCGTAATAGTTGTCGAAAACTCTGGCATGTTCTAGGAAGGAGCCATCCTCTACCTTGCGCAAAAACCCCTCATGATTCACAAAATGGTAGTCCTTACCCTCTTCTTCTCCCGGACGTATGGGGCGTGTTGTATAAGATACAGACACATGCAACATCTCATCACGCTCGAGCAGCTCTTTTAGCAGACTTGTCTTCCCAGCTCCGGATGGGGCTGAAACCATAAACAGGGTACCTTTTGGCATCTTTTACCTTAATTTTCTCATTAAATTGTTATTACTCTAGCAGATGAACGTCACGATCAAAGCCATTTATTCTATGTTTTGCACCTGCTCACGCATCTGCTCAATCAGCACCTTCATCTCTACTGCTATTTTTGTGGTTTCTGCATCGTTGGACTTGGAGCTGAGGGTGTTGGCCTCACGGTTTAGCTCCTGCATCAGAAAATCCAGTCTACGACCCACCGGCTCATCCCGCTCCAGCACCTGCTCAACCTCCTTTAGGTGGGATTCAAGACGATCCATCTCTTCATCCACATCCAGTCGTTGACACAGTATAGTCATCTCCTGCTCAAGCCTGCCGTCATCCAGGTCTCCGGCCAATTCGTCCAGCTTGGTACGTAGGCGTTCACGAATCCCCTCCAGCACCCCTGGCATGCGCTCTCTTACCACTGCAACCTGCTGTTGCAAGGAGGCGCAGCGCTGTTGAATCAGCTCTGCGAGTCTCGCTCCCTCTCGCCTGCGGTTTTCTACCATGCTATCCAGAGATTCCGCAAGCAGCTCCTGGGCCTGTTTCTGTAACGGGGTAAAATCCTGTTTCTCGGCCTCCAGTACACCTGGCCAGCGCATGATATCAATAGTGCGGGGTGGTACCGCCTCATGTTGCAGATGCCCAATCTCCTTGGCGGCCTCTATGATCTGCAGCGCCAGACGCTCATTGACCTTCATCCCTGCGGCGCTACCTGTTCCAGCCTCAAATCTAAGACCGCAATCCACCTTACCACGTCCCAGTTTTTGGGACACAAGTTCACGCACACTAGGCTCTATTGCCCTGAACTCCTCGGGCAGACGGACCATGACTTCAAGATATCTATGATTGACCGAACGCAATTCCCAAACCAGTCCACCAAGATCATTCCGAAACTCCTGTCGCGCAAATGCTGTCATGCTACTTATCATTTTGTATTCCTTAACTTATTAATCCTGGACATAAAATACCAAGAGAACGAAAATAATCATAAATTCAGTGTATGATAACTGGCTTGAACCAAGCTTGATAGAGACAATATGGAGAAAATGAGAGAAGCCCTCCCCCCGGGGACAGTGATTGACTGCTACACGATTATTAAACTAATCGGTAGCGGCGGCTTCAGTCTCATCTATCTAGCTGAGGATGAGGACACTCAGGATCATGTCGTCATAAAAGAGTACATGCCAAAAAAATTGGCCTCCCGTAACGGCAAAGACCTGAGAGTGCAGGTCGCCGATGAGGAACAGCGTACAGCCATGAACAATGGCCGCAAACTGTTTTACCAGGAGGCTAAGACCCTGGCCTCACTAAAACATCCAAACATAGTAAATGTGAGAACCTTTTTTCTCTGCTATGACACCGCATATATGGTGATGGATTATGAGCATGGAAAAAACCTTGGACACTACATCAAACGACGCAAGGGGGGACTCAGTACTACCTTTCTAAAGACAGTATTCCCCCCCATTCTCGATGCCCTGAGCCTGGTCCACACTAAGGGACAGCTACATCTGGACATAAAACCATACAATATCCATCTGCGACCTGGGGGAGATCCATTACTACTGGATTTCGGCGCCGCTCACCGTATCGCAACCACTAGAAAACGCCAAACCTCACAGGTTGTAACCTCTGGGTTCTCTCCAGTCGAACAGTATTATGCCGCAGGCTATGTAGGCCCATGGAGTGATGTCTACTCCATTGGTGCCACCATGCGAGCCTGCATTGATGGTAAATCACCACAATCTGCGGTGGAACGTCACGCCAAGGATAATATGCGCCCAGCTGCGATCGCATTCAAAAAACGTTATCCAGCATATCTTCTGGAGATAATCGACTGGGCCATGGAGATAGACCCGCTTCTACGCCCACAAAATGCCGGAGACATGTTGCAGGCGTTGATCAGCGAAACCGGATATCAAAAAGTAGAGCCTGATGGGGAATCATCACTGAGTCAGCTAATTCGGGCTAAGGAAGGCAATAGATGAGTAATACCAAGGTAGCACAGGCAACCCGACAGGGTGACCGCAAGATTAATCAGGATAGATTCATCTCAATTGAGGCTGAAGGGAGTATCCTGCTGGGACTAGCTGATGGTATGGGGGGACACCCTAAGGGGGAGGTAGCCGCTCAGATCCTAATAGATACCTGTAAAACATTTTTCTACCGTACGGATAAGCCGATACATAGCCCCAGAGAGTTTCTACACCGACTACTACAGAAGGCTCATGAGAATGTAACCACCTTTGGTCTGGACCATAACCCCCCTATCAAGCCTCGTACCACTGCTGTAGTCGCACTGATTCAAGAGGGAATGGTGCGTTGGGCCCACGCTGGAGACAGTAGATTATATCTGTTCCGTAACGGGAAGACGCTGCACCGCACGGTAGACCACTCTTATGTTCAGCATCTGGAGGATCACGGACTTATTTCTCCAGACTCACTAGGGACACACCCGCAACGTAATTATGTAACACGCTGTCTGGGCGGAAACATATCTTCCCCAGAAATAACCGTAAACAGAGCGGTGAGACTGAAGGATGGAGACACCATCATGCTGTGCAGTGATGGGCTCTGGAGCCGCAGTGAAGAGAAAGAGATGATCGGATTAACCAGCAGCGATATGCCACTTAACCAGGCCATAGAAAAACTGGTGCAAGATGCTGCTGAAAATGCTGCTCCTGAAAGCGACAACGTATCTGCCATAGCCTTGCGCTGGTATATGGACAAACCTGAAATAGAGGCGCCGCCACCTCAAAAACAGGTTCATGAACCTGAACCGCAGGAAGAAAATATTTCTCAAGCATTGAATGATCTTAAATCTGCTATTGCCCAGTTTGAAAACGACAAGGGCTAGCCGGGACATTTCATGAGGGCGGCACTAATATGAATGATATATTTATATCAGAAAGTAAAATATAATCTGCCGCCTGTTTTCACAATTGCAGTTTATACCTAAACAAATTACTCCGGACATCCTGTCCTTCGGGCCAGCAGAGCTGGTAAAAAACGCTCCTGGCGTTTTTCCCAGGAAAAATCTGGATCTCCTTTATAAATTATCCTAGCTAGGAGCAAAAAATGAGACCAAGCGGCCGTAACACCGACCAGCTTCGCCAGATCACTTTAACACGCAACTACACCATGCATGCCGAAGGTTCAGTATTGGTGGAGTTTGGTAATACTAAGGTACTCTGTACCGCCTCAGTCGAAGACCGGGTACCCGGATTTCTCAAGGGCAAGGGGCAGGGCTGGATTACTGCCGAGTATGGCATGCTCCCCCGCTCTACCGGAGAACGTATGGGACGTGAAGCCAGTCGCGGCAAGCAGGGCGGACGCACTCTTGAGATTCAACGTCTCATCGGACGCTCTATGCGGGCTGCAGTAGAGCTAAAAGCATTGGGCGAACGTACCATAACCCTGGATTGTGATGTAATCCAGGCAGACGGCGGCACCAGAACCGCATCCATCACAGGGGGGTTTGTTGCTCTGTCTGATGCGATTAACTCTCTGCTTGCATCCGGCAAGATATCGACCAATCCAATCACCAATACTATTGCCTCTGTTTCCGTTGGCATATATCAGGGCACACCGGTACTGGACCTGGATTATGCGGAAGACTCCACAGCAGAGACAGACATGAATGTGGTTATGAACGATAGCGGGGCCTTTATCGAGGTGCAGGGAACCGCCGAGGGGCACCCCTTTGATCAAGATGAACTGAACGCCATGCTAGCGTTAGCGCGGCACGGCATTAAACAGTTATTCGAAGCGCAGCAGCTAGCCCTATCAGAATAGAGGGCGCTATTTAGAAGAGGCGTTTTCCTGCTCAGCCAACCAAACTTTTAGCTGTGGTTCCGGCATCGGCTTGCCGTAGTAGAATCCTTGCAGACGATCACAGCCATGCTTGCGCAGAAATGTTCTCTGATGTTCGGTTTCAACCCCTTCCGCCACAACCTTGAGTCCCAGACTTTTGGCCATAGCCAATATGGCCTCAACCAGGGAGGCGTCACCAACGTCATCCGGCAGCCCGCGCACGAAGCTACGGTCTATTTTGAGCACATCCACCGGAAATCGCTTTAGGTAGCTGAGGGAAGAGTATCCAGTACCGAAATCATCTATAGAGAGGCCAATCCCCAGTTTTTTGAATCCGTTCAACCATTCAAGTACCTCTGGACTGTCATCCATTAACAACCCCTCGGTTATCTCAAGCGTCAACCACTCCCCACGCACCCCATACTCCTTCAATATACTGGAGACCACCCAGGGAGAGAACTCCTTACTCAACTGGCGATAGGAAATATTGACCGAAATATTGAAATCTAAACCATCATCCCGCCACTCCCTAAGCTGGCTACACGCCTCCTCCATCACATAGTTCCCTATCGGAATTATCATACCTCCATCCTCGGCAAGAGGAATAAAGGTCTCTGGTGAGATCAAACCTCGCCTGGGGTGATTCCATCGTAGCAATGCCTCGACGCTGGACATAGCCCCTGACTGCGAATCGATAATAGGCTGATAGTAGAGCATTAACTCATCTCGCTCTACGGCCTGACGTAGATCCTGCTCCAACTCAGTCCGTTCCTTAACCTGCTCCTGCATACCGATAGTAAAAAATTGATAACGGTTGCGCCCTCCCTCTTTGGCACGGTACATAGCCATATCAGCATTGCGCATCATCTCTTCTGCATTATCCGTATCTTCCGGATAGATGGTGATGCCGATACTCGCACCCAGCGATACCTTTCGACTACCGATAGAGAACGGGGTAGACATCTGTTCAATGACCTTATCCGCGACATACGCCGCATCATTCACCTCCATCAGATCGTGAACTAGTACCACAAACTCGTCACCACCCAGGCGGGCCACAGTATCTGAATCCCGAACGCATATCTTTAACCGTTCCCCCACTTCCTGCAGAATTTCATCGCCTAGAACATGACCAAATGTATCGTTCACCGCCTTAAAGCGATCGAGATCAACAAACAGCAGGCCCAGTAGACCATTTTCTCGTCGGGCCGATATTACTGCCTGGTTCAGACGATCGAAAAAAAGCGAACGATTAGGCAGACCGGTCAGGGCGTCATAGTTAGCCTGACGGCGAATCTGCTCCTCGTCCCGTTTACGCTGGGAGATATCTGAGAAGACAGCAACATACTCTTTGACCTCATCGGTCTTCTCATCCCGAATCACAACTATAGATATCCATTCTGGGTACACACTTCCATCCTTACGGCGGTTCCATATCTCCCCGGACCAGAATCCTCTGTTGTTGATCTGCTCCCACATCAAGCGGTAGAACTCAGGCTCATGTCTCCCTGAACTAAGAATCTTTGGATTCTGTCCGATGATATCTTCGGGTTGGTACCCGGTAATCCGGGTAAAGGCCGGATTGACCGTCTTAACCCGGTTGTTGGCATCGGAAACCACGATACCCTCACTGGCAGTATCAAACACCGTGGCATTCATGCGCAACTGGTCTTCTGCGCGCTTACGGGCTGTGATGTCCTCTTTAACTGCAATGTAGTGGGTGATATTCCCACTATCTCCGCGCAGCCCCGAGATGGATGCTGCTTCCCAATAGATACTGCCGTCTTTGCGCCTGTTGTGAAACACACCTCTCCACTCCTGTCCGGCAGAGATGGTTTCCCATAGCTCCTTGTACTCTTCAGGCCGTTTATCACCCGACTTCAATATTCGTGGATTCTCCCCTATAGCCTCCTCAGCACTATACCCAGACATCTCCTCAAACTTCGGATTGACATACTCGATGATGCCATTGGTATCGGTGATTACCACCGACGCCGGGCTCTGCTCAAGGGCACGACTCAATTTTTTCAGATCTGACTCTATGCGCTTGGATTCTGTAATATCAACTCGAACACACGCCATACCCCCCTCACTGGTACAAGCGTCACTTGCAAGATACCAGCGTTCGTCATCCAAATGCTCAACGTAAGTCTCATCTACGTAATCAAGGCCTGCCTCATCTATTGTTATGCCATTCTTAGCCTCTTCATAGATAATATGATCGACATTAGCCTCACGCATATTTAACAAGGTGCTGCCTGGCTTTAATCCTTTCAGCCAGGGGTAGAATTCCATCCATTTGCTGTTAAACAACACCAACTTGCCGTCAGCATCGAACAGGGCAAAGGCCTCGTTAACACTCTCAACCGCATCGCTCAACCGATCCCAGGAGCTTTGCGCTGACTCGCGGGCGGAGTCAAGATAACGTAATAACCAACCAAGTAGACTTAACAACAACACTGTGGATATCATCAATCCACCGCTCAACCACTCGGCATTTCTTACCTTGTTGGCATGATATGCACTATAGGCCGAAGTCAGTTCTTCATAACGCTCTGTCGCCGCTATCCCAAGAAAATGCTGTTTTAATTCAGCCAGCCGTATGAGCCCTTTCAGATTAGCGCGCATATGAAAAATAATATTGTCTAACAACTTTTTATGGGGATGATTGCCGGTACTAGCAGCCAGACGATCGATATCTTTTTGGATTTTCTGCCCCTCTTCCCCACCTTGAAACAGGTTGTAGCGATACAGACGATTCAACAGGTCAACCGCCTCATCTTCCAGCTTACCATCGTACTTATGCACCTCCATCGCCACAGTGGGTAGATACTGCAGCCCATTGCGCAAAAGCGCGGCCTGAAACTTAATACGCTCCAGGACAACCAGCTTCTGCTCTATCGCCTGAAGATATCTATCCAGAGCCCGATCCACAACCGGCTCGGTATGGGTGTAGAAGCCGAATTTAGGATCCAGCATATTGTTGCTGAGCTGGCGTATATTATTAGTGGTAACCGCCAGTGAATCGTAATGACTCAGCAGAAACGAGCTGACCTGTAAAACGTCTCTATCCAGACGCGCGTCCAACTCTTTTAACTGAAGCAACATGCGGGAGTGCAGGCTATACTGCTCAACATTCGTGGAATGTGATACCAGAAACAACCCGATAATAACCACCAAGGCAGCGATCAGAAGGTAACGTTTTCTCCGCCAATAATGCTGTATCATGGCTTCAGCCTTGGGTGTTTTCCCACCAGTGAACGAATAAATGCGGCAATATCGGAAATATCCTTTCTGGGAATGTCACGACCAAGCTGATAACGCCCCATTACCTTGATAGCATCTTCTAGTTCGGTTTGGCTACTATCATGAAAAAAGTACTTTTGGCGCGCTGCAAGTCGTAGGCTGGGGACCTTGAACAGGTGGCGGTCCAACTCATCTTTTGTAACATTAAAGCGTCCCAGATCTGCCTCAGCTATCTCACCGCCTCTGTCGGCGAAATAGTCTCCCATAGCCCCCATGTAAGCATACATGTTACCACCAACATTTCGCCCCTGATGACAGCTGGAGCAACCGTAGGACTTGAATAAGCGGTATCCATTCCTCTCTTTTTCGCTCAGGGCAGAGTCATACCCTTGTAACCAGCGATCAAAGGGGGAGTCTATAGTGATCAAAGAGCGCTCAAATTCAGCTATGGCACTGGTGATATTTTTCGCATTGAGCCCATCTGGATAGGCCTTCCCAAAAAGCTCAACCAGTTTTGCGTCATTCTTCAGCTTACCCAGCACCTGTTCCCAGTTTGAGTCCATCTCTATAGGGTTGTGTACCGGCCCTGCTGCCTGCTCTTCCAGAGTGGCGGCACGGCCGTCCCAGAATTGAGCGAAATTATAGGCTGAGTTATATACCGTAGGCGCCTTTATGGGCCCTACAACCTTACCAACACCTACGGATGAGGCCAGACTATCCGAACCGTTGGAGGAGAGCACATGACAGCTGGCACAGCTAATGGAATTATCCGCCGATAGGCGCTTATCGTGAAAAAGCATATCCCCCAGAGCAACTTTGCGCGGATCCAGGTTTTGATATGGATGCAAGGGAAGCAACGGCTCGCCAACACGGACACTGTCCGCCTGAGAGGAGATTGCCCAAACAAGTAGAAAACAGATTACAAAAGGAAACAGCAGCTCTCGAAACAAATTTTAGTCCCTCAGAAATTCTGATCGCTGCAACCCTGCAGATTCTTAAATCCTTATCATTTATAGTGTTAGCGGCAGAGATAGCTGTATCTTGAGCCTATATAAATTTATTAATTACGCTCTTTAGTTATTTCCGCTCTGTTTCTTTTCTACCTCTTTGATTAATTGCCTGATCTTCTGTTGTGAGCCAGGATCGTCCGCCAGCGCTGGCTCCAGACGGCGCCATAGATCCAGCGTCTTTGAGTAATTTCCTTCCTGACTCTCTAACAGACCACCCATCCATAAGGCTGACTGGTTATCCGGCGCCATCTTGAGGGCTTTTCGAATCAGCTCTGCTGGACGCCCCTTCATGTCGCCATTATTAGTAAAAGTTATCGCTTCGGCCACTGAGAGTAATACCGTAGGTTCATCTCCGGTAAGTTTTAGCAGGTTTTCGTAGGCCTCTACCGCTTGAGGGTACTGCTCCATGGCCATGTAGGTGCGACCTAACATGAACCAGCCTTGGGCATCATCCGGTTTCTCTTGCAGGCGCTTTTTCAAAGCTACTACCATCTGCTCCACAGAGGGCAGTGCGCCCTGCCTATTTGTGCTCTGGGATGCCTGTTTAGCTGCATTGTTCTCAACCATCTCAGGCATACCCAATGTCAAATAAATTAAGATGGCCGCCGCAGGTATAACCACTGCCAAAACGCCCAGGGTCAACTTTCCAGGACCGGCCGTCACTTCACCTGGGCCATCTTCCTCTTTCAGATCAAGCAGCAGGGCCTGCTCCAGCTCCACCTTGGCCTGGTCAAACTCCTCCTGGCTGATCTTCTCGGCCCTTAGGTCCGCCTCCATCTCCTGCAGACGCTCACGTGCAATGATCACATTCTGTTCATTACGATCAGATACGGCCATCTCCCGCTTGCGTAGAAGCGCCGGGGCCAGCATGGCCAGGGCAAGCAATATCATCACTGCGGCAATTATGGTGAAGGTCGTCATACTTATTTCCAGGTAACTGTCCTAGCTAAATCTATTAGCATTTATCGTCATCGAGCAGACCTTGGGCCCGCGCATGTTCTTCGCTGGTCAACTCAACCTCTGGTTCCTGGTTGCGGCGACGAATAAACACAATCAGAACGATCGCGCCGATCCCGAAGATGAGAAAAGGTCCCGCCCACAACAACATAGTTGAAGGTTTTAACGGTGGGCGATAGAGCACAAAGTCTCCATAGCGCTGCACCATGAAGGTCACTATCTCTTCGTTACTGGACCCTTGCTGTATCATCTCGTAGGTCTGGCGGCGCAGATCCTGGGCCAGCTCTGCATTAGAGTCGGCGATATTCTGGCTCACACACACCACGCAACGCAGCTCTTTTATCAGAGTATGGTAACGCGCCTCTTTTTCCGGATCGTCAAAACGGTAGGCCTCAATGTTGGCAAATACCAGCATGGGCAACAGCAGCAGTGTTAAAAAGAAGACTCTTTTCATTGACCCTGCTCCAGCTTCTGCAGCAGGGGTTTTAGCTTTTCCTGCCATACCTGCGGATTCAAGGCGCCGGTATGCTTCCAGCGAATGGTGCCCTGCTTGTCTATTACAAAGGTCTCTGGTGCACCGTAGACCCCCCAGTTCATAATGGCCTTACTCTCAGGATCAAAACCTACGGCGATAAACGGGTTGCCCTTTTTCTGCAACATCTCCTTGGCAGCCTCTGCATCATCCCGCCAATCTATGCCAAAGAATTTCACCCCTTCGTTCTTTGCCAAATGCACCAGATATGGGTGCTCGCGCCAACACTCCTGGCACCAGGTGGCCCAGACATTCAATATCCACACCTGGCCCAACAGATCTGATGATTTAACCGTCTTAGAGTGATCCAAAAGATCAGGCAGGACGATCTCCGGGGCCTGCTTGCCGATCAATACCGAAGGCACATTCCGCACGAAGTTTGGGTCCTGCTTCATCTTATAGAGGCCCAGTACGAATATGGCCATGATGGCCATGAAGATTCCAAATGGGATCAGGTAACGTGTTTTCATGCTGTCGCCTCGGCCTTGTTTGCCTCTGCATCCTGGCGCGCCTTGCGGGCCAGTCTAAAATATCTCTTATCCATTGCCGCCAACAGGCCACCAAAGGCCATCAGCAGGCCGCCCAGCCAGACCCAACGCACAAAGGGCTTATGATAGATGCGCAGACTCCACGCACCCTCTTTACCTAGCGGCTCTCCCAGGGCCACGAATAGATCCCGGGTTAGACCGGCATCAATCCCGGCCTCGGTCATAGGCATGCCGCTGCGGTAGTTGCGTTTTTCCGGATAGAGGGTGGTAACGGGTGAACCGTCCTTGCTTACATCCACCTCACCTCGGTCCATGACATAGTTTGGACCTTTGGCCCTCTCCGCCCCCTTAAACAGAAACTCATAGCCGCCCAACTGGTAGCTCTGACCCTTCTCGATACGCAGATCCTTTTCCTGGCTATAGTTTGAGGTAATCACCAGACCTATAACAAACACTGCTATACCGATGTGGCCAAAGAACATGCCCCAACCGGCACGAGTGATATTCTTAAACGAACCCGCGAGACCAGCAACACCACCCTGATCTTTTACCCAAACCGCTGAGGTCAGGAGTACCCATACCGCCAACACCAGACCAATGGTTACACCCAGACTGAAGTGCGGCAGGAGAAACAGGCTGATAGCCAACCCAATCGCCACACTCAAGATTAGCGGCAGCGCAAGTTTACGGGCCAGAACCATACCGTCCTCTTTTTTCCAGCGCGCCAGGGCACCTATACCCACCAGGGCCGCCAGGGGAGCGGTTAGGGGAATAAACACACTATTGAAATAGGGCGGTCCCACGGAGATCTTGCCCACACCAATGGCGTCCAGAATCAGAGGGTAGAGGGTTCCTAGCAGGATACTGCATGCGGCAACCACCAGAAATACATTATTCAGCAGCAGGCCCGTCTCTCGGGAGAAGAGGCTAAAGTGGACTGAACTGCGGATCTGGGAGGCGCGCCAGGAGTAGAGCAGCAGGGAACCGCCGATCACCAATGAGAGGAATAGCAGGATAAAGACGCCGCGGGATGGATCGGTGGCAAATGCATGTACCGAACTCAATACACCGGAACGCACCAGGAAAGTCCCCAGCAGACTCAGAGAGAAGGCGAAGATCGCCAGCAACACGGTCCAGGCCTTGAAGGCCCCCCGTTTCTCGGTCACAGCCAGGGAGTGAATCAGGGCAGTACCCACGAGCCACGGCATGAAGGATGCGTTCTCTACCGGATCCCAGAACCACCAGCCACCCCAGCCTAGTTCGTAGTAGGCCCACCAACTTCCGAGCACTATACCCAGAGTCAGAAACACCCAGGCCACATTGGTCCAGGGCCGCGACCAGCGCGCCCAGGCCGCGTCCAGACGGCCGCTTAGCATGGCTGCAATAGCAAAGGCAAAGGCCACAGAGAAGCCAACATAACCCATGTAGAGCATG
>JBNKJS010000036.1:0-8702 GCA_050291365.1 Sedimenticolaceae bacterium | reverse complement strand
TGACAAGTAATTTTATACTCAATAATAAATTCACATATAAAGATAAAGAGCTGAGCGGCTCAGGATTGGCGGCAGGCTATATTAGTTTTGTTCTGGCCTGCTCTTTTGGCGCTTTTGTAAATGTAGCTGTTGCGAAATATGTTTATAGTAGTACTGAAATATGGTGGTTGTCAGGTTTGTTGGGAGCAGTTATTGGTTCTGTATGGAATTATACAATGTCTAGTATCTTGACTTGGAAGTCCTGGTAGATTGATGGTAGGGGCATAAGTAGTGCATAAAAATTATAAAATTGCCCTTATTTTATCATTTACTGTATTTGTATTTTATCTCTTATGCATGCCAAAGAGTGTCGCACTAGAGGATGATAGTCTATTTATACTTAGTGGGTATTTTAATGGTGTATCACATCCTCCTGGGTATCCTATATATACATTTATCGTTTATCTATTTACTCATCTCCCGGTTTGGGGAGGGGTTGCTGCAAAAGCTCATGGGTCATCCGCATTTTTTGGTGCACTAACTATTGGTGTTTTATATCTACTATTTATTTTTATTGGTCTTAAAAGAATTTACTCTGCACTTTTGGCAGTGACTTTCTCAGTGTCAGGTACGTTTTGGTCACAGGCAATTATTACTGAGGTTTATACCTTAAACTGCTTTCTTAATCTTTGTGCGCTTTATATCGCTTTAACTGTTTTAAAAAACTTAGAAACGCCATCGTCAGATAATAGTAATTATAGGTTGCTCTGTTTGCTTGCGGTTGTTTTAGGTTTGGCATTAGCTAATCATTGGCCATTAACCATGTTGGCATTTCCTGCCTATCTGTTGATGTCATACCACGCATTTAAGTTGCAGACTAACAAGAAAACTATTGTTTTGTTGTTCCTGGTTTGTAGCTCTGTACCCTACATTGCTATGTACTTTAATAATCAGGGCTCTCCAGAGATTAACTTCAGTGGTAAATTCCAGGATTTCTCCGATTTCATTGGTTTTGTTCTTCGACATCATTATGCGGTGGTTGATAACCAAGATACGGCTGGTTGGATTGATAAGCTTAACTTTACCAAAGATTTTCTGATTCAAATTGCTAAGGAGTTGAATTTATTATTACTATTTGCAGGGATTGGCTGTGTTAGTTTATTCAAGAATGTGAATTCAAGAAGATTGCTTTTGGCTTTCATTTGGTTATTTCTTTCCAATGGTCTTGTCCTCATAATGCTATTAAATTTTGACTATGGGGTATTATATTCCAGTGTCTTTAAAGTCTATCCGATAGTCAGTATTGTTAGTCTCTTTGTGTTGAGTGCTTATGGACTTAAAAGCCTCTCTATGTTTCCCGGTGAGACGCAAGTCAGCGAACAAAAAATAACAGCTGTAATTATTTTAAGTTTAATAGTAAATCTATGGTTTTCTTTACCTTCTAATTATAGAGATAATTATATTTGGGCAGAGGCGTATGCCAATAGAATCTTGGATGATGTGCCTAAAGGAGCCGTTTTATTTGCTGATGGGGATATTGAGCTTGGCCTGATTAGCTATTTACATAAAATTCAGAAAGTACGTCCAGATCTTGAAATCTACTCTCCATCTGCTCTTTTACTCAATAAACGTTTGTATGTATATAACCTTAACAACAAGAAAGAATTTATAGATAGTATCGTAACAGATAATCCTGAAGAGAATTATTATGTATCCGGTAACCACCATAAGCTTTCAACTGTTGAAGGTAGTATATTTGCGTTAAAACTTGGTCCTGGTGACAATAAGCCACGTGTTTCAATAACTGAGGAAGATATCAAGTTAATAATTCAGTGGAGTCATTCCGAGGATGTTAGTGACCCATGGACAAAGTTTGCAATCCAAGGAATCAGGCAGGTTGCTATCAGGGTTATAACCAATGCTTTAAAAGAGGCTGGATCTTCTCAACAAGAAAGATATTTAATAAATAGATTGGAGGAGCTTGTAATTACCGATTCTGATAGGCTGGTATTTTTATCTGCTTTAAAAAAGGAGGTGAAAATAGAGAGTGGGGACTACTACGTTAGACAGCTTTCTGGAATACGAAGAGATGGGCTTGAATCGAAGCAAGATATAGCTCATTTTATCTATTTATCAAAAATAATATCAGTTAATAATCCAACAGAAGATCTTGATAAAAATGCGAGATTTGAAGCTTGTCAGAGTTGGGAGACAATTAAGAATGACTATTGTTCCAATGATTAGTGTTTATTTCCTTGTAGAGAAGCTTCAGAATATGCAGGGCAAGCCTTTTATGTCTGACGTTAAAGGTTATAATGATTTTATTACCTTATAGTATATTTTGGTATACAAATAGCACCGGAGAAACTGAACAATGAAAAAAGTAGATGTGATAATAAAGCCTTTTAAACTAGATGATGTTAGAGAGGCGCTATCGGGCATTGGGATAACCGGTATGACCGCTACAGAGGTGAAAGGGTTTGGTCGTCAGAAGGGGCACACCGAGCTTTATCGTGGGGCCGAGTATGTGGTGGATTTCCTGCCCAAGCTGAAGCTGGAGTTGGTCATAAAAGAAGATCAGCTGGATCAGTGCATAGAAGCAGTTGTCTCTTCCGCCCGTACCGGCAAGATAGGCGACGGTAAGATATTTGTTTCAGATGTAGAGAAAGTTGTGCGGATCCGTACCGGTGAAGAGGACGAAGCGGCCATCTAGTTAAACTGTTCTTATAGGGCGGAGCCATGCTCCGCCCTGTGTTTTAGTTCTCATCCAGACCTATATAGTCCCAAATCTGTCTAACAACAGGCTGGTCATCCAGTGGTTCCAGCTCTACCGCCTTAAAGTAACCTTTCTGTTCATTAAGGGCATAGACCCGCTTGGCATCACTTGAGAGCTGTTCCATGCCAAGCTTGTCATAGGCATCGATCATAATCTTCAAGGCATCTTTCACAGCCGGGGTACGCTGATAGTTTTCCACAACCTTGACGCATCTGTTGGCCGCCGCTAGATAGGCGCCCCGTTTCATGTAGTAACGGGCGGCGTGGACCTGGGATGCGGCTATATTGTTACGCAGATAGATCAGGCGTTTTCTGGCATCAGCAGAGTATTTGCTATTGGGGAAGCGGCGTATTAGCTCGGAGAAATCATTAAACGAATCCATGGCAGCTGAGGAATCACGCTGAGAGCTGTCGATGGGTACAAAGCGGTCAAAAAAGCCCATGTTGCGGTTAAAGTTCACTATACCCTTGAGATAGAAGGCGTAATCGACAAAGGGGTGATTGGGATGCAGCTTAATAAAACGGTCAGCGGCAGCGATGGCCTGCTCCTGATCCCCATTGCGGTAATAGGCGTAGGCCACATCTAGCTGGGCCTGCATGGCGTAACGGCCAAAAGGGAATCTAGCCTCCAGCCCTTCGTAGTGTTTAATAGCTGTTTCATAGTCGCCCTCTGACATTGACACAGAGGCCTCAGAGTAGAATTTGCTGGCACTCCAGCCCTTGGTCATATCATCCTCTTCCGGCATGAGTGTGCAGCCGGAAGCGAAAAGCAGTAGAGAGAACAGGGCCGTAACACGTATAGTAGCCATGATGATTGCGATAAACCTCAACAAAAAAAAGAGTGCGGTAGTATACCCTATTGTGGGCCCGGTAAAAAAATTACATTCTTAGGAGATGCAATGGGTGAAAAGCTGAATGCCAAGGTCAATATAGATCAGGCTGGTGTGCGCCTGGACCAGGCCCTTGCAGCACTATTTCCTGATTTTTCCCGAGCCAGGCTCCAGAACTGGATCAAACAGGGATTGGTGATGGTGGATGGAGTAACAGCCATGCGTCCCAGAGATAAGGTTTTGGGGGGGGAGCTGGTGGAGCTGGATGCGGAGATGGAGGATCAGGTTGAGTGTTGTCCCCAGCCGATCCCATTAGATATCCTCTATGAAGATGACTCCCTGCTGGTGATAAACAAACCGGCTGGTCTGGTGGTCCATCCTGCAGCAGGCAATCCGGACGGCACCCTGCAAAATGCCCTGTTGCATCATGATGAAACCCTAATCCAGCTACCGCGGGCCGGCATAGTGCATCGACTGGACAAGGAGACCAGTGGCCTTTTGGTGGTTGCCAAGACCACAGCTGCCCACAAATATCTGGTGGAACAGCTACAACAACGCTCGGTCAAACGGGAGTATCGTGCGGTGGTGACCGGCGTCATGACCGCTGGTGGAACCGTGGATCAACCCATTGGCCGTCATCCCAACCAAAGGACGCGCATGGCGGTTCACCCTAGCGGAAAACCCGCCGTGACCCACTATCGTGTTCTGGAGCGGTTTCGATTCCATACCCATCTGAAGGTAGTTCTGGAGACCGGCAGGACCCATCAGATCAGGGTGCATATGGCCCATATTCGCTATCCACTAGTGGGAGATCCAGTCTATGCTGGGCGCCTACGCATTCCGCCCAAGGTAACTCCTGAACTAGAGGCGATGCTACGCAAGTTCAGACGTCAGGCCCTGCATGCGCGCAAACTCGGATTAGAGCACCCCATGACCAAAGAGTGGATGGAGTGGAAGGTGGAACCACCAGGGGATATGCAGGAGTTGCTCGCGGTTATGGCTGAGGACGCAAGCCATGGATGACTGGATCATCCCGGATTGGCCGGCCCCGAACCAGGTGCGTGTGGTAATCACCACCCGTCATGGCGGGCATAGCCAGGGCCCATATGGCAGCCTAAATCTGGGGGATCATGTGGGTGATGAACCTGCCATGGTGGCGAAGAATCGCGCACTGTTAGCAGAGAAATTACATCTACCGTCTGAGCCCAGATGGCTGCAGCAGGTACATGGCTGTGCCGTGCTGGAGGGCAGGGATGGGGGGAGTGGCAACTGTGCTGATGCAGCTACTACCACTGTTGCTGGAGATGTATGTGTGGTGATGACAGCCGACTGTCTGCCCCTGTTACTCTGTAACCGGACAGGGACCAGGGTGGCCGCAGTCCATGCCGGTTGGCGTGGTCTGGCCGATGGCGTCATAGAGGCGGCCATGGCAAAGTTTAGTGAGCCGGGAGAGGAGCTGCTGGCCTGGCTGGGACCTGCCATAGGGCCGGATGAGTTTGAGGTGGGTGATGAGGTTAGGGAGAGATTTCTCAGTGAGAACCCACCTGATGAAGGGGCCTTTGTCGCCAATGGTTCCGGCAAATGGTTGGCGGATATCTATAGTCTGGCCCGAACCCGTCTGCAAGCGGTGAATTGTGGTTATATTGGGGGAGGGGATTACTGTACAGTAACAGAAGCTGAGAGGTTTTTTTCCTACCGCAGAGACGGTATAACTGGGCGTATGGCATCTCTTATCTGGATTGAATAGCAGAGAATTATTATGAATAACTGGAAAATGCTTACCCTGGTCGGCAAGGACCGATCGGGAATAGTGGCAAGGGTAACAGACGCCCTGTATAAGGGCGGATGGAATCTTGGTGAGGCCTCCATGCTACGTCTGGGCGGCAACTTCACTATCATGCTGATGATCTCAGGCAGTGGCGATGTGGAGCCTATCCTGCAGCCGGTGGCGGATGATCTGGGCCTCAGACTGCACGTGGACCCAATCGAGGGCGATCTGCACAGCCATGTGGTGCCGAATATCCAGGTACGCGTGGTGGGCGCCGATCGCGCCGGCATAGTAGCCCAGGTGACAGGGCTGCTGGCGGATGCAGGTTTGAATATCCTGGAGCTGGAGTCGGATGTAGCGGGTTCAAACCAGGATCCGATCTACATCATGGGTATTCAGGGCTACTCAGACTCCCCGGTAGAGGAGCTGCAGCTGGCGGTTAGTGGGTTGGTGGATCAGGGTATTGATGTCGCTGTTTCTGGAATTGAGACTTTAATTGGCTGAGCAGAGATGGCTGTACTGGAAATTCTAACTGCTCCCAATGAGCGTCTTAAGCAGGTCTCACAAGAGGTCAAGCAGTTCGATGATGAGTTGCAGGGCTTTATTGATGAGCTGGAGGAGACCCGCCAGGCTGGTCCTGGGGCGGTGGGTATCGCTGCACCTCAAGTCGGGCGGCTGCAACGCATCATCATCGTGGACGTATCCAAAACCAAAAAGCCGGTGCCCAATCACGGCTACATGGTGCTGGTGAACCCGGAGATTACTGAGTGGAACGGCTTTGAGATGGGGCGCGAGGGTTGTCTCTCCATACCGGATTACACCGGTAATGTGATTCGGGCCACCGAAATTAAACTAAAGGCACTGGACCGTTTCGGGAGTCCAGTAGAGTATGAGATGGAGGGGTTTGAGGCCCGGGCCATCCAGCACGAGCTGGACCATCTGGATGGCATGCTGTTCATCGACCGGGTGGTGAGTCGCCGCACAGATCTGTTTCAGCGTAAGGTATATCAAAAAAAATAGGCGCAATTTTCGCCCCGCAAAAATGGATGTATGACTGATCAACTGACCCCGATTCTTTTGCTGGTAGCTCTACTGTTTGCGGCCTGGCAACTGCATCGCCTGATCAATGCCTGCCGCCGGGCCAACCGGGTAGACTGGGGGCGCGGCTGGATGAATCTGCTGGACGGTCTCAACCGACTGTTCTGTTATCGCTATCACCGTCTGAATCTACATGGGCTGCGTATCCCAAAACAGGGTCCGTTTATCCTGGCCTCCAATCATATATCCGGGCTGGATCCATTGCTGATCCTGGCCTCGGCCCGCAGACCTATTCGTTTTCTGATTGCCAGGGAAGAGTACGAACGCTTTGGCCTGAACTGGCTATTTCGGGCCATTAAGGGTATCCCGGTAGACCGGGAGAGGAGACCGGAACGGGCGCTGCGTGCGGCCATAAGGTCTTTGCAAGAGGGACATGTGGTGGCGATCTTTCCCCACGGCAGGATCTGCCCCCCTGATAGCACGCAAGTTTCATTAAAGCCCGGGGTTGCGCGGCTGGCTCAACTCACTGGAGTAGATATCCTGCCAATGCGTATCTCAGGGGTACGTGGTGTCGGTCATGTGGTACGGGGAGTTGCCCTGCGCAGCAATGCCCAGATCGACTCTTTTCCCAAGATATCTGCTGGGGATGGTGAACAAAAAGATCTACTGGAAGAGCTACAAAGCTTACTGGATGGGGTTAGCTGATTATAGGGCCGAGGTGTCAGGGCCGAGGTGTCAGGGGTGAGGGTTGAGGAAAACCCTAATGTATATTCGCGTTTATTTGCGTTCATTTGCGGATAATCTCTGTAGCCTTGGCATCTATTTGCGGCTCAGCTTGAACTTATTGGTTTGATCATCAACACTTGAATTCTGCCGGTTCTCCCCCCAACTGGCTTATAACATCATATTTTAGGAGTTATTCCATGCGAATGGATAGATTGACCAGTAAATTACAGATGGCCCTGGCCGATGCTCAGAGTATGGCGGTGGGGCGTGACCATCAGTTTATCGAGCCAGTGCATCTAATGACGGCGCTGCTGGATCAGGAGGGCGGCACCGTGCGCCATCTGCTGATGCAGTCGGATGTGAACGTCAACCAGCTACGCTCAGGACTGGGAGATTTGCTGGACCGACTTCCCAGCGTGCAGGGTGCGGCCGGGGATCTACATATCTCAAATGAACTGGGCCGACTGCTGAACCAGACCGACAAGATCTCGCAGCAGCGCAAGGATAGCTATATCTCCAGCGAACTGTTTGTACTGGCAGCCGTGGAGGATCAGAGCGCCATTGGTGATCTGTTGCGTAAGTCTGGGGCTACCAAGGAATCTGTTGAAAAGGCGGTGGATGAGCTGCGGGGTGGCCAGTCTGTGGATGACCCCAATGCGGAGGATCAGCGCCAGGCCCTGGAAAAATACACTATTGATCTGACCGAACGGGCCGAGCAGGGGCGGCTGGACCCGGTTATCGGACGTGATGACGAGATACGTCGCACCATCCAGGTACTGCAGCGCCGCACCAAGAACAACCCGGTGCTGATCGGTGAACCTGGTGTAGGCAAGACCGCCATCGTGGAAGGATTGGCCCAGCGCATCATTAACGGAGAGGTGCCGGAAGGGATCAAAAACAAACGTCTGCTCTCTTTGGATCTGGGAGCCCTGATTGCAGGGGCCAAGTTTCGGGGTGAGTTTGAAGAGCGCCTCAAGGCCCTGCTGAATGACCTGGCCAAGCAGGAAGGGCAGATCATCCTGTTTATCGACGAGTTGCACACCATGGTGGGTGCGGGCAAGGCCGAGGGTTCCATGGATGCGGGCAACATGCTCAAGCCTGCCCTGGCCCGGGGCGAACTGCACTGCGTGGGCGCCACCACCCTGGATGAGTATCGTAAATATGTGGAGAAGGATGCGGCGCTTGAAAGGAGATTCCAGAAGGTGCTGGTGGATGAGCCCACCGTGGAGGATACGGTGGCAATCCTGCGCGGCCTCAAGGAGCGTTATGAGGTGCATCATGGGGTGGATATCACCGATCCCGCAATTGTGGCCGCAGCGACCCTGTCTCACCGCTATATCACCGACCGTCAGTTGCCGGACAAGGCCATCGATCTGATCGACGAGGCTGGGTCCCGGATCCGTATGGAGATAGACTCCATGCCGGAGGGGATGGATCGCCTGGAACGGCGCATGATTCAGCTCAAGATCGAACGCGAGGCCCTGGTCAAGGAGGAGGATGAGGCCTCCAAGCGTCGTCTGGAGGACCTGGAGTCCCAGATCAGCAAGGCGGAGCAGGATTTCTCCGAGATGGATGAGGTGTGGAAA
>JBNKJS010000035.1:0-29972 GCA_050291365.1 Sedimenticolaceae bacterium | reverse complement strand
GGTATTTGATTTCAACAAAGACCTAGAAGCCTCTCTTATGAAAAAATATGGAGAGGAGGATGGCAGCGTGAAGTTCCCTCTTGAGGAGTGGGTGGCCCTCAGCATGATTAACGATATTAGGATGGTTCACCATCTACCTAGCTGGAAAGAGGGCTGATCATTATGCTGCTGAGTGGCAGACACAAAAAAGCCCGCTATTACGCGGGCTTTTTGATGATATTGGTGGCTACGGGTGGAATTGAACCACCGACCTACGGGTTATGAGTCCGTCGCTCTAACCGACTGAGCTACGTAGCCATGAAGCCGCGGAAATATACCGATTACCCGCGGCAGTGTCAACCTGGCGCCGTCCTGGCGTGGTGGCATTTTCCTTGAGATTTGAGGCAATTGCGCTCAAACATTGAAACGAAAGTGGATCACGTCTCCATCTTTTACTATGTACTCTTTCCCTTCTGATCGAAGTTTACCGGCCTCTTTTGCCCCCTGCTCCCCTCCACAGCTTACGAAGTCTTCATAGGCCACCACCTCGGCACGGATGAATCCACGCTCGAAATCGGTATGGATGACCCCTGCCGCCTGGGGTGCAGTGGCCCCGTGGGGGATGGTCCAGGCCCTTACCTCTTTTACCCCAGCGGTGAAGTATGTCTCTAGACCCAGCAGGCTATATCCGGCTCGCACTACCCGGTTCAGGCCAGGCTCATCCAGCCCTAGATCGGCCAGGAACTCCTGCTTCTCGTCTTCATCCAGCTGCACTATCTCTGACTCAATGGCGGCACAGACAGCCACCACCTCGGCCCCCTCTTCGTGGGCCAGTTTCTGCACCGCCTCCAGGGCAGGATTATTCTCAAATCCATCCTCTGCCACGTTGGCAATATAGGTTGTTGGCTTGGAGGTAAGCAGGAACAGGTCCCCCATCTCCAGTTGCTCGTCTGCGGTGGCCTCGAATGATCTGACCGGGTTACCGGCGTCCAGGTGGTCCCTTACCCTCTCCAGTAGCTCTTTACGTGCCAGGATCTTCTTATCGCCGGTTCTGGCCTGACGTGCGGCCTTATCCAGGGCCTTCTCCACCGATTCCAGATCAGCCAGGGCCAGCTCGGTATTGATCACCTCAATGTCTGCCAGCGGGTCTATCTTTCCAGATACATGCACCACATCATTATCTTCGAAGCAGCGCACCACATGGGCAATGGCGTCTGTCTCCCGGATGTTAGCCAGGAATTTATTTCCTAAACCCTCCCCTTTGGAGGCGCCAGCCACCAGTCCGGCAATATCCACGAACTGCATGGTGGTTGGCAGTACTCTTTGAGGTTTAACAATCTCTGCCAGCACATCCAGCCTGGGGTCCGGCAGGGGTACCACGCCCACATTGGGGTCTATGGTGCAGAACGGATAGTTTTCTGCCGCGATGGTGGCCTGTGTCAGTGCATTGAAAAGGGTCGATTTACCTACGTTTGGTAAGCCGACGATGCCGCATTTGAAACCCATAACGATTAACCCGCAAAGAAAAGCGACAAGGATAGGGGATATGCCGGATAGATTCCAGTATTTATGTCATCAGCCAACATCAAACAGCTTATCGAAGTTTGCAATCTGCAGGATCTTACCCACCGATTCATTGGCGTTGATCAGGCTGATATTTCCTTGTTCCTTGGAAGCGTGTTCGCGTAACTGCAACAGCATACCCATAGCTGAACTGTCCATATATTCTGTTTCAGCCAGATCGACCACAAATTTCTTCTCGCCTTGTGGATAGCTTTGGTACGCATCCATAAAAGATTGGTGGAGAGAAAAGTCGAAGCGCCCAGATATATGTAGAGTCACTTCCGTGCCGTTTTCAGATTCTGTAATACTTATAGCCATAGCATTTTCCTTCTATCAACCGTAACTATTCAGATATATCGAATAGCTTCTCAAAACTTGATGCCTTAAGAATTTGCCTCATATCCTGCCCACATCCAATTATGGATATTTTAGCTTCATCCCCGCCTACATGTTCTCTTAGAATCAATAACATGCCCAAGGCCTCACTGTTAAAATGTTCTGTCTTGCTAAGATCAATCTTCACCTTTACCTGATCCAGGTCTATATCAGTATAGACCTGACGAAACTGATCCAGCATGGAAAAATCCATATCACCGGAAACCATGATGGTTAGCTCTTTTGTCTCTTTATTGTAATCGCGTGTTATGGTCACAAGCTTGCCTTTCGATAATTAGAACAACTCGACATCACCCTGTTGCATTGTACTCTGGGATACCGACCTTGCTGCCTCGGCCTTACACTCTGCCTCCAACTGGTCAATCTGCGCCTTCAGTTCATGCAACCCAACAATATAATCTGGCACATTAATATGCTGGCTGTTCAGGTCACGTATACCCACATCTACAGCCCCCAGAACCGCCTCAAGGTAGTCAAGATGTTTCTCCGATGACACAGTCAACTGCCGCACAATATCTTCAAACTGTAAAGATCTAACAGCGTCTGCAATTCTGCTGTTTATCCGTTGGGTTGATCCAGATAACTCCTTCTGATGTACATCGTATGAATCACCCTTATCTCCATCATGATCAAATATCACATCTATCTGCTTCTTAGATTCCTGGGCAGCACGGAGTTTTTCCAGCACTTCTTGCACCATTCTGTTCTGATCGCTGTACTCTTGATTAAGATCGTTAAAACTATTTTGTAAAACTTCTATTGCATCTGAAACTAGAGACCTCATTTGTGATAACTCCTTACGCACATGCCCAAGCATATCTTTAGCGCTATTCTCAATCTGCTGCACCAGCAGATCCATTTCATGACCAAGATCTTCCGAAATCGACAAGCCGTTTAAAGCAGCAGCGTTAGACTGACCTGTTTGAAATACATTTATTCCCAGAGATAACATAACTACAAAAAACATAGCCAACATCCATGCAATCGCTTCGAAACCAGCTCCACTGATATACGCAATAACCGGCATGGAGGCGCATGCCAATATAATAGCTCCAGTCTCCTTCCATACTTTTTTAATCATCTACCCATTCCTATTAGGAGCTAACTCTCGTATTGAGAATTACATACTAAACCCTTGGTGCAGTTACTAGTCGAGGTCGGATAACTCAATTAAGCGCCCGGACATAGACTGTAAAGAGACCACCTCGTCTACTACACCACGCTTTATTGCCTCGCTCGGCATACCCCAAACCACACTACTCTTTTCATCCTGAACCAAGGTAACAGCACCGGTTTTTTTCATGGCCTCAAGACCGGCTGCACCATCTCTGCCCATACCTGTCATTAATATACCTATGGCATTTGGACCAACACTTTCCGCCAACGAGAGAAACATAACGTCCACGGACGGTTTATGTCTGTTTACCAAATGTCCATCATTTAACTTACAGATAAAATTTTGGCCATCTCGCTTGATCTCCAGGTGTTTATCTCCAGGTGCTATATAAACATGGCCTCTGCTGATCTTATCGCCGTCTTTCGCTTCAGAAACCTCCAACTGACTGTAACTGTTGACGCGAGCTGCAAATGACCGACTAAACGGCCCAGGTATATGCTGAGTTACCACAATACCAGGCATATCTGGCGGCAAGTGTCGTAACACATCAGCAATAGCCTCTGTGCCACCTGCAGACGCTCCAATTGCGATAATTTTATCTACCTCTTTGTGCTTTCCAGTCTGACCCGCACTCTTAGAGGTTTTAGCCAAACATCTACTCTCTATTTTCTTATTAATTCTATTCCTTTCATCCAGGGTCCTTACCCTTGCTTCAGCAGACATTTTGACCTTGGTAATAATCTCTTCTGCATACTTCTCAAGCTCTTTTGCAATATTCACTTTTGGCTTAGAAATATAATCAACCGCACCAAGCTCAAGCGCCCTTAAAGTAACCTCTGCGCCCTGCTCAGTGACCGAAGATATCATCACTACCGGCATTGGACGCAGACGCATTAAATTCTCCAAGAACTTAATGCCATTCATGCGCGGCATCTCAACATCTAAAGTTAGTACGTCTGGGTTAAGCTTCTTGATCTTAGTCCGCGCAATATATGGATCGCCCGCGGTACCTACCACCTCGATATCAGGATCACTGTCCAGAATCTGAGTCAGCATCTGACGAATCAAGGCAGAATCATCTATGATTAATACTTTAATCGACATAACTTTGCAGCAATCTCCAGGCTGGATTTAAAACAGCTCAATCGCACCTTTAACCGGCTGTCGCTCAATATCAGTAATATATCTGTTCTCACGCTGTATTATGGTGTCGTTATGCAGCTGCTTCAGTTTCTTTACCCGCACCCTTCCTATAGTCGGAAAATAAACTACTTTACGCGCCAATAGACCACCAACATCTTCACTCGCTAACCGTAGCCCTTCGGTCTGGATATAGCGATGTATGAACTGAATATTCTTTTCACCAATGTGAGTGAACTTTGAAAGTATTTGGCCACCTCCAAACACTTTCACTTCTAGTCTCTCTCTGGTGGCACCATTTTTTAGTAGCTCATTAATCATATGCTCCATAGCATAGTTACCATATCTATTAGACTCACTAAGCGGATCATCCACTCCACTCCAGCCACCACTTCTCGAGCTAGGAAGCATAAAATGGTTCATACCTCCAACACCAACAGACAGATCGTGTATACATACGGAAATACATGAACCAAGAACAGTGGTAATAATCTCATCGGATTTAGTTACATAGTACTCCCCAGGCAAAATCTTGGCGGCAGGCATTTCATTCATCCTGTCCCAGTAGTGATTTATATGTTCAAAACCGGGCAGTGGCTTCGGCAGTTTTTGGGCAACAGTTAACGACACTATTCACTCACATCTTTTTTCGATAGATTGTTTTTCCGACCAATTCTAATCTGTTACTAACTCTAAACAGTGATTCTGAGTGGCCGATAAAAAGATATCCCTCTGTCTTTAGGTTTTCTGCAATACGGTCTACCAGTTTTTTCTTTGATTCTGTATCAAAATAGATAATCACATTGCGACAAAACACTACATCCATCGGTTCCGGCAGCGACCATTCTGAATTCAAATTCAGCTGGGCGAATTTAACCAAATTACGTACATCCTGCTTAACACGCACCTTACCAAAACGCCCCCCCTTACCCTTTAAAAATCCTGACCTCACATACTGATCTGGAATAGATTGAATCTGATCAAGGCCATAGACTCCTCTCGCTGCATGCTCCAGTACGTTTGAATCAATATCAGTCGCCAGAATCTCTATATCCCAGCCTTTGGCAGGCAGCCCTAACTGGTTAAGCGTTATAGCGATCGAGTAGGGCTCTTCACCGGTAGAACATCCCGCTGACCATATGCGCAGACGTTTTTGTTTTGGATCAGTTCTGATCAGTTCAGGAACAAGTGACTTGGAAAGAAACTCAAAATGGTACCCCTCTCTATAGAATGAGGTTAGATTTGTGGTAATTGCATTTATTAATTGAGCTGCCTCTAAACCGTCTTTTTCATCTCTTATCACATCACAATACTGTTTGAAGCTAGGCAGACCAAGTTTTCTAACCCTTCTCGCCAAACGCGAATAGAACATATCTATCTTTTCATCGACTACAACAATCCCTGTTCTGTCATTCACTATCTTACGCAGAAAGTTAAATTCTTCCTGTGTAAACTCAAACTCCCTCTCGATTACGATTTGCTTTGAATTAGAAAACATCACATTTTTCTTCACTCTGACTTTAGCGCCTTTTCAAGACCAAGTATTTCGACCAGCCCCAACTGAGCGGCATTGTTGCACAACGTATCTGAGGCAGATTTCCAGATAACTGCAGTTTTGCTGGAGTTAGCCTCTTTCATCAAACCCACCAAAAGCTGGAGACCCGTTCCATCAATCTGCTCAACCTCACCGCCATCCAATATAATTTCATTCTGACTGGAGATCGCCGCAACAATCTTCTCCTGCAACTCCAGGACATTGGAAATAACCACCGCATCTCCAAGAGCAAAATCTTTAGAGCTAACCTTGGGCTTAGACTTAACTGCCACGCCTTTTTTCTTAGGCACAACTGCAGCAGCAGGCACTGGCGCATCCGCTCCGGCTTTCCGACTTATGGTTTTTTTCTTTGCCACTTTGCGTTTTGTTACCATCGCTTAGTCACCATCATCAATGTCTAGGGATAACAACTCATCAGGATTGAGCAAATTATCGGCATCAAGCAGGAGCACCACACGATGATCTATTGAAACCATGCCGCTAAGATATTTTGTATCAATCTTTCTACCCAAGGATGGAGCAGCTTTAATATCTTGCTCCCGTATATCCAGCACATCCGATACAGCATCCACAACAATTCCAACCACATGAGTTTTATCATGTATCTGCATGCTTAGAATTATGGTAACCGTAGTTGCCGTATAGTCGGCGCTACTCAGATTGAAACGTAAGCGCATATCAATGATAGGTACTATGATACCGCGCAAATCCAGCACCCCCTTTACATAGTCCGGGGTATCAGGAAGTGGCCGCACATCTTCCCAGCCTCTAATCTCCATAACCTTCAGGATGTCTATGCCATAGTCCTCATCTCCCAGGGTAAAACTGAGATATTGCCCAGGCAGCCCAATTGTGGAGGATAAGGGCATTCTAGAACTCCTCCCACTCATCGTTATCCTCTACATATTGCGGAGAAACCAATACCCTATTGGCATGCTCACCTTGAGCCTGTCGCGCTTCAGAAACAGGCTCTTCGAGCTCATGATCTTCGACTATCAAATCCTGGGCATCTTCCTGTACAACGGGGCGATTAACCTTGAAAAACCGCATCAACTCTTCAAGCTCGCGGGCCTTATCTCTCATTGAGCCTGATGCTGTCGAGGTTCTCTCCGCCAGCATTGCATTCTGCTCTACCATGTCATCCATGCTGGTGACAGCCTTATTTACCAATTCAAGGCCCTCAATCTGCTTTGCACTCGCCGCATCAATTTCAGAGATGATGCCACCCACTTGTTTTACTCCATCCATAATCTCAATTAGCGTTTCACCAGATTCATTTACCAAGGATGTTCCTGCCTGGACCTTTTTCAAACTATCCTTGATCAACTCTTTGATCTCCTTGGCAGCAGTTGCGCTACGCCCAGCAAGATTTCTTACCTCTGTAGCAACAACAGCGAAACCTCTGCCCTGCTCTCCTGCTCGAGCGGCCTCTACCGAGGCATTAAGGGCCAGCAAATTGGTTTGAAATGCTATGTCATCAATAACCCCAATGATCTCAGCAATCATATTGCTGGATTTGTTTATCTCATCCATAGCCTGAACAGCACGACTTACCACCTCTCCGCCATGCTCAGCTGACTCTCTTGCCTCTGTTGCAAGCTTATTTGCATGTTTGGAGTTATCCGCGTTGTCCCGCACAGCCCCAATAAGACGCTCCATACTTGACGCCGTCTCTTGTAAGTTTGAGGATTGCTTGTCTGTACGATCGGCTAGACTATTATTTCCAGCAAAAATCTGGCTTGCTGATTTCGATATAAACCTTGCAGCCTCCTGTACCGGAATAACGGTAGACTCAAGCCTGCCAATAGTTGTGTTAACATTATTCTGCAGTATTTCATACTCACCCTGATACTCGCCTTTCATGCTATATCTGAGATCACCCTCTGAAAGGGCGCGCAACGCATCGCCCGCATGATGTACCGGAGCAACTGCTGTTTCAATAATCTTGTTCAAGCCATCAATAAACTCTTGCCAGCACCCCTCAAACATATCCGCATCGCCACGGGCCGTTAGATCTCCACTATGAGCTGCAGTAATGAGCGAGTTATATTCCGCAAGCAAATCACTGATTATTGTGATGCTACGATTGATACTGTCCTTGATTTGATTAAAATCTCCCTGGTATTTTTTTGTTGTAACAGATGGAATATCGCCATGACTGATACGCTCAAGATAGATGGCCGCCTCCTTAAATGGCACAACGTAACTATCAATAACTACGTTAATCTCATCAATAAGCTCTGCCCAGACACCTTTCAGCCCTTCGCCATCACATCGAACACTCAGGCTCCCATCCCTTACATTCCCAGCCAGGTTGTTTGTTTCGGTTTGTAGTCGTTTCATGGCGAACAGCATATGTCTATGCGACTCCGCCAACATCCCGAACTCATCCTTGCTACGAATCTTTTGCAGCTCATCCTCCGCAGACAGATCACCTGCGGCAATCTTATTTGTCGCCTTAACCAGCAGATCAAGTGAACCGGTAATTGATGACAAAACATATATGCTAAACCAGGCACTCAATAGTAAGAGAGCTACGATCAAGCCCCATCCTATCTGCACCATTGCGTCTGCTGGAGCGATATAAACCATAGTGACTGCGTAAACAATCGCACCAACAAGGACGACACCAAGCACCAGCGTCATCGCCAGTAACTTATTCTTAACCGACATATTGGCAATTAAACTATTCATATAAATTACCTTCCATATAATTATCTTGCGGCACTTAAACTACCCTCTGCTTCACCTGCCACTTTGGCCTGTTGCTCCTTAGGCTGAAGCATCTCTGCGGATAAAATCGTTACTACTTTCTCTCCTGCAGATGCGATACCACTCATAAATTCCGTATTAAGTTTGTCGCCGAAGTCAGGTGTATCCTTGATTTCGTGACTGCTTGTCTGCAATACGTCAGACACTTCATCTACCGCAATACCGATATTGCGTACTCCACTACTCCCAAGCACCCGAAGTATTATCACCACTGTCTCATCGTTATATTCAACGAACTCCATGCCAAGACGCATTCTAAGATCGTACACTGGAACAATTGATCCGCGCAGATTAAGTACACCCATAACATAGTCTGGTGCATTTGGTATGCGCGTCACATCCTCCCAAACCATAATCTCCTGAACCTTCAGGATATCCACGCCAAAACACTCCTGCCCCAAGGAGAATGTCAGATATTCAACAGTATCGATCTGATCTGATTCAGACTCATCAGTTTTAATCTCAGGCACGTTCACGATCTTGCATAACCTCACTTTCTGTCGAATCGGCCACTACATTTTCACCTATGTTGCTATTTGGCCCACCTTGAACAAGACGAAATATCCCAGGTACGTCTAGAATCAAAGCAACTGATCCATCACCCAGGATGGTGGCCCCAGAAATACCTTCGACCTGTTGATAGTTGGCCTCTAATGATTTGACTACGACCTGTTGCTGCCCAATCAGGTCATCCACAAATAAACCACAGCGCTTTCCTTCTCCTTCAACAATAACCAGCAGACCATCACAGAGTTCCGTAGCAACTGCATCCTCAACCCCGAAGATCTCATGCAGTCTGATTATTGGAATATACTCATCACGCAGCTTAACTGTCTCGCCACGGCCAGCAACAACATTGATCATCTCCGGTTGAATCTGTAGTGACTCAATAATAGAGACCAGTGGCATAATGTAGGTATCACTTCCTGTGCTAATGATCTGGCCATCTAGAATTGCCAGCGTCAGTGGCAAACGGATAGTAAAGGTACTACCCACGCCCTCCTCCGAGCTTATCTCAATATAACCTCCAAGCTCATTTATATTGCGGCGCACTACATCCATGCCAACGCCACGCCCAGATAGGTCGCTAACGGTATTGGTGGTTGAAAACCCTGGCTGAAAAATTAGTTCATAAATCTGTCGTTCACTTAGCTCGTTATCTTCTTCAACTATTCCATGTTCGATAGCCTTGTTAAGAATCCTCTCTTTTGGCAGTCCACAACCATCATCCTTAACCTCAATGATTATGCTGCCACCCTTGTGAAAAGCATTTAGTTCGATTGTGCCCGTCTCTGGCTTGCCTGCATCCAAACGCACTGCCGGGGCCTCTATACCGTGATCCAGACTGTTCCTTACCAAGTGAACAAGCGGATCACCAATCTTCTCGATAACCGTCTTATCTACCTCTGTATTCTCACCAGACATCTTCAGCTCAATCTTTTTCCCCAGTTTCATTCCCAGATCATGCACCATCCTTGGAAAGCGATTGAAGGCAAAACTTATGGGCACCATGCGAATCAGCATTACGCTCTCTTGCAGTTCTCGCGTATGTCTCTCCAACTGATCAAGACCGTCTTTCAAATGCCCAATACGGTCAATGGTAAAATCCTCTCCCATCATACTCAGCATAGATTGGGTAATTACCAGCTCACCGACCATGTTGATTAACGAGTCAACTTTACTTATATCGACTCGAATCGTGCTTGAGCCGGCGGAAGCTTCTGCTGAGCGTCGATCACCACCTCTACGATCAATCGGCTTACGTCTATTTTCTGTTCGCCGCTCTTGCTTGCGACGCTCTACTGGCGGTTCTGCCTGCTTTGGCTTTTGATTATCTTCCTTGACCTCAGGGAATACGGGGATGATTATCAGGTCGCAATCATCCTCAACCCAGTCAAACACCTCATCCAGATCTTCCCGCAGAACCTCCCCGTTTAGATGCATATCCCATGAAAGGTAACAGCTCTCTGGCTCCATTTTTGACAACACAGGTACAGCAGAAACGTCTACATTGACCTTAAGCTCGCCCAGATTGGCAAGCTCACGCAGAATACGAAGAGGATCATTTCCGGTTCTTGTCAGATGGGGGAGTGGTCGAAAAATAATGTGCCAACCATTGAGTTTCTGCTCTGGCATCCACTGTTGTTGCAGCTCTGCTTCTATAGTTGGTTCAGGCTGGTCGCCTACTGGTTCTGGCTGCTTCTGTGCCGGATCAGCGACCTGCCCTTTATTCGCGGTGAGAATGCGCTGTAGTTCATCGCCTTTTTCCCTGGCCAAAGCATCATCAACATCCGTTCCATCCTGAGCAGCCTGCAGCATATCCCTGACTATGTCTACCGAGCTTAAAAGCGCGCTAACCGCCTCCTGGGTAGGCACAAATCTTCCATCACGTATCTCATCCAGCATGGTCTCAACCACATGGGTGAAATCGTGAATATTATTAAATCCGAATGTACCACTGGCACCCTTAATAGAGTGTGCAGCCCTAAAGATGGAATTTATCTCTTCATCATCAACCGCACCACCATCCATGTTGAGCAGGCCTGATTCCATCACCTCCAGCCCCTCGAAACTCTCTTCGAAGAAGACTTGATAGAACTGCGACATGTCAATAGCCATCAATTCCCTCTTTTAGCCATGGTCATTAGGCACCGATTGCGTGCCTAACCCAATACTTTCTTTATGGTGCTAAGTAGCTGCTCAGGATCGAATGGCTTGACAATCCAACCGGTTGCGCCAGCGGCCTTACCCTCCTGCTTTTTCTCTGATGCTGACTCTGTGGTCAACATTAATATTGGCATGAATTTATAATCAGGCAGGTTGCGTAACTCCTTAATGAGAGAGATGCCATCCATATTCGGCATGTTCACGTCTGTTAGAACCATATCGAACGATCGCGACTTGGCAACTTCCAAGGCTGTCACTCCGTCTACGGCTTCAACCACCTCATACCCAGCTCCCTTAAGGGTAAAGGAAACCATCTGCCGCATTGATGTTGAGTCGTCTACTGTAAGAATACTTGCCATTACTCACTCCTCAGTTCAGGCACGTTAAATTTATTATCGCTATTAAGTAGGATTGATATGAATATATCTCTACCACCAGCAACCCGAAGGCATAGCTATAGCACCCTGATTAAGGGTTACTTTATGTAGGTTGTAGCGACCTATAGGGGCTAATCTTTAGGATAAATGGCGATTTTATTTCTCATGAAAAACGCCCTCTTTTCCGGCAAACCTGCCCAGAACAGAGTGATTGAAATAGATCTGAGCAATCAAAAGAGACAGTCTTAGATGGTTTCTGGTAGCGAAATCTTAGGGGACGATTTCCAGTACTCGGTCCCAGGGGAATGCAGGGCCGGGGTCTGGCTTGGTCTTGATCTTTTTTCCGCCGCACTGGAAATAACGGTTATCCACCGCCGAATGGCCCAGGATTCCGCTCTTCTTTACACCCCATCTCTTCATGATCGATCTGAGGGCGGCAACCAGCATCCCTAGCTGCAACTCCGTATACTCATCAATGCCATCACCCCGATTGACAAGTTCTATACCAATGGTGTCAGCATTGTTTCCTTTGGCATGGTTGGCAATCTGATTTTCGGGCACGCCGCCCTCAACATTTCCATTCTTATCTATGACATAGTGTATCCCCAGCACCTTATGTCGGTTAAAAAAACCTATCCAGCGCTTGGCATCACCATCTGCTGCGGAATAAACCACGGATCCATCCTTACAGGACGGCCCGCCTATGGAGTGGATTATGACTCTGTTTACCTCTGACCTGGTTTTGCCTGTGGTCTTGGCGTGTGACACCATTGGCAGCATCAGCACCAAACAACATGTCAGGTATGTCACTAATCTGCCTGTCAAACCCTTCTCTCCATAAGTGTATTCTAGGCCATAATGGGAATCCCTGACATATAACAAAATTGGTCTAAAATAGTAAGCAAACCGCTATAATCCTGCCAATCACGGACAATCTAAACCCTTACGAGTCGACTAGATATATTTCAAAGTGGTAATCTAGCCCCGAAATATCAAATTTGGACCAATGATTTTATCAATGAAGAATTATAGAACTAGCGTAACCATACTGTTTTTACTGCTTTTTTCCTCTTTCGCAGCTTCTGCACCCCCCCTTGAGACCAGTGGAGCAGCCAAGGCTGAGGCAGGCGCGAAGGCTGGGGATACACCTCAGGCAGAGAGTGCAGTCACCATCGCCGGCCCCCAATCTTTTGAAGAGGCCGTGAAACAGATTCTACCCAATAACAATCGTCACACAGGCAGGCTCTCTGACGGAACTACTATCTATCGCAAACGCATCATCCTAAAAATGTATCAGGAGAATGGATTCAAACCCCTGTGGTCACCTATCTCCATCCTGTCACTGGCAGACGCGCTGTCTGTAGTAAAACAGGATGGCCTTGATCCGGAAGATTACCAATTCGCTAAGATTGTGCCTTTCCTCATTGACTCTTCACAAAAGACGCAATCCCTGGAGGAAGAGGCCACAGTAGATATTCTGCTGACCGAGGCCTATTTGCGGGCAATGTATAACCTGAACTACGGAAAGGTTGACCCGGAGCTGCTGGATGCGGATCACAACTATACCCAGGTGCGCCAGGATGAAAGGATGGTGACTCAATACATCTCTTGGATCCAACAGGGACGCATAGATGCCGCATTCAACTGGGCTAGACCGAATAGTGAACGTTACAGACAACTAAAGTCTGCCTTAGCCCGCTACCTGCAAATCCAGGAGAAAGGCGGATGGCCCAATATTCCAAGCGGCAATGCCATAAAACTAGGCAAGGAAGATAAGCGCATTTTAATGCTGAGGTTCCGCCTGGCCGCAGAAGGAGATCTAGCTTACGCTCCAGGCCCAAACATTTTTGATGAGACACTGGAAAATGGGGTCAAAGCATTTCAGGAGCGCAACCACCTGAAGGCAGACGGCGTAGTCGGCCCTTCCACCATCAAAGTAATGAATATCCCGGTGGAGCAGCGAGTCAAACAGATACGCGCCAATCTGGATCGGGAGCGCTGGTATTTCCCCAGAGACGTCGACGAGTACCTGCTAATAGATGTGGCAGATTTTCGAGTCTACTGGATGAAGCAGCATAAGATATTCTGGCAATCCCTGGTTCAGGTTGGGAAAAGCTATACCACGACACCAATATTCAGGGACCAGATCGAACATATCGATTTCAACCCCACCTGGTCAATCCCAGCAAGTATCAAAAAACTGAACATACTGCCTAGCCTACAGGTCGATCCCTCATACCTGGATAAGAAGGGCTACCAGCTGCTGGATGATTACGGAAACAGAGTCGACCCACACGATATAGATTGGGACGATGTAAATGAGATGAACTATACGGTACGCCAGCCTCCAGGATGGGGAAATGCCCTGGGGAAGGTCAAGTTCATGTTTCCCAACAAACACTCTGTGTTCCTGCATGACACCAATCAAAGGAACTATTTTGCAAAGAAGAAACGCACAACCAGTCACGGATGCATCCGGCTAAAAAACCCATTTGACTTTGCTGAGCTGCTGCTAAAAAGCAAAGAAGGATGGGATAGAACACGCATTGACAACTTGGCGGCCTCAAACAGGACCACTACGGTCAAGCTGGACAAGCCTCTGCCCATCCTAATCCAGTACAGCACCATAACAGTAACTGGTGACAAGGTTATCTTCAGAGAGGACATCTACAACCGCGATCGCAAACTGATGGCAGCCCTGGACAAACCATTTAAGCTACATCTGCCCGACTTACCCCATAGCACCCAGGTCATGCTACGCAATGGAGTAAGATCAGCCAGTCGCCAGTCTGCAAGATTCCTTAGCCCAAACCCTGAAATTATCGGCGATCCAAGTCCAGAAAGATTCAACAACCCGGTAATCGATATACGCAATGGTGGGTTGTATTTTGATTAGGGCTTTTTTTGGATGCTAGCTAACTGAAGCAACAGAAAATCCCGCGGCAGCGGGATTTTTATGTAAACGCTGTACCTAATCATAGCGCTAGTTGTATATCAAGATACCTTATGGCTTGTGCCGATTAGAGTTCTTTGGAGACTCCACAGGGCTACATTCCCGCCCTTCTTCGCTTTTGTAACCAAAACCGACGTTAGCACCGAACTAACATGCAAAAATAAATGCACCCCCTTTTACTCTTCATGTACACTGGCCCATTGAATTTCTATCATCACCTCTTCTGCCTTCATGATAATAAATTCATCCATCTTTCAATCGAGTCTGGCTCTATTTTTTCATGGCACTTAAAGCAACCATTTTCAAGACAGAGATTCAGGTCACTGACATGGATCGCAACCACTACCAAAACTACTCGTTCACCATCGCGCGCCACCCCTCTGAGACGGACGAACGCATGATGGTACGACTGCTAGCGTTTGCCCTGCACGCGGACGAAGCACTGCTCTTCACCAAAGGGCTGAGTACCGACGATGAACCAGATCTGTGGCAGAAGAGTCTGAGCGGTGAGATAGAGCTATGGATAGAACTGGGCCAGCCGGACGAAAAGCGCATACGCAAGGCCTGCGGTCGGGCCAAACAGGTTGTCATATACTGCTATGACGACAGGAGCGCCCGAATCTGGTGGCAGCAGAACAGGGACAAGCTAGAGCGTTCCAAAAATCTAACGGTTATCGGCCTGCCAGCCGGCACTAGCGGTTCAATGGCACAGATGGCAACGCGCAACATGCAGCTACAGTTCACCATCCAGGATGGACATATCTGGATGGCAGACGGTAATGAGGCTCTGGAGATTGAGCCGGAGACCTGGCTGACCTTGAATTAAGTAAACTGTCCCCGGAATTCGTATTGACCTAGGACTGCCTGCTGAAGGTGATTCTTAAACGGGAACGAGTTTGATGAAGAGATGTGGGGCGGTGACTGCTTGACTATGAAGGATTACAACATGTGCATCGACCTTCAAAACGGCTCTGGCTGATGAATGGCAAAACCTTGAGCGTAATCAATTCCGATGTCCTCAAGAAGTTCTTTGATCGCCGTGTTATGCACAAACTCTGCAACAGTCTGCATACCATGCACATTCGCCACTTCCATGATCGATCTCACTACAGCTAGATCGCGCTTATCATTGTCGATGTTACGCACGAACATGGCATCGATTTTGAGATAATCCACTTCCAGTTTGCGCATATACGCAAAGGAGGATAGACCAGTACCAAAATCATCTAATGCCACTTTAACACCCAGGTCATGCATGGCATCAATAAAACGCTGAGCCTTTTCCAGTCGACCCATTGCCACAGTCTCGGTTATTTCGAAGCCTATGCGTTGAGGGTCAACTTGGTATTCGTTGAATTGTCCGATAACAAATTCAGCAAAATTATCGTGCGAAAGACTTAACCCCGAGAGATTGATGGAGAAAGAGGTATCCTGGAATTGCTCACGCCCAATTTCCTTTAGGCGTCGACAGGTGTTGGTAATTACCCATTGGTCGATCTCGGGCATGAGATTGAAGCGCTCCGCTGCCGGGATAAACCGATCAGGCGTGACAATTTGCCCCTGATCATCCCTCATGCGTATTAGAATCTCAGCGTGTTCTGGCAATCCTTTACGCAGTGGCACAATGCGCTGGTAATAGAGCTCAAATCGTTGTTCCCTTAAGGCGTTAGTGATCTCTTCAACGGATAGGAATTGTGCGCGTTGGGTTCGGAAGTAATCGTCGCTGTCACGATATATTTCGATACGGTTCCGTCCACGATCCTTGGCCGCATAACAGGATTGATCCGCCGCTATCAACAATTCGTCGATATCACGCTGTGCATCGGTAACAATAACCATGCCTACTGAAGCACCCAACTGAAAGCGATGTTCCTCGTAGATATATTGGTGGGTGTGAATCGCATCGATCAGCTTAGTTGCCTGACGATAAGCCTGTTTCTCGTCACCCTCCAATATCAACCCAAACTCATCGCCACCCAGACGTGCCAGCAGCCCATTACTCATAGTTTGCTGCATAATCGCTGTTATCTCTTGCAGCAGTTTATCCCCAGCACTATGGCCACAGGTGTCATTGACCAGTTTGAATTGATCCAGATCGATATATAGAAGAGTTCTTGCTGGCCCACCGGAGCGTAAACCGTCAAGGACTTTTTGCAAACCAACCTCGAAGGCCCGGCGATTGAAAAGCCCAGTCAAAACATCATGATTGGCCTGATACTCCAACGCCTCGCGTGCATGATGTTCAATCGATATATCACGAATACTGGCGCGATACCCCTGCGACTCGCCTTTATTGTCGAAAATAGGTTGCCAGGACATCGCTACCCAGGCAATTTGCCCGTCTTTACGCCTGATACGAAACTCTTGGTCCTGTCCGGTCTTGCCCTCCAGACCCAATCGATGACAATGTTCTACCAGATTGACATCATCACCAAACACAATCGGTAATGGATAGTCAGGCATCGAGTAACACTCCTGCGGGGTGTAGCCAGTTACCCGAGTTACTGCCGGATTAACCCAACGCAGATGTTCATCTGTAGTTACCCAACTCTCCCAGCCATAGGTGTAGTCAGCGATGGTTCTGGAACGCAGATCGCTCTCTTGCAACGCTTGTATTTGATTCTGAATAGCATCAGCCATTAGATTAAAGCGCTCACCAAGCTTGGCAATCTCATCCTTGCCCTTTAACTCCAGGCGCGTCTCATAATCCCCATTCGCGACACGACCACTCGCATCCATCAACGCGGTTAGATGACGGGTAAGCCAATAACCAATCATCAAGAGTAAAAAAACGGTCAGACTGACTTCGGTCAGCGCGATCAAGACACCCTGCGTGAACAGTGCATGCTTGGCCTGATGGGTATATTTGGTAGAGAGACCGTACTGAATCCAACCATATTCCTGGCCTAAATAGTCCACACTAAAACGGACGTGAGTGACTTCCAGACCTTGCTTGTCATGGCCAGGTGGAGGCAAGGGTTTTGTGTGATCCCAACCACTGACAGCAAGAAACCGTCCGGCATTATCGACCACAGCCAGATACAGCACATCCTCAGCCTTTCGCCAACCATCCAGAATATCACGCAGTGTAGCGTAATCCCTCGACGCCATAGGTGCGGTAATCGCTGTCTTGTATGCCAATTCAATGGCCTGGATACGTGACTCAGTAAGCTGTTCCATAGATGTCTGAATCAGACGCACACTGTTACCAACCAGCAACCCCAGCATAATTACTTCCACCAGAATGCTTGCCAGCAACAACTTGCTACGAATGGAGTGTTGCCAATTCAAAAAAGAAGGCATGCTATAAGAGAATCTTTCTAACTAATAAATACATCCATATCACTTTTGCATCAACTCTTTCACGATAGGTATATAGGGTGACAGTTTCTCAATACTCTCATCATCAACAGGAAGATAGCCTTGATACCCTGTATCCTGGAAGAAAGCCTTTCCATCCGGCGTGGCTGAGAAACTTTTTAACGCCTTAAGGATGCGCTGAATTCTATCCTTGCCGAGACGCTTGTGGGCAAGGGTCATTAGATGCGGCATTATCACATCAGTGGGCATTATCCGGATTTGTTCACGAACATCTTTCGGGATCTGTTTCAAAGGAGTAAAAGTGGTTAGTGCCGCATCAATATCACCCACAGAAACAGCGGCAATCGCCGCTCCATGGGTGGCCTTCTCAAGCACCATGAAGTCCCTGCCTGCAACCAGACCTTGTTTACGCAACCAACCCAACCCGCCAATGGCCGAGACCGACAGTTTGTTTGGCAAGCCGATACGTTTACCTTTGAAGTCACCCACCGCTTGAATCTTCGAATTCTTGTTTAAAACAAAAATAGGTTGCAGAGAGGTGTCGTAGCGCACCAGAGGGGTATATCCAAACTCTAGACTCATTACTGCAAAATGAGGCCCTGTGATCAGAATATCAAACTCCCCCACCATGGAATCATGCTGAAAGGCAACATAGCCGGACGAAGTATATATATCAATTGGCTGCCCCAATTCCCTTTGCAAATGCTCACGCAGAGGTTGATGAGTCTTGATCAATGCCAGAGTACTGTTAAAAGGCATGATCCCCAACCGTAACGGTGGCGCCTCTTCAGCGACCAATGGTGTACTCAAGATCAACACCATTAGCAGCGCCAGGCATGAACAGCCTGATAGATATGAAATGGGTAATTTTCGAAACAAAATTAGGCCACCTTCAGCGCACAACCTTATAAACAGTGCAATAAAATAGTTAAGCAGACATACTAATCATAGGCTCTTTTTTATCCATGTTATAGGGAATATAGTTCCACTTTTTGCCCCAAATAACAAATGCCCAAATGCCAGGACATCCACCAATCTCTTCTGCTTATGCCTTAAAATCTTTAGCAGATTTCCATGTATTTCGTGGTTGATTGTATTTCGACATCGATTTCAGGGGACACAACACTTAATTGAAGAAGAGTTATGTATTGTGTCCCCAGAACTACGTTCTAGATTATCGTTCAATCTTCCAGTAACGTCCTAAACCGGAATTTATCGGACGAAGACCAAACCGACTGTCGGCTCGTTGTCTAGTGCGAACCAAATGATAGATATCTGATAGTACAGACCTATCTTCTGCGAAATATGAATGCCCAAGAAAGCTAGTGTTTACATTAGTAGCATCTATAGTCTCTACTCCGTTAACAATAACTATGTATTGACCCGAATCGCCTGCTCTTGAATAGCCATGGACTTTTTTTGAGGCCTTGAGGGCTTTGTCCTCTGAGGATGCGTATAGGGTTATTGGTCTCCCATTCGCTGTTAGTGCTGGGGCAATGTCTTTCTTAAATACATCGGCATCTATGTCAGGTGCAGCTAAAATAACCTCCTGTAGCTTCGCTCGGTAGTCTGGCTTCTCCTTTAAGATATTAGCAAGAGCTCTTGTTAGCGCTCGGTTCCCCATACTATGTGCGATTAGATAAATCTCCTCGGCTTCAGATCGCGCAAAAAAATCATCCAGGAATAATCTTATATTGGATTGAGCCCATTCAATATTTTGTTCATCTACTGTATAAGCTGGTACTGAACCTTGTGAAGGCCAACTATAGAATACAGGGGCTCCGTCAAAAGCCAAGTCGTATGCAATTTGTGCGGTTCGCCGTGCGGCATCTTCAAAAGTTACATTGTAACCATGAACAAATAGAAAGGCCCGCTTCGATTTGGAATTCATTACACGCTCAGATAGTTGACGAAAATACTCGTTCTTTTCTGTAATCTCAGTAGCAACCAGAACTACATGCTTAGTTGGATCTTCGCGAAACTCTAGCCTCAAGATAGATGGCTCCTCAAGTTCTCCCATGCGGTGATCGCGCGGGATACTCACATCACATGTACCATATTTTAAGGTAGCTCGACCTACACCAAACATTTCACTGGGCTTTTTTATCCCTGTAAGGCTACGATCTGTTGCAAAGAATGCCCTAACAAGTGCATATTCTGGTTTCGCTATTGTGGCATCTGGTAGGTACGAAGTTACCTCCTGATTTTCCGTTGCTTCCGGTCGTGCTATTTGCGTGTCATATGACGGTCGTGGTGCTGATTGTGTGTCATATGTCCGCGACTGTTCATATGTCTTCTGTCCTGGTTCCACTGGTACAGGAGCAGGCTGGTGTCGATATTCTTCTTCCTGATTTTCCGTTGCTTCCGGTCGTGCTATTTGTGTATCTTGTGTCTGTGACTGTTCATTTGAGCAACCACCGAGAAGTGTCGTAATGACTAGGATTGAAAAAACGATGTATCTGTTCATGATAGTTCCTTTATCTGTAACCTGGATTTAAAGAATCAACAGGTGATTGTATTGCTGGCACCCAATACCATAATATGCTGCCGGCACGAATATGGTGATACCACGCCAATTTAACAGCTCTAATTTAGATTAAGTTAAGGATGAATTCCTTTGCGGGGAGTGCATCCTGCATTATTCCTATACCTTATTTTCTTCAAGGTTATCAGACTGGCCTACTTCAATAAAGCCTTGACCTATGGTCCGTTGATGTGAAATTCAGGGGACACAACACTTAATTGAAGAAGAGTTATGTATTGCGCCCCCAGAACCACGGAGTATCACGGGTACAGTTTACTTAGTTCAAAAGTCCAAGCGGCTTTAACCCTTACTGCCAAGGCCGCTAATATAGCTTTTTTGTAGCTGATTAAAGGTATCCGTCAATCTGGGGGAGGTTCACTCTGACCCGGTTTTTTTAATACTCAATTTTACTCGGGGATATTTGGAATCTTAGTGGTTTCGCCTTTGTGATTTCGTAGCGAATACTCTTTTTCATTCTTATCGACAATATAGTAATCCGGCATTAATGGGATCTTACCGATTTTGGTTGCCAGTACATACATAGGTTGGGCAAGACCCGTAGTGTGACCACGCAGGGCATCACGTATTAACTCAGCCCCCTTTTCTACTGAGGTACGGAAATGGTCAATCCCAGGAGCCGGTTCACAATAGAAAACATAGTAGGGTTTGATCCGAATGCTCAGTAATTTCTGGTGTAGTTTTCTGAAGGTATCCACATCATCATTAATCCCCTTCAGCAACACTGCCTGATTTCCTACATTGATACCACAGGCCATTAATTCGAAGACCGCTTTAGCAGTTTCTTCCGTAATTTCATTGGGGTGATTACACTGAGTATTGATCCAGATAGGGACCCTATGAAAACCTCCTATCGCTTTTTTCAATCCCTCGGTGATACGTTGCGGTAAAACAATTGGTAGTCTACTACCGAAGCGAATCATTTCTACGTGGGGTATAGCGCGAAGCTTGGCAATCAGATCGCTCAGCTTGTCGTCAGACAAAAGCAGTGGATCTCCACCGGTAATCAGGACATCACGAATCTCTGGATGTTCAGCAATCCAATCCAACCCCTCTTGAATATCAAAACGTAATTTTAGATCCTGATCGACAACCACCTCTTTACGGAAACAGTGTCGACAATAGATGCCGCAGGTTTCAATAACCGTAAAAGCGATACGATCATTATATTGGCGGGCAATGCTATCAGGCCGCACCTCATCCGTAGTCCTGTTCTCTTTCCAGAGCAGGTAGTCATCCATGCCAAACTCATTCACCAGCTCCTTCATGGAGGGAATTACCTGCATTCTGATTGGGCAATTTGGATCATCCTTGTGCATCAATGATACAAAATATGGAGTAGTTCCCCATTTGGTGTCTAGTGAGTTGATTGCCTCTCTCTCTTTATCTGAGACATTAATATACTTCTCAAGCCTCTCAAGTGTATCCACCTGATTGTGCATCTGCTCTACCCATTCATCTGACATCATTGCTCCACTACTGGTCTAAACGACCAGTATACGGGTTATTTACAGTAAAAAGGGGCGCAACATGAAGGTTTCCATGATTCATATCATCTAATGGTTACTATTCGGTTACTTACTCTTATTTCTTATGTCTGCTATAAAAGCTTATTGCTGCCAAAATGGTACATCTTGTATGAAGTCTGCTAAGTGCCATTGAGTGGCCAATTGAGCCCTTTTTGTTTTTCAAATGGCCGTCCCTGGGTAATCCCCCCGATAAAATAACTGAGATCAATACCACTTGGTCATAGTTACCGCTCAATGCATCCCGGTACATGCTCAGAGCAATGTTCACATCAGACTGTTTTTCCTCCAGTCGCCACACATCAATCCTATCGTCCTTATCTATTGGTTTTTTGTACCTTGGGGGCTTGCCCTTCTCTAGGGTGAAATACCCCTCGATGATCTCCAGCAACTTAGGATATGAACTCCTAAGCGCCCGGTGGTAAGTTGTTTGAGAGTGAAGAGCTATTTCACCACGGGAGGCTACTCTACTAATGACTGGTGCCGTAAAGTATTTTACAGAGGTAATATCTGTGGCTGGATCTTGGATATGACAGATACCCTTAAACAGTTTTACTACATCGAGCCATTTGTACTCCGTATCCTTTACAGCACCAAAGTATAGGTTGTATCCATCAATGTAGACTGCCGTCCTCAATCCCCTACCTCCATAAATGAAAAAACCACCCGTAGGTGGTCTTTTCGTCCCCCAGCGAGGTCAACTTAATGACCACTCCAGGGGATGAGTCGTACTTAAAGTATGGTATTTATAGTAATATAATACAACACGTAATATCAATAGTAATCATTTACTGTATTAATAACGCATTTCTTCCGTAGCCACGGAGTAGCCCCAACGATAATCACCAACACATTTTTAATATAACCCTTTGATTTAATATGGAGCTGGCGGCAGGAGTCGAACCTGTGACCTGCTGATTACAAATCAGCTGCTCTACCAACTGAGCTACGCCAGCAATTCTGAAGAGGTGGCTATTTTAGGGAATTACCTACCTTGTGGCAATCTATTCACACAATTGTTCTTTAAAGGGCATCTTGGAGTATTTCTGCTCTACATCGCGCCACATGTTGTCTGTGACATTTTTTGACTTGGCGATAGAGAATTTCACCAAATACTTGGTTTTATTGAGATATCTAGGGCGCATCTCGGTCTTGAAACCCTTTTGCAGCACCTCTTCACTGAAGTTCTCAGCATTCTCCTTCTTGGCAAACATTCCTAGTGAGATGGCATTTTTCATGCCGCCCCCGCGAAAGTGCCAGATATCCTTTAGCCCAACCTGGGCCAGCTCATCAATCTTGGCCTGGGCCTGACTGCCATCTTCCATAGGCGGGATTACTACCCAGTAGCCTATCTGCTCTTTCTCTATGCTCCGCTCCAGTTTCGCCTGAAGCTCGGCCTTGTTCAGCTCCTCCATCACCTCTTTTGCCACCTGACGGTCTTTCAAAGGGCCAATTATGCCGCATCTACTAACCTCTCCAGGTTTTTTCTTGGGCTTTTCGCTCTCTTCTATTTGCTTGTCTGGGGCCGGTTTCTCTGGCTTTTTATCCTGTGATGCAACCTGTTCTTCTGCTGCTTTATCTGCTCTCTTCTCGGCTTTATCTTCTATCTCTTTCTCTTCTTCTATTTCTGTTTTGAGCTCTACCTTGGCTGCAACATCCGGCTTGGGTTCCTGTTTTTCCTCGCGTGGCTCTTCCGCTGTCGGCCTCTTTTCCTCGACCTCAGTTTCTGTAGTTTCTGTTTGATCGACCTTCTCTTCAGTTGCAGTGGTATGTCCGATATCAGGCTGCTCAGCTTTCGCAATTACAACCTCGGAACCGTTTTGCTCGCCGCTCTCTGCAACCTCCTGCTTCTCATCTTCTGCAAGTTCGCTTATGAGTCGCATATTGCCCACATCGGCACCAGCCTCTACGGTCGGCTGCTGTTCAATCTGCTCATGCTGGTAGCCCCAGGCAAAGATAGCGATATTTATGATCAACAAAAGAAGAAACAGCCATTTCATAAATCTAGTACCTAATCGGCCCCATCTTTAATTATCTCTACGAGCCCCTGCATTACCAGATCCGTCTCAATTCTGGACTGCACCCTAAGGGCATGTTGCAATATTTTTGCATCTCCGCCTGTTAGAACCAACTCTAGCGTCATACCAAATTCAGCGGCCACTTCACTCTGTATCTGCTCCACCAGGGCAGCCACCGCAAGAACCCCACCCGCAGCTATGGCCGTTTCGGTATCTGTTGCCAGCATCCCTTCGGATTGGGTGATACCCTCAAACGGGATTGAGGTGTGCTCGGCCAATGCCTGCCGCATCAAGCCAAACCCGGGCAAGATCAATCCACCCTGGTGCCGCCCCTCTAATCCAATAACGTCTATTGTAACCGCACTGCCACAATCTACCACACATGCTGGTCCAGGTAATTTTGCATGCAGAGCAATCATACTCAACCAGCGGTCAACTCCCAACCGTTCAGGCTCGCTATATGAGTTTGTGACCCCGCATGCCTGGGCAGATGATCTGGTAAATATTGGTTCTAGGCCCCAGTTTTGCTTGACCCAGTCTGACAGATCAGCCTCTAGCTCCTTCCCTGCCACACTGGAGATGTAGAGCTGCCCAGGCGCTGCCATGGCAGCCCACTCTCTGACAAGTAGTTCATTGATGTTTTGCCCTTTATGACTGACGCTCGTTATTTCAGCAAGGACACCATCGCGCAGCCAGGACCACTTTAGGTTGGTGTTGCCAATATCCAGCAGGAGTATGTCGTTATCTGTGGTTTGATCTTCAGCGTTCATAGAGGGCGATCAACTATCAAGCATGATGCCTGTGGTTGTTGTTACAGGATGAATTAATTGGTTGTCGCAGATTGTACCTGATGCGGCACAAGAACAGCTACTCGCCCAGTCTCAGGCTGACCTCTCCCCCATGGTATGGGCTAATCACCCCGCCTTGCTCAAGCAGCAGGGCGCCGGCAGAGTCGATACCTCGATGCACTCCATCTACGCTCTTCTTCCCCATCTGCACCCTAACCGGCTGATCATAATAGAGGTCGTAGTTGTGCCACTCATCCAACAGAGGACGCAATCCATCTTTTTCAAACGCCACTACGGTCTGGATAAGATTATCCAACACCAATCCAGTGAGTCTGTTTCTGGATATGTTGTTCCCACCGGTTATCTCATGCAGACTTACCCAAGGCTGGTCGATAAACTCTCCCTGTTTTTTTGACATGCCGGTATTGATGCCAATACCAAGCACAACACTGCTAGGACCTTCCGCTTCACCCGTCACCTCCAGCAGCAGGCCCGCTAGTTTGCGACCACGCCAGTACACATCGTTAGGCCATTTCAGGCCAACACCACTAACCCCAACGCTCTCCAGGCTACGCACTACAGAGAGTCCGGCAGCTAGACTAAGGCCACCAAGCTGTGCAGGACCCATGGAAAATTTCCATAGAAGTGAAAAATAGATATTACAGCCATATGGGGAGACCCAGAAGCGTCCGCGACGCCCCCGTCCCGCAGTCTGCTGTTCTGCCAGGCAAACATGGCCGCTTACCATATCCTCTGCTTCCTGCTCCAGAAGGCAGGCGTTAGTGGATTCGATGGATTGATGAATATCCAGTTTCCGGGTCAGGGTCTGGCTTTCCAGGCTCATAGCAGCCAGCAGCTTATCCTCATCCAGTAATTCTAGTGGATGAGTCAGACGATAGCCCTTACCACGCACCGAGAAGATCTCCATATCAAGTATTTCCTTGATCTTCTTTATATGCTTCCAGATTGCCGCCCTGGTTATGCCGCATGATTCGGCCAGATCTTCACCTGAGTGAAATCGTCCATCGGCCAGTTGTTTTATTATCCGATATCGTAAATTCATGGGGGGCTAATTGTACCAGAGCTATTGGCCCATTCTGATTTTTTTTGTCTCTAAATTTTTTAATATTAGGGCCACTAACATGACCTAAAATAGACATAAATCAGAAAACCATCCCCTGCTGTTTTAATTCATCCAATCCTGCCGCCTGGACTGCTGTTCCTGGGATATATCCTGCTCCAACCAGAGGTAGCAGGTATTGGGTTCAGCCGGCCTCATCTCAACCTCAAACTGCATTAGCTCGTCCCGTCTAAAGGCATGAATCTCAACCCTGTTACCGATCTGGGCACGCTCCAGAAGCTGGTCAAGATTATCAGAGATGATCTTGATCCCGTCCAGGGCGATCAGCACATCCCCCGCAGATAGTCCTGCCTGCATAGCGGCCCCTGAATCCATTACCGCCGTTAGTTTCGCGCCTGCGTCATCAGCCACATGCAGCACCCCCAGATCCGCCTTCGGCCTGGAGGGTTTTTCTTCATCCTTCTTCAGACCACCCTCATCCTTGGAGCCGGCAGCCGAGCGCAGCTCGTAACCAATAGCTACCGTCTCTAACAACTCCTCTAGGGAGAGATCATTGGTTCCACGCAGGGCCTGATCGAAGAAGGCACTGAGATCCAAACCGGTCACCTCAGCAGCCAGCTTCTCTATGTCGCCCTCACCCAGGCCAATGTCCGGTTTGCCGTAGCTCTGCCAGAGCGCCCGCATCAGGTCATCCAGGGATTTACCGCCCTTACTATCGCGGCGAATAGTCAGATCCAGGGCCAGGGCGATGAGCGCCCCTTTGGCGTAGTAGCTGACTATGGAGTTTGGCGCATTCTCATCCTGCTTATAGAACTTGGTCCAGGCGTCGAAGCTGGACTCCTCCACCGTCTGTTTCAACCTGCCACTGTGGCGCACCACCCGGGTGATGGTCTTGGCCAATAACTCCAGATAGCTCTCTGCATCTATCAGCCCGGAACGTAGCAGGGTCAGATCATCATAGTAGGATGTTATACCCTCGAATGCCCACAGCAGCCGGGAATAGGCCTCTCTGCTGAGGTCTGCACTTTTGAATGCCTGTGGGCGAATACGCTTTACATTCCACAGATGGAAATACTCATGACTGCATAGGCCTAGGAATTGACGATACTCTTTGGTCACCTCCTCCACCCCGGGCTGGGGCAGGTCTCCCCGCTTACAGAGGAGAGAGGTAGAACTTCGGTGTTCCAGACCGCCATAGCCATCACCCACGGCCATCACCTGAAACAGGTAGCGCTCCATCTGCGGCAGCTCTCCAAACATCTCTACCTGGTTCTCACAGATCAGTTTCAGATCTCTACAGAGCCTCTGCATGTCGCAATTGTGGCGCCCGGTAATAGCTATCTCATGGGGTGTGCCGTTCACATCAAATGTGGCATGGCTGAAGCAGCCCATCTCCACTGGATGATCAATCAGTTCATCATAATCCTTGGCCTGGTAGGAGCCGAATCCCAGGTGCTGAGCCTGCTTTCTCGGCAGGGTAGTAGCTACGCGCCACTCTTTGTAACCGTCTCCCTGTGGCGGCAATAGCTCCACCTCACACGGCTGCTGCTCCTGTCCCACTACCTTGATGAATACCGAAGTACCATTAAAGTAGCCATGGGTGCTGTCCAGATGGGCGCTACGCACCGACAGGTCCCAGGCGTATACCTGATAGGTTACAACCAGCTCTCCACTGCAGGGATGGCACTGCCAGGTCTGTTTGTCTGTTTTTTCTACGGCTAAGGGTTGGCCGTTGTTACTGGCCTCCAACCTAACTATATTCCGTGCAAAGTCACGTATCATGTAGCTCCCAGGAATCCAGGCCGGAAGGGTGAGCCTCTGCCCGTCTGGAGCGGAATTTGGGATGGATAGACGAACCTCGAATATGTGCGCCTGGGGCGACGAAGGTATAACCTGATAATGAACCATTATTGCCTTACCACTCTTTGAGTACTTTCTTCGCGGGGGCGTTTACTGCCCGCACCATCAGCCCGCTATCTGTAGCTATAACCTTATAATGCCCATCTGGCGTCAGCGGCATATATACAGAACTGCCGAAGTAGGCATCAATGAACGGCACCCATTCCCCATACTCTCTGGCATATCTCCAGACATCCAATCCGGGTTGGGGATTAAGGGCGTAGAGACTACGTTGCGCCACCTTTGCCTGCTCTATATCACCATATCTGCCGCTTAGGCGCTCCAGCCGTAACATCGGCTCTTTTCCAAGAATGGTAGCCCAGGATTTCCAGCGCAGAAACCGGGCGTCCAGTTGCCACTCATCACCGATAATCTTGAAGTTGATGGGCTGCTTCCCTACCTCCGTGAGTGTCAAATCATAGCTGTTCGGCTCAGTCTGTTTGATCGTTATGTCAGCCACCAGAATCTCTGCCGTGAGACGATGATAGGTATAGAGATTCAACGCCGCCGCCAGAAACAGCAGACCGATGGACGCCATCCCCAGGCCGCTGCTCCAATAGAGAGAACCAAACAGCCTGCGGCGCACCCTTATGCGCGATATGCCTCTTATGATCAATAAAAGGCCCAGGATGATTAAACAAACAGCTAATAAAAGCATGGCATCTACCAGATTCGTTTTCTCTGAGTTAATGGTTACACACTTTTTCTCTCTTAACCATCTGTGGACAGTTTCTTATATCTCTTCATAATAGATCTTCCATGCGACACACGGGGAGCCATAATAATGTTACAAAGTTTTGCCGGACTACTAATTCTTACCACCATCGCCTGGCTGTTATCAGAACAACGTAAAAACCTGCAACTGCGCACGGTGCTGGTAGGTCTGGCGTTGCAACTGATCCTAGCCCTGCTACTACTTAAGCTGCCCCTGTTCCGACAACTGTTCATTACCCTCAACGATGTCATCGGCGTACTGGAGGAGTCCACCCGGGCCGGCACTACCTTTGTGTTCGGTTATCTGGGTGGAGGGCCTGCGCCCTTTGAAACCACCACTCCCGGCGCTGACTTTATTCTCGCCTTCCGCGCCCTGCCCCTGGTGCTGGTAATGAGCGCCCTCTCCGCCCTGCTGTTCTACTGGCGCATACTGCCCCTGGTGGTGAAGGGATTCTCCTGGCTGCTGGAGCGCAGCATGGGCATTGGCGGCGCGCTCGGTCTGGGGGCTGCAGCCAACATCTTCGTGGGTATGGTGGAGGCACCGCTGCTGATCCGCCCCTACCTTAACCGTATGAGCCGCAGCGAGATCTTCGCCGTTATGAGCTGCGGCATGGCCACCATCGCCGGGACCATGATGGTGCTCTACGCCAGCATCCTGGGAGACACCATACCGGAAGCTCTTGGCCATATTCTCAGCGCATCTCTGATCAGTGCCCCCGCCGCCCTGCTGGTAGCGCGGCTGATGGTGCCGGAAGATGGAAGCTCAACAGCAGGAGCACTGGTCCCTCCCCAAGAGGCCAGCAGCAGCATGGACGCCATTACCCGCGGCACACTGGCTGGTCTCAAACTGTTCCTCAATATTATCGCCATGCTGATCGTATTGGTGGCACTGGTTTACCTGGCCAACCAGATTATTGGCCTGCTGCCAGATGTGGCAGGCGAACCCCTTAGTATGCAAAGAATCCTGGGCTGGCTCATGTCACCAATCGTCTGGCTCATGGGAATCCCCTGGTCTGAGGCCCAAACCGCTGGCGGACTCATGGGAGTGAAGACCATACTCAATGAGTTTATCGCCTATCTGGATATGGCAGCCCTGCCGGAGGGAACTCTCTCCGAACGCAGCCTGCTGATCATGACCTATGCTCTGTGCGGCTTCGCCAACCTTGGCAGTCTGGGCATCATGCTGGGAGGGATGTGCGCCATGGCACCCGATCGACGGGAAGAGATTGTGGGCCTGGGCATGAAATCTATCGTGGCTGGAACACTGGCGACCTGTATGACAGGTGCGGTGGTGGGGATTGTGATGGGTTGAATTGATCATGCAGGTTCCACCCTATAACGACCGTAGGTACAAATTAGGTATTCTCCCCCTCATCCCCAACCCTTCTCCCCCCAGGGAGAAGGGAGCATCTGTAATTTACTTTTTACTATAACGCCCCTCTCCCCTTAACTATAGAGCCCTCCTCCCTGGGGGGACGACTCCAGGGATGGAGGAGGTGCAAGCCCATGGATGGGCGAAGATAGAATAATGCAGGAGCAATTATCGAGAATGAAGTTCGGAACC
>JBNKJS010000034.1:0-23643 GCA_050291365.1 Sedimenticolaceae bacterium | reverse complement strand
CACAACCAAATCGACCTTGCCAAAATAGAGATCGATAATAGCGGTATTGCTACTCTTCTTCATATCTATGTTGCTGAAGAAACTGTCTGTTATCGGCAATCCCTGTTGCAATAAGGTTACATCCAGAAAACGCTTGGCGACAAGATGTCCTCTAGCAATACTTAATTTGCGATTGCGCAGACTGGAGAGGCTTATCTCTTTGTCGCCCCTGCGCCCCAGGATCAAATAACGTTGTTTCGGTGAGGGACCTCTTTGGACAATGATGCGGCTGTCGGGGTGGATCAGGTCTTCCAGTTCAATAAAACTCAGGCTATCAGTGAGTAATACTTCAACCCTTCCATTTTTGAAATCATTAATTAGTGTTTCATTGTTATCGTATATCTTTACGGTTAGGCTTTCGTTTGCCTCTGCCAGCAATTCATTAAAGATCTTCTTGAATACGATCTCCGCATCAGTCACTGAGGTGTTGAAAAGGACCTCATGGCCAGCCGCCGCCCTGATGGGTGGATAGGGCCGCTCTGCTTCGCTCATAGCGCTGCCTGGCATCAACCACAGCAGAGCTAAACATGCGGCAAGTAAATAATGACGATTCAGTATCACACTAACCCCACAAGTTATTCTACGGCCTCTTTGCCCAACAGATAGGAGATTTCTGCCAAGTGCAGCGCCTGCTCATGCTTGGCCCGGTAGTAATTGGCCCGGATCATGGCATCAAACAGGTTGGCTTCGATGACTTTTTGCGTATCGGCCGAACCAGTTCGATAGGCGCGGCTGGTCAGATCCCGGTTTTCCTTGGCGAGCTCTTTGGTTTGTTGATTGATCTTGATCTGTTTTTGGGCCGCCTGGATCTTCAGGAACAGACTCTTCACCTGATTAGCTACGCTATCGCTGACCAATAGACGCTGTTGCTGCATCCGGGCCTGCTCGACCTTGGCTTGGGAAACCTTGTGTTTGGTGGAACCACCATCGAACAGATTCATCTGAAAGGCTATACCGATCATCCAGGAGTTACGGTTGGTTTTATTGTCCAGTCCGGTGTTGAGGTTGTTGTTAAAACGGTCATAGGATCCCACCAGCGAGATGGTGGGTAAGTAACCGCTTTTGGCTTCCTGGACCTTTGCTGCACTGGATTCCACTGCCAATGTCAGCTTTTCGACCTCAGGATTAAAATTCAACGCCTGCTCAATCAAACGGTTGAGACTGTCAGAGTCGAGAGTGGCGGGATAGGTTTCTGTACTAAGCCGAATCTGCTCGCGCCAATCCAGTCCCATGGTGAAAGAGAGGGCGGAAAGTGCTGCCTCATGTTTGGATTTGAGTTCAGCCAGGGTGGACTGGGCCAAGTTGTGAGCCAGTTTGATTTGTAACAGATCAAGCTTGTTGACCGAGTTTGATCCCTTTTCAAAAAAGGTCTGGGTGATGTCTTGTAACACTTCAAAGGATAGGACGATATCTTCGGCCAGTCCAACCAGTTGTTGGGTGTAGAGTGCGGCATAAAAATAGCGTTTTACATCCTGCACCACCTGGAGGTTTGTACGCCTAACCTCCCGGGTGGCGATATCCACACCGATCTTTGCTTGTTTGACCATGCTGGAACGTTTGCCGCCGGTGTAGAGAGGGTAGGTAAGGTCCAGTGAATATATACTGGTATCTCGGCCCATTATTTCGATCTCGCGTGCGGGTACGGTCAGGGGCGGGAACGGGGGAGAGTTAATTGTTTGCTCCGGGTATTCGAATACCGCTTTATCATCACGGCGCATAATGCTTGCGTTCAGGCTCAGGGTGGGCCAGTAGCTGGAGGCAGCCTGGCGGTATTGAGCCTCGGCTATAGCTAGAGACTGCTGGGAGATGGTACGCAGGCGATTGTTCTCCAGCGCTACAGCGGTGGCTTGTTCCAGGTTATAGCGGACAGTTTCAGCAGTTGCTAGGGATGAATATGCGATTAAGAAGAGAAGGGCGGTCAAACATCTTGAGGCCAAATGGCAGGGGAGAGTATGGCGCTTTGTTTTTTTTCTGGAACTGTTTTTGTACTTCATTCTGGAATCTTTTCCTAACCTGATTCCTCCTGAATCAAACGCACTTAACACTCCTTCCCTTGGCGTTGTTTTTATATTTTCATGCTAAAACATCACTATTCATAAGATTATTATAAAGTATTAGTACGATTAAAGCTGATTATTGTTTGGCTAGTATAAGCCATATATAACGTTGAAATGGATGCTATGAGAAATATCTGACAGCTAGGGGTTTTCATAAAAACCTTTTGATGCTAACAATAATCCATTAAGCTGTTTTAGTCTTCTGGATACCCTATTGATGAAATCACCCGAACTTCTCTCTCCCGCCGGTACTATTAAGAACATGCGCTACGCCTTCGCCTTTGGGGCGGATGCGGTCTACGCCGGCATGCCGCGCTACAGCCTGCGGGTGCGCAACAACGATTTTCTGGGAGATAACCTGCGTCTGGGTATTGAAGAGGCCCGCGCTCTGGGTAAGAGATTCTTCCTGACCTGCAACCTGATGCCCCACGGCGCCAAGCTGAAGACCTTTATGCGGGATATGGAGCCGGTGGTGGCTATGGGTCCGGATGCGTTGATACTGTCTGATCCTGGCCTAATCATGCTGGCGCGGGAACGCTGGCCTGATATGCCGCTGCACCTCTCGGTCCAGGCCAACACAGTTAATGCCGCCAGTGTGAAGTTCTGGCAACAGATCGGCCTCAGCCGCGTCATCCTGTCCCGTGAGCTTTCACTGGATGAGGTCTCAGAGATCAGGCAGGAGTGCCCGGATATTGAGTTAGAGGTGTTTATTCATGGCGCCCTCTGTATCGCCTACTCCGGGCGTTGCCTGCTGTCGGGCTACTTTAATCATCGCGATGCCAACCAGGGTAGTTGCACCAACTCCTGTCGCTGGGAGTACAAGCTGGAGTCAGATGAGGGCGAAGATACCCAGTCCTCCCTTTCCCAGTCCGGCCAGGAGCGCCACCCGGAGGCCAGCAAGGTCTATCTGTTGGAGGAGCGGGAGCGCCCCGGTGAACTGATGCCGATCTTCGAAGATGAGAACGGCACCTATATCATGAACTCGCGGGATCTGCGGGCGGTGGAGCATGTGCAGCGTCTGGTGGAGATTGGGGTAGACAGCTTCAAGATTGAGGGCCGCACCAAGTCTCACTACTACACGGCCCGTGCCACCCAGGTCTACCGCCAGGCCATTGATGACGCAGTGGCCGGCAGGGAGTTTCAACCAAAACTCATGACGGACCTGGAAGGGCTGGCAAATCGTGGCTATACCGACGGCTTCTATCAACGTCATGCCAGCCAGGAGTTGCAGAACTATCGACAGAACAGCTCCGAGAGTTCGCGCGAGATATTCGTAGGCGAGGTGCTGGAGCAGGATGCAGAAACCGGAGTTGCCCTGATAGATGTAAAGAACAAGTTCGCCACCGGGGATGAGTTGCAACTGCTAACCCCATCCGGCAATCATCTATTCAAGCTGCAGCAGATAGAGGATCTCTATGGTAAGCCCATGACCGAGGTGCCAGGTGGTGGTTATCAGGTGCGCGTACCATTGCCATCAAGGAGTTGTGAGATGGGGTTGATTACCCGGATGATGGGTTGAGCTGTTGTTTAACGAATGCACCCCCTCTCCCTTCGAGGGAGAGGGCAGGGGTGAGGGTGAAAAGTAACTAAAGGTGCTGCTAGTTTGTTCCCCCCCCCCTCACCCTAACCCTCTCCCCAAAGGGGAGAGGGGATAAGCGGTAGTAATGAAGCTGTATTTACTAGGATGAAATTATGTCTATTGATTTTGTGCTGGATTCCAGACTAGAAAGTGACTGCCACATCCTTGGCAAGTTTGACTCCACTCTGCTCTTGCTGATGGATAACGCCTTTGTGCCATGGTTTATCCTGGTACCCCAGGTTGATGTAACCGAGTTTCATGAGTTGCAACAGGAGACTCAGTTGCAACTTTTGGAGCAGATCAACCTTATATCCAATTATCTGAAACAGGAGTTATCTGTCGATAAGGTGAATGTAGCCGCCATCGGCAATATCGTGCGCCAGCTACACATTCATGTGGTGGGAAGAAGTGAGACAGATTACTGTTGGCCCAATGTGGTGTGGGGTGCTGAGGGGCGTAAGCCATACGCAGAACTTGAACTCCAGGAGATATCTGCTTCAATCAAAGGAGTGTTTGGTGACGGATTTAGCCCGATTTCTGGAGCAGGATAGATAGGAGAGATCAAATGAGGCAAAGAATATTTAATATAATAATCACGTTGTTCTTCCTGCCGGGTATCACCTTGGCCCATACCGGCGTTGGGGAAACAACAGGCCTCATGCACGGATTTAGCCATCCAATAGGCGGGGCAGATCACCTGCTGGCTATGGTGGCTGTTGGCCTTTGGGCTGCGCAGATCGGCGGGCGGGCGCTCTGGGTAGTTCCCTGCACATTCGTAGGCGTCATGATCGTAGGAGGCATCCTGGGGTTTACCGGGGTCCCAATGCCATTTATAGAACAGGGGATACTGCTCTCTGTCTTGATCCTTGGCGTATTGATTGCCGGTGCCTTCAGACTTCCCCTTGTCTTCAGCACCTACATCGTTGGTTTTTTTGCGCTGTTTCACGGACATGCCCATGGCGCAGAGATGCCGGCCATGATTACGGCCGCTTCATACACGGTCGGTTTTGCGGTGGCTACTGCGATCCTGCACCTGGCTGGTATAGGTCTGGGTATGTTCGTGTCAAGAATAGATCTACCTGCTGTCAGCCGTTTTGCTGGTGGTGCTATTGCCCTTAGCGGGGTTTACTTGGCGGTTGCATAAAAAGGCCGCAAATAATTAAGAGACCATCACTGCGCTATTTAATCGTGTGGTTCACTCATAATAAGTGGAAGCAACCGTTACACATTGAGCCGATAAACTTGTAATGCATGAGATGTCCCTAACTGAAGGCGTGTTACAGATCCTGCAAGAGAACGCCAAAAGCAAAGGCTTCAAGCGGGTGAAGACGGTCTGGTTGGAGATCGGTGTACTCTCTGGTGTCGAAGTAGAGGCCATGCGTTTCTGTTTCGATGTGGTTATGCAGGACACATTAGCGCAGGGTGCTAAATTGGAGATCGTCCATGTCCCGGGAGAGGCCTGGTGCATGCCCTGCGGTAAGTCTGTTGCAGTGAAACAGCGTTTTGAGCCATGCCCGGATTGCGGCAGTTTTCAATTGCAGGTTACTGGCGGTGATCAAATGCAGGTCAAAGAGTTAGAAGTTGAATAACTGGGTCTAAAGATTATGTGCACAACATGCGGATGCGGTGAAGGCGAAGTTAAGATTGAGGGTCATGAGCACTCTCACGATCACTCGCATGAACATGACCACCACCATGAGCATGGCCATGACCACACCCATGCCCCAGGCGCGAGTGAATCCCGCATGGTGCAGATCGAACAGGATATTCTCAGCAAGAACAATCAATATGCCGCTGCCAACCGTAAATGGTTCCGTGAGCGCGGCATCCTCACCCTTAACCTGGTATCCAGCCCAGGCTCTGGCAAGACCAGCCTGCTGACCCGTAGCATCAATGACCTGAAACATGAACTCAAACTATCAGTGATTGAAGGAGACCAGCAGACCGCCAACGATGCCGAGCGCGTCCGTGCCACCGGGGTAAAGGCGGTGCAGATCAATACCGGCAAAGGGTGTCACCTGGATGGCCATATGGTGGGGCACGCCCTGGAGCAGTTGCAGCCGGACAACGAGAGTGTTCTGTTCATAGAAAATGTGGGCAATCTGGTATGTCCTGCCGCCTTTGATTTGGGAGAGGCGCACAAGGTGGTGATCCTGTCGGTGACCGAGGGGGAGGATAAACCGATCAAATATCCGGACATGTTTTATGCTGCAGATCTGATGCTGCTGAACAAGATCGATCTGTTGCCGCACCTGGAGTTCGATGTAGACAAGTGCATCCAGTATGCCCAGCGGGTTAATCCCAAGATAAAGGTATTGCAACTCTCCGCTACCAGCGGCGAGGGTATGGATAGCTGGTACCAGTGGCTCAAGGCCAGCAGGCAGCTGGCCCAGATCGGATCCTGAAACATGTGTCACGCCATACCCGCCAAGGTGGTCTCAATCGACCCTGATTCCGAAATGGCCAAGGTGTCCCTGGATGGGGTACAGAAGGATGTCTCCTTGGCCCTGGTGGATGATGTGCAGATTGGAGATTACCTGCTGGTGCATGTGGGCTTCGCCTTGAACAAGGTCAGCCCGGAGGAGGCAGAAAAAACCCTGGAACTGTTTGCCCAGATGTATGCCATGGATGACGAGGAGCAGCCGTGAAGTATGTGGATGAGTTTCGTCAGCAGGACCTGGCCCTCAAACTGGCCGAGGATATCAAGCGCGAGGTAGATCCTGAGCGTCAATACCATCTGATGGAGTTCTGCGGCGGCCACACCCATGTCATCTTCCGCTATGGTATCCAGAACTTGATGCCGTCTAATGTAAGGTTTGTGCATGGCCCCGGTTGTCCGGTGTGTGTCCTGCCCATCGGTCGTATCGACAATGCCATACAACTTGCCCAGGAACACAATGTTATCTTGTGTAGTTATGGTGACATGCTGCGGGTGCCGGCCAGTGCTGGAAAGAGTCTACTCAAGATAAGCGCCGAAGGGGCGGATGTGCGTATGGTCTACTCCACCCAGGATGCCCTGAAGATCGCCCAGGACAATCCGCAGCGACAGGTGGTGTTCTTCGCCATCGGATTTGAGACCACCACACCACCCACCGCCGTAGCCATTAAACAGGCCCAGGCCATGGGGCTAAAGAATTTCAGCGTTTTTTGTAACCATGTGCTTACACCGGCCGCTATTACTGCGATTTTAGAAATGCCGGATGAGGATGGAAGGGTGTTACTGGATGGTTTCTTCGGTCCGGCCCATGTCAGCTCTGTAATCGGCAGCAAGCCATATGAGTTTGTGGCGGAGAGATACAGAAAGCCGGTGGTGATTGCCGGGTTCGAACCACTGGATATGATGCAGGCCACTCTGATGCTGTTGCGGCAACTGAACGCCGGGCGCTATGAGGTGGAGAACGAATACATCCGTGTGGTCTCCCGTGAGGGTAATACCAAGGCCCAGGCCCTGGTTGCAGAGGTGATGGAGCTGCGTAGCAGTTTTGAGTGGCGCGGCCTGGGGAGTATTCCGGATAGCGCTTTGCAGATCAGGGAAGAGTTTGCCGACCTGGATGCGGAGAAGAGATTCGGTATCGAGACTATCCAGATAGCGGATGTTAAAGGTTGCGACTGTCCCAGTATCCTGCGTGGCCTGAAGAGGCCCACCGACTGCAAGCTGTTCGGCGCTGTCTGTACCCCGGAGAATCCCATCGGTTCCTGCATGGTCTCATCGGAAGGGGCCTGCGCCGCATACTGGAGTTATGGGCGTAATGCTCAAACTGGAGACAGACTCCAATGAGCCTGGATATCAAAAGCGGCGTAGTGGACATAACCCACGGCAGTGGTGGTCGCGCCATGGCCCAACTGATCGAACAGCTGTTTGTGAAGTATCTGGATAATGAACTGCTGCGGCAGGGAAACGATCAGGCAACATTCAATGTGCCAGCAGGACGTATGGTGATGAGTACCGACGGTCATGTGATCTCCCCCCTGTTTTTCCCCGGCGGTGATATCGGTTCCCTCTCGGTGCACGGAACTGTAAACGATGTGGCCATGTCCGGCGCCAAGCCGATGTATCTATCCGCAGGTTTTATTTTGGAAGAGGGATTCCCCCTGGCCGATCTGGAGCGGATCGTCATCAGTATGGCCCAGGCCGCAAACGCCGCAGGAGTTCCTGTGGTGACCGGAGATACCAAGGTGGTGGAGCGGGGTAAGGGTGACGGGGTATTCATCACCACCACCGGGGTGGGAGTGGTTCCGGACGGAGTGGATATCTCCGGAGACAAAGCCCAACCTGGTGACGCCATCCTGATCAACGGCACCCTGGGGGATCACGGTGTAGCCATCATGTCCAGCCGGGAGAATCTGGAGTTCGAGACCAGCATAGAGTCAGACTCGGCGGCTTTACATACATTGGTAGCAGGCATGGTTGCAGTAGCTCCATCTATTCACTGCCTGCGCGATCCTACTCGTGGCGGTTTGGCCACCACCCTGAATGAACTTGCCCGGCAGTCCGGTGTGGGTATGAAGTTGCAGGAGTCAGCCATCCCAATAAGACCTGAGGTCAAAGCGGCCTGTGAGCTGTTAGGGTTGGACCCGCTCTATGTGGCCAATGAAGGTAAGCTGATCTGTATCTGTCCAAGGGAAGATGCACATAACTTGTTAGAAGTGATGCAGGTCCATCCCCTGGGGAAGAGTGCATCCATTATCGGCGAAGTGATTGAGGATCAAAACTGCATGGTGCAGATGGAGACCAGCTTCGGCGGCAGTCGTATCGTGGATTGGTTGGTGGGGGAGCAGTTGCCGAGGATTTGTTAGGCGCGTTACCTCTTCTTGTCCTTCATGACCGTCTTAACCATCTTGCCAAAACTCTTATCCTTTTTTCTTTTTTCCAGATAAGTCATTTGGTTGAATTCCGATTCCTTCTTCATCTTCCGGAAGTTTTGGTAACGCTTCTCAGATAGCTTGCCGCTTTCTATGGCAGACAGTATCGCGCAACATTTTCGTTGGTGTGGGAGCAGTCACTAAATTTACACTCCATGGATATTTCAATAATTTCTGCAAATGTCTCACCTAAACCGTCATCTATAGAAATACCACCAAGCTCCCTCATTCCCGGGGTGTCTATTATCATCGACCCATTTTCTAACTGAACCAATTGGCGGGTTGTTGTGTGGCGGCCTTTGCTTTCTATTCTGCTTACTGACTTGGTTGTAAATTGTTCACCGCCTATTATGCTATTCAGCAAAGTAGTTTTACCAACACCAGACGAACCTAATAAGCAATAAGTGGAACCACTCTTTAATAAGCTAATAATTGAACCAATGTTTTCTCGACTTAAATTGCTAAATGCCAAAACAGTGGCTTGGGGGGGAGGTATTAAGCACTTTTGTCTTGGCCCCTTCAATTTCCTCTTCAGTTGCTAGATCACACTTGCTAAGCAGGATTATGGGTTCTATCCCGCTCTCATTAACCATTACTAAATAGCGTTCCAGTCTTCTAAGATTAAAATTTTCATTTAACGATTGAATAATAAACGCAACATCAATATTTGCAGCTACCAGCTGATAATCAACTTGCTTCCCAGGAGTTTTCCTTTTCAGAATCGTCTTTCTAGGGAATAGATCATATATGATTGCGTGGGTATCATCGTCATAAAAATCCGCATATACCAAGTCGCCAGTTGTGGGGAGATCCATGGCAGACTCAGCAGTGTAAAGAAGATTGCCTGACAGCTCGGCAAAGACATCTCCCTCTCCCTTTGAAACGGTGTAGCTATCTTTATGTACAGAGGTTATACGAGCCACCCCGTGGGAAGATATCATTTCTTCATCTGTTCGACTCTTAAACCAATCACTGTAGCCGATGCCGTCTAACTTACTCATGGTTGGGATTGTGCTTTAAAGAAATAAAATAGGCCGATGAAAATAACACACTCAGGATTAAGCGTTTGGTTGTTCCAAAAATGAACACCGCCCCTCCCAAGATTTCACTAAAGAATACTAACTCTAAAATGACTGACAACAGAAGAAATACAGATGCAATCAGAAGAATAGCCTTTCTTTCGATTGGCCTGAATGAGCCCCAGGCTAATAACAGACTCCAGCTTGTCATAAACATGGCGGCAACATACATGGCTAATTGATAATCCTGGCCTGTGCCGATATGGCCATTAAGTATATTGGGTATCTCCCATCCAGAGGCAATCAGGAACCAGGAAACTGCTATTGCTCCATCAATTGCCGCCCCAAGAATAAACATAAATCTAAGAATTGAATGTGTTTTCATATTTCTGGCCTATGGTTGCTTAACATTGTTTTCATGCGAACGCGACCACTCCCTAATCTCGGAAATCTCTTCTTGTTCTATACCAATTGATTCCAAGAAATCTTGATGGGCCTCCGGTGAAGTTCTTTCAAACTCAATATGCCATTTTCTCATGCCAGCCTCATCCAGCCCGGATGCCCTAAGTATTGAAATCCATACTTCTTTATTAATAACTCGTGTATTCTTTTGCTGCCCATCACTCTCAAGTATTTTAAGAATGAAACTCTGCTGTTCACGCAAAGATTGAATCTCAACGTTTATACTGGATAGCCTCTTTTCAAGAGCAGTATTTATATCACTATCATCATTTACCAGAAGAGAGGAAATTGCCTCAAGGGATAACCCGGCACTGCGAAACATTGAAATTTTTTCCATCTTTTCAATGTCACTGTCTGAATAAAGCCTGTAGTTTGATTCGCTGCGGCCGCTGGGAGACAGAATGCCAATTGAGTCGTAGTAGATGAGAGTGCTTCTGGATATAGAGAACCTCTTGGCGATTTGGCCTATCGTATACATTGTTTTTCAGCACCTAAAATTAGTGGAAATTGGGGTTGGCTTGGCCAACCCCGATGTCATACATGTTTACTATAATGCCCGAATAGACTCGATTTCATCTTTAGGTATGTTTAACCATTCTAAAAATGACTGATGGTGTTCAGGGTATTTGGCCTCAAACTCTTGATGCCACTGTTTCATCATCTCATCACTAAGGCCTATTGTACGAAACAGTCCTATCCAGTTTTCTTTGTTCATGGTTTTCTCCAATAATTAGTCATTAATCGTAACGGTAGTTACCGTCAAAACTAATTCTTAACTATGAAGCTATAGTCAGGTCAAGTGTTTAAAAAATAGGGTTAGAGATGAATATCCTCAGATTTAAAAAAATTGCTCTCTTGTATCTTAAACATCGTTGCTTTTCAATGCATGGTGAGCAATACGGTACATAATGCAACCAACGTCCCTGCTAGAGATGCTACGAAAAAAATGCCATTAATTAGAGGTTCATACCATGGTGTGTGACACATTTCAGAAAACATTTGTTCTGGAGAACAAAATATGTTTGCCGCGGTAGACAGAAATACTTTACAAAGAAACGCTGCATACCACCCAGCAATAGTTGATGGGATAACTGCTAACCAGCATGTAATCTCAATTATTATTTGCATATACTTTTATCCAACATTTAGCTAGGTTATCGGGCTTCCTTATAACGATAAAGCAGTGCCTAAGGTGATTAGTATCAATAGTTGAAAAAAACAGGGTCGTGCAGGCCTATCCGCTCGGGGAAGAGTGCATCAGTCATATGCGAAGCGATCCAAGATTAAAATTGCATGCTGCAGATAGAGGTCAACTTCGGCGGCGGTCGTATCGTGGATTGGTTGGTGGGGGAGCAGCTGCCGAGGATTTGTTAGGGCCTATTCTCTAGATTTAAATTAGCTAAACCCAGTATCAGCGTATCAACAAAAAAGCAGACGAAAATGGGGTTATATTTGGTTTGTTTATTCGAATCAGATCGGTCTTTGGTGGGGCATAGATATTGTTAGTACTAGATGCCTTGCTTCGACCCAAAACAGCGATGGTTTATAGTGCCTTAGCGCTTGGGATTGGTGTGGCATCTAAACATAATCGTGGCGGTTGATGGACAGCTTCTTTAGTCGGGAGGTAAGGGTTGTTGGTTTTATGCCGATTAACTCTGCGGCACCGTCGCTGCCGAACACACGACCTCCACAGTGACGCAGGGCTGCTATCAGGTTGTTACGCTCCAATTGTCGAAGATTTGCCTCGGTTATTATCTCGTCCGATTCCCTTTTCGGCTGTACTTGAATTTCCCTGTTAGGCGGCACGTCTGTCTCTATGTCTGGCAGGTTGACCTGTAGCCGGTTGCCATGGGTCAGAATCAATGTGCGTTCAATAAAGTTTACCATCTCGCGTATGTTTCCCGGCCATGGGTAGCTTTGCATGCTTTCGATATTGCCATAGCTGAACTGCAACTGTTGGCGCCCCTGTTTTTCACACAGCGTGGAGAGAAAGTGTGAGGCGAGCAATGGGATGTCGTCTGCCCGTTCACGTAGCGGTGCCAGTTCGATGGGAAATACATTGAGCCGAAAATAGAGGTCCTCACGAAAATTGCCGGCCTGGACTTCCTGTTTCAGGTTGCGGTTGGTGGCGGCGATAATTCGCACATCCACATTGATGGTATTGGTGCCGCCTACTCGCTCGAAGCGCTGGTCTTGCAGCACGCGCAGTAGTTTGCTCTGCAGTTCCAGCGGGATCTCTCCCACCTCGTCCAGAAATAGGGTGCCACCATCGGCCAGCTCAAAGCGTCCGACCCGCTCGCTGACAGCGCCGGTAAAGGCCCCCTTTACATGACCGAAGAACTCGCTCTCAAACAGATCGCGCGGGATCGAGGCGCAGTTGACTCGTATCAGGGGGCGATCACTACGATTGCTGCTGTCGTGGATCGCCTGGGCAATCAGCTCTTTGCCGGTTCCAGATTCACCCGTCACCAGTACATTGGCATCCGTGGGCGCAACGAGCTCAATTTGTTGGATCACATTTCTGATGGCGGTACTGTTGCCGATGATCTCCTTGTAGTTGTGCCCTACCCGGTACTCCTCCTGCAGATAAGCGTTTTCCAACTCCAGTCGCTGTTTGAGCGCCTGCACCTCATTCATTGCTGAGCGTAACTGCTCCTCTGACTGTTTGCGGGCGGTGATGTCACGAAAGATCACCACGGCACCCACTAGGCGCCCCTGATCCTTGATCGGCGTGCTGGTGTACTCCACTGCGATGGGCTTCCCATCCTTGCGCCAGAACACTTCGTCATCGATAGAGCGTACTTCGCCGTCCTGGAAGGCGGCAAAGATGTGGCAGTTATGGATGTGATGTCTGGTTCCGTCCAAGTGGTGGTGGTGGAAGCAGTTGTGGGCGTTCTTACCGATCAGATCCTCCGCGTCCCAGCCAAGCATTTGTTCTGCGGCGGGATTGAAAAAGGTGGCGTTGCCGTTGGTGTCGACGCCGTATATGCCTTCGCCTGCCGCATTCAGGATTAACTGATTTTCGTGTTCAAACTCTTGAAAAATAGATTCAATGGTTTTCCATTCGGCGAGACCTCGGCGATGCAGGGAGTTTGCCTTGGCCACCTCGCGCAGGGCATTTTGTTCGGCTGGATCCAGCAGTCTGAGGGCCAGCAGTGGTTGACCGGCATGCTCAAAGCTGGCAGCAGAGATCTCAAGTTCCAGCAGTTCACCATCCCCCGCCTGTATCTTGATGTCATTACACCAACCTGCCCCATTGTGCAGCACACACTGGGTGAAGTTGATTAACTGGGTGAAGCTGGGTAGAAAATACTCACTGGCCGTGGTTTTATGGAGTCTTTCTGGTGGAAAACGCAGCAGCTGCTCGGCGGCGGTGTTAGCATCTAGCAGTCGGTCTTCGATTGGGTCTATTAACAGCATTGCCTCATTGCTGTTGCGGAAGATCTGTTCATGCAGGTCGGTCATGGAGTAGAGCCTTTGGCTGAATACATGTCGTTTACCCTTCACTTTACGTGCCAACAGCACGAAGTTTCGTAGCAGTACTACGAAACTTCGTGTATCTACGAAATTACGTAGCGCCGCAAAACCCTATTGTATGGAATTAATTGCCAGATTAATCAATTAGTTATCTGACTATTTGCGTAATGGTATGGTCCTTGCTCTATCTGTGACAGTGATGCGTTTCTATCGAAGGTCCCATTGACCATGCGGCTTCCGAGTGGACGCCGAGGCCCCGTTATAGTGCGCGAGGTCGTATGGGATGCATCAAGTTAAAACACCATTTAATTACGCTGGGAGATAAAGCAGATGACCTACAAAAGTCTCAATGACCCATTCAACCCGGATGCAAGCCTGATCCACGAAAAGGGCTGCAGCTGTGCAAGCTGCAATGAAAAACAGTCGATCAGCCTGGATCTGGATGCAAAAAAAATGCTACAGGCGGACCAGCAGGAGGCTTCTCTTAGTGCCAAGAGTGATGATGCGGAGCTAGGCTCCAGTGAAGATATGATGGACCGCGTCATCGAGAGTGCCGTGGTACGTTCGGTATTCGGTCATGATGACCTGAGCCGCCGTTCCTTTTTGGGGATAGTCGGTTCTGGTGCGGCAGCGACCCTGCTGGGCTCCATGTTCCCGATGGATGAGGCCAAGGCGGCGATCAAAGAGTCGATGGGTAAACCAGAAAAGAGCAAGCTGAACGTAGGCTTTGTGCCTATCACTTGCGCCACCCCGATTATTATGGCCCATCCCATGGGCTTCTATTCCAAGTATGGCCTGGATGTGGATGTGATCAAGACAGCCGGCTGGGCAGTGGCCCGCGATAAGTCCCTGGCCAATGAGTATGACGCAGCACATATGCTGACTCCAATGCCACTGGCTATGAGCATGGGTGCAGGTTCCATCGCCAAACCCTTCATTATGCCAGCAGTGGAGAACATCAATGGCCAGGCCATAGTTCTGCATAATGATCACAAGGACAAACGTGATCCGAAACAGTGGAAGGGCTTCAAGTTTGGAGTGCCGTTTGAGTACTCAATGCATAACTTCCTGCTGCGCTACTATGTGGCAGAGCACGGGCTTGATCCAGACAAGGACATCCAGATTCGAGTAGTGCCGCCACCCGAGATGGTGGCCAACCTGCGTGCCGGTAACCTAGACGGTTATCTCTCGCCGGATCCGTTCAATCAGCGCGCAGTGTGGGAGAAAGTTGGCTTTATTCACACCCTGACCAAAGAGATATGGGAGGGCCACCCCTGCTGTGCCTTTGCCTGTAGCCAGGAGTTTGCCACCGAAAACCCTAACACCTACGGCGCCCTGCTGCGTGCCATTATCGACGCCACCCACTACTCAGCAAAGCATGAGAACCGTAAGGAGATCGCAAAGGCTATTGCGCCCAAGAACTACTTGAATCAGCCGGTACCGGTGATTGAGCAGGTCTTGACCGGTCGTTACGCCGATGGACTGGGCGGGGTTATGAATGATCCGGCGCGTATCGATTTCGACCCCTTCCCCTGGCACTCCATGGGGGTCTGGATCTTGACCCAGATGAAACGCTGGGGCTACATCAAGGGTGATATCAACTATCGAAAGATCGCCGAGGAAGTATATCTTGCGTCTGATGCCACCAAGGTGATGGTTGACCTAGGTTACTCTCCGCCCACCAAGACCTATCAGAACTACACCATCATGGGCAAGACCTTCGACTACACCAAGCCCGAGGCCTATGTGAACAGTTTTGCCATTCGGAGGAAATGATGCTCAAGTCGCGGAACATGCAGGCAGCCTTGGTGTCGGTATTACTGTTGGCCATTCTCCTGCTGGTGTGGGAAGGGCTCAACATAGTACCGAAAGACGTCAAGCCCCTAACCGAGTATGACATTTTGATGGGGGGCGCCTCGCAAGAGGCGCGGGTCCCGCCGCCGTCCAAGGTCATCAAACTGGCGATCAAGGAACTGGGTAATCCATTCTATGATGTAGGTCCTAATGACAAGGGGATCGGTATCCAGCTCGGCTACTCCATCTACCGGGTGCTGACAGGCTTTTTTATGGCGGCACTGGTGGCGATCCCCATAGGTTTTCTGGTGGGAATGTCGCCACTGATGCATAAGGCGTTGAACCCTTATATTCAGGTGTTGCGACCGATCTCTCCCTTGGCCTGGATGCCGTTAGCCCTGTTTGTCATTAAGGACTCTGAGGCCTCAGCGATCTTCGTTATCTTTATCTGCTCCATCTGGCCCATGTTGACCAATACCGCCTTTGGTGTTGCCAATGTACGTAAGGACTGGATCAATGTCGCACGCACCCATGAGCTGAGCCAAATAAAGACTGCCCTGCTGGTGATACTGCCGGCGGCAGCGCCAACCATCCTCACCGGTATGCGCATCTCTATCGGTATCGCCTGGTTGGTAATTGTGGCGGCAGAGATGTTGGTTGGCGGCACGGGCATTGGCTACTACGTCTGGAACGAATGGAACAACCTAGACCTTAGTAGCGTGATCTTTTCGATTCTAATGATCGGCGTGGTCGGCATGGGCTTGGATATGGCCCTGGGCAGCGTCTCCCGTTTGGTCGAGTACCAGGAATAGGAGTGCACAATGACTAAACATTTCGTCGAAGTACAATATCTGGCCAAGAGCTATCCGAACCCAGGCGGCCCCGATATAACTGTTTTCGATCAGGCCAATTTCGGGATAGAAAAGGGTGAATTTGTCTGCATCATCGGTCATTCAGGATGCGGTAAATCAACTATTCTCAATATCCTGGCCGGCCTTGACTCGGCTAGTGAAGGGGTCGTGCTGATGAACAACAAGGAGGTGTCTGGGCCCAGCATGGAACGGGGCGTGGTGTTTCAGAACTACAGCCTGCTGCCTTGGCGCACCACTCTGAAAAACATCACCTTTGCTGTCAAAGCGCGTTGGCCTAAATGGAGCAAAGAGCAGGTGGTGGAACACAGCATGCGCTTTTTGCAGCTTGTGGGCCTGGATGGGGCTGAGCATCTTAAGCCGTCCCAGCTGTCTGGCGGCATGCGACAACGGGTGAGTATTGCCCGCGCCTTTGCCACCAAGCCAGAGCTGTTGCTGATGGATGAACCGTTCGGCGCACTGGATGCCCTTACTCGTGGCATGATCCAAGAAGAGCTAATCAAAATTTGGGAAGAGACCCATCAAACAGTCTTCATGATCACTCATGATGTGGATGAGGCGATCCTGCTCTCAGATCGCATCCTGCTGATGACCAATGGACCCCATGCCCGGGTAGCAGAATCGGTGAAGGTGTCGATACCACGCCCTCGCAAACGTACTGACATCATTCATCACCCTGGGTACTACAAGATCCGCAATCATTTGGTAGATTTTCTGGTCAATCGCTCGAAGGAGATGGCTGGAAACAGTCACGATGCTGATTCTCTGGACCCTGGTGTTTTACCAAGCCATCCCACAGTGGTAGACCCGGCAGCAATGGCCACTGAGCAACCAGAAACAAAACTAAGGCAGATCACCGGCTAGCTATCCGGAATATCTGTAACCCATCAACATGAATAGCAGAACCTGCTAACAAGCTTTTGAAGGAGTTTCAATATGAATAAGATTACAATGACCGAAGAGATCCTGGCAGCCAAGAAGAGCTCCGGTCTGGGCTGGGAGGCACTGGCCGAGAAGGTGGGATTAGCTCCAGTCTTTCTCACCTCAGCCTGCCTGGGCATGAACAGCCTGAAGAAAGAGTACGCCGATGCCTTGTGCGATACACTCAGTCTGCCGAGCGAGGTCTCCACTACCTTGCAGGAGTTCCCGCATAAGAGCTGGGACAAGATAGTGCCAACCGACCCGGTGATCTATCGTTTCTACGAGGCGATAGGGGTATATGGTGACACCATCAAGGAGATCGTCCATGAGAAGTTTGGCGACGGCATCATGAGTGCAATCGATTTCTCCATGCATATCGACAAGGAAGAAAACCCTGCCGGTGATCGTGTGGTCATTACCATGAACGGAAAGTTTCTTCCCTATAAATCCTGGTAGTAGAAGCAGCCCATCAAGCACTGTAGTTATAGTTTGATGGGCTGCATACTATGCTAATGGATCCGCATATAAGGCGCTGCATCCATCATCGGCGAAGTGATTGAGGATCAAAACTGCATGGTGCAGATGGAGACCAGCTTCGGCGGCAGCCGCATCGTGGATTGGTTGGTGGGGGAGCAGTTGCCGAGGATTTGTTAGGGGGTATAGACCCACTCAATTCGCTTGATTATTTTGCCGCGACGGTAGATCTTCCAGAGCCCATCCCATAGCTCCCGCGTATCTTCAGCGCGCGCACGCTCCATCTTTACGAACTGATCCCAACTCATCTTCTTTGTGGGCCTGGATGGGGATGGATGGGGGATCACAATCTGAGCATCGTCTGCTAGGGTAAATTCTCTAAGCTTTGGGTTTTGGTTGATGTAGCGGAGAGAGTCGACTTCGCAGTCCGCTTCATCTAAATTCAAGGAGCCTGCTTTGACTCGACGCTTGCACTCCTTCTCCGATATCCATTCGCCGTAATCGATGCTCAAGAATCTGCGTCCATCTTTATTGCCGACGTCTTTGATCTCACCATAGGCGGTAATCTGTCCGTCGCTGGCAATCGATTCGGCGCTGGATAGCTTCTTTGTAGATACAGTTCGCTTATTCGCCGCATTTGCTCCTGGAGTATTTGTAGACTCACTGCATCGAACGAACCGCCAGAGGGGAGTTCCAATTGGAATCTTTCGCGCCGTGGTATCTGCCTGCACACCGTACCAATCAGCCGGCCCCAGCCCATCTATAAAGGCGTAGGGCAGGGCTGACTTGTCCAGCTCCATGGAACGGAGGTTTTTATCAAAGAAGTGAAGGTGAAAAGGTTTTGACAACTCCTCATCCGCGTTCCGCAGTGTTAAAAATGGTGCGGCGTATCCCATCCCAAACATTAAGTTGAAATCGAAGAGAGTGCCGCGCTTGGGATGGGTGATGGTTGCGGAGTGGACATTTCTTACACCATTGTCATGTGGAGGGCCGAACTCAAGTAGAAAACCCTTATTGTCCAGATCCTGGTAAACACTCTTCTCTAAAGGGCAGGTATCCCCAAAGGCTGAAAAAGGCATGGTCAACAAGATTGCCCTGAGAACAGTTGCATATATTTTCATTTATTAAATCCTTCGTCCGTATTTTTCTATTTTCGGCCAACCAACCTTTTGCTGCTGTCGCCTCGTGGATTGTTTGGTAGGCAAACAGCCGCCGAGGATCTGTCGATCTTAACAGGTCATGGCGCGCTTTGAGCACTGCATCCTGCAAAAAACTAAAATGGCAGAACCAAACAGCCATATCGCCCCAGGGATTGGGACGGGTGTGACATCCCATGACTCTGTACCTAGACTCCAGGTGAACTCGTTGCCAGGGGCGGTTGGAGCCATACTTGAAAACTGACCTTGATCTGGCGTACTGCCGTCCAGACTAAACCCCCCAGTAAATTGATTGGTGTCATCGTCGAAGGATAAGCGTAAAAGAATAGAGCTAGTTATATCTGCTGGATCAATTGAGAAAGATTGCGCATCAAAATCTCCGGCGCTGACATCATTGGTCCTTAAAAAATAGACAGCAAGCCCAGGTGTGATCCCGAAAAAGTCAGCTAATGAAGTATCGAAGTTATACACGCCTATGCCAATGTCTTCATTCGTTCCCTCAACGGAAATGTGCATACCATAAAATTGGTTCATGCCGGGAATGATTGGGCTCCATGTAGACGTGCCTGAAAAATCACCTTGACCATCGGCTAACAGAAACGGGGATCTAGTTGATATGTAGCTCATCTGGCTGGAGATATTCAGATTGCCAAGGGTCATACTACTCGGTGTGCCTGGGTTGCTGAAAATAACAACTCCTCCGCTCTCAATCGCGGTGGGATCATCAATTTCCCAATTGGGACCGATAACGCCATCGTTGAAATCGTCAACAAAGGTTCCAGGTAGGTTTCCCACAGACTCAAACCTATCTACACTGAAGGTATAGGGAGCAGCATCAACCTGAGCGGTCATCGACAACAGTGTGATCACTGATAAGATAGTGGTGGTTAGCAAATATCTCGCTTGTTTCATAATTTTCATTTCCTTATCTTATTTGGACAGAAAACATAAAACCGGGTCGGGAAACAGGGACGCATTTAGATTATGCTGGGGATGAGATCCTTTGAGGGGATGGCATCCTGCCGCAGATTCCTATTTCTGACGTATTGTGGATCCTAACAGATTATTGGGATTTGAAAAAACAGTTGGTTTTATGTCTGCTTTCGACTGCGGTTTCAGATATTTGATTAGAAATACGGGCCATGCTGACAGCTATTCAGTTTGCTGCTATTTATTTTAGTTTACTGCTGGGTTCACCACTACACGGGCTAATCGGTTTGCTATCGTAATACTCCTGGAGTCGCTTAGAAACTAATGCTTTATCTTCTTCAGATAATGCGCGGTATTTTCGATCATAACTCCAGCCATAACCCCATCGGTACCAGTTATAAAAGTATGGGCTTCCACCGAAGCGAACACCTTCGTACATTATTTTAGCGAGTCTCTGATCCCCGGTTTTCTTCGATATGCACTCTTTAAGCTCTATATCTGCCTGGAGTCTCTCTTCTTTTGTTCCGCCTCTCCAATACGCTAAATCATGCTCAAAACAGCACTCACACCAATCCTTCTTCGTTAGTGCCGATTTGTCTGGAAACAACGAACAACCATCACTTGTGAAAGCGTTCAAGCCGTTTTGCTCTGCGCATCCAATCAAGCAAGCAAATGAAAAAATTAATATTGGTGTAAAAAAGCTTTTTTCCATAATTATCAACTAGCGGGTTTTTTGCAGGGGAAAAAGGTAAGCATATATTTTCATTTAATATCTTTTGTTTGTAGCTGATTAAAACTCTCCGTTAAACTGGGGTCAGGTTCAGTCTGACCCCATTGATTCCGCTCCTGGTGTTTCATATGACTAACGACCTGCAGTACCGGAAAAATGCGAGCTTGTGGCATTTTGTCTGCGTGGCTTGTTAGCTTTGAATTCCATAATAAACAGCATGCGCTCCGGCTGATTGTATTGCTGACCAAGAAATGACCACAATAATGAATGCTGTCGTATAAGCAAAGCCTTTCTTAATACCTCTTGTGCGGAAAAAGTAATATGGAAAGGCTAGAAATCCAACAGCAATAATTCCAATATTTAATAATTTACCTCTTTGATATTCCATTTGCTCAGAGTCAAGGTAATACCACCAGAAAGACAAAAATGTGCCAACTAACACAAATGGAATATCTGTTTTAGCAAACATTATTCCTGGCTCTATGTATTGGGTTATTGCGCCATTAGAAAATGCTGCAATTGCTAAAAATATTAATATCCTATTCTTTTTGCTATTCATTACATATCCATTTGAAAAGCTAATATTCTAAGTAGATAGAAAATCGCAACCTATCCCCAGCTTTTAATGGTTTTGGAGAGAGACCGTAATTCTTTGATATTTTGCTTTGAGTTGTGGGTGCCCTGGTGTTTTATTCCTCTTTCGCATTTTTCGAGCGCTTTATGTATTACTTTTCTGTTTGTCTTTTTTTATTTTCAAGTGTTCTACGTGTTCTATAAGTGAGTCTGTTGTCTGTTTGAGAAGCTCCAATTCCTCTATAGACAAGTCATCTAGTTGCTCCAGGTTGTATTCAATAGTATCAATTATTTGCCTTGATGGCCGTTGTAAAGGACGCATGAAATACGCTGTGATAGTGGCAACCATTGCACCAAAGAAAAGCATTGAACCCAATACAATCCATATCGCCCCAATGAATTCTGACAATCCATTTTTAGGCATATCAGCTATTCCAGCAGTAGAAAATGCAGCTATTCCCCAATATAGCGCTTTACCGTACGAGGTTATTGATGTGCCTTCTGCTCCACGCTCAGAAAAATACAATCCTGCAGCAAAAACCATCCATAAAATAACCAGTAAAAAAACCAACCTCAAAATAGGGGTGTACACAAGCACATCATGAGCGAACTTTTTACTTCGCTTTGACAGGCTTTTTTTACTTTTATCCATTTTCTTTACCTACCCAGACGGCTAGTTTGCCAGATCTAATGCCCCAGCTCACAGGAGAGCGAGCGCAGCGAGCGAATCCTGTGGAGCTGATTGTTATGTTTCACAGTTGTACCGGCTTTACCCAAAAACTTACAAATGCTGCGTCTACACTAAGCGAATTTGCTGCCAGCAACCAGAGAAACGCTTTACTTTTGAACCTAAATTCTGGTGCGAACCACTTTTTATATACAGCTCCTTCAAGAACGCCATTTACCAAGCACCCCAATAAGAAAGTAGCTACCCAAGTAACAGGGTTAAATGTACCCCAGCTAAAAGCCCAATTTATTACTGAACCAGGAAACAACTCCCATGCTATGCCAGCTAAAGGAATAAGGACAGTACCAGCAATAGATGAAGCGGCGTTTGCAGATATAGTAGCGATTACAGCCTTTTTCTGTGTGAGTGAGAACAACCATTTAATAACGACGAACTCAATCAATAGACCGATGCTAATTGCCCACCACGAAAAAAGGCGTGTTTCTAAGTATAGCGCTGGCCACACTACATTTGCATAAGCAACCGTCGGTAAAAAGCAAAGTGCAAATATTAGTGGTTTACGCACTATCTCTCCTTGAAACATAACGACCTAAACGGCGCTGAGCCGCAGGCAAAGTGTCTGAGTGAGCTTGCGAACGGCATGATTCACTTGTTATGTGCCTGTATCATTTGAATACCCACAAGTAGGACACATGTTTTGTGAGAGAAACTTTTCAATACCTTTGCTTGCATACGGTGCTTTAAGTGCTAACCAAAACCAACGAGAACCACATTTTGGGCATTTTATATTCAAAGCAATAACTAAACTGACAACAGCTAAAATAGCCGCTATTTCTATGCCTAAACCAAACTGCCAGCTATTAATTGGAAAATAATAAATAGAGCCAGCAAATGTACTAATGGCAATAATATTAATCGCAAGCGAAGTGTAATGCTTCCATACTTGGTTTGTGCGATAAAGGATTGTTTCTTGCTTATTATTCATAGCACATAACGTCGCCAATCACTGGGTAATTTAGGTTGCGGAACGGAGTGGAGTGGCTTAAAATTTTCCATGTGCATTTGACTTGTTATGAGTTTTTAATAGTCTAGCTCTAAATGCCATTTAGCCCCTACCTTTTTTGAATTATTGAATACTTCAAGATACTTCTGTAGATCTTCAATTACCTCATCAGTTAAAAACTTAGGTTTTTTAGATTCTAAATTATCTATAAGTGATGAAGCCCAATCAATGCCTTCTTGGGCGCTAAACCATTTTATTTCTTGTTCAGGAATTTCGAGATCATCAAAGTCTTCCATAAACTCACTAACATCTTGACTATGAAAGTCTTCAATAGTTTTTAATTCATGAGATTCGCAGAACTCGTTAATTTCATCGAATGCACAAGCAATTCCTTTTCCGTTTACAAATGTGTCAAAGTCAACCTCTTCATTATCTAAAACTATGAAGTATGCAACGCTCATATCTTTCTCCTTTTACTCAACGTTTGAACACAGTGGAGGCGCGGAACGCGACGTCCCTCTGGTGTGACTTGTTACACGTTTACTCCAGAAATGCATCAGAGTTTATGTGAATATAGTGGATTAAGTATGAGTCCCCGGATTTTGCAAGTGTTAATGTAATATGAGCTGTGCCGGCTTCAAATTGCCCAAGTATTGAGAAATTTACAATATCATACGCCCCATGACTTACAGACACACCAGTTTTTGCACCTAAGAACTGTGGCTCCTCAAGCGATTTTAGTGAGCCGAGTTTAGAGAAATATTTATATACTTTTTGGCCGCGTTCTGTTTTAAATTCTTTTAATGATTCTGGTGTAAGTAACGGCCTTAGCTGCTCAAAGTCCCAGCTAACAACAGCAGGCATATTTTTCTCTATGTATGGTTTTGCCAGCTCAGTATATTTAGATGAATTGATTGCTGACCAAATACCAATACATACCAAAATAACGATTAATACCAGAAAGAACGATCCTATTATTTTTAAAAACCTCTTAAACATATGATTCCT
>JBNKJS010000033.1:0-14529 GCA_050291365.1 Sedimenticolaceae bacterium | reverse complement strand
TATAACTCCCTTCGGTCGCTGCTGCTACGCGCTACCGCGCTCCGCGGTCGAACCACTCATTATACCGAGGGTTCGAATTGTGGGCTAAACATATTCCGGTGAATATCTACTCAGCACCAATATATAAATATGGCGGAGAGCGAGGGATTCGAACCCTCGATGGAGCTATAAACCCCATACTCCCTTAGCAGGGGAGCGCCTTCAGCCGCTCGGCCAGCTCTCCAAAAACAGTTTCGGCCGTTCCCGTATCTCGGAATCGGCCGATGCAATTTTATCAGCAGTTGAATCAGTTACAAGTGAAATTATAAAATTCTATGTAGAAAAAACGGTGGCCACTCCTATATTGAGATAACCACCGCCTTTTTTAGCGGCTTATTCTTCAGACGCCTGCTGCTGCTCTGCCTGCTCTGCCTGCTCTGCCTTGATGCGTTCGTAAATTTCTTCACGGTGCACCGAAACATCGCGCGGGGCATTTACACCTATACGAACTTGATTACCCTTGACACCAAGCACAGTTACTGTGACTTCGTCACCTATCATCAGAGTTTCGCCAACACGGCGAGTAAGTATTAACATAGTCCAATCTCCCTCTTTCCCGTTTCCGGACGTAGTTTAGATATCTGATATTGTTGATCTTCCATAATCACTCCAGATTTTCGTCCCTACGACCAACCAAGCTCTTAATCCACACGTACTATATGGAGTAAGATTATCGAATTCTACCAGTAGGGCTCCTATGTTACAAAGGTGTTTCGCCCTACATCCTCATTAATAATAGGCTATTTGGCCAAGTTGTCATGACTGAGTTACTGTCATTGCAATTTTTTTCAGGAAATCACCTCTTCGGAAAGTTCAAAGGCTTCATGCAGAGCCCTCACCCCCAGCTCAAGGTACTTTTCATCTACCACTACTGAGATCTTAATCTCTGAGGTGGATATCATTCGAATATTAATCCCTTCCTTTGCTAGAGCCCTAAACATGGTGCTGGCTATACCAGCGTGGGAGCGCATACCAACCCCCACCAGGGAGATCTTAACGATGGAGTTGTCTCCTTTTACCTCTCTAGCATTTAGTTCTGCTGCGGTAGACTTTAGTATCTCCAGGGTCTTTGCATAGTCGTTGCGATGCACGGTAAAGGTGAAGTCTGTGGTCTCATCTTCAGCAATATTCTGCACAATCATATCTACTTCAATGTTTGCATCTGCCACCGGACCCAGTATTTCATGGGCTACACCTGGCTTATCCGGCACACCCAGTATTGTCAGTTTAGCCTCGTCACGGTTGAATGCGATTCCGGAAATCTTTGCCTCTTCCATACCTTCGTCCTCAAAACTAATCAGGGTGCCCTCGCCTTCCTCAAAACTTGAGAGGACGCGCAACGGCACATTGTATTTACCTGCAAACTCTACGGCTCGAATCTGTAGTACCTTGGAGCCAAGACTGGCCATCTCCAGCATCTCCTCGAAGGTGATGCGTTCCAGCCTGCGCGCCTTGGGCTCGACCCTTGGGTCGGTGGTGTAGACCCCATCCACATCCGTGAAGATCTGGCACTCATCTGCCTTCAGGGCTGCAGCCATGGCTACTGCGGTTGTATCTGAACCACCACGCCCCAGGGTAGTTATATTTCCCTCTTCGTCTACACCCTGAAAACCAGCCACAACAACCACGCGGCCAGCTTCGAGATCTGCCCGTACAGGGGCATCATCTATGTCCAGGATCCTGGCCTTACCATAGGCCTTATCGGTCAGGATCCGGATCTGACCACCTGTATATGATTTGGCAGGACAGTCGATCTTTTTCAGCGCCATACAGAGCAACGCAATGGTCACCTGCTCCCCAGTGGAGACCAGCACATCCATCTCACGTGGGTCCGGCCTCTCTTCTATATCTTGGGCAAGGCCGATCAGGCGATTGGTCTCGCCTGACATGGCAGACACCACCACAACTACTTCGTCACCGCGCTCACGCGCAGCCTTCACCTTCTGCGCTACCGCTTCGATGCGTTCTATGGTACCTACGGAGGTACCGCCAAATTTCTGAACAATAAGTGACATATCTTTTTCTAGCTCATAACAGCCCTATGCTTCCCAGCCTTGGGGCACCAAAGTTTAATAATTAAACACTAATTCATTAGTCGGATAAATAGTATAAACGGAATAAGTGGCGCTTTTTTATCTTTTATGTGCTGTTAACTACCCAGGCGCTCTTCTACCCAGGGCTGCACCGACTCCAGGGCCTGGGGCAGGGCATCTGGCTGACTGCCACCAGCCTGGGCCATATCTGGTCGCCCTCCGCCTTTACCACCTACCTGTTCAGCAACCATTTTGATCAGATCACCCGCCTTGACCTTGCCGGTTTGATCTTTGGTCACCCCGGCTATCAGACTCACCTTACCCTCACTCACCGTTGCCAGCACTATTACTGCGGAACCGAGTTTGTTCTTCAGATGGTCCATAGTGTCTCGTAGTGACTTGGGATCGGCCCCGTCCAGGTTTGCGGTCAGCAGCTTCACGCCGTTTAGGTCTACAGCACTGGAGGCAAGATCGCTGCCTGCTGAGCTGGCCAGTTTTGATTTGAGCTGATCCAGCTCCTTCTCCAGTTTGCGGTTTCGCTCCACTAACTGCTCAACCTTAGTATCCAGATCATCCCGTCCGGACTTTACTAAATCGGCTATGCGTTGCAGGCGTTCCTCGTCTGCCTCTATCCAGTCTATGGCTCGCTCACCCACCACTGCCTCGATACGCCTGACTCCAGAGGCTATGCCTCCTTCTGAAACAATCTTGAATAGACCAATATCGCCTACCGCCTTGGCGTGGATGCCGCCACAAAGCTCAATGGAAAAGTCGCCCATGCGTAAAACCCGCACATGCTCATCATACTTCTCACCAAAAAGGGCCATAGCCCCGCTCTCTTTGGCATCGTCCAGGGACATGATTCTTGTCTCAACCGGCTCATTGCCGCGGATCTTCTCATTGACCAGACGCTCAATCTCACGCTGCTGTTCCTGGCTCACCGGCTCATAATGGGAGAAGTCGAATCTGAGGCGCTCCGAATCCACCAGGGATCCCTTCTGCTGTACATGATCACCCAGGATAGTACGCAAGGCGGCATGTAGTAGATGGGTGGCCGAATGATTCAATGCGGTTCTGCCCTGCTTCTCGGCATCAACCTGGCAGGTGACAGAGTCCCCTACCCGCATCACATCGCCACGAAATTGGCCGATATGTACAATGACGCCACTGCCTAGCTTCTGTGTATCCGCTACCTGAAATCGCTTCTTACCCAGCTCCAGCACACCGGTGTCTCCAGCCTGTCCGCCGGACTCGGCATAGAATGGGGTACGATCAAGTACTACCATGCCCTTTTCCCGGTCACCCAGGGTATCAACCGAAGCCCCATCCTGGATTATGGCAATGACCGTTGCATCCTCTTTCTGCCGATCATAGCCAACAAACTCTGTGGTGCCCTCCAGGGATATGGATGATTCATCAACGGCTCCAAACTGACTGGCGGCCCTGGCGCGCTCACGCTGCGCCTCCATCTCCCTCTCAAACCCTTCCATATCTATGGTGAGTTCGCGCTCTCTGGCGATATCTGCGGTCAGATCCACAGGAAAGCCATAGGTGTCGTAAAGTTTGAAGGCAACCTCGCCAGGGATCTGTTTGCCATCCATATCGACGATGGCCTGCTCCAGGATCTTGATCCCCTGTTCCAGGGTCTCGGCAAAACGCTCCTCTTCCAGTCTCAGTACCTTCTCAACCTGTTCCTTAACCTTTATGAGCTCTGGATAGGCATCACCCATCTCTTCACAGAGTGGCTCGACCAGACGATAGAAGAAGGTGTCGGTCATACCCAGCATGTAGCCGTGACGGATGGCGCGTCGAATGATGCGGCGCAGTACATAGCCTCTTCCCTCATTGGATGGCAGTACTCCATCCACAATCAGGAAGGCGCAGGAACGGATGTGATCTGAAATAACCCGTAGTGATTTGTCTTCAAGATTTTCGCAACCAGTCAATTTGGCTGCCGATTTGATCAGATGCTCGAACAGATCAATCTCATAGTTGTTGTGCACATTCTGCATTACAGCCGCCAACCGTTCCAAACCCATGCCGGTATCTACCGATGGGTGGGGCAATGGGGTCATGTTGCCTGAGGCGTCCCGGTTGTACTGCATGAAGACCAGATTCCAGATCTCGATATAGCGGTCTCCATCCTCATCCGGGGTTCCAGGAGGACCACCCCAGATATCTGATCCGTGATCGTAGAATATCTCTGAGCAAGGACCACAGGGACCGGTATCCCCCATGGACCAGAAATTATCCTTAGCCCCGCATCTAGAAAAACGCTCGGGACTTACCCCCATCTCCTTTAGCCAGATATCAGCCGCCTCGTCGTCATCTTCAAAAACTGTTATCCAAAGCTTCTCAGCTGGTAGTTTTAGATCTACAGTAAGAAATTCCCAGGCGTACTGGATCGCCTCGCGTTTGAAGTAGTCCCCAAAACTGAAGTTGCCCAGCATCTCAAAGAATGTGTGGTGGCGAGCCGTGTAACCCACGTTCTCCAGGTCGTTATGTTTACCGCCGGCCCGGACACAACGCTGAGAACTAACAGCCTTGTTGTAGCCTCTATTTTCCCGGCCTAGAAACACCTCTTTGAACTGAACCATGCCCGCATTGGTAAACAGCAGGGCGGGGTCATCATGTGGCACCAGGGAACTGCTGGAAACCCGTTCATGTCCGCGTTTTATAAAAAAATTCAGGAAAGCGTTACGAAGTTCTGCGCTGGTCATCATTCACTGTTAACTATAGGTATTACTAAAACTGGAATGTTATGCAGAACTGGGCAGAAAGTCACTCTCGATATTCAAAAAAGCGGCTATTTCGCTCACATTGCGTCTAAATTAGAGCTATACAACCGCATTAGCTCACCTATAGGGCATAAATACCGACAAGTGGTATTGAAATTATTACCATGATCATTTCTACTTCACCTATTCTCTACTAAATTTAAAATCATTAAACATGGCCAGGACAGACTGGACGGGATAACCAAGTAGGATGACCCAACGTTTAGACCATGCCCTTGAGTTTACCGGTATAACTGACGCAGGTTGCACTAGAGTAAAGAACGAGGACTGCATTACCTGGGATGCCAGACTTGGATTGGCCATACTCGCAGATGGCATGGGAGGCGCTAGCGCTGGAGATGTAGCTGGCCAAATAACCGCCGATACGGTTCTCAAGGAGATTAGGGAAGGCATAGAGCAGCAACCCTACGACCTTGGGGTGGTTGATGAAGGAGAACAATACAATAGAGCCAGCCTTTTGCTATGCAATTCATTACAAAAGGCCAATAGCGTGGTACATAGAATTGCCCATGACCAACCAGAGTGCAACGGCATGGGGACAACTGCACTAGCTGTGCTGTTTTACGATAATAAAATATCGGTTGCACATGTTGGTGACTCAAGACTCTATCTGTTACGTAATGGACAGCTTACTCAGTTAACGGAAGACCATACTGTATTACAAGAGGTTCTAAATAGCGGGCTCCTTAGCAGTGATCAAGCGAAACAGACCGTAAACAAGAATATTGTCACCCGAGCAGTGGGGGTTACCGCGAATCTGAATGTCGACATATTAGAACAGGCCACTCAACCGGGCGACCTGTATCTAATGTGTTCAGATGGTCTCTCAGACCTGGTCTCTAATACAGAAATAGAGAAACAGATGGTTATATGCAAAGAGAAAAATGACTTAGCTCAAAATCTCGTTGATTTGGCTATAAAAAATGGCGGAAGTGACAATATCTCAGTTATATTAATAAACATATTAAAGCCGTATAACACCAAACCTAGTTTCATAAGAAAAGTAATGGACAGATTTATCTGAGGGGGATCAAGAAATGCCTAAGCTCATAATAATTAAAGATGGTGAATCTCTAGAGGAAAAGCTACTAGAGAATGAGCACACAACCATCGGACGAGCACCTGACTGTGACATCGTACTAGATGACTCCTTAGTCAGCCGCCATCACCTACGTATAATCTGTATCCTGGGCGACTGTTTTCTTGAGGATCTAAACAGCGCAAACGGTACCTTGGTAAATAACCGCTTAACCAAAAAATGCCCTCTTGAAGATCAAGACACCATTACCATAGGGGATAGCACATTTAGGTTCGAGACCGCCCGATCAGATGAAACATCTGAGGAGGAGTTTGATAGAACCCGTATCCAACTAATAAAGCAACTCAGTGAGCCGGAACAGCCCGGAGCCACGACGGAAGCACCGATAGCATATACAGGTGATATGGATATTCAAGACACCACGGTTATTAATAGACAGAACCAACAACCGTCCCAGGGGCATGCCCAGGAGATAAACGCTCCCGAGAAGCCTGAAGCTAAACCAATTCAAGAACCAGCTCAAGCCAGAACTAAGGCGGAGAACCCTAAGGAGAGAGTCGGCAACCTGACCATAATCTCCGGTAAGCGCCAGGGTCATAATATGATTCTGAGCAAATCTGTTACCAGTATTGATAAATCTGGTCAGCGGGTTGCCGCTGTCACCAAAAGACCAGATGGCTATTTCCTGGTACCTCTGGGTGATGGCTCGCCCGATAATATTAAGGTGGTGATCAATGGAGAAGAGATAGATCGCAAGATATTTCCACTCTGGTCCAACGATATTATTGAGTTAGGCGGTACAGAGATGGAGTTTGCTTTTGCAGATTAATAGTTGATCCGCCCAGCTACTCGTCATCCCAGAGATAACGCCTAATCATGGATACGGGAAAGCCCCGATATTCTAAAAATCTGGCAAGCTTCTGTTGTGATTTGTAGCTGGAATCAGCGAGATTACCACCCCTGCTTGATGCGGTCTGTTGCATAAGTTGATACCAATCAGAATCTTGTTCCTCAAGATATCTAGAGACTAGCTCACTGCTCACACCTCGCTCCTGGAGTTCCGCCTTTATTCGCAACGGACCATACCCCTTGCGCTTACGACTATTGAGATACTCCTGCAGGAAACGCTCATCATCCAGATAGCCCTGCTCTTCTAATCCATCAAGTACCAAATCGATATAGATAGAGTCGGCAAATCTGCTCTGAAGTTTTCTATACAGCTCTGTACGGGAGTGTTCGCGCCGAGTGAGCAGGCGTAAAGCCGCCTGCTCTACTTCATACTGCGTGCAAGGTGCGCTCAGGCTTTCGCCTCCACTGGCTCAGATGTCTGTGGTAATTCAGCTACCTCAGCTAACTCCCTCTCTTCTGGCTTAGGAAACACCACTTCTCGAATCTTACCCTCTATCTCCTGAGCTATGTCTGGATTCTCTTTTAAGAATACCCGCACGTTATCCTTGCCCTGACCGATACGATCGCCGTTATAGCTATACCAGGAACCGGATTTATCGACGATATCATGCTTAACGCCCAGCTCAATGATCTCACCTTCGCGAGAAATACCCTCTCCGTAGAGGATCTCAAAGTTGGCCTGTTTGAATGGAGGAGCTACCTTGTTCTTGACTACCTTGACCCTGGTCTCATTTCCTATTACCTCTTCACCCTTCTTGATAGCGCCGGTGCGGCGGATATCCAATCTTACTGAGGAGTAGAATTTCAGGGCATTACCACCGGTTGTGGTCTCGGGACTACCAAACATCACTCCGATCTTCATACGAATCTGATTGATAAAGATAACCATGCAGTTGGAACGTTTGATGTTTGCGGTGAGCTTGCGTAGGGCCTGAGACATTAGCCTTGCCTGAAGACCCACATGAGAGTCCCCCATATCGCCCTCAATCTCTGCCTTTGGTGTGAGGGCGGCCACTGAGTCCACCACCACCACATCCACAGCGCCGGAACGGACCAGCATATCGGTGATCTCCAGCGCCTGTTCCCCGGTATCCGGCTGGGATACCAGCAGATCATCCATGTTCACACCAAGCTTCTCGGCATACTCTGGGTCCAGGGCATGCTCGGCGTCAACAAAGGCAGCAGTGCCACCCAGCTTCTGGATCTCTGATACCACGTGCAGGGTTAGAGTGGTCTTACCAGATGACTCCGGTCCATATATCTCAATAACCCGCCCCCGTGGAACCCCGCCTATTCCCAGGGCAATATCCAAACTCAATGAGCCGGTGGAGACTACACCGATATTGCGCACAGCACTAGCATCTCCCATACGCATGACGGAGCCCTTACCGAACTGTTTTTCAATCTGGCTAAGTGCCGCACTAAGTGCTTTTTTGCGATTTTCGTCCATCTTTCCCCCTGGTTACAGTTAGGCCCCCGGCTTCCAGCCACGAGGCGGTGTTCTACGATTGTTCTCCATTATGGCACAAGCTTTTGATTATGTCATCCCCGAAGTTATCTCCTTGATAATATTGAAATAACTATATATTCCATCTCTCTAGAATACGATAACGTGGGGGGTTGGTGTCTGAGCGTGAGCCTGCAAGGACAAACTCCCGTGGCCGCCAGATAATTGGTGTATTTAGCTTGGGATTCTCAACCGGTCTAGCCTTACGTACCAGGGTTACATGGGGCTTGTAGATCCGCTGCTCTGGCTCAAACCCACAGGCAGAGAGACCCTGCTGTAGATTACCTACCAGTTGGTTAAGCGGGCCTGGTGTCTGATCGGGGCCACACCAGAGTATACGCGGTCTCTTCCAATAGCCCGTCCTGCTCAATTCCAAGATAAACGGCTCCGCCGCAACTGCATCACCCACCTGCCTGACACAGGGGAGTTGCTCTGGGGTGACCTTACCTAGGAATACCAGGGTCATATGCAGATCTTCAGGATGGTGTAGTCGTCCGTTCTGCCCAGAAATAACCTGCTGCAGGCGCACCAATCCCGCCCTGACCTCCTGATCAGGCCAGAGGGCAAAAAACATGTTGTTGAGTTTGGGCTCAGTCAATGAGATCCAGCACCCCTTGCAACGCAGACAGGCTCGACTGGTAGCGCACCTCTTCTCTGTCACCTGAGAACTGTTGTTGGGAGGTGATTAACTCACCGTCCCTGTCTCCCCAGGCCAGCCACACCGTCCCCACCGGCTTCTCCTCGGTTCCTCCATCTGGGCCGGCAATGCCACTGACGGCTACAGCCACCGATGCCCGGCTCCGCTCCAACGCCCCCTGCACCATCTCCCGTACCACAGCCTCACTCACGGCCCCATGCTGCTCAAGGGTATCAAGCGAAACCCCCAGCATCTCCTGTTTGGACTCATTGCTGTAGGTAATAAATGCTCGATCAAAACAGCTGCTGCTTCCAGGCACATCGGTCATAGCCTTGGCGATCCAGCCACCGGTACAGGACTCGGCACTGACCATTAATACACCTTTACTTCTGAGCCTGTGGTTCAGTGCTATTGCTAGCTGTTTCAATTGTTCATCCATGGCCGTGAGTATTACCAAGAAACAGTGTGAACGCAATGCAGCGGATAGCCCAACCCACATACTTAACCAGTATCAGGAATTTCGGGGCGAACTGGCGTAGTCAGATTATTCCAAAAACCTGACAAGACAATAAAACAGTTACAGCAAAAAAGGGTACAATCCCATGATATTTTAAACATGATTTCTCAATAACCGACTCCGCCTAGTGAAATATGCTGGTTAAATCAGATAAACTGGGCAAGATTCCTACAATAAAACAGACCAACAAGCACTATGGAGACATAAATGACAGAATTCAGTTTTGAACGGCAACCATCACCGGCTAAGCTTGAGATTCTGGGTGTATTCGAATGGCCCATCTGGGAGAAAGAGGTATCTGAGTTCGAATGGACATACGATAAGACTGAAACCTGTTACTTCCTGCGTGGGCAGGTGATTATCACTCCTGATGGGGGCGAACCAATGGAGTTTGGACGCGGTGACCTGGTAACCTTCCCTGCCGGCATGTCGTGCACCTGGAAAATCCTGAAACCGGTGGAAAAACTATACAGCTTTGGCTAGAGATTTCGTTATCAATCCCCAAACAGTCATAAATATCTAATCAACCCCAGATGTCGTCTGCAAAGCCCCAAACCCACACCCCCATGATGCAGCAGTACCTGCGTATCAAGGCGGAGTATCCAGATATGCTGGTGTTCTACCGCATGGGTGATTTTTATGAGCTGTTTTTTGCGGATGCCGAAAAGGCGGCTCGGCTGCTGGACATTACCCTGACTAAACGCGGCAAGAGCGCCGGCCAGCCTATACCCATGGCCGGGGTGCCCTATCATGCAGCGGAGAACTACTTGGCTCGACTGGTACGTCAGGGTGAATCTATAGCCATCTGCGAACAGATCGGTGATCCTGCCACCAGCAAGGGGCCGGTGGAACGACAGGTAGTGCGCGTAGTGACACCAGGCACAGTTACAGACGAGGCCCTGCTGGAGGAACGACGGGATAACCTACTGGGGGCCTTATATGAATCTGACAGCAAATTTGGACTGGCCACTCTGGATCTATGCAGCGGACGCTTTCAGCTTCAGCAGCTTGACTCTGCCGAGGCCCTGGCCGGGGAGTTGGAGCGTCTAAGACCTGCTGAACTGTTGCTGGCGGAAGATCATCCCCTGCCTGCCGTGATACCTGAACAGAGAGGGTTAACAAAACGTCCTATTTGGCACTTTGACCTGGAGACAGCACAACGGCTTCTGACTAAACAGTTCGGCACCAGAGACCTTGGTGGATTCGGCTGCACCGACCAGCCCCTTGGGGTAATAGCCGCTGGCGCCCTAATGCAGTATGTAAGCGAAACCCAGCGCAGCAGCCTACCACACATCACTGGGCTCTCTGTAGAGCAGCGTGAGGATGCGGTCATCATAGATGCCGCCACCCGCCGCAATCTGGAGCTGGAGTATAGTCTCAGTGGTCACTCCCAACACACCCTCTGCGGCATTCTGGATCATACAGCCACAGCCATGGGCAGCCGTATGTTGCGGCGCTGGATCAACCGTCCCCTACGCAATATAAATCAGATACGTGAACGCCACGCTGCCATCGGCACCATTCTAGAGACAGGTAGACAGCACGAGCTGCATGATGAGTTACAGGGTGTGGGGGATATTGAGCGCATACTCTCCCGCATCGCGTTAAAGTCGGCTCGACCGCGGGATCTATCCACCCTCATGGTCTCGCTGGCACGCCTGCCGCAGCTACAGCAACTAGTTGCTGGACTGGACTCAAAACTGTTGCAACAGCTGGCGGCGGAGGCCGGAACCCATCCCGGGGTGGTGGAGCTGTTAGAGCAGGCGATCATAGAGAACCCGCCCATGCTGATCCGGGATGGAGGGGTAATAGCCGAGGGCTATGATGCCGAGCTGGATGAGCTGCGCAATCTATCCAGCAACTCTGAACAGTATCTACTCGATCTGGAGCAGCGGGAACGGGAACGCACCGGGATTGCCAATCTGAAGGTAAGCTACAACCGGGTACACGGCTACTATATTGAGATCAGCCGACTGCAATCAGATTCGGTTCCGGATGAGTATGTGCGCCGCCAGACCCTCAAGTCAGCCGAGCGCTTCATCATACCGGAGCTGAAGAAGTTTGAAGACCTGGTGCTGTCGGCCCGGGAGCGCTCCCTAGCACGGGAGAAGGCGCTATATGATGAACTGCTAGAGAGACTGCAAGGTCAGATCGCTCCTCTCCAGGCCTGCGCAACCGCCCTGGCAGCACTGGATGTAATCACTGCCTTTGCCGAACGGGCGGAGAAGCTTAACCTGAATGCCCCGCAACTGGATGATCAGCCCGGCATATCCATCCAGGATGGCCGTCATCCGGTGGTTGAGATGGTAAATGATGACCCCTTTGTACCCAACAGTGTTGAGTTCAACGATGAGCGCCGCATCCTGATCATCACCGGCCCCAACATGGGCGGCAAATCCACCTATATGCGTCAGATAGCGCTGATAGTTTTGCTGGCACACTCTGGAAGCTATGTGCCGGCTACCAGCGCCCGCATTGGCCCCATTGACCGCATCTTCTCCCGTATAGGGGCATCGGATGACCTGGCAGGTGGACGTTCTACCTTTATGGTGGAGATGGAGGAGACCGCCAATATTCTCCATAACGCCACAGAAAACAGCCTGGTACTTATGGATGAGGTGGGACGCGGCACTAGCACTTTTGACGGCCTCTCCCTGGCCTGGTCCTGCGGTGTAGAGCTGGCAACCAGCATCCGTGCCTATACCCTGTTTGCAACCCACTACTTTGAACTCACCACCCTGCCTGATGAATACCCAGGTATAGCCAATGTGCATCTAGATGCGGTGGAACATGGTGACTCTATCGTATTTCTACATGCCGTGACCGATGGTCCCGCCAATCAGAGCTATGGCCTCCAGGTAGCGGCACTGGCAGGGGTGCCGAAAGAGATCATAAAGCGTGCCCGCATTCGCCTGCGAGAACTGGAACAGTCGGCACAGCAACATGCAGATCAGCAGATAAACCAGCTATCCCTTTTCGAATGCATTACGGATGAAGATAACGACCCTAAAGAAAATGTTGTGCTTAGTGAACTAGAGTCAATCGAACCGGATGAGCTGACACCAAAGCAGGCCCTGGAGCATATTTACCGGTTGAAGAGATTATCCGAGACTGAAGCTAGCTGAGTCCTAACTCAGCTGGCGAATGAGATCTCCACAGCATTTTCGCCAACCTCAACCCTGTCGCCCTCATTCAGCTTTACCCCTCCACCAACATCAACCTTTTTTTCGTTAATGGTAGGGACAGAACTGTTGCCTATCTTCATTAGATAGAAGCCTTGGGAACGCCGTGCAATAACCGCCACATCGCCGCCCGGCTTACCCAGAGTATAGAGTGAACGATCTATCTTTTCCGACACCCCTTTTTTAGGACCACGGAAGTATTTCAGGGTGGCGGTCTTTGGGGCTATTGGCGCCTGAATAGGAGTTGGTCGCCGTGGCGGTACTTTAGTACGTATCACTTGAGTCTTTTCCGGGTCATCATCTTCCACAACCAATCCAGAATCTACCCTTTCAAATGACAGAACATATTCGCCTATGCGCAACTGATCTCCGCTTTTCAGTATGTGTTTGGTTACCGGCCTATCGTTTAACATAGTACCGTTGGTACTTCCCAGGTCTTCAATAAAATATTCATCAAGGGCGCAGGAGAGCAGGGCGTGTCTTCTGCTTACCGAAGGATCCTCGAGGTAAATACCATTCTGTTCATCTCGACCAATTACTAGCTGCTGTTTATCTAGTTCAATCTCTTTTAGAACGTTACCGTCCTGAAGAATCAAGATCTTGTCCATAAAGAACCTCCAGCACCTATAAAAGCTATAACCATCACTAAAAAAATCCCCATAATTGCTACTTATCGCGGCAACGCACCAATATCAATGAAATATTGTCCTTGCCACCATTGTCTAACGCCAGCTTGGTCAGAAGATCGGCCGCACCCGGCAAATCATCTGGTAACGAATCTAATACAGAGTGGATAGCCTCATCCGGTATCATCCCACTTAACCCGTCCGAGCAGAGAAGATAGATATCACCACCGTGTAAATCCTCTTCTCTGAAATCCACCTCTATCTCATACTCAACCCCAAGCCCTCTGGTTAGAACCGAAGAAGATACCCCGGCATCAACTGCCTCATCCTCAGTCTGAAACATCCCTCTGTCCAATAACTCCTGCAACATGGAGTGATCAGAGGTAAGTTGTTCAAATTTACCACTCCTCAATCGATAAAGACGAGAGTCTCCAACATGGGCAAACTTTGCCCGTTGCCCCTGAAATATCGCCAACACTAAAGTTGTGCCCATGCCATTGAGTTCGTTATTCTGCTCAACGGCATTAAATATAGCTAAATTCGATATCTCAACAGCAGAAACTATCTCCTTTTTACCAATAGTGCCATCCATTTTCTCCAGAACAGGTAGAAGCTCCGCTGCAACCGTGTCTATTACCAGTTGACTAGCAACCTCGCCGGCATTGTATCCTCCCATCCCATCTGCCAGCAGAACCAACCCCCTATCTGGGAAAACAGCAAGCCTATCCTCGTTGTGGCTACGTTTCAGTCCGACATCCGTTCGGGAAACTATCTCCATCTCAACACCTGACATATTCCCCCCAGAAGCAGCTACATACGCGTCAGATCATTACTGTTATTGTCATCCAAAGCCTGCATACGACACTACTGCTTTCGGCCTAATGTCAGGATACTTTAGATTCTCTATCAAATTATGGACTTAATCTGATACAAGGCGCACATTTTTTTGCTGAAAATACAATAAATAGCATAAATAACCTGCAAATTTCGATTAAAGATGGCTTGAGGTGTAGTACATGGATGTACAGCATGCGAACCAGAGGAGGAAATTATGCACCACTTCTCTAAGCAAAAGGGCATCGCAATGCGACACCCTTTATTTATGCTTTCCATACCCGTGACTATTTAGCTATTTATCAAGATACTTCACCAAAGCCTCTTCAAGAGCCTCCACCGGCTGAGCCCCAGACATAATCTCACCTTTGACAACGCCTTTTTTACTATCATATTTTCCGATAACAA
>JBNKJS010000032.1:0-11860 GCA_050291365.1 Sedimenticolaceae bacterium | reverse complement strand
GCAGAAACAGGTTCATGTGAAAGAAGTAAAGTTTCGTCCAGGGACGGGTGAAGGGGATTATCAGGTAAAACTACGCAACCTGATACGTTTCCTGACAGACGGGGACAAGACCAAGGTAACCATGCGGTTCCGCGGTCGTGAGCATGCCCACCGCGAGCTGGGTCTGGATGTGTTGAAGAGGATTGAATCTGATCTGGCCGAATATGGTCAGGTCGAACAGCACGCCCAGATGGAAGGCCGGCAGATGGTGATGGTGTTAGGCCCCAAGAAAAAGTAGATGTAATTAACTTAGATAGGAGCCTCATTGAGTAGTAGGAGGCCCTCAAAATTGCGGAGTTATGAGAAATGCCGAAGATTAAAACTAATCGCGGCGCGGCTAAGCGTTTTAAGAAAAACGCTTCCGGGTCGTTTAAGCGTGGCCAGTCCCATCGTAGCCATATCCTGACTAAGAAGAGCACCAAGCGTAAGCGTCAGCTGCGTTGCCCAGCTCAAGTGCACAAGTCCGACGTGGCAGCAGCCCGTCGCATGTTGCCTTACGCCTGACAGGATTGGAGATTGAATCATGCCTAGAGTTAAACGTGGTGTAACAGCACGCGCCAAACATAAAAAAGTGTTGAAAGAGGCCAAGGGCTATTATGGTGCCCGGAGTAAGGTCTATCGAGTTGCCAAACAGGCTGTCATCAAGGCTGGTCAGTACGCCTACCGTGATCGTCGCCAAAAGAAACGTCAGTTTCGTTCTCTCTGGATCGCCCGTATCAACGCTGGTGCCCGTGAGAATGGTCTGTCTTACAGCCGCATGATCAACGGGTTGAAGATTGCTGGTGTTGAGATTGATCGTAAAGTGCTGGCTGATCTGGCTATCTTCGACAAGCCGGCATTTGCCGCGCTGGCAGAACAGGCAAAGGCCAACCTCCCAGCCCCAGTTCAAAAGGATTAACGTCCTAAATCGCTTGTCATACAACCGGTCCAGGTCGGTATAGAAAATGACATACAAAGGGGGAAGGGCCGACGCCTTTCCCCCTTTTTTATTTTTTCCGATGAGGAATAGCAATAATGGGTGTTGATTCACCGTTAGATATCGAAAATCTTGTCACTGAGGCAAGTCAACAGATCCAACAAGCAGCCAAGCTCACGGAATTGGATGAGGTCAGAGTTAAATATCTTGGCAAGAGTGGACTTCTCACGGCGCAGTTGAAGAAGCTTGGAACTCTCCCCAAAGAGGAGCGTCCAGGTGCTGGTCAAGCGATCAACCTGGCCAAGCAGAAACTGGAGTCAGCGATTTCCAGCCGTAAGCAGGAGTTGGAGAGTGAGGGCCTGCAACAACGTCTGATCTCCGAGAGCGTAGATGTGACCCTCCCAGGCCGTGGCCAATCTTCAGGTGGATTGCACCCGGTTACCAGGACCCTGGATCGCATAAATAGGCTGTTTGCCAACGCTGGCTTTAAGGTAGCTGAAGGTCCGGAGATTGAAGACGATTTCCATAATTTTGAGGCACTCAACATTCCGGCCCACCATCCGGCGCGCGCCATGCACGATACCTTCTATTTCGATGCTCACCTGCTGTTGCGCACCCATACATCTCCGGTGCAGATCCGTGAGATGTTAAATGCTGAGCCTCCGCTGAAAATCATTGCCCCGGGGCGGGTATATCGCTGTGACTCGGATTTGACCCATACCCCCATGTTCCATCAGGTGGAGGGGTTCTTGGTAGATGAGGATGTCTCCTTCGCCGATCTGAAAGGGGTGCTATACGATTTCCTTACCAACTTTTTTGAACGAGACCTGAAACTGCGCTTCCGTCCCTCCTATTTTCCCTTTACTGAGCCTTCTGCTGAGGCGGATATTGAGTGCGTTATGTGTAACGGCAAAGGGTGTCGAGTGTGTAAACAGACCGGCTGGTTGGAGCTGTTGGGCTGCGGCATGATCCACCCGGAGGTGTTTCGGCATGTGGGTATAGACAGCGAGAAATATACCGGCTACGCCTTTGGTGTAGGGGTAGAGCGACTCGCCATGATGCGATACGGCATAAACGACCTGCGGCTGTTCTTCGAGAACGACCTGCGGTTTCTGCGGCAGTTTGCCTAGATAGTGTTTATCCGCAAATGAACGCCAATAAACGCTAATGGTTTATGTGTTGGCTAGATTGAATATTCTGATTTGTAGGCACTATTTAATCTGACTTAAAGAATTTATATAGAAAAACAGCAGCATCATTTGCGTCCATTCGCGTTAATTTGCGGACCGGTTTAATTTAGGAACAACAAAATGAAATTCAGTGAAGCATGGTTGCGGGAGTGGACAAACCCGCAGATAACTACCTCAGAGTTGGCTGATCAGCTTAGTATGGCTGGTCTTGAGGTTGACGGCGTAGGTCCGGTAGCCGGAGATTTTAAAGGTGTGGTGGTTGGAGAGGTTTTGTCCCGGGAGCCACATCCGGACGCCGATAAGCTGAGTGTCTGCACTGTCAATACTGCCCAGGATGAGCCTTTACAGATAGTTTGTGGGGCAAAGAATGTAGCTGCGGGTATGAAGGTAGCGGTGGCAATGGTGGGAGCAGTGCTTCCCGGTGACTTCAAAATCAAGAAGGCCAAGCTACGGGGGGTGCAGTCACTAGGTATGATCTGCTCTGCATCTGAGCTGGGACTTGCTGAGTCATCCGAGGGGATTATGCAACTGCCATCGGATGCTGCCGTTGGTGAGGATTTCCGTAACTATCTGAATCTGGAAGATAATTATATAGAGGTTGATCTCACCCCGGATCGGGGGGATTGTCTGAGTATCGCCGGGATTGCCCGTGATGTTGGCGTGATTAATCGCTGTAGTGTTAGCGCTCCCGCCATAGAACTGGTTCCAGCCCAGAACAGTGACCGTTTCCCGGTAAAGCTTGAGGCGCCAAAGGCCTGCCCAAGATACGCCTGCCGCATCATTCGTAATATAAATCCACAGGCGGAGACCCCTCTATGGATGCAGGAGAAGCTGCGCCGCAGTGAGATCCGTTGTATTAGTCCGGTAGTGGACGTCACCAACTATGTGATGATGGAGTTGGGACAGCCTATGCATGGATTTGATCTGGCCAAGCTAGATGGAGAGATCAGGGTACGCATGGCTCAATCTGGTGAAAAGCTCACCATGCTGGATGGAACGGAGCAGGAACTGCGCGAAGATACCCTGGTAATCGCCGATGCGAATAAACCCCTGGCCATGGCGGGCATCATGGGAGGGGAAGATTCAGGTGTTAGCACAGAGACCAAGGATATACTGCTGGAGAGTGCCTTCTTCGCACCCACCGAGATCATAGGCAAGGCTCGTAGCTATGGCCTGCATACAGACTCATCACACCGCTTTGAGCGAGGGGTTGACCCTCAGCTTCAGGTAAAGGCGATAGAGCGTGCTACGGCGCTGCTATTGGATATCGTTGGTGGTGAGCCTGGGCCGGTGGAGACGGTTTCATCAGATGAGCATATAGAACGGCGTCCTGAGGTTGTGTTACGGCGTACTAGGCTTGCAAAGATTCTGGGTGTAGAGATAGATGATGACAGGGTGGTTGATATCCTAACCCGTCTGGAGATGCAGGTTGAGCTGATAGATGAAGGCTGGAAGGTGATCGCCCACAGTTGTCGCTTTGATATCAGTATCGAAGAGGACCTGATTGAAGAGGTTGGGCGGATCTACGGTTATACCGAGATCCCTATGCATCACAACGAATCTGCAACTATCATGCGGAGTGAGCCTGAGATGGCCTTTAGTCTGTCACGGGCTAAGAGTTTGCTGGTAGATCGTGGCTTTCAAGAGGTGATCACCTACAGCTTCATTAGCCCTGAGATGCATGATCTTATGGACCCGGGACATGAGACAGTAGAGCTGGCAAACCCTATATCTGCTGATATGTCTATTATGCGCACCAGCCTCTGGCCTGGACTACTCCAGACGGCAATCTATAATCAGTCTCGCCAGCAGAGCAGGGTACGGATATTCGAATCTGGCCTCAGATTCGTCAAGCAGGAATCAGAGATTAAGCAGGAGCCAATGATGGCTGGGCTGATATCGGGCGAAATTGTGTCCGAGCAGTGGGGGGAAGAGAGTAGAAGGGTTGGTTTCTTCGATCTAAAGGCCGATTTGCAGGCGCTTCTGGAGCTTACAGGTTCATCCGAGGAGTATGAATTCACTGTTGGAGAACACCCATCTCTCCATCCAGGTCAGACTGCAAGGGTAATGCGTAAAGGGGAGCCTGTAGGTTGGATTGGAATGCTGCATCCAGCCCTTGGTGACAAACTGAATCTATCAGGCGATACCTTTCTTTTCGAGATAAAGCTTGATCTGATGTTTGGCGAACAACTACCTACTTTTACACCACTTTCCAAGTTTCCATCCATCCGTAGAGATATCTCAATCCTGGTTGATGAGAGTGTGACTTTCAGTCAGATTTCGCACTGTATTCGACAGGTAGCACCTGAAATTCTCCAAGAAATATCCCTTTTTGACGTCTATACTGGAAAAAATATAGATTTTGGGCGAAAAAGTCTCGCTTTGGGCTTGATTTTACAGGAAACTTCGCACAATCTTACAGATGAAGATGCAGAGGGTGTCATGGCTCGTATCCTTAATGCCCTCTCTGACAAACTCAACGCACAACTGAGAGAATAAGAATTATGGCACTTACCAAGGCTGATATGGCCGAAAGACTCTTCGATGAGCTTGGTCTGAACAAGCGCGAGGCCAAGGAGATGGTTGAATTGTTCTTTGAGAGAACACGCGAGTCATTAGAACAGGGTTCTCAAGTTAAGTTGTCAGGATTTGGAAATTTTGATCTGCGTGAGAAAGGGGAGAGACCTGGACGTAATCCAAAGACAGGTGCTGAGATTCCAATAACTGCGCGCAGAGTAGTTACGTTTCGCCCAGGACAGAAACTAAAAGCGAGGGTAGAAGCATATGCTGGACGCGAGTAGCACTACAGCTGATCTACCAGTCATACCTGGTAAGCGCTATTTCACCATAGGTGAGGTAAGTGAGTTGTGTGGGGTAAAACCACATGTGCTTAGGTATTGGGAGCAGGAGTTTCCCCAGCTAAAACCGGTAAAAAGGCGCGGTAACAGGCGCTATTACCAGAGACATGATGTTCTAATGATCCGTCAGATCAGGAACCTGCTGTACGAACAGGGATTCACTATTGGTGGAGCCAGACAGCAGCTAACAGGCAACGATGTAAAAGAGGATTATCATCAGAGCCAGGAGATCATAAAACAGCTAAGAACAGAGTTAGAAGAGATTCTACATATTCTGAAACGGTAGGGCATACGTAGGCGTTGACATATATGGCATCTATGCCTAGTATGCGCGCTCTCTCGGAGCGTAGCGCAGCTTGGTAGCGCACCACAATGGGGTTGTGGGGGTCGGAGGTTCGAATCCTCTCGCTCCGACCAATAAAACAAAATCTTCCACGGAGTGGGAGCTTTAGAAGTCGACTTAATCTGTTTGATTCGAACCTCCGACTCAAAAGTTGGTTCGACCAGGACCGGAGGTCCGCAGAACGAACGCGTAGCGTGAGTAATCCTCTCTCTTCGACCAATGGTCAACTAACAGATCAAATTATCCATTTGTTCACTTTCCTGAAAACTGAGTAGCTTTCGATTTTCTTGTCTATTTTGCAGGAATAGTCTTTGGTCATTTCCTATCGCTGTTTGCCTGCTCAAGATGACAAAACGAATATAATTAGGACTGAAGCTATGATTTTTATCATGCTGTAAAATGCGGGAAAAGGATTTAACCTAGCTTGAATTTACATAGGAAATAGTCGCTAACGTTAAGTTGTGAATTAGATCACAAATACTGCTTTAGCAATCCCATTTACTTGACCAGACTCATCATTGCTTGTAGTTTTCTCTGTCGATACTGGGCTCTATTAGTCTACGCAATCTGTTGCCTAAGTTCGTACCCATACAAAGGCATGGCGTAGATTAATGGAAAAGTAGAGTAAAAAATAATTTGCGCTCTAAGCGCCGGCTAAGGAATAGGCATCATCATGAAAAAAATCCATATAATTGCATTAGTTATTCTCCTCTGTTCTTACGGGACTGTTCAGGCTGGCATGCTGTACGCCGTTCAGGAAGGAACCGATATGTTGGTATCAATAAACACTGATACTATGGCCTACTCGACAATTGGATCTTTAGGGGTATCGTTTGAATTTGGTGGTATGGCTTATGATAAGAACAGCAGTACCTTATACATGATTGGAGGGCGTGGTAACAATAATCTTTATACTGTAGACATGGTAACTGGCCAGGCAACAAATGTAGGTAGTCATGGAATCCATGATTTATTTGGTCTAGCATTTGATACTAGCAACAATGTTCTCTATGCAACACAATTCTCTGGTGGCAGTGGGCTATATTCTCTCGATACAAACACTGGAAGTGCCACAACAATTAACCCTGCCATGTCTAGCCAGATTGGTGGATTGGCATACGATAGTATGAGAGATATGCTGGTAGGTATACAAGATGGGCCAGGATCGCTGTACAATATCAATAGGTCAGATGGTTCACTGGATTTATTATTTAGTAGTGGTTATGTCAATGATAGTGGACTAGCATATGACTCTGATCTTGACTTGTTCTGGGATATTGATTGGAACGGGAGTTTATATTCATACGACCCAACAACTGGAGCGAGAATAGAATTGCTATCAGGATTAGGGGCGCATGATGGATTAGCATATGTTTCAGCTGTACCAGTACCTGCCGCAATTTGGCTATTCGGTACAGGGCTGCTAGGGCTTATGGGTTACACGCGTAAAAATATGAACAAAGCTGCTTAAGCTTAATATTGATGTGAAGAAGGACGGGAGCTTAGGCTCCCGTTTTTTATTACAGAGAAGTCTAGTAGTGTCAGTTGTTTTAGTAGTAGATTTTTCATAAAACCACTTCAACGACATAAAAAGCTAGTATTTAGTACATAAGTATTAATGTTATATTGCCTGTGTATATACACATGTAACCTATTGTTTTATAATGTAGGAAAATACAATATTCGTTAAGCATTTCAGAGAACAAATCTGTTAATATCAAAGAGTGAACGCCTAAAAGATGTTCGCTATTAGTTTATAGTTGGTCTGAGGTTTGAATCATCTAGCCCTGGGCAACAAGACCGTAGTGTGATACCTACGCTGGGATAACCCTGGTCTTTTTCGTTATGGTGGCCTGTATCGGTCCCCTCGCAACGTGAAACTGTGAACCCGGTCAGGCCCGGAAGGGAGCAGCCGCAGCAGTGGAATCGTGTGCCGGGGTGTGGCTGGTACGGGCCGCCACCAGTTTAAATTCGCCACATGGGGCACGAACGGTGTTGGAATCATCCTCACACTTCTCAGTTACCACGTTGAAAACTGCGCTTTTTTTTAGGATGATTTTACCCTGTACCGCGCTCGCCTGAGCGAATTTCAACAACATGTTATGCTAAGGGGTGTCTATGATACTGATATCAACCAAAAGCAGACATCGCTTGGTAAAACGCTTGGTGCTGGCGTTGTTGATGGTGCTGCTGACAACGAGCGTCGTTTCTGCCAAGACCTACTATCATGTCACTATCAAGGCCTTCCTAGAGCCGCACAACCCAAACGTTGCGGAGTGGGCCTGGGTGACACTGGTAGAAATACCCAAAAGTCAGGCCTATCCCAGGGAAGCCGTCCTGGCAGAGCGCCATGGAGGTTCCCTGCGCGGCAGTGTTCTTGGGCTGGTTCGGGCAGAGGCGTGGCGCTCTAGTCACAGTTATAGCCTGGATAAGAGATGTAAAGATCGTCCTGCCGAGATGGTTAAATCCTGGGAAGAGAGCTGGGGGGACGGGGTCTATGCCCAGGGCGGTCATGATAATCCAAACAATATGAACGAGATAAATTTCGGTTTCACTACCCGTCCTATATTTCTGGAAAATGGCAGCAGGTTTGATCCAATGAGCAGATACTATGTTATTGCTGGCCCCCCTAGGGTGGGCGGCTCACCATCTGAAGAGATGAAGGGGTCATACAAACTAAAGGCTGTTAACTATCAGGATCCCTTATTACATTATGAATTTTGCGGTAGAAGGTGGGTAAAACAGTATCGCTCAGCTATAAGCCATTTCCATATTCATGAAGAGTTTGAGCCTGGAGAGAACGAGATATTTGGTCAGAAACCGTTTGGTCCGCAGGATAGAAATAATTTTGTCTACCTGATTACCCGTTCCTCATCCAGGGAACATCCCCACTGGAAGCGCCAGGAGATGTGAATAGGCGTTTTGTTTCAATACGGCACTAGGCTACCGGTTCCAGTAGGGTTAGAATAGCTCTTTTTGGTATGTCGGAATATAAAGAAACCTCATGAGTTATCAGGTCCTGGCCCGTAAGTGGCGTCCCCGTCTGTTTGCAGAACTGGTTGGTCAGGAGCATGTGGTGCGGGCTCTCACCAACGCCCTGGATAATGAGCGTCTGCACCATGCCTATCTGTTTACCGGAACCCGCGGTGTTGGTAAGACCACACTGGCGCGCATATTTGCCAAATCCTTGAACTGCGAAAAGGGCATTACCTCTGTTCCATGTGGACATTGTGCGGCCTGTACCGAGATTGATGAGGGCCGCTTTGTAGATCTGTTGGAGGTGGATGCAGCATCCCGTACCAAGGTGGACCAGACTCGGGAACTGCTGGATAACGTGCCATATGCCCCGGTTCGTGGCCGCTATAAGGTGTACATTATAGACGAGGTACATATGTTCTCCGACAGTAGCTTCAATGCCCTGTTGAAGACTCTGGAAGAGCCTCCACCACATGTAAAGTTTCTGCTTGCAACTACCGATCCGCAGAAGGTGCCTGTAACGGTTCTGTCACGCTGTCTGCAGTTTAATCTCAAGCGCCTGCCCCTGAACCAAATTCAGGATAGATTGGAGCAGATACTGAGGGATGAATCGATTGAGCATGATAAATCTGCTCTGATGCAACTAGCACGGGCGGCAGACGGCAGTATGCGTGATGGTCTCAGCCTCATGGATCAAGCTATCGCCTTTGGTGGCGGGGTGGTTAAGAATGCCGATGTCCGTACCATGCTGGGAACCATTGCCAATGAACAGATTTCCAATCTGCTAGATGCTCTGGCCGATCTGGATTCTCAGCGTGTCGTAGATGCGGTTGCGGAACTGGCTGAGCGGGTGCCAGATTTCTCCAGTGTTATACAGGATCTGCTCTCATTTCTACATAGAGTAGCCTTGTATCAGGCTGTACCAGATGCCATAGACACCAACGATGGTGATTACGAGCAGATACAGGCGTTGGCCAAGAAGATAGCGCCAGAGGATGTTCAACTGTTCTATCAGATAGGTCTGGTGGGACAGCGGGATCTGCCATTGGCGCCTGATCCCAGGAGCGGTTTTGAGATGGTGCTGTTGCGCATGCTAGCATTTCGCCCGGATCAACCTGTGAACCAGCAGGGGGACAGCGGAAAAAAAAAGCCGGCGCCATCAGCGGCTAAAGCGACACAGGCCGCTCCAACCTCCAAACCTAGCAGTGAGTCTGCGTCTGTGACCAGGCCAGAACAGGCGCCGGCGCAAGAACCAAGAGAAAACGGTTCCACCGAAGATCTGCGCAACTGGTTTGAGGTGGTTAAGGTCCTTAAATTAGGGGGTATTGCGCGCCAGCTTGCAGAAAACTGTCAGTACAGTGGCTTTGATGGTTCTAGTGTGACCCTGACTCTTGATCCCACTCATGAGCATCTGTTGGTTGAAAGCTCGGAGAAGAATCTACATAGGGCGCTGGAGGAGTATTTAGGAAATCAGGTCAAGCTCAAGATCAAGGTAGAACAACCTGAATCAGAGACCCCTGCACAGAAGCAGGCACGGGCCAGGGCAGAGCGACAGAGAGAGGCGGAACTGGCCATGTCCGAGGATCCAGTTGTAAAGGCAGCAGAAGAGCAGTTTGGGGCCAGGCTGATCAAAGAGTCGGTCAAGCCAATAGATTAGCAAGATTGAAATAGCGAGGTATTTTTTATGCGTGGTGGTTTAGGCAACATGATGAAACAGGTCCAGAAGATGCAGGCTGATATGGAGAAGGCCCAGGAGAAGCTGGCCCTGGAAGAGGTAGAAGCTGAGTCTGGTGGTGGTCTGGTTAAGGTGGTAATGAACGGAAACCATGAGGTTAAACGAGTTACTATCGATGACAGCCTGATAGGAGATGATAAAGAGATGCTGGAGGACCTGGTGGCGGCTGCAATGAATGCTGCAGTTCAGAAGGTTGCCGCAAGAACTAAGGAGAGCATGTCCGGTCTCACCAGCGGTATGGGGCTGCCACCAGGGTTCAAGCTTCCGTTCTAACATATGTCTGGCCAGACTTTATTGACGCATCTGATGGAGGCCCTGCGCTGTCTGCCTGGGGTCGGACCCAAGTCAGCACAACGCATGGCATTCTATCTGTTGGAGCGGGATAGGGATGGCGGGCGCAATCTATCACGGGTGTTGGCAGAGGCCATGGAACGGATTGGAAACTGCAACCGTTGCCGCACACTGAGCGAGACTGATGTATGTTCCATCTGCGCTAACAACAACCGTAATGATTCCCTACTGTGTGTGGTAGAGACTCCGGCCGAGTTGATGGTGATAGAACAGGCCATAGACTATCGCGGGCGTTATTTCGTGTTGGGTGGTCATCTATCACCACTGGATGGTATCGGCCCCAGGGAGATCGGTCTGGACCAACTGGAACGCAGGCTTGATGAGGGTGGAGTTGAAGAGCTAATCCTGGCTACCAACACCACGGTGGAGGGAGAGGCCACAGCTCACTACATCAGCGACATGGCTCACTCCAGAAATGTGCGCACCACGCGCATCGCCCACGGAGTGCCTATGGGAGGGGAGCTGGAGTATGTGGATGGCAGCACCATTTCCCATGCGTTTGCAGGTAGGCAGGAGATTTGATTCTGGTTTATGGGACAAGCAATTACAATTATCTAGATGAATATAAGTAATGATTTGCTTATTCCATTCTATCCTGAATATCTGTGGGGATTGATAGTAGTAATGTCTATATCGCTGATAGGATCTGTTCGCGTATATAAGACTCTGACTGAAGTATGTAACTCTCAGAATTTTAATCTATTTATATTCGGTATCGTTTTCCAATTGCCACTGTTAGGATATTTGTATATAGGACATAAAACTAAAGTTCTCTACAAGATACTAGATTACTTGTTTTAAGTTTTTCAGTAAATTTGCGGCTGTAACTCACGCAGGAGAATAACCATATGACAGACTGTCTTTTTTGCAAAATGGTCTCAGGTGAGATCCAGCCTGACAAGGTCATGGAGACGGACGATATTCTGGCTTTTCGTGATCTGAATCCACAGGCCCCCACCCATGTACTTATCATCCCCAAAAAGCATATCAGCACCATCAACGATATTACCGATGATGATACAGAGGTGATGGGAAAACTCTATCAGGCAGCTAAGGAGATTGCTGAAAAAGAGGGTATGGCAGAGCCAGGCTATCGCACTGTTATGAACTGTAATGCGGATGGCGGGCAGGCCGTTTACCATATTCATCTACATCTTCTGGGTGGCAGGGTTATGGGGTGGCCGCCTGGGTAGGGTAGGGCCGAGTTAACAGGTATCAGGGCCGAGGTTTCAGGGCCGAGGTATCAGGGCCGAGGTATCAGGGCCGAGGTATCAGGGCCGAGGTATCAGGGCCGAGGTATCAGGGCCGAGCTGTCAGGGCCGAGGTGTCAGGGCCGAGGTGTCAGGGCTAAAAAACTTCTTGACATATTATATTGCTCGGCCATCATCTGTTGGCCCTTGGCCCTTGGCCCTTGGCCCTTGGCCCTTGGCCCTTGGCCCTTGGCCCTTGGCC
>JBNKJS010000031.1:0-29431 GCA_050291365.1 Sedimenticolaceae bacterium | reverse complement strand
TAATTACTGTTGCAATTACAAAGTCAACAGCTGAAACCACATGCAATATCCAAACAAAAAATAGATGCAGCGCCACACCAACCGCACCAACCATAAAAAACATCAACAGACGTATTGGTATGAACTGACCAAGTGTCTTATCAGCTATTAAAAGGAAATAATCATAAGTAACTTTTAAATCTAATTTACTATCGCCACATTCACGCGAACGCATATCATATGGAATCTCTACTAGGGCAATCGAACCTTTCGCCGTCATAACAATATCTAAAAGGATCTTATACCCAATACCAGACAATCGCTGCACAACCTTATCCAGAGCAGACATCCTAATCATGAAAAAACCACTCATTGGATCTGTCATCTTGGTTTTTAAAAAAAGCTGACTGAACTTTGTTGCATATTGACTTAGGAGCGCACGGTGCTTGACTAGAGTCCCCAACGATGCTCCTTCACAATATCGAGATCCAACAACCATATCAATCGACTTGTCATTTTGCAGTGTTGACAGCATATCTGGAAGTAATCTCTCATCATGCTGCAAGTCAGCGTCCATTACAGCAACATACTCTGACGTACTTGCCATCATTCCTTCGATACATGCGGAAGATAGGCCGCGCCTTCCGTATCTTCTTATTAAGCGAACATTCTCATACTCGGAACAAAGAGTACTAATTTCATTTAGTGTGTTATCAGTTGAGACATCATCAACAAATATCATCTCCCATGAATAACTCGCAAGCGCCTCTTTAACTAAATGATATAGCTTCCCCGGATTACCCTGTTCGTTGAATGTAGGAATAATTACTGAAAGTTGTCGCATCACTTATCCTAACACGGCTATAGTTAACATCCACTCAAGTATTAAAAACCACTGGTTATAGGATAGCGGCGATCACGCCCAAATGCCCTACGGGTAATCCTGACCCCAGGTGGGGCCTGTCGACGTTTGTATTCATTGCGATCTACCATACGAGCCACACGCCGCACCGTTTCTGCATCAAATCCTGCCTGGATAATATCCATGGCGCTCTGATCATGTTCAATATAGCGCAAGAGTATCTCATCTAGGATCTCATAGGGCGGCAGGCTATCAGAGTCCTTCTGATCTGGCGCCAGTTCTGCTGAAGGGGGGCGCTCTATCACCCTACGCGGGATGATCTCCTGTTCCCGGTTGCGATATTCCGACAGACGATAGACTAGCAATTTAGGTACATCCTTGATCGGAGCAAAACCGCCGGCCATATCTCCGTACAGAGTGGCATAACCCACCGACATCTCGCTCTTATTCCCTGTAGTGAGAAGGATCTTACCCTTCTTGTTGCTGATGGCCATCAGGATGATACCGCGACACCTAGCCTGGATATTCTCCTCGGTAACATCCTTCTCACAACCGGCGAATTCCTCATGCAACATATCCAGAAAGGCGTTAAACGCTGGTTCGATCGCAATAATCCTATGCTCAACGCCCAGTGTCTCGGCCTGTTTTATGGCATCATCGTTACTCATATCAGATGTATAGCGGGATGGCATCAACACCACCTCAACATTCTCCGGCCCCAATGCATCTGCCGCTATAGCAAGGGTCAGGGCTGAATCTATACCACCGGACAGTCCCAGCACCGCACCTTTGAAGCCGTTCTTTGCTACATAGTCCCGCACCCCCAGCACCAGGGTGTTGTATACACCCTCCAGCTCATCCGGATAGCTGGCTACCACAACGCACTCTGAAGAACCATCACTGAAATCAACACACTCCTGGGACTCCTGATGAAACGGCGAACGCTGGATCAGTTTCCCTGCTGCATCCATTACAAAGGAGCCGCCGTCAAACACCAACTCATCCTGCCCCCCCACCAGATTCACATAGACGATGGGGATACCGGTTTCCAAACAGCGCTTGCTCACCAGCTCCTCCCTCTCCACCGCCTTGCCGGTATGAAAAGGAGAGGCATTGAGATTCAGCAGCACCTTTGCACCTGCCTTTGCGGCATTCGCTGCTGGCTCGCGATACCAGATATCTTCACAGACGGTAAGGCCTACCGGTACACCATTGATCTCTACCACGCAGGGCTGGTCACCGGTCTCAAAGTAGCGTTTCTCATCGAACACGCTGTAGTTTGGCAGTAAGGCCTTGAAATATTCGGCGACGATCTCCCCGTCACGGATCACACCTGCAGCGTTGTATAGCTTGCCATCCTGACATCTGGGATAACCCAATATTACATCTATGCCGGTAATCTCTTGGCATATCTCATCCAGGGCCTGCTCTACCCGCTCTATTAGCTCTGAACGTAGCAGTAGGTCTTCCGGGGGATATCCGGTCAAGGTTAACTCTGGGAAAAGAACCGCGTGGGCGCCCTGCTCATCTCGGGCATGGAGGGCTGCATCCATAACCCTCCTACTATTGCCGGCAATATCGCCCACCAGAAGATTTAGCTGCGCTAATGATATTTTTAGATCCAATGTAGTAGCCTTTTCATGCAAGGGTCTTGGCCATGGGAAATATATACAATCGTGACTGCGCAAGCCAGTATATGCAGCCATTAAATAGTCTAAAGCAAGAATAACAAGGGTTCTGACGTATTGTAGGAGCCCGCTCCTGCGGGCGATCTGTGTGGATGTATCGCAAATCCAGAATAATCGCCCAGAGGACTGGGATCCTACATGGATATTAATAGTTTGGGATAGGTTCCCACGGGGACCGTGGGAACCAGATAGGGTTAGCTCATCAACTCTAGCATCTTCTTGCCCAGATCTGACGGCGAACGCACGGTGGCTACACCTGCCGCCTCAAGGGCCTCGAACTTGCTATCAGCAGTGCCTTTGCCGCCGCTTACGATGGCTCCTGCATGACCCATACGCTTACCGGGAGGTGCGGTAACACCGGCGATATAGGCCACAACCGGCTTGGATATATTGGCCTGGATGTATGCCGCTGCATCTTCTTCGGCGCTACCGCCGATCTCGCCCACCATGATGATGCCTTCGGTCTGAGGGTCATCTTTAAACAGCTCCAGCACATCGATAAAGTTCATACCCTGAATCGGATCACCACCAATACCCACGCAGGTGCTCTGGCCAAGGCCGGTCACGGTGGTCTGATAGACCGCCTCATAGGTCAGGGTACCGGAACGGGAAACCACTCCGATCTTGCCTGGTTTATGGATCATGCCTGGCATGATGCCGATCTTGCACTCACCTGGGGTGATTACGCCTGGGCAGTTAGGGCCGATAAGATAGGAGTCGCTGTCGGCCAAAGCCGCCTTCACCTTCATCATATCCAGAACCGGGATACCCTCGGTTATACAGACGATGACCTTAACTCCGGCATCAGCCGCTTCCAGGATGGCATCGGCGGCAAATGGAGGCGGCACGTAGATCATGCTAGCGTCGGCGCCGGTTGCATCTACCGCATCATGAACCGTATCAAACACTGGCAGATCCAGATGTGTCTGACCGCCCTTGCCTGGGGTCACACCACCAACCACGTTAGTACCGTAGGCAATGGCCTGTTCTGTATGGAAGGTTCCCTGCTTACCAGTGAAGCCCTGAACTACAACCTTGGTGTCTTTGTTTATAAGAATACTCATGTTCTGTTCCCCTTAAGCCTTGGTCACTGCTACGACCTTTTCAGCCGCTTCGTTGAGATCGGTCGCAGTGGTGATTGCCAGACCACTGTTGGCCAGAATCTCCAGCCCCTGCGGAGCATTAGTGCCTTCCAAGCGCACTACTACGGGAACGTTCACGCCCACCTCTTTAACTGCAGCGATAATACCTTCAGCGATGAGGTCGCAACGTACGATGCCACCAAAGATATTTACCAAAACAGCCTCTACCTTGTCGTCAGACAGAATCAGCTTGAATGCCTCAGCTACACGCTCTGCGGTGGTGCCGCCACCAACATCCAGGAAGTTGGCTGGGGAGCCGCCCTTGATCTGAACCAGATCCATGGTGGCCATGGCCAGGCCTGCACCATTGACCATACAGCCTATGTTGCCATCCAGGGTGATGTAGTTGAGATCGTGCTCTTTGGCCGCGGCCTCGCGGGCATCTTCCTGGCTAATATCACGCATAGCTACCAGCTCTGGGTTACGATAGGCAGCGTTGTCGTCCAGATTGACCTTGGCGTCGATAGCAATCAGTTCGCCTGCGTTGGTCACCACTAGGGGGTTGATCTCCACCAGACTGGCATCTGACTCCACAAACATGCTGTAGAGGCCAAACATAAACTTCTGAAAATCACGGATCTGCTGTCCCTCCAGCGCCAGGGCAAAGGCCAGCTTGCGACACTGATATGGTTGCAGACCGGCTGCATGATCAACGGTAATGGTGTGGATCTGCTCTGGAGTCTCTTCCGCCACCTCTTCGATATTCATACCACCAGCCTGAGAGGCCACGAAAAGTACCTTGCGGGTTTCACGATCCACCAGCACGCTCAGATAAAGCTCGCGACCGATATCGGTTGGCTCTTCAACCAAGACTATATTGATGGGAAGTCCAGGCTCTCCGGTCTGCTTGGTTGCCAGCATGCTACCGAGCATACGATCGGCCTCTGCCTCCACCTGGTCCAGGCTATCCACTAGGACTACACCACCGACCTTCCCGCGACCACCGGCATGTACCTGGGCCTTCACCACCCAACGGTCACCGCCCAGTATTTGAGCCGCTTCTCTTGCCTCAGAGACTGAGCTCGCAGGATTGCCCTTGCTCACGGGAATCCCGTATTTTGCAAATAACTGCTTTGATTGAAATTCGTGTAGGTTCATCTTTTTATGATCCGTCCGCCAGAAAAGGGGTATTATTCTTATCTAATTTTGCCTAATGTGCAAAACCTGGAGGCAATAATTAAATAATATGGGCATTCGATATATTTTATTGGGAATAGCTTTATGGCTGCTGTTTACCGCTGTACGGCGGTTTATCAGGCAGCGCAGAGAGCAGCGCGCTGAGACTCGACCCAGTTCCTCGGTTAATATGGTGGCCTGCAGCCACTGCGGGGTGCATCTACCTCAAAATGAGGCCGTATACAAAGATAACAACTATTATTGTTGTACAGAACACTTAAGGTTGGGTGGTAAAAAAGAGGAAGAAAAATAGATGCTTAGCCTCGTTTTGAGTAATCGAAATAAGAACGAGCCGAACGACCAGTCAAGGTCTAGTAGCTGGCGCACCCTTAGGGTTTTCTTCATCTATCGTGCAACCCTCTCCCTATCTCTGGCTCTGTTCTTCTTTACTGAGTCAGGGCCTACATTTCTAGGCCAGCATAACCCTGCACTATTCGCCCTAACCTGTATGTCGTACCTGGGATTGGTGATTGCCAGTGGAATTCCGCTGTATCTGCGTAGCACCAACCCTCAGAGGCAATCATACCTACAGGTATATCTGGATATCATAGCCATAACCCTGCTGATGCACGCCAGCGGCGGAGTCACCACCGGCCTTGGCATGCTGCTGGTAATATCCATCGCCGCAGGAAGCGCTGTTATGCGGGGACGGACTGCTCTCGCCTTCGCTTCTATCGCATCCATCTGCATCCTGGGTGAGCAGATATTCAGCAGTCTGAATCACTCATTTCCAAATAACTCTTTTACCCAGGCAGGTATGTTGGGAGCAAGTTTCTTTGCCACCGCCATCCTGGCAGATGCCCTATCTAAAAGACTGCGTGAGTCTGAGCAACTGGTAAACCAGAAAGAGCTGGATCTGGCTAATCTCGAGCAATTGAACGAGTACATCATCCAGCACATGCAGGCTGGGATCATCGTGGTCGACAACCATGAACGCATACGCCTGATCAATGAGTATGCCTGGTATCTGTTAGACATGCCGGATGCAATGTCTGGCCAGCTACTGGAGCAGGCATCACCTGAGCTATCTCATCAGATTAAAGAGTGGAATACGAACCAGGTCAAAGAGGCTAAAGCCTTTCATACAACACCTGGTGGAAAAGAACTTGAAGCAAAGTTCACCCAACTTGGACGTACGCAACAGGAAGGTACGCTCATATATATTGAGGACACAGCAACTGTCAACATGCGTGCACAGCAGTTGAAGCTGGCATCCCTGGGACGGCTCACAGCGAGCATTGCTCACGAAATCCGCAATCCTCTCGGGGCCATCAGCCACGCACAACAGCTGTTGGATGAGTCAACCCATCTGGACAAAGCAGACAAAAGACTAAACCACATCATCCAAACCAATGCCGAACGAGTAAACGAGATCATTGAAAGCGTTATGAAACTGTCACGCCGCCAGCAGTCACGCCAGGACAGCATCAGGCTCGGCCCATGGCTAAAAGAGTTTTCAGAGGATTTTGCTGACACCCACAAAATAGCAAAAGCGTCTATGCAAATCACCATACAACCTGAACGCACACAGGTTCAGGCTGACCCAGTCCAACTAAGACAGTTATTAACAAACCTATGTGAGAACTCCATAAGCCACTTCCATAAAGAGGCAGAGCACCTAAGGATAAGTATAAACGGCGGTATAACGAGAGAATCCGGCCGGCCTTTCATAGAGATTATTGACAATGGCCCAGGCATTAAACAAGATATTGCCAAACAGATATTCGAACCATTCTTCACCACCAGGAATATTGGAACAGGACTTGGACTCTACATAGCCAAGGAGTTAAGCGAAGCCAATAGCATAGATCTGGAGTACATGCCGGTACCGATGGGAGGAAGCTGTTTTCGTATAAGCTTTCCTGACACACACCCCAGAGGAGTTTAAAACAGAATAATGAGCAACCCTCTCGCCCTAATCATTGATGATGAACCAGATATCAGGGAACTGCTGGAGTTGACCCTCACCCGTATGGGGATAGATACCAAGGCCGCAGCAGATCTATCCGAAGCGCGCAGTCTACTAAAAAATCAGACCTTTGACCTCTGCTTGACCGATATGCGTCTACCGGATGGTAACGGCATTGATCTAGTGCGAGAGATTGGAAAGGAGTATCCGCAACTTCCGGTGGCGGTGATCACCGCCCATGGCAATATGGATAGTGCCATCGAATCACTTAAGGCCGGGGCCTTCGACTTTGTATCCAAACCTGTTGATCTCAAGCTGCTGCGCAGTCTGGTGGAGACCGCCCTTAGACTCAATAGAACTGAGAAGCAAAATAAGAAAGAAGAGAATACCGAATCGTCTGCCGCCTCCACTCTTCTGGGAAAATCTGAGGCCATAGAATCCATCCGCAAGATGACCAAGAAGCTAGCCCGCAATCAGGCGCCAGTCTATATCAACGGCGAATCAGGCACGGGCAAAGAGTTGGCCGCCCGGCTAATACATGAACAGGGACCAAGATCCGATCAGGCATTTGTGGCGGTAAACTGTGGCGCCATACCACAGGAGCTGATGGAGAGTGAATTCTTCGGCCATAAAAAAGGCAGTTTCACTGGAGCTATTGCAGACAAAGAGGGGCTGTTCCAGACTGCCGATGGCGGCACCCTGTTCCTGGATGAGGTTGCAGATCTGCCCATGCCCATGCAGGTAAAACTACTACGAGCTATCCAGGAAAAAAGTATCCGCCCAGTTGGTGGGCAGCATGAAATTCCGGTAGATGTCCGTATTATTAGCGCTTCCAATCAGGACTTGGCGCAGATGGTTGAGGAGGACGAGTTCCGTCAGGACCTATTCTATCGTATTAATGTAATTGACCTCCATATCCCGCCTCTACGCGAACGCAAAGAGGATATACCCATACTGGTAAACAGCATCTTAACCAGGCTATCAGAAGAGAACGGCGTGGCAATACCCAGAATAGAGCGAGAGGCCCTGAAAAAAATATACAACCACCCCTTTCCCGGAAATGTCAGACAATTAGAAAATACTATCGAGCACGCGATGGCCCTATGTGATGAGGGGACTATTGGCCTAGAAGATCTTCATCTTCCGGAACCCTCTTCTACACCTCTGGAAATAGGTGAGAACCAATCTCTGGAGGAGTATCTAGAACAGGTAGAGCGCCAGATCATAACTAAGGCCCTGGATGAGACCCACTGGAACCGCACCGCGGCGGCTAAAAAGCTTGGGCTTAGCTTCAGAGCCCTACGTTATCGTCTCAGCAAGCTGGGTATAGAGTAACTAATGTGAACCAGGTCACCCTTTGCACACCACTTATGTGACAAATTTTGTCACCTAATGCTAATCTTTTTCAGCATCTGGGCCTAACTAGATTATCAATATAGCCAAATAGATCACTACTAAACGAACAAAATAGATTAGGATTATTTCTTAACACACTGTATTATTGTGATTTTCCGCACCACACAAAGAAATAAATTAACACTTTGGCACGGTTGCTGCTACATTCATTATGAAAGAATTACTGGTCCGGGATCTATCCGGACGTAGCAAACATAGGAGCTTAATCGTTTTTACATGCAAGATGCATGACTCACACACAAACTGTTTAACCAGGAGATAGACATGAAAAAGATGCAACAAGGTTTCACATTAATCGAACTCATGATCGTTGTAGCGATCATTGGTATCTTGGCAGCAATCGCGCTTCCTGCATATCAGGACTACACCGTTCGCGCAATGGTATCTGAAGGCCTAGTTATGGCCAGTGGCGCCAAGGCTACTGTCAGTGAGAATATCGCCAACGGCGCTGCTAACGACTGCGCTGGTGTCAGCGTAGGCACTGAAGTAGGCAAAACAACACTCGGTTGCGCAGCAGGCGTTGTTACCGCCACTGTTGCCACTGGCACCTCAGCTGGAAGCGTACTCATCACCCTAACACCTACTGAGTCTTCCGTTGGTGTAGACTGGAATTGTAGCTCATCATCAGATGATAAGTATGTACCAGCTGAATGTCGCTAATAAGTTAGACGTTTAGTCATCATGGAGGACCCCGCCTGCATGGCGGGGTCCTTTTTCTGGAAAAGTAGTGATCTGACATGATATCTACGTAACATAACGAACATGCCTCTCCAGCGCTTACTTTACCTAATATCTTACTTTATCCTAACCCTGCTACTCTATGCCCCTATTCTTTTTGATAGGTCAATACCAACAGATCAAAGAATAACAAAACATCTTCATGACGCTCTTAGTAGCAATGAAGTTATCTCAAGTATTCTACTTAACGTATTTGGTCATATAATATTATTATCATTATTATTTTTAGCCATCAGCTTGATTGCACGCAGCTTATGCTCACGTTACAAAATTTCTATTATCGTATCCACGTGGACCGTTCAAATCTTCAGCCTGCTTCTTTTGATATCCCTAAATGCATGGCTATTTCCAACATCTCAATTCATAGCATTTTATTCCAATATTTCAGATCCTTTCCTTGGGATTATATCTGGCGTCGTAATCCTTTCTGGGCTTTTTCTGGTAATACTTGATCTGACAAAAGACATACGAAGAAAAAATAATAAATTATCTCCAGCTATTGCAAGCGCCGCCTTAGTGATAGTTGCATTACTATCATCACACTTACTAACGAATAGTAATGCCACAATGATCATTAACAGGGCAGAGAAACTCCCAAACATAATAATAATTGGCGTTGACTCTCTATCTCAAGATGTTCTACAAAGAGAGAGGGAAAGGCTTCCTGCTATTTCCAATCTTTATCAATCACTTACGCGTTACTCTAACACTACGACACCATTAGGCCGAACATTCCCTGCATGGATGTCAATATTAACAGGAGAACTACCAGCTATACATGGCGCCCACTTCAACCTTACAACCCCATCTTCTGTAGATAGAGATAATTTACTCAGCAAAGAACTACAACGACACGGATACCAAACTATTTTTGCTCTAGATGAGCGCCGCTTCTGTAACATTGATGAGACTTATGGGTTTGATAAAATAATCGGCCCAGAAGCTGGAGCAATTGATTTCGTAATACAACGATTCAATGACACCCCACTTACCAACTTAGCACTTCAAAGCAACCTTTCAAAATGGCTATTTAAGTACAGCTACATGAATGTAGCTTCTAGTGTGAACTATGATAGCGATTCAATCATAGAGACTATTGATAAGGAACTTACTGATCACCCTCAATTTATAGCCGTACATCTATTATCCGGTCATTTTCCATTTAAAACCAAGTATCCGCATGGATATAAGGAAACCACCAACACTTTCTATAACAGACATATCTCCAGCCTAATGGTTGTAGATAAACAAATCCAAAACCTATTAACTTCACTACACAATAAAGGCAAACTAGATAATGCATTACTAATACTTCTTTCCGACCACGGCGAAAGCCTTGGTGAACCTGAAGGCATAATTCATTGGAAAAATGAATCAGAAAATCCACCATCAGAGATTGCAACGTATGGACATGGGGCAAATTTATTAAGCAAATTTCAAAATAATGTGGTTATTGCAGTTAGTAGGTATAAAAATGGGAAACCTTTAGACCAATCGTTAATTAAAGATAAAATGGTATCTTTGTTAGATATTAAAGATACGGTTTTAAAGTATGTAACAACAAAAAAGCCACCCCATCTCCCACATCGCAAATGCAACATAACCGAGACGGGCATCCGTTTTACTGCAGCGGCAAATTACAAGTCCTTCGATAAAGCAGCCCTAGCAAAAGAAGCTGCAAATTATTACCGGATAACCCATGAAGGACGGCTTGAAATCAAAAAAGATCATCTTTCCCATCTTAAAAACAGCAAGGACTATGCCATACGATGCAATGATATTGTTGTTCGCAGAAGTACCTATAGCAACAAAATTGAGACATTTTTAGTCAAGAATGGAGATTATTATGAAACAGAACTCAATCATGATATGGCAAAAACATTGAACTCTTATATTGACTTATCATTACATCGTAATACGGAAAGCTCAAAAATGGTCAAGAATACTGTGTTTTATAATAATCCACCAAATTTAAACCAGCTCTAATAGCTCCATTCCTACCAGGACGTGCTTAAAACCATCTCATCTAATTGCATAAATATTAATTCTAAGTTACCGTCTCACATTAAAATTAACCAATTATATAAGCTATAATCTGCATATTATGGGTTGATCGACTGATACTCAATTCAAGCATAAATGTATAACAAATGGCTGAAGCAAAACAAAGCACAAAGATCAGTGGTTTAGCTAATCGCTTGATCCACGACAAGCTGTTAACTCAGGAGGTGGCAGTACGCGCATATGGCCAAGCCATGAGCCAGGGTACGCTATTTGTGACATATCTTGTTGAACACAATATCCTGGATAGCAAACAGATTGCGTATGCCGCATCTCAGGAATTTGGGGTACCTCTGCTAGATATAAGTGTGCTAGACCTGGATCAAGCACCAACCTCTTTAGTCGATGAAAAGCTAATCCGCACTCACCACGCAATCCCGCTTTTCCGCCGTGGCAACCGTCTTTTCCTTGGCGTATCCGACCCAACCAACATCTCTGGACTAGATGAGATCAAATTCCACACTGGCCTGACCACGGAGGCCATAGTCGTTGAAGAAGACAAGCTAACCACCTTCATTGAGGCGGCCCTGGATGCGGCGGAAACATCCATGGAAGAGTTGATGGACGCAGATCTGGATAATCTGGACATCAGCATGGGTGACGATGATGCTCCATCCGAAGGTGAACTTGATATAGACGACGCCCCTGTGGTGCGCTTCGTTAACAAGATACTTCTGGACGCAATCAAGCTCGGCGCATCGGACATCCATTTTGAACCATACGAAAAGAACTTCCGTGTACGTTTTCGCCAGGATGGCATGCTAAATGAGGTGGCAGCCCCACCAGTTAACATTGCACCCAGGCTAATCGCGCGTCTCAAGGTCATGTCACGCATGAATATTGCCGAACGCAGAGTGCCGCAGGATGGCCGCATAAAGATGATGCTATCCAAGAATCGATCTATAGACTTCCGCGTAAATACCTGCCCTACCCTGTATGGGGAAAAAGTAGTGCTACGTATACTTGACCCCACATCTGCGCAGATCGGTATCGAGGCATTGGGGTTTGAACCAGAACAACAGCGGTTATTTGAGAGCGCCCTAAATAAACCATACGGCATGATCCTGGTTACCGGCCCAACAGGTAGCGGTAAAACGGTAACCCTGTATACCGGCTTGAACATTTTGAATCAACCGGATGTGAATATTTCCACCGTGGAGGACCCGGTTGAAATTCAGGTCCAAGGCATAAATCAGGTCAACACCAACGTAAAGACAGGCCTAACATTTGCTGAAGCCCTTAGGGCATTTCTACGCCAAGATCCAGACATAGTGATGGTTGGTGAGATACGTGATCTGGAAACGGCAGAAATCGCAATAAAAGCGGCTCAAACAGGCCATTTAGTGCTATCAACCCTACACACTAACGATGCCCCTCAGACCCTTAGCCGTCTGGCCAATATGGGAATTCCACCATACAACATAGCCTCCTCAGTCCTCCTGATTATGGCCCAACGTCTTGCCAGGAAACTGTGTGAGCACTGTAAAGTACCAGATGAACTGTCTAAAGAAGCCCTGTTAAGTGAGGGCTTTGATAAACAGACCGTTTCAAAACTTAAGATATATAAAGCCTCTGAGGCAGGATGTGAACACTGCACTCTTGGCTACAAGGGAAGAATTGGTATATTTCAGGTTATGCCCATCTCGGAAGAGATGGGACGAATTATCATGAGCAACGGAAGCTCAATCCAGCTAGAGGAAGAGGCTAAAAAAGAGGGAGTGCAAAACCTAAGAACATCTGGGCTAAACAAGGTGAAGGCAGGCATAACCAGCCTCGAAGAAATAAACCGGGTAACCAAGGACTAATTACATGGCAAAAACAGCAAAAAAAGCAGACAAAGCTCTCGTTTATACATGGGAAGGAACAGATAAAAAAGGTAAACGCCTGAAAGGTGAGACCCGTGCAGCCACAATCACTCTTGTTAGGGCGGACCTACGCAAACAGGGCATAATTCCACTAAAAATCAAAAAAAAACCGACTTCTCTATTCTCTGCAAGAAAGCCTAAGATAACAGCAGGCGATATTGCTATCTTCGCACGCCAGTTGGCTACCATGATGACAGCTGGTGTTCCAATGGTACAGGCCTTCGATATAGTTGGGCGTGGAAGTGAAAATGCCTCTATGCAGGACCTTATATTGGGAATAAAAGCCGATGTAGAGGGAGGCACAGCCCTGGCAGCAGCACTATCTAAGCATCCTCTTTACTTCGACGACCTATTTTGTAACTTGGTTCGAGCGGGTGAAGCTGCAGGTGTACTAGAGGACCTCCTGGACAAAATCGCCACCTATAAGGAGAAGATGGAATCCATCAAGGCCAAGATCAAAAAAGCCATGTTTTACCCTGCAGCAGTCGTAGTAGTAGCTGTATTGGTCACTACCTTGATCATGATGTTTGTGGTCCCACAGTTTGAGAGTCTGTTTGCCAGTTTTGGGTCTGACCTGCCTGCCTTCACTAAATTCGTAGTATCCATGTCAAGATGGCTTCAGGAGTGGTGGTTTCTAGCCTTTGGAGCTGTATTTGGAGCTGTATACCTTGTTGCTTTCTTCTGGAAGCGCTCACGTAAATTCCGCCTATGGATCGACCGGGTCCTGCTTAAGACACCTATCATAGGCGTCATCGTGAATAAATCATCTATAGCACGTTTTGCCCGCACCACCTCAACCATGTTTGCAGCTGGTGTACCCATGGTTGAGGCGCTGGAATCTGTAGCTGGAGCAACCGGAAACATTGTCTACTCCGATGCAGTGCTACGCATGCGTGAGGATGTGGCTACTGGCCAGTCTCTGCAGCTAACCATGAAACAACAGGATCTTTTCCCGCACATGGTTATCCAGATGGTTGCCATTGGTGAAGAGTCAGGATCACTGGAAGATATGCTAGCCAAAGTAGCAGACTTTTATGAAGAGGAGGTGGATAATATGGTGGACGCCCTTAGCAGCCTGTTAGAGCCTATAATCATGGTTGTTCTAGGTACACTTGTCGGCGGTCTGATTGTGGCCATGTATCTTCCAATCTTCCATATGGCAGAGGCCTTCTGATTTGGCTACCAAATCCATACTATGAAGCTCTTGGCCCTGGTCTCAATTCAATAATATGACCAGGGCCTTTCGGTTATTCACCCCATACTTGCTATCTAAACTAAAGCTTAAACGACAAACCTGATATGTTATTCATAGAACAACTACAACAAAACCAAGCCATTTTTCTACTGGTAATTGCTATTTTCAGCCTAGCTATAGGCAGCTTTCTAAATGTCGTTATCTACCGTATTCCAGTTATGCTGGAGAGGGAGTGGAAACAGCAGTGCCAGGAATTTATTGGCACAACCGAACCTGCAACCGAGGAGCAGCCATTCAACCTTGTACGCCCCGGGTCCCGTTGCCCCCATTGCGGTCACGAGATAGCCTTTTGGGAAAACATCCCTATACTCAGCTACATATTTCTCAGGGGTAGATGCTCTGAGTGTGGCGCAACAATCTCCCCTCGCTACCCCATCATAGAGTTCGCAACTGCACTGCTATCCATCGCCGTAGCATGGCATTTCGGCTTCAGTTGGCAAACTGCCGCCGCCCTACCTCTAACCTGGGCCCTGATAGCCCTTAGTATGATCGATTTTGACCATAAACTGCTGCCGGATAATATTGTCATTCCTCTCCTTTGGCTCGGACTCCTATTAAACCTGAATGGAATATTTACCGACCTTCCGTCTGCCCTGATAGGAGCAACGGCCGGATACCTATCTCTCTGGAGCATCTTCTGGCTATTCAAACTAATCACTGGCAAAGAGGGCATGGGCTATGGCGATTTTAAACTGCTGGCCCTATTCGGGGCCTGGCTGGGTTGGCACTATCTGTTGCAGATAGTATTGCTCTCTTCCCTGGTCGGTGCAGTTGTAGGAATAAGCCTGGTTATGGTCTTCGGACGTGACCGCACCATCCCCATACCCTTCGGTCCATACCTGGCCACAGCAGGTTGGATAAGCCTGCTGTGGGGGCAGGAGATCAACCAGGCCTATCTCAGATTTGCTGGATTGAGCTAGATGTTTAGAGTTGGGCTAACTGGCGGCATTGGCAGCGGGAAAAGCACTGTTAGCGATCTCTTTGCGTCACTGGGAGTCCCAATCATAGATTCCGACCTAATAGCACGTGAGGTTGTAGAACCTGGAGAACTTGGGCTGGAAAAAATCGTTGAATATTTCGGTAGTCATACACTAAACTCCGACGGCACACTCAATCGCCAGCATCTGCGTGACCTGGTCTTTGATGATGCAGAGACCCGCAAAGCTCTGGAACAGATCCTACACCCTTTGATCCGGCAACGTTCGGATGAGTATCTGGCAAAACTAAATGCACCATATTCCATCCTCTCTATACCACTATTGATAGAGGCTGGACTAACATCAACGGTTGACCGGATATTGGTTGTAGATTGCACGGAACAGACTCAGATTGAACGCATCTGTAAAAGAGATAGAGTCACCCCTGAAAAAGCCAGGGCGATCCTGAATACTCAATGTAGTCGCAACCAACGCCTGGAAGCTGCAGACGATATAATTGATAACAACCTAGCCATGGATGAACTAAAACACAGGGTTGAGTCCTTACACCAAAGTTATCTGACTATGTCGCAATAATTGTTAACATTTAGCCGCTATTGTTCACTTGATCTGACACATTAACAAAGGAATGGATTTCTCTCCTTTGAGTCACGGGATAAAGGTCTGCTATCCTTATCCATATACACCGGGAAAGAGTAATGGAAAATACACCAGAACAGATCATCTATGAGCATCCACTGAATGAGCGCACCAGAACGCTACTTCGGTTTGAGCATCTGTTCAACATAACGGAATACCACTCGCAACAGGAAACAGGCTGGAGCAGCCGCTCCGCAATTGATGGCATTGTGGATATGCACAATATTCTGTTATCTCGCACAGATATTAAGAGTGAAATTTTAAAAGAGCTGGGGCGTTATAGACTCTATTTTCAAGAACTTACAAACAGCCCCGACGTCGACCAAACACTGCTAGATCAAACATTGATTCAGATAGAAGAGTCATCCTCGGAGATACAAAAAAACATCGGGCAGATCGGCCATGAACTACGTGAAAACGATTTTATTCAGTCCATACTTAACCGCAGCGGAATACCTGGAGGCCATTGCTCTTTCGACCTTCCTCTCTATCACCATTGGTTGGAACAACCTGCATCAACCCGCTCCGCCCATCTAAGACAGTGGCTCAACACCATTGAACCTATCAAAAAATCGGTTTTGCTCCTGCTTTCAATAATGCGTGACAGTTCAAACTCCACAGAGGAGTTGGCCAAGCATGGGATGTTTCAGATGTCACTGAACTCCCGAACACCTGCCAGATTGATCCGCATTGCCCTGCCAACAAACAGCGGCATACTACCCAAGGTAAGCGGGAGCAGGCATAGATTTACCATTCGCTTCCTGCAGGTTGATGCACAAAATAAAACCTCTGAGCTAACTCAAGATATCCAGTTCCTACTCACCTGCTGTACCATCTAAGTTATGACAGAAACGATAACCGCTAAATGCCCAACCTGTGGCAAACCAGTCGAATGGAATAAGAAGTCTATCTGGAGACCATTCTGCTGCGAACGCTGCAAACTAATAGATTTTGGAGACTGGCTGGACGAAAACCATCGTATCCCAGATAAAGGTGCACCGAATATAGATGATGACAATCTATAAATCTGTTGGATTTATTAAATCCCGTAGCAACCATCACCTTTGTAGGAGCCCAGTCCCCTGGGCGAATGACTAGGCCAACAAAATCTCCCACAGGAGTGGGCCCCGACAAATCAACCCCAAAAACAGCTGATACCTGCTATCCCCTGGGCGCCATGCTCCCAGGACGTAAACAGGTCAGCCTGCTGCATACCACCCAGGGCATACACCGGGATATTGGCAGCATCAACCATGCTGCCAAACCCAGTCCAGCCCAGAGCTACAGCCTCAGGGTGACTGTTTGTCTGGTGAACCGGCGAAAGCACCACAAAATCCAAACCGATCTCGGCCGCATGGGATAGCTCCGCAACCGAATGACAGGAGGCCGCCACCAACATCTGCTCAGATAAGGGGCGCTGGGTAAGCTGACATAGGCGCTTGCTATTCAGATGCACCCCATCGGCCCCAATCTCCTGGGCCAGTTCAGGGGAACTGTTAAGCAACAGACTGGCATTTTTAGCATGGCACAATTTAAGCGCCCTCCTCCCCAACTCCAGCAGCTCCTGTTCCAACATATCGCCAACCCGCAGCTGCACCAGGCGCAAGCCACTCTCCAGTGCCTGCTGTAACCTATTACAAAACTGATCCTGCTGTCTTGGGTCAGGGCCAGTTATGAGATAGCGATCTGGCAGCATTACCGCTGTAATCACGGGAAGATCGGCCGCCGGCATAGGATAATCTGACAGTCTCACCGGCTCTACCCACTCCAACGGCTGCCCTTCCAATCCTTGAGGGATGCCCTGGTATTCTGTAACCAGATGCACATCCAACAGAACAGATTTATCGGAGTAGTGATGCAGATTCCTGATCAGGGGACGATGCCGCAACACATCTATCCCTAACTCCTCTACCAGCTCCCGTTTTAACCCCTGGGCTAGGGTTTCCCCTGACTCCAGCTTGCCTCCAGGAAACTCCCAGAGACCGCCCTGATGCATCGCCTCTCCCCTCCTGGTCAGGAGGATGCGACCATGGTCATCGTAGATTACGGCCGCCGCCACATGGATTGGAGACATCACTCCTCCTCAACATCCGTGGGAAGCGCAAACAGGTCATGCTCACCAGTATCTGTGACCCTGACCTGGATAAAATCACCTGGATCAATATCCCAACCTCCTGGGATAATCACATTGCCGTCGATCTCCGGGGCATCGGCAGAACTCCTGGCAATGACTCTGTCTGCATGCACCTCATCCACCAGGACCAGCAACTCTTGGCCGATCTTTGCTTGCAGACGATCACGGCTGATCTGCTCCTGAAGCTGCATAAACCTTTGCAGCCGTTCTTGCTTCTCATCTTCAGCTATCTGGTCTGGCAGAGTGTTGGCGCTAGCACCTTCCACCGGCGAATAGGCAAAGGCGCCCACCCGGTCCAACTGGGCCAGTGTTATAAAATCCAACAACTGTTGAAACTCATCCTCGGTCTCGCCGGGGAAACCTACGATAAAGGTACTACGCAAGGTAATATCTGGGCAGACCTCACGCCAAGCCTTGATCCGATCCAACACCTTCTCGGTAGCGGCTGGTCGCTGCATGGCCCGCAACACCCTCTCACTAGCGTGCTGTAGTGGTATATCTAGATAGGGCAGTATCTTTCCCTCTGCCATCAGGGGGATAATCTCATCCACGCTGGGATAGGGATAGATGTAGTGCATACGCACCCAGACACCCAGGTCTCCCAGAGCAGAGGCAAGATCAAGAAGATTGCTTTGCAAAGGACGCCCGCCCCAGAATCCAGGCCTGTACTTGATATCCAACCCGTAGGCGCTGGTGTCTTGAGAAACCACCAGCAGTTCCCGCACACCAGAGTTAACCAGGTTTTCCGCCTCTCGCATCACATCATCTATGGGGCGACTCACCAGATCACCCCTTAGCTGTGGGATGATACAAAAGCTGCAGCTATGGTTACACCCTTCAGCGATCTTCAAATAGGCGTAGTGGCGCGGGGTTAGTTTAATACCATGGGGTGGAACCGCATCCAGATATGGGTGATGTGGTGGCGGCAGCTCTCTGTGGACTGAGGTCATCACCTCTTCATAGGCATGGGCTCCGCTTACTGCCAGCACCTCAGGATGGGTCTTAAGTATCAGTTCATCCCGCGCACCAAGACATCCGGTGACTATCACCCGCCCATTCTCATTCATAGCCTCACCGATTGCAGAGAGTGACTCCTCCACTGCAGCATCAATAAAACCGCATGTATTCACCACCACCAGATCGGCATCAGCATAGGAGTTTGTGACTACATAGCCTTCGGCCCGCATCTGGGTCAGAATGCGTTCCGAATCAACCAGGTTTTTGGGGCAACCCAGACTTACGAAACCTATGCGCGGGGAACTGCTCATATCAAACATTACTGTCCTTCTGCAGCATTGGCTATACAAATACCCACTCGACCTTCACTCAACAGCTGTAACCCCACTTAAATCCAAACAGTGCCATAGTTTAACTTGCCCAGGGCCATTTCAAGAATATATTCGGCCACTCTGGGGGAAAAGATATATATAATGTCACTAATATGGCTGAAAAACACTCCAAGATATATACCCGCAAAGGGGATGACGGCAGTACCGGACTTGTGGATGGAGAACGGGTGCAGAAGAATAGCGCCCGCATGGAGGCCATAGGCGCGGTGGATGAGCTGAACAGCCTGATCGGGGTGTTGGCTGCAATGGAGATTCCACAAAATTACCAAGATTTTCTGTTACAGATTCAACATAATCTTTTCAACATCGGTGCTGGCCTGGCCTCGCCAACCAGATCTACGCTTCTACAGGAAACAGTGGACGAACTAGAAAAGGAGATCGACAGCCTGGACGCTGAACTACCTACCCTGAAACAGTTTATTCTACCTGGCGGCACCCCTGCGGCAGCAAACTGTCATACAGCCAGGGCGGTATGCAGACGGGCGGAGCGTAGAGTTCTAACCCTGCTACAGTCTGAAGAAGACTCGTCAGACCAAAGTGCCATGCAATATCTTAACCGCCTCTCTGACTTTCTGTTTGTACTGGCCCGCACCCTTTCCCGCCAAAATGGCGGTGAAGAGATATTCTGGGGCAAATGATAAACTCCGTTCCACAGAGAGCAACATAGGAAACAGTCAATTGAACAGCCAAAGCAACAATATTGCCCCAGGCAGCCAGGTAACAATGCACTTCTCCATAACCCTGCCGGACGGGACCGAGGCAGCATCTACCTTTGATGACCAACCAACCACTTTCATCATGGGAGATGGCACTGTTTCTGAGGGATTGGAGCTTGCTCTTTACGGATTATCCACCGGTGATAAACAGTCACTCAAACTACAACCGGACCAGGCCTTTGGCCCTAGGGATGAAGCTAAGGTGCAACCCATGCCCAGAACAAACTTTGACCTTGAGATGGAGTTAGAACCTGGGCTGATAATAGGATTTACCACCCCTGATGGACTAGAGGTGGCAGGAATCGTTCAGGAGGTACAGGAGCATGATGTGGTAATGGATTTCAATCATCCCCTGGCAGGCATGGAAGTGTTGTTCAAGGTTGAGGTGCTTGAGGTAACAGCCCCAACCATCAAATTGGATAGTTAGCCTAGATATCGATGAAAATTACTCTAGCAAATCCCCGTGGATTCTGCGCTGGTGTCGACCGCGCAATTGAGATCGTAAGCCGAGCACTTGATCTGTTTGGCGCTCCCATCTATGTCAGGCATGAGGTGGTACATAACCGTTTTGTAGTAGAGGGTCTACGCGAACGTGGCGCCATCTTTGTTGATGAACTTGATGAGATACCGGATGGCAACACAGTGATCTTCAGTGCCCATGGTGTGTCCATGGCGGTGAGACAAGAAGCTGAACAACGTGATCTGAGGCTGTTCGACGCCACATGCCCCCTGGTGACAAGGGTCCATATGGAAGTGGCCAAATTCAGCCGAGATGGTTATGAAGTAATCCTTATAGGTCATCGAGGACACCCAGAGGTTGAAGGTACCATGGGGCAATATCAGAGCCAGGGAGACAAGGGCGGAATCTATCTGGTGGTAACGCCGGAAGATGTAGCAAAATTAAATATTAAAGACCAGGAGAAACTGGCTTACGTAACCCAAACCACTCTATCTGTGGATGACTCACAGATGGTTGTGAGCGCACTGAAGGAACGCTTTCCAGCTATCCATAGACCAAACAAGAATGATATATGCTACGCCACCCAAAACAGGCAGGATGCGGTAAAAGAGCTTGCCAATCGTTGCGAGCTGGTCCTTGTGGTTGGTTCTCCCAACAGCTCGAACTCAAATCGACTGCGGGAGATAGCAGAAAAAAACGGAACCAAAGCATATTTGATTGACCACGCCGAAGATATCCGAAACGAGTGGCTTGAGGATGTTTCAAATATCGGACTTACAGCTGGGGCCTCGGCACCTGATCTGTTGGTTGATCAGGTCATAGAGCATCTTACCAAATTGGGTGCCGAAACAGTTGAACAACTAACAGGCCAGGAAGAGAAAGTGGAATTTTCCCTTCCTAAAGAACTTATGCGGTAATCAGCGCCAACACTCCTCCACCGTTACACCACCTGCTATACCTTTTACCCCCGTATTAGTGAGTGTTAGATTACTACACTTATCACCGGCCTGATCACCTATCGGTGTAGCAGTTATGGTGTAGGTCGTGGCACTCGATGCGGTCACAGCCAGATTATATGCTGGGGTACCTCCATCTATAGGACTTTGGTCAAAATAAACACCTGCAGCGGTTGCTCCAGCATAGGTGCCATTCTCTGTAAAGAAGCGTTCCATACCGCCAGCCAGACCCATAAGGGCCCCGGTAGCATCTGCCCTCTTGGATGCCCTTACCTGATCCCTATAAGAGGGATAAGCTATGGATGCCAAAATACCCACAATAGCTACAACAATCATAAGCTCAATCAATGTGATACCGCGCGATCTATATTTCATAATCAACACCCAAATTGAACAAACAGTTCTTTAATAAACATACATATACTTCTCTAGAGCTAGATGCATCATTCTATCCATCATTCAAACAACTCTTCCCAGGACAGTCTTCCGGTATTATCACCAGGAGCTTCTTCAATATCTCTTACATCAATTTCATCTCCACTCTCCGTAGTAGTACTGGTCGTATACTGTTTATCACCCAGAATAGCTGGTGACGAAGGCAAACCCCCATCAAACCTGACGCCTATAGGGGCAAGAGTCTTGTCATCATACTCAACATAATCATTCTCATCTACTACACCGTCGTTATTGAAATCGAAGGCTGGCTGCTCTACAGGTGGACTACCAAAATTTGCATCAACCACCATCAGCCATCCATACCCTCCGGCAGCACATGGATCATTTGTTGGAACTGTTGTATTGAAAAATATGTTGTCACCACGTGCAACTGGATATGCCACAACCCTTTCACCAGAGTCTGGAAGATTCATATACCAACCATACTCTTTATTAACACCATTGGCCAAATAATCCACGTCATTGTCTGTCACCACCCTTCCACCTGAGATCGAGGTTATGGTTTGCTGTTGCAAATCGTCGTCATCCAGCGTTTTATTATCCCCATTATCCCAGACGCCATAGAATGTCTGTGTATCTGTATTTGATACATCATCAATTGATAGGTACTGGCCTGTACCAAAATATATCATTAAGTTCGGATGGTTTCCGGTATATAGAACCGAAGGATGGTCTGTGACAGTAGGAGCCACAGTTATTGGTTTGCTTGAGCCAGCACTGAAGAGCTTTAGAGTGGTCCACTCTGATGTGCTACTGTCACTTATATCAAACTTCCACAGGTTACCTTTCAGGTCACCAGCATAAACCAGGTCTGCATCACCGTCACCATCAGTATCAATAACTGCAGGTGATGAGAGGCCATTACCGGCTGTACTGTCTGTCGTTAGTTTGACATAGTCACTTGAGCCCCATGAACCATCAATGCCCTGACTAATGAACAGTATAAACAGGCTTGCTGTATCGTCACTACTGTTATATCCATTACCAAATATGACTGCCCATTGACCATTATTCGTCATAGTTATAACTGGCTCGCTATATGTGTACCCCAGGCCAGTATCATCATCTGCTGTAAATTCCCAAAGAGCTATGTCCGCCGCATTGTCCTCTGAATAGATGCTAGGATCAGTGACATCAAGAGCAAACACGCCTTTACCACCGGCGCCAAGCGTACCGATCAATATTGTCTTCCAGCTATTAGAAATTACGGCATCAGATACAGTGGGGGTTCGATCAACATAGAACCTATGCGTATAGTCTGCCTGTGTTAAATAGTGCAGACCTGAGCTAGTTTGATCAGAGTAGACTGAGTGAGGTATATAGGCAAGAACCTCTTCTCCTGACTCCGCTTTAAACCCATGCAACATGCCATCATTACCACCTACATAGATTACAGGAGTTCTTGATGTTGAACTTTTAAACACTGAGTAGATATCAGTGGGGATACCTGAAGCATCCATTGACACAGGTAATGTATCAGGCCAATTTATTGAAGGTTCTCCCACATAGATTGCAGCGGAATGTACAATATCGCCCAAGCGCGAATTACGCAACCTGAATTGCCCTGCTCCTTCTTTGGTACGATCTCCACGAATGTAATTGAGTCGATCTTGACCATCCGTAGCATCTCCATCATAGGTCAGATCATCATATAATACGTTACCACTACCCAATGCATTTATATCAGTCCAGTTAAATGCAATACCATCATCCCCATCATGAGTAATAATAACCCGAGGATCACCACTTATATCCCTGGCATCAAGAACATCTGCCGCACTCCAATCAGCATCTGATGAAATCGCACCAGTAGTAGGCGATAAAGAATATGATTTCAGATCACCACTCCATCCCGATGAATTAAACAGTGTCAAATACACCCGGCTTTCGGTTTGTAAGGTAGAAGTATTAAACGTTGCAGATGCGGCTGACCCTATTTGGGCTTTGATTGAAACTAATGCGCTTTGAAGGCTGCTTTGCAGATCCTTAGTCGTCTCTGCATTATACATCTCACCGCGGCCGTTAACTGCCGCATGATAGAGATCATCAATCTGAGTCTTATCACGGGCACCATTCGGATCTGGCCAGGTTGGATCGGTTTCGTATGCATCCTCCACATCAAAGTGTGTTATACCAAATACGCTGTCTCCTGTTGCACCCAGACCAACTGTATAGGTATTCATATGCAGATCATCGTTACAATCTAGTATTGGATCTGGATCAGTTTCACTACATCCAGAGGGAGTGGGCACCTGTCCTGCTGTAAAATCGGTACGCAGAACGTCGGAGTAGAATTGCATGGCAATATCGGCCAGAGTTCCTGAATATGAATCACTGTAAGGAACACCCTTGCTTCCATCAATATTACCAACACCCGCATCATTAAGCGTTGAAAAACCATCAGTAAACTGAATAGTAAAGTTCCTCTGACACTCTTCGGTTATTGGCGCACTGCTATCGGTACGCTTATACTGATTTCCAACATAATTTAACGCCACGCGATTAGGGGTACCCCCACTATTCCCGTCAACATCGTACATGGCTTCAAAAAACGTATCACTATCACTATCGAAATCAACCATAGTTACATTATTAAGATGGTTAATCGTAACAAGGCCAACTCGTATATCAGACATTCCATCAAACGCCCCACCCATTCCTGCACGCAATGCTAGATGGCGTTTACGGTAATAGCTATACCAATTAGCGAAATTTTGAATCTCTTGATCATAGGTACAGCTAGTTGCGATCGTACCACAGTCGGTACGACTACCATCATTGGTAAACGGAGCATTTGCGGATTTTATCTCTATCTTTTCAAGACATGCCCCGTCATAGGACAGTGAGTCTGCTTCACTGCTAGTGAATGATCCAGGCGCATTTTTTAGCAATGTGTGATGTGCGGCATTTGGCGTGGAACAGTCACCAGCAGTACCGTCAACAGTATAGGTCCCAGTAGTTATCTTCACATAGTATGTGGCTGGGTAATATTCAATCCCGACATTCTTAGTTGATGATAATGTTATATCTGAACTAGCAGTTTTCCAACTATCTTCGTAATACGTGGTACCCTTAGGTATTACTGCGCCATCATGCATTTTAAATGTGTAATTGGAATCCTTGTTTTGGTAATCATTCGCAAGATCTAGGGTAACGCTGGCCGCAGAAACAGGATCAGATGGTGCCGCTGATGCAGTAATATTGGTAAAATCTGTTGTCCCATAATCAACCCAGGGCTCATAGGTAACATCAGGGTCATAGTATGCCTTGTTGTAATCTGAAGAGCGTGCATATGCATACTGTATTATGGGAGGTATGGCATAGTGATCATGACTTGAATCACTATACACACGCCGTCCAGTACCTGTTCCATTAGGAAACAAGTAGACATACTTTTTCCAGCTATCACTGGCACCACTACCAAAGTTGCCATGCAGACTGCCGCCATCCTCAAATGAGTCGCTAGAGGTACTCCACCATAGCGCGCCATCGTTCGTTGGGAGCAGAACCTCTGAGTCCATACTTCCTGAGTCGTCAATCAATGTTATAATGTTTGGCTTAGCGCTAAACTGTGTAAAGACAGGAGATTGGGCAAGACCAACAGCCATACTTTGCTGAATTGGTAAAATGGTAAAAATAAAAGTCAGCAATGAATAAGATGCTACCTTTACATAACTAATGCGGTACATATTACTCAGCCAACGACGGTACATATCAAGAAATTCTGAATATCTCATAGTCTTCTCCCATACAGGGAACGCAATATTACGACAGAAGATTCACTCTGCCCTACACCTTTTGCTGTTACCTCAAAACCACTAACATCACTACCGTACTTTAGGGTTTTTCCATATCCGCCCTGATTTTTCTGACCTCCAGGCCCAGGTATGATACCCGAATACTGTATGATGTATCGTGGCTGTGAAGCGAGACCGCTAATTGACGTTCCATACTCTATGCTTGAACTCCACGTAGCCGAATCTGCACTTACATCTAAATGAGTATCTAAACTGTATAGCCCAGTAGAGCTACCAAATGAGCCTATAGTGACTATATCGTCAAGCCAGTCCTCTGCACCTCGCAAAGCGGCCTCTGCTGCTTGAAATGCCATGTCGTTATCGCGCATATTACCCGCCATCTTCTCTTCAAGTGATACTGACTGCATAGATGCTACCCCGACGATAGTCATCACCAACAGTGTTAGTAGACTTATAACGAGAACTGCGCCCTGCTCACGTTTAGTAGATTTAAATTTAATAACCTTCATTTACCTATTCCTGTAATTAGTGCAGCTTAATCACAACGTGCGATTACGTATATTGATAGTTCCTGTAAAAACTTGACGCAATCTTTTATCTCCTGCCGTAATACCTTGCTCATCTGTTCCTATCACTCCATCTCCATTCGCATCAAATGTATAAGCATCGGCAGACCTGGTAATATTATCCTCTATGGAACTGAGCAGCAGACTGACGCGTGCGCTCATAACCTGATCCCAATTAGCAACTGACCCCGCATCTACATAGCTATCTACAGCTCGATCTCCGGTAGTATCCACACCATAGACGATCTGCAAATTTTCTACCCCCTCAACCAACTCAAGTGCTGTGCCACCATTTACTGAACGGAATAGTGCAGGGGTGCCGGCCGCCCCGTCTGCGACCCAGTATTGAACTCTCACCAGCTCCAATACTTTTGCGTTCAAGCCATAACTTTTTGACAAACAGTGTTTACTGCCGTCACCTGCTACATCACAAGCACCTGGACTATAATTTCCCGGATCACCTGATCCTGAATTGTGAACGACGGTATCCTTATTTGATTTGCCTTCGTCAGTACTTGCTGGCCCAGTCATCTGGAAGATATCTCCCTGCGCCACATCGCACACCAAGAGAATATCACCAGCCACAAGATTATCATTAGGGGTAACGAATATAATGGCCGCCGTCTGTGGCATCTGTTGAGTTACCTTTATTCCGGTATTTGATGTGCGCATGATGGTTACACTGTCTGATGTGCCACCATCAAAATTATCTACGCCGGTTATGCCGACATCGAAGTCACCGAATGCTGTCTGCTGATTTCCCTCAGCATCGGGGCGAAGATTATTTGTTATATTCAGCCCAGTGCCATCACCTATCCCTCCTGCACCACAACCGAAATAGCCGGCCATACGAATATCTTCCCCCAACTTTACAATGGCAAAGCGTCCATTCTCCTGGAGTCTGGTTACTGCTTCTGAAGTTTGATAGGTCTTTTTGCTGCTTAGATATATTTGGGTGACCCCAGCTATCAGCAACAAACCAAGGGCAATAGCTACCATTATTTCAACCAGTCCAAAGCCTGACTGATAAATTCTTGAGGTATTATTTGTTTTCATAACTGAGTTTCCACTGTAAACGCCTGCGCTTCAGCCCCGTTAGCACGAGAGTCATCCCATTGCACTGTTACTGTGGCCATCGACGTCCCGGAGTCTACTGCCACAGATCCATCACCTAAAGGCAGCGTCCCGCTGAGCATAGCCTTCCAATTTGCCAAATCAATATCTGCAATTGTGGATCCAGACGCACTAGCCTCTATGGCAATATCATAACTTCCTGCCAATGCTGCATTCCTGTTCGATCGCATGCAATCTAGTATGTCTTCAGCCAAGATAGTTGCCTGAGTTCTGTGATATGCGCTGTCAGCCGCCTTTAGACTTGTTAGTTGCAAACCTGCTAAGCCTAGCAACCCAATCGCAAGGACAATCATAGAAATAAGCACTTCTATCAGGGTAAAACCTTTATGCTTTCTAATAATCATTCTTCCACTAATCTCCACAATCATGATTGGATACAGTATTTACTCTGCCACCCGGGGTAACACTTACCTGTTTGTCATATTGTGAATCTTGATTACACAGAGTAAAAGTAACCAGGTTTTCGCCATCTAAAAAGCCACGCGAATTGAATACTATTGAAGCGGTTCCTGAAGTTGCTGTCATAGTGCTATCATTCTTAAATGCTTCTTGTTGCCTCAACACTGTTCCATCAGCAGCAGTTATAGTCCATCCATCTGCCCAACCCCCGCCGGCTGCTGCCACAGTCACACTATCACCCCTATTAATTGCTTCACTTCTTGCAAGATTAAGAGAGGTAACAAAATTATTTACTTGCGATGAAACTCTATTGTTACTGATAAGTGTCTGGAAACTAGGAATGCCTATTGAGATAACAACTGCCAAGACTGCAATGGCCGTCATTAGCTCAATAAATGTAAACCCATAATACCTATTTATAATATTTGATCTCATAATCTCTTCTCAGTCGCTTGGCAGAGGAAACTCGTGGTTTTCCCACTTCCCCTAACATCTCTTATAGAACAACAACACTCTTAATACACTAATTAGGTGGTTACCTGGTATTGATTACCCGATAAGCGGCATATTGCAGCAAGGTTTATTTAGTTATTACAGCGGGTTAAATGCATTTATCCCCGTGCAGCACCAATCTTATAACTGTTGTTTCAGTATAGATGATTCTTTATACTGCCAGCTCTCCGGGCCGATGTAGCTCAGTCGGTAGAGCAACTGATTCGTAATCAGTAGGTCGGCGGTTCAATTCCGCCCATCGGCTCCATTTTACAACCCCATATCTGTACTGGCCCCAACAGATGACAAAGCTGTTCGTAAACAATCTTACCATTATAGACTCCTCCATGCTGGACCAGGAGCGAGGGATTGTGGGTGAGAGCTGGCGCGTGGATGTGGAACTTGAGGGAAGCCTAAATAGCCAGGGTATGGTTTTGGACTTCTCAGATATTAAGCAGCATGTAAAACAGACCATTGATCAGCATTTCGACCACAAGCTACTGGTCCCGGCCCGCAGCAGTAGCTGTCATATTGTGGAGCAGGTGGGGAGTCTTGAGATTGAGTTCCAGCTTGACTCTGGGGCCTGGATTCGCCATAGCTCACCCGCAACCGCTGTCACCCAGATTGAGGCAAGCCAGGTAGACCTAGAGAGCCTGGGCAGGGCAATTATGGAAAAAATAGCGCCTGGGCTTCCGGATAATGTAAGCAATTTTCAGCTAAGTCTGCACCACGAAACCACATCTGACCCAAGTTTTCACTACAGCCACGGACTTAAACAGCACTGCGGTAATTGTCAGCGTATCGCCCATGGACACAGATCTCGCATTGAGATCTATCAGGATGGCGAACGTAACAGAGGGTTAGAAACTGAGTGGGCAGAACTCTGGCGTGATATCTACATTGGTACCACAGCAGACCTTGTTGACGAATTCTCGTCCGAGCAAGAGGAGTACCTGGGTTTTGGCTATAAGGCGGAGCATGGGAGCTTTAAGCTGGAACTACCAAAACGACTCTGCTATCTGATCGATACGGACTCCACCGTGGAGAATCTGGCGCAACATATAGCGGACAAACTAAAACAGGATTGTCCAAATTCTAGTTTTCAGGTTCGAGTGTTTGAGGGTGTGGATAAGGGGGCTATAGGAACATCCTGATATATCCGGCAATCAACGGCTGGCTAACAGATGGAAACATCAAGCCCACCTGCAGGAGCACAGACCTTTGGGCGATGGATAAGGGTCCGCAAATGAACGCGAATGAACGCAAATAATCTCTCGTCATTACGCGACTTGATTGCGGAATAGTGGCGCATGAGTAGAGATTCTACAGCTGTTAAGTTCGAT
>JBNKJS010000030.1:0-21607 GCA_050291365.1 Sedimenticolaceae bacterium | reverse complement strand
TGTTGGCGCTGAGACCGTGGCCGGAGGCATGTTTCCGCTGATACTGATGACCCTGATTGCCTTTGCCTTTGGTGTGCATATGGTCCTGGCCATCGGCGGGGCCGATATGCCGGTGGTTATCTCCATGCTCAACAGCTACTCAGGATGGGCCGCAGCGGCCACCGGCTTTATGCTCTCCAATGATCTGTTGATCGTGACCGGCGCCCTGGTGGGCAGTAGTGGCGCCATACTCTCGTATATCATGTGTACCGCAATGAACCGCAGGTTTCTCTCGGTTATCGCCGGCGGCTTTGGTGCCTCAGGAGGCTCGGTGGTGGCTGGGGGCGATGACGAGCAGGGTGAGGCGGTGCCTATCTCGGCAGAGGAGGTGGGTCAGCTGCTCAAAGATTCAAAAGAGGTGGTCATAGTCCCTGGTTATGGCATGGCCGTGGCCCAGGCGCAACACACTATCTATGACATCACCAAGAAGTTGCGAGATAGGGGCGTTAATGTCCGTTTTGCCATCCATCCGGTTGCCGGTCGTATGCCTGGGCATATGAATGTGTTGCTGGCGGAAGCCAAGGTACCCTATGACATAGTTTTTGAGATGGATGAGATCAACGAGGAGTTTCCTGAGACCGATACGGTCTTGGTAATTGGGGCCAATGACATAGTTAATCCCTCGGCCCAGACCGATCCGAACAGTCCTATAGCTGGCATGCCGGTACTTGAGGTATGGAATGCCGAGACGGTGGTGGTGATGAAACGTAGTATGGCTACAGGTTACGCAGGGGTACAGAACCCATTGTTCTTTAAGGAGAACAGCCGCATGCTGTTTGGAGATGCCAAGGCCAGCGTGGAGGGTATCTTGGCCACTATCTAGTGGGTTTTTGTATGCTAGACAGTAACAGTATTAAAGAAATTTAGTGCTGGTCGAGGTTGAAATATTATAGTATTAGCAAAATCTGATGTAGGGTAAGATCTTTTTATTATTCTTTGTCCGCAGAATTTTTAATACTGTGTATAGATTAAAGAAACCCTGGAAATTACGAGAAACAGGAAAAGAGGCTGATTTATGGCGAGACCAGAAAAGCATGTGTTTGTCTGTACTCAATCAAGACCACCCGGCCATCCGCGTGGATCCTGCGCAGAGAAGGGTGCGGGGGATGTAATGGCCGAGTTTGGACAGCAGTTTGAGCAGAAGGGGCTCTGGGGGAAATATCTGCTGACTAGTGCCGGCTGCATGGGCGGTTGCGATTCCGGCCCGGTAGTGCTGATCTATCCCGAAGGCGTTATGTACGGGGGTGTAACCAAGGCGGATGTAGCAGAGATTATCGATCAACATCTGCTTGCTGATAAACATGTTGAGCGTCTGATGGTTTCATCAGAGGTTTGGTAGTTATCTGGTATTTGCTCGCTTTCGTAGGCAATAAAATTTAATCGATTTTTTTTATATAAATCCGGTAGTATTGGCCATCAGGCCAGTATCGGACGTATTCAATTATGAGGGTAATCTAATGTCGGAAAAGAGAGATCTCACTATACGCGTCGCCGGGGAGGGTGGCGAAGGCGTTGTCTCCACCGGTGATTTCATGACAGCAGCCTGCGCACGCGCTGGCCTGGAGGTTTACACCTTCAAAACCTTCCCAGCGGAGGTAAAAGGCGGCTACTGCATGTTCCAGATGCGTTTCAGTGATGAGCCTGTCTACAATCAGGGCGACAGCTTTGATGTGTTCGTGGCCTTCAACGGCGAGGCGTACGAACTTAACAAGCACCTCTTGAAGCCGGGTACCGTTATGGTTTGGGATGGTCCGGGCGGCGACTTCGAGCCTGAAATCCCGGAAGGTGTTGTCTCCTACGCAATCCCGATGACCCAGACTTCCAAAGATCTGGGCTCACTGCGTTCCAAGAACATGGTTGCCCTGGGTGCGGTTTCTACCCTGTTCAACGTCCCCGAAGCCACCCTGATCGAGGTTCTGACCAACAAGTTCAAAAAGAAAGGCGAGGAGGTACTCGATTTTGCCCTGAAGTCTTTCGAGGCGGGTAAGAAGCTGGGTCTGGAGCATGAGAAAAACGACCCATACCGCGTCGCTGAGGGTAAGGAAGGCAGAGACAACATCGTTGTGGCCGGTAACGAAGCTTGTGGTCTGGGTGCCATTCTGGGTGGCCTGGAGTTCTTCTCCGCTTACCCCATCACACCAGCTACCGAGGTGGCCAAGTACGTATCCGCACACATCCCCAAGACCGGCGGCACGCTGGTCCAGGCTGAGGACGAGATCGCTTCTCTGGGCCAGGTACTGGGTGCCTCTTACGCCGGCAAGCGTTCCATGACCTCTACCTCCGGTCCTGGTTTGGCGCTGATGTCTGAGATGATCGGTATGGCTACCATGTCCGAGACCCCATGTCTGATCATCGACGTACAGCGTGGCGGCCCTTCCACCGGTCTGCCCACCAAGCATGAGCAGTCGGACCTGTTCCTGGCGGTTCACGGTGGCCACGGCGACGCCCCTCGAATCGTAATGTCTGTAGAGAACGTTAAAGACTGTATCCACATGACCGCTCAGGCGCTGAACGTTGCTGAGAAGTACCAGTCTCCGGTCATTCTCTGTTCCGACGGTTCCCTGGCCTTCTCCACTCAGTCTGTAGAACGTCCAAACCCGGATGATTTTGAGATCATTAACCGTAAGCGTTGGGACGGTAAAGGCGAGTTCAAGCGTTACGAGTTTACCGATGACCTGATCTCGCCAATGTGTGACCCGGGCGTCGAAGGTGGCGAGCACATCGCTACCGGTTTGGAGCATACCGAGACGGGTGCTCCGAACTTTACCCCTGAGTGGCACGAGCGTAACACCAGAAAGCGTTTTAATAAGCTCAAGCCACTGGCTGCTGAGTTGGGGCCACAGGAAGTTGATGGCGACGCCGATGAAGAGGCGGATATCGGCATCATCGCCTGGGGTTCCACCATCGGTGTGGTGCGTGAGGCGATCCAACGTTTGCGTGCTGAGGGCGTTAAGGTCAAAGGTTTCTATCCGAAGCTGCTCTATCCCATGCCTGTGGATGAGTACGAAGCGTTCGGATCCAAATGTAAGAAGATCCTGGTGCCAGAGGTTAACTATCAGGGTCAGCTCGCCTTCTTCATCCGGGCAGAGACCTCACTGGATCCAATTTCATACACAATCTGCGGTGGCCTGCCATTTACCCCGGCTATGATTGTGGACAAGGTTAAGGAGATCAGCTAATGACTAGAGCAGTATTCAATCAGATTGAGATGAAGCCAAAGGAGTATAAGTCCGAGGTTTCTCCCGTGTGGTGTCCTGGCTGCGGTGACTATGGTGTACTCAACGCCACCTACCGCGCCCTTTCAGAGCTGGGTATTCAGCCTAAAGATTTCGTATCGATCTCCGGTATTGGCTGTTCTTCACGTCTGCCCTATTTTGTTCAGGGCTATAAGATGCACACCCTGCATGGTCGTGCTGGTGCCGTAGCTACCGGTGCGCAGCTGGCCAATCCTGAACTTTGCGTGATGGTTTCTGGTGGCGATGGCGACGGTTTCTCCATCGGTGGTGGACACATGCCACACATGGCGCGTAAAAATGTCGACATGGTCTATGTGCTGATGGATAACGGTATCTACGGTCTGACCAAGGGTCAGTCCTCGCCTACCACCCGTAAAGAGATGCCGGCTTACATCACCCCTTACGGTGGTGTTGAAGAGCCTCTGGATCCGGTCATGTATATGCTGACCTACGGCGCCACCTACGTTGCTCAGGCATTTGCAGGTAACCCGAAGATGTGTGCCGAGCTGATCAAAGGCGCCATGGAGCACAAAGGTTTCGCTTATGTGAACATCTTCTCCCAGTGCCCATCCTTCAATAAGCTGGATACTGCCAAGTGGTACCGTGGGCTGGTTGAAGATCTGCCTGAAGATTATGATCCAACTAATATGGATCAGGCGATTGCTGTAGCACGCCGTCCAAATGGCAAGGCCCCTGTTGGTCTGATCTACAAGGAAGATCGATACACCTTGTGCGACGAAATGAAGCGTCTTGTTGACCAGGTAGGCGGATCAGCGGACTATGATAAGCAGAAGATTGTGGATGCGCATATTCCCTAATGTACGAATTTGACAGTTCGTATGAGACCTTTTCTGACCGCGCCTCTTTGATCGAGGCGAGGGGAAAAGGGGGCTCACTGGTTGATGCTGATCTTTCATTTCTGAACCTGATCAATATCGACCTCTCGGGTCTGGACCTCTCAGGTGTTCTCTTCACTGGGAGCTGCCTGAAAGGCGCCAATCTGCAAGGGTCAAATCTCACATCTGTTTTTGTACAAGATGCTGAGATGAGCGAGGTAAACCTCAAGGATTCTACATTGAGCCAGGGTCTGTTTCAGCGCGTTTTGTTTTCCGGCACTGACTTCACAGGAGCAGATCTAGAAGAGGTTAACTTTTTCATCTGCAATCTGCAGAGGGCTGTTTTTTCCCATGTCAATATGCAGGGAGCTGAGATACGGGAAAGTGATTTGAGCCAGGCAGTGTTCGACTCCAGTAATCTGGAGGGCGCGGAGATGCGGGAAGCGGAGCTGGAAGGAGCAAAATTCAGTTCTTGCAACCTGCGTAGGGTGGATTTTCGTAAGGCAAACTTATTGTCAGCCAGTTTTGAGTCAGTGGTGGTTGATGGTGCCCTGTTTTATGGGAAACCACCCTGGGATGGGGATGCCGTTGAAGCGGACTGGAACGCGATTATGCCGACCTTTGATGGAGAGTAAAATTACAGGTTAGTTATTGAATATATGGGAAAATTATTATGGTTGTCTTTACCAATAAATCACCGTATAACAATTACTTATGAGTGGATCAGATATAAAAGTTTGACGGGAACCCTAGGTTCCAGTTCACTTGTCTGTCACTAACGGAGTTTTCCTTGAGAAATCTTTTTTTCCAAGGTAATGTACTGAGTTCAAATAAATAATTAACATCTACTAAATTTCATTCTTGGATGTGCCCTGCCAGCAGCAGGTATGTGTTAAAGAAACTGGAGTAGAAAAAATGAGCGATACCAATCTTACTTTTCGGCGCTATGAAGATAACGAAAACGAACATGTGCCGTGGGATGAAGATGTCGTCAGTTCCGGCGAATCATATATCTGCCCGACCTATATTCAGCGTACACCTCCCTGTCAGAATGCATGTCCTTCTGGACATGACATTCGCGGTTGGCTCTCTATAGTACGTGGTCTGGACCAGCCGCCCGAGGGTATGGCCTGGGAAGAGTACGCGTTCCGTCGTATGACCATGTCCAATCCGTTCCCTGCAGTGATGGGCCGTGTCTGTCCCGCGCCTTGTCAGGATAGCTGTAACCGTATTGAGGTTGACGGCTTTGTCGGCATCAACTCCGTTGAGCAGTACATTGGCGATTGGGCACAAGAGAATAACATCAAGTTTGACGCGCCTCCTGCTGATACCGGCAAGAAGGTCGCAGTAGTAGGTAGTGGTCCTGCCGGTTTAGCCGCAGCCTACTTCCTGCGCAAGCTGGGGCATGGCGCCACCATATTCGAAGAGTATCATGCGCTTGGCGGTATGATGCGCTTCGGTCTTCCTGAGTATCGTGTGCCACGCGATATGCTGGATATTGAGATTCAGCGTATTCTGGACCTTGGTGTTGAGGTCAAACTAAACACTCGTGTAGGCCGCGATGTATCGGTTGAGGATCTAGAGAAAGAGTACGACGCAATCTTCTGGGGTGTCGGCTGTGTTGAAGGTAAGGCTCTGCCTATACCAGGCAATGAGGCGCCGAACGTCACCGACGGTATGACCTTTCTAAAGGCCTTTAACGAGGGCCGTCTGAAATATCTGTCAGGACGCATTCTGGTTATCGGTGGTGGTGATACCGCAATGGACGTTGCAGCGGTTTCCAAGCGTATCGGTAACATTGCAGATGTAGATCCTGCTAACTACACCGAAAATGTACTCGCAGGTAAGGTTGAACACGATGAGGCAGACACTGCCAAGCGCGAAGATGCTGACTGCTGGCTTGTCTATCGTCGCCCCATTGAGAAGGCACCATGTACCGCCCATGAATTGAAGGCCATAAAGGATGAGGGAGTGGAGATCCACGACAGTCTTGCTCCGGTAGAGGCTGTATTGGATGAGAATGGTCGTGCCCGCGCCCTGAAGGTTCAGCCGGTTGATTGGTCAACCGGTAAGATGGTCGAGAATGGCGAACCCTTTGAGATTGAATGCACCATGATTGTTGGTGCCACCGGTCAGAAGGGTAACTATGAAGGCCTAGAAGATTTTGATAATGGCTGGAGTCAGATGGATGCTGAAAAGACCTGTCAGGTAAAAGGTAAGCCTGGGCACTTTGTAGGCGGTGATGCTGTTAATCCGCATTTGCTAACCTCAGCCATTGGCCATGCGTCTATCGCGGTAGAAGGTATAGATTCATATATTAAGAGTGGTGAAGTCCATGAGCGTCCTAAGGTTGATGCGCACCATTTTGATATGCTGAATGAACTGAAGGCGCATGACCTGGAGCCAGAGCCCTACGATCACAAGCAGGATTGGGGCACCTTCCAGGCCAAGTATGCGATACATAATTTTGAAGATCGCGCAGATGCGGAAGTGGTGAAAGATGCTGATCTGTTCAAGGCACACTTTGAATTTGAACCAGCCTATGAGCGCGATGAGGCTGAGATTACCGCAAGCAACGTCCTGAGTAACATGGAAGAGCGTTTTACCGGGCTGAGCGAAGAGAACGCCAAGAAAGAGGCTGGTCGCTGCATGAGCTGCGGTATGTGCTTTGAGTGTGATAACTGCATTATCTACTGTCCGCAGGATGCTGTTATCAAGGTCAAGAAGGATCAAAAGGCTACAGGTCGTTATGTTGAGACCGATTACTTCAAGTGTGTTGGTTGCCACATATGTAAAGAGGTCTGCCCCACAGGTTACATCGAGATGGGTCTGGGCTTTGCCTAAGTTAGTTTAGCTAAAACAGCAGAGAGGCCGACTTCGGATAACCGGGGTCGGCCTTTTTTTGTGTGGTTGATGTGGATTAGCCTAAATGAAAACAGCTATAGAGTAAGCGAGTTGATCGGTTACAATCAGCGCCTAAGATGTCTCAGAAAAGATAGGAATAAACATGTCGGAATTTGAAAATGTAACAGTAGTTAAGCAGGCCAACATCTATTTTGACGGCAAAGTCAGCAGTAGAACCATAAAGTTTAGCGATGGCACTACCAAGACATTGGGGTTTATGCTCCCGGGAGAGTACCAGTTCAATACTGCAGATAAAGAGCTTATGGATATCATCTCTGGTGAGGCAGTGGTTCTTCTGCCAGATAGTCAGGAATGGATTGCAGTAAAAGGGGGAGAATCGTTTGAGGTGCCAGCTAATGCGGCATTTAGCATCAAGGCTATAACCCCAACCGACTACTGTTGCTCGTTTATCAAATAGCTATAAGAATTAGATAGTTGGAGACATGAAAAAGCTGCTTCTCCTGCTCTTATCTATATATGTTTTGATGTTGGGCTATCTCTATCTGACCCAGCGATCGTTTATCTATTTCCCCAGCCTCACCCGGCCTGTAGCCGCTGTACCAAATTATGAGCTAATAAATGGCGGACTGCGACTAAAAGGCTGGGCGCTAAATGAAGAGAAGAGCGATGCTATTCTCTATTTCGGTGGTAATGGAGAGCGTCTGGAGCATAATCTTCCGCAGTTTCGCAGGATATTTGAGAATAGAGCGGTTTACATGCTTTCCTATCGGGGATACGGAAGCAGTGACGGGGAACCTTCAGAAACTGGGATTTATTCTGACGCTTTAGCTCTGTACGATACCGTTCAGAAAAAGCATGGTGCTATTTCAGTTATAGGACGCAGTCTGGGTAGCGGGGTAGCTACATATGTTGCGGCAAAAAGAGAGGCTGAAAGGGTTGTATTAATAACACCCTTTGCCAACATTGTTGATTTGGCCAAGCGACAGTTCCCCATTTTTCCTGTGGGGCTATTGTTAAAGGACAGATATTTGTCAGATGAACGAGTTGACCAGATAAAGGCCAAAACGTTGATTATTTATGCTGGGAATGACCAGGTAGTTACAGAAACTAGTACTAAAAAATTGATTGTTGAGTTTGCGCCGGAACAGGTAGAAGTAGTAAAGGTAAACGGCGCCGGACATAATTCCATCTCAGATTTCCCAGAGTATGAAAAAAAACTTGTGGAGTTCTTCGTTCTAGATACAGCTAAGTTAAAAGGGCAGAACGATAAATGATTAATCATAAACTGGTCGTTCCAGGGCATTTGAATCACTATGGGTTTCTATTTGGCGGCAATTTGCTGCAATGGGTTGATGAGCATGCCTGGATCGCAGCAACATTAGAGTTTCCTGGCTGCAACTTTGTCACCATTGGGATGGACAAGGTAAGGTTTCTCAAAAGTGTCAAGGAAGGGACGATACTTGAATTTAAGGTGGAAAAAATTAAAGTGGGTAATACTACAGTTGGATATCTGGTTAGCGTTTACCGTCTGCACTCTGAGTTAGATAGTGACCTGGTATTCTCCAGTGAGGTTACATTCATTCGTATCGATGAAAATGGCAACAAGATAAAATTGACTGAGCCGCGGTGAATCAATTAATTAGCGAATAAGCAGCTAGTATTCATTGGGTTTTTCTCTTCTTAAAACCTCAATTCTGTCAATTCTGTCAATATGTATATGAGAAGTTATCTTCCCACTAAAAACTAGATGTTCAATATTAACGGTGTTATTGGTTATAGATATAAGCATCCCCTGTTTAGGTTTATCATTATTCAAAGTGTAAGCGCGTATTTTGTAGTACATATAGTTTTGCAACTCTGAAATATCGGTATCCAGATAGCGTAATCTTTGTTTTGGCTTTGGTTGTATTATCTTGTCCATCGCGGTGACAGTGGTTGGCTTTGTTGTATTAACTGTACGTTCAGTAGTTATTGAGTTACTTTTTGGAGCGCTTGACTGCATAGAAAAGCTAAGGTCCTGGATAGGTGCGCCGTTGTAGCTTGCTGTAACGCCAAATAGGTCTGTCAGGTCTTCAGGTCTATATGCCTTTAATAATGCTGGAGAGATTTCACTTGAGGGAGTTGCCGTTATTTCTACGGTACCGGCATTAGTAATTAATTGTCTGAAAAGGTCGCTTAATCCAGGGCCTGGAACAAAACCAAGAGTTTTTAGGTAGTAGTCATCTGATTGTGTAAAAAGATCATCTATAAAGGATGTTGTTGCCAAACTTGCCTCAGTGGCACAGTGGTTGACTATCTGTTTTATATATTCTTCCTTGAACTGACGAACCATATGAAACTGCTCAACTATTGGCAGTTTTCCTATTCCCATTAATCCCTGTGAAGAAAGTTGGCTGACTCTTATATCTAGCAAAGTTGACTCTATACCAACAAGATCATATTTGAGGTTGAACTCTGCCTGATTGGCTTCTTTATCAAAGATATAACCTAGTTTTCCATTAACAGTGATGGTTGATAAATTGAGCTCATTTAGCCCTACAGCATTTAAAATTCCTGGGATAGAACATGCTTTAATCTTTCTCTTTGCCTCATCTGTTTTGAAAGAAGAGGTAAAATTCGACAGAAATGAGCTTGAAACAGGACTTTCGAGTTTTTTGAATGCGATGGTTATTTGTGGTGGAGGTTCATTGCTATCAAAGCCACGCATCATATCAAGCAGAAATTTTAAACCATTACCAGATACTGAAAGTTGGTCGATAGTTAGCTCGTCGTAAGCCCCGGTAGGGGTAATACGCACGTTATTTATATAGATAACTCCACTTAAATCAGATCCGATATCTGAGTAATCAATTTGCACTACCGGAGCCGCAGTCCGGATCAGCTTATCAAGGCCGGATTTTGTCTTATAGTAGATGTACCCCTTAGCACCAATATACGCCAGGCAAACTATCGACAGAGGAACGATTAGAAGGGTTTTAAGTTTCACTGCTATCTCCAAATTCCTCTGCTAGTATATTCTTAACATTGCAACTTTGATTTTGATAACTATAGATTAGTGTTTTAAATAACATAGGTACTAAGTTAGTATGTTAATGGCTTCTATTTATTTTAGCTTAATTTTAAGTGATGCTTCTTGAATTAATTCACATGAGGGGCACATTTTATAAACTGAGTAGATGTGGGCGTATTTGTATAACTTGCGGTTTTAACAAAGAAAAGGAGTCAAAGCAGGTTATGGAGAACAAATATATATTTATAGTTGGGGTGTTATGCTTTTGTCTGAATCTTCCTGTCAATGCCGGCATGTACAAATGGTACGATGAGGAAGGTAAGGTTCACTATACAAATAAACGTCCCCCAGCAAACGCAAAGCGAGCTAATATTAACACGGGGACCTTCTCAGCCGTAGAAACAAATAAGGCTCCATCGATACCAAAGAGTGTTACGCAGGATCAAACCCAAGGCTGGCCGCCGCCGGTTAAAGTTTGGAAGCCAGATTATGACGACAATGTCTGGCCGTCTTCGCCAGATAAGTCGAAAACTAGAAGTGCATACGAATACAACAAAAAAAGAAGGCAATGGAGTAAAGAAATAGTTAAGAAGCAGGAAGCTTTTGATAAGAGGAACGCACGGCAAAATAAGCAGCATGAGGAAGTTAGTACAAAAAGAAGTCCACCGATAGAGAGGCAAACTAGACAGCTTATAGATAAGGAAGAAAATTATAGACTGTTAATGAAATGATAGAGAGATAATAATTCATTCAATCTCCAATCTATTTAAAGGACTTTTGTTAGGATATGGATAATATATGAAAATATTAATGCTTTGTGTGTTGCTAGTAGGCTTAGCACACTCCGCTGTGGCGGGTATATATAAATGGGTAGACGAAGATGGAAAGATCCACTATACCCAGAAACCACCACCGAAAGATGGCCGTCGAACAAAGATTGATTCGTCCACCTTCAGTAATGTACAAACCGTAAAGGCCAAACTAATTCCAAAGAAAATCGGAGTGGTTAAGAGACGCACTGTAACTAAAAAAGAGAAAAAAAAGAAAGAGAAGGTAAAAAGAACATCTCGTACACGCTGCAGTCGCAGTAGATGATAATCTTAGTATTATTCAGTTGGGAAATTTACGATTAATAGTATAGGACTGGACCTCCTGTCCAGTCCTATACCATCTCTGTCATGAGAGGCCAAGACTCTCAATGTGACTGCGGAAGGCAATCTCACGGGCGTCCGGGGCCACACCAGACAACTCAGGGGCTAGGTCAGTGTTTACTAATCGTGCACCATTGAGACTGTTTATAGTCGACAATTCCGGAATCTCACTTGCCAGTGCAGAGCGGACTTTTTGTAAATCTGCCAGGTCTTCATTTTCTGCTAGACTCGCCAGGGCGCTGAGGCCAGCCTTATCCTCTGCATTTTGAATGGAGCCGTTGAGAATTGCCAGGTCACCATCGCGATTGAGGAATGCACCATCAATGGAGAGTGGGTCTGCCATGGGAAGTAACTGGTCAGCATCTGGCGTTGCCCCAGGTGTTGTGAGAGCGATGATGCTGGCTTTTCCTGCTTGTGAGCGATTAATGCCTGATCCTACAGAGACAATGCAATCAACATCTGCTGCTTCTAATGGAGATGCTCCCAAGCGTGTTAACAGAGCCAGGTTCGCTTCTCCAGTTACCTTGGTATTGCTTACAGCCGCACTTGCATTACCTGATAGATAATTAAGTGATGCACCTAGGTCTTTGGCCAGTTGTGCAGATGCGTAGAGCTGCTCAACGGTCAGGCGTGGTGAAACCACTACAGCCTTGCTTGCCGCCGTCGCCAGGGTCTCTTTGGCCTTAGCAAGATCGGACTCTACAGCACCTTGGGCTAGAAGTTGGTAGCTGAATCGGCCCTCTGCACAGATAACGGCACCGTTGACCGGATCGTTGTTTATGCTTTGAACCTTTACCACACGACCCTCTTTGGTGTGTACGTTGATACCACATCCGCGGTCACAGGCAGTGCAACTGGTGCTCTTGGTAAGCCAGATCCAGGGACCGGCCTCTTTGCCTGTGTTCGGTGTGATTGCGCCGGTTGGGCAAACGTCGGTACACATGCCGCAGGCATCGCAACCGGTATCCTGAAGCGGATCATCGAAGTTCGGCCCGATACGGGTACCGAATCCGCGCTGGATGAAGGTCAGCGCAGATACACCGCGCACCTCGGTACAGATACGCACACAGCTGGCGCAGGTGATGCACTTGTCTGCCTCGATACGAATCAGGGGGTGACGGGTGTCTTCGGCATATTGCCGTTTTTCACCGCTTAGGGTCTGTTCACTGGAGTCATAGTCGCTGGCATATTTGCGCAGATCACAGTCAAATCTAGCGGAACATCCGCACTCGATACAGCGCGTTGCCTCAGCTATGGCCTGCAGATTGTCCAGACCTACATTGATGGGATTGTAACCGCCGTTGGCCAGACGTACATCGGCTGGATGGGTTGTCTCAAGGGCACGCTTTTTGTGCTCAAATCTAGGAGAATAATCGTCGCTGTTAAGTTGATCCAACCGACCACGGCTGATGGCGTAGGGTTTGGTCAGCGTAACAGGAGAGCCGTCTAGATAGAGATCCATAGCTTGGGCGGCACGACGTCCTTCAGCAATAGCGCGGATCAGGATGTCCGGGCCAAAGGCGCAGTCACCGGCGGCGAAGACTCCATCAATGTTGGTAGTCTGGGTGACCTCATCATAGACGAAGGTGTTCCATCTGGTGGTCTCTGGTGCGTCCTGCTCTCCTTCGATACAGGCCATATCAGGCTCCTGCCCGATGGCTGGGATGATTGTGTCGAACTCCATAATCTGTTCGCTGCCTTCGATTGGCACCGGACGGCGACGTCCGGAATCATCCGGTTCGCCCAGCTCCATGGTAATCACCTCCATTCCGGTGGCACGTCCAGAGTCATCCAGGATTACCTTGGTTGGTGCGGTAAGGAAGCGTATATCCACGCCCTCTTCAATGGTCTCTTCCTGCTCAATCTCAAGGGCAGGCATCTCGGCCTGGGTACGGCGATACAGCAGGGTTACCTCTGCGCCAAGACGACGTGACACACGGGCGCAGTCCATTGCGGTGTCACCGCCACCGATTACGGCAACGCTCTTACCTACATCGGTGATGTTTCCTAGTACGGCCTCACGCAGGAAGTCCACGCCGCCAATAACACCCTCGGCATCCTCATTCTCAACTCGCATAGGTTTAGGTTTGTGCGCACCAGTGGCCAAGAGCACGGCGCCGAAGCCCTGTGCCTTGAGATCGGCGATGGTGAAGTCTGTGCCCAAGCGCTGGTTGTAATTAACCTTTACTCCCAGATCAATGATGGTCTTGATCTCTTTGTCCATCAGATCCCAGGGCATACGGAAACGGGGAATACCATAGCGGGCCATTCCGCCCAGCTCTGGCAGGGCCTCGAATATCTCTACAGCATGTCCCATGCGGCGCAGATAGAAGGCGGCAGACAGCCCGGCTGGACCACCACCTACAATAGCGACGCGTTTTCCGGTATCTGGACCGGCCTCATGTAGGAATGGGCCGCTCTCCAGATCGTGTTCTGAGGCGAAGCGTTTCAGTGGGTTAATGGCCACAGGCTCGTCCACCAGGCCTCGGCGGCACTGAGACTCACAAGGATGTGGGCAGATACGTCCGCACACCACCGGTAGTGGGTTGCGCTCTTTAATCAAACGTACCGCTGCGTCCGGGTCGTCATTGGCCAGATGGGCAATGTAACCCTGAATGTCGATATTGGCGGGACAGGTCTCCTCACAGGGAGCAATACAGTCGCCAGCGTGGTCTGATAGCATTAGATCAAGGGCCATCTTGCGGCTCTTGGTGACCCGTTCGTTGTCCGTTTCTATCACCATGCCGGGTGCCACCTGGGTGGAGCAGGCCGGAACCAGGCCGCGCGCCTTCTCAACATCTACCACGCAGAGAAAACATGATGCAAATGGCTTCAGCCGATCATCGTGACAGAAGGTCGGTATATGTACGCCCTGAGATTCAGCGGCCGCACGTATGGTAGAGCCAGCCTCTACCTCGATCTGTTTGCCGTTAAGGGTAATGGAAGTCTTGTCACTCATTACAAATCCTCTTAAATTCTTTGTGCTGGATCATACAGCGATGATGGCGTCGGAGTTACAAACCTCAACACACATGCCGCAGTTGATGCAGACCTCCTGATCGATAAGCCAGGTCTCGCCCTTCTTCTTTTCGCCAGTAATACAGTTGACCGGGCAGTAGCGTTCACAAATTGTGCATCCGGTGCACTCTTCGTTGATGATGGTGTGGGTGATCAGGCCTTTACATACGCCAGCGGGGCAGCGCTTCTCTTTAACGTGGGCCTCATACTCTTCCCGGAAGTATTTGAGGGTGGTGAGTACCGGATTGGGTGCGGTCTGGCCCAGTCCGCAGAGACTGGACTGCTTCACTCCCTGTGCCAACTCTTCCAGCGTGTCTATATCCTCCATGCAGGCCTCGCCGTCGCAGATCTTAGTGAGGATCTCCTTCATGCGCAGGGTGCCGATACGACAGAAGGTACACTTGCCGCAGGATTCGATCTGGGTGAAGTCGAGGAAGAATTTAGCCAGGTCCACCATACAGGACTTTTCGTCCATGACGATGATACCTCCGGAACCCATGATAGCGCCGGTGGCATTGATGGAGGCGTACTCAATCGGGGTGTCGAACAGGGATGCCGGTACACAGCCGCCACTTGGGCCACCCAACTGCACAGCTTTCAGTGGCTTGTCGGTGACTGAGCCGCCGCCGATGTCGTAAATCATCTCGCGCAGGGTCATGCCCATGGGGATCTCTACCAGGCCGCCACGTTTGATTGCGCCGGCCAGGGCGAACACCTTGGTGCCCCTGGAGTCCTCTGTGCCGATAGCTGCATAGGCCGCGCCGCCGTTATCTATGATCCATGGTATATTGGAGAGTGTCTCTACGTTGTTGATGATGGTTGGCTTGCCAAATAGGCCTTTGATGGCCGGGAAGGGTGGACGGATGCGGGGCATACCGCGTTCGCCTTCGATAGATGCGATAAGGGCTGTCTCTTCACCGCAGACGAAGGCGCCAGCGCCCTGTTTGATCTTGAGATGAAAGCTAAAGTCGCTGCCCAGGATATTGTCACCGAGATAACCGGCTGCGGTTGCGTCCTCAATGGCTAGGCCAAAGTTTTTCACCGCTAAGGGATATTCCGCACGGATATAGGCATAACCGCCGCTGGCACCGATGGCGTAGGCCGCAATCAGCATGCCTTCAACGATGTTGTGGGGGTCGCCCTCAAGCAGGGAGCGGTCCATGAAGGCGCCGGGATCACCCTCGTCGCCGTTGCAGATCAGATACTTTTTGTCCCCCTCGGCCCCGCGAGCAAAGGTCCATTTGGTGGCAGTGGGGAAACCAGCGCCGCAGCGGCCGCGGATGCCAGCGATTTTGACCTCTTCAATCACCTGCTCAGGGGTTATGCCACCCTTAATGATTTTCTCAATGGCCTTATAGCCTCCACGATCGATATACTGTTGCATATCGGTGGGGTCGATGGTGCCTACGTTGCGCAGGGCCAGACGGGTCTGGCGGGATAGATACTGTCCCCCTTCTAGCTCCTGATTATCGTTTGCTGAGAGCAACATATCCTGCGGCAATTCATCTTCGCCGCGATGAAACTTCAGGATCTTAGCAACGCCTTTTTTATCCACGTTGCCATACATGTGGGAGTTGCCGGCCTCATCGCGCACCTCAACCATTACCTCGGCGTGACACATGCCAACGCAGCCTACGCTACGCACTGTGGCTTCAGGGGCGTTCTTCTGAAAAAGATCTATTACCTCGGTTGAGCCAGAAGCACGACCGCAGGTGCCCTCTCCAACAATAATCTCTAACTTGCTATCACTCATGGCCTTGCCTCCTCACCCGCTGCACTCTTTGTGGCGCCGGCCTTTTTCTTCTTAGCGCTCTCGTCTCCTGGCAGCTCCTCTTTACAACCTTTTGCATGTTTCTTTAGTGCACGTTGGGCGTCGGCGCCGGTCAGATTGCCGATAATCTCATCATCAATGACCAGGGCAGGTGCCAGACTGCAACAGCCGACACAGGCAACGTCTTCTACGGTATAGCTGCCGTTGGAGGCGGTATCTTCCTCTTCGTCCTCAATCGCCAGTATATGGCGTAGGGAGGTGTTGAGGCGGTCAGCGCCACGTACGTGACATGCAGTGCCGTGGCACACCTTCACCAGGTGTCGACCCACAGGGCGCATGCGGAACTGAGCATAGAAGGTGGCAACACCAAATAGCTGACTGGCATTGATCTCTGTGTTGGTTATGACCAGGTCCATGGCGTCCCGTGGCAGGTAGCCATATTCGCCCTGGATGGCCTGGAGAAGAGGTACTGCGGCTGATACATCGCCGCCTATCTCTTGGATCCATTTATTGACCAGCTCTGGGTCAACTGTTGCTTCCAGTGATTGATTACTCACGCTGGGCCCTCCTAAAGAGCAAAGGTGCTTTGGATTAAGGGTAAAGACGGAATTTTGTGCGATTTCTAGCCGACCAGCTCAGTATTTGATAGTGGTCATGGGTAATGGTCGCTTACTGTTATATCCGCTGTATTACCATACTCTACATTAGCATTGCATAATACTGAATCAAGGGCGTTTCTCTCAAGTCTAATTCCCCTGGTTCGTGGGAAGTTATGGGAATAACACCCTAATTAGCTGAAAAAGTTGCTAGCTAATGATTACTATTAAAAAAATAATGGGTTAGGGTGGGATTACCTCCCAGACATACCCAAAAAAAAGCCGCCCTGGTGGGCGGCGTTAAATCTTACAGTTTATTTCTCATCAGCCCGATCCACGGCCAACGCAGCCAGCTGTTGGTAGTGCTTGAATCGTATGTCCACATCGGTCTGGGCCTCAGCAGCAAGCTTCGCAGCTGCCTCTGGATCGATGCGGGATAGATGACTGAAGCGGGTCTCGGTCTTCATGAAGTCGTTCAGTTCCATCTCCGGGGCCTTGGAATCCAGTTGTAGTGGGTTCTTGCCCTGCTCAGCCAGCCTTGGGTCATAACGGAAGAGCGGGAAGTGTCCACTCTTGACCGCCATATCCTGCTGTTGATGGTTCGTCGTCAGGTCAATACCGTGGGCGATACAGGGGCTGTAGGCGATGATGATGGATACGCCGTCGTGAGCCTCAGCCTCCTGGAACGCCTTCAGGGTACGTACATCTTTAGCACCGTACGCAACCTGTGCCACATAGACATCACCGTAGGCCATGGCGATCAAGCCCAGGTCCTTTTTACGGCTCGGTTTGCCACCAGCGGCAAACTTGGCAATGGCGCCCTTTGGCGTGGACTTGGACATCTGGCCGCCGGTGTTGGAGTACACCTCGGTGTCCAGAACCAGGATGTTAACGTTTTGACCGGAGGCCAGTACGTGATCCAGACCGCCGTAGCCGATATCGTAGGCCCAACCGTCGCCGCCGAAGGCCCATACACTCTTCTTGGCCAGGTTGCCGATGACGGCCTCCAGGTTGCGGGCATCTTCGCTATCTATGGTCTTAATCTTCTCTATGACCTGGTCGATGCGTTCACGCTGCTGAAAAATTTCCGGTTCAGTGCTCTGTTTCGCACTGAGTATGGTGTCCACCAGTTCGGTGTCTATTTCGCCACGCATGCTCTCCAGCAGTACCTTGGCGTATGCGGCCTGGGCATCGATGGATACACGGAAGCCCAGGGCAAATTCTGCAGTATCCTCAAACAGCGAGTTGTTCCAGGTAGGTCCGCGGCCCTCAGAGTTTGTTGCGTAAGGCGTGGTGGGCAGGTTGCCGCCGTAGATGGATGAGCAGCCGGTTGCGTTACCGATAACCATGCGGTCACCGAACAGCTGGGTGGCAAGACGTACATAGGGGGTCTCGCCGCAACCGACGCAGGCGCCGGATGACTCGAACAGAGGCTGAGCCAGCATAGCTGTCTTCATGGTGCCCCAGCTGATCCTGGTGCGATCATATTCAGGAATGGTCAGGAAGAAGTCCCAGTTATCTCGCTCAGATTCACGCAGTGGTGGCTGCGGCATCATATCCAGAGCCTTGTGCTCAGGGTTCTTCTTATCTACAGCCGGACAGATGTCGACGCAGAGGGTACAGCCGGTGCAATCCTCTGGAGCAACCTGATAGGTGATGTGCTCATCTTCGGTAAACTCCTTACCCTTGGCCTTAATGTGCTTGAAGGTAGGGGGCGCATTTTCGGTGTGCGCTACGTCGAAGACCTTGCTGCGAATAGCGGCATGGGGGCAAACGAATACACACTTGCCGCAGTAGATGCAGAGTTCTTCATCCCAAACCGGGATTTCGCGGGCCAGGCTGCGCTTCTCGTAAGAGGAGCTATCCAGTGGCCAAGTGCCGTCGGCCGGGATCATGCTGACCGGTATGCTGTCGCCACGTCCGGCAATGATCTCACCACACACTTTCTGCACAAACTCTGGCGCATTAGGGGTGACCGGTGGAATCTGCTCAAGGTCAGAAGTGGCGGTGCCTGGGATCTCTAGCTGATGCATGTTGGCGAGACTGGCGTCAATGGCATCGAAGTTCTGTTGAACAACGGCCGGCCCCTTCTTGCCATAGGTTTTCTCCGCTGCCTCCTTGATCTTGGCGATGGCCTCATCCTTGGGCAGGATGCCAGAGATGGCAAAGAAACAGGTCTGCATGATGGTGTTGATGCGGCGACCCATGCCGGTCTCTTCCGCTACCTTGTAGGCATCAATGGTGTAGACAGTTAGCTTCTTGTCGATGACCTGCTGTTGCATCTTACGCGTTAGGGTCTGCCATACCTGGTCCGCTGGAGCAGGCGAGTTCAGCAGGAATACGCCGCCATCGCGGGCGTAGTCCAGCATATCGTACCTCTCCAGGAATACCGGCTGGTGGCAGGCTATAAAATCGGCCTGGTGCTCGCCGATCAGATAGGAGGAGTTTATCTGCTCAGGGCCGAAACGCAGGTGAGATACAGTTACTGCGCCGGCCTTCTTGGAGTCGTACACGAAGTAGCCCTGGCCGTACAGCTCAGTACCTTCGCCAATAATCTTAATGGAGTTCTTGTTGGCGCTTACGGTGCCGTCTGCACCCAGGCCGTAGAACATGCATTGGGTAACCTTGTCAGCATCAATGGTGGTGTAGCTTGGATCCCAATCCAGGTTGGTGTGGGTGACGTCATCAATAATGCCCACGGTAAAGTCGTTCTTAGGATCATCTTTGTTCAGATCATCGAAGATGCCCTTGACCATGGACGGGGTAAACTCTTTGGATGAGAGGCCATAGCGACCGCCAACCACACGCGGCATGGCCGCGAATCTGTCACCACCGGTGGCGACATAGTTGGCCAGTGCGGTGATTACGTCTTTGTACATGGGTTCGCCATCGGAGCCTGGCTCCTTGCAGCGATCAAGCACAGAAACCTTCTTCACGCTGGCCGGAAGGGCCTGAATCATATGCTCAGCGGAGAATGGGCGATAGAGACGTACAATCACCATGCCTACCTTTTCGCCAGCCTGCACCATCTTGTTTACTGTCTCTTTAGCGGTGTCAGCGGCAGAGCCCATGACCATTATGACCCGCTCGGCATCTTCAGCTCCGAAGTAGTCAAACAGGTGATACTGGCGTCCACTCAGCTTGGCAAACTTGTCCATGGCCTTCTGAACAATTTCAGGGGTTTGGTTGTAATAGCTGTTTACCGTCTCGCGTCCCTGGAAATAGGTGTCAGGATTTTGCGAGGTTCCGCGAATCACCGGCTTATCCGGGTTCATTGCGCGGTCACGATGATTACGAATCAGATCCTGCGGCAGCATTTCATTCATCAGGTCATCATCTACCAGCTCAGCTTTGTTCACCTCATGGGTGGTGCGGAAGCCGTCAAAGAAGTGGATGAATGGAATGCGTGTCTCCAGGGTGGCCGCCTGGGAGATAAGGGCAGTATCCATTACCTCCTGCGGGTTGTTAGAGGCCAGCATGGCAAAACCGGTAGCACGGGTGGACATGACGTCGCTGTGGTCGCCAAAGATAGATAGTCCCTGGGCGGCGATGGCACGGGCTGCTACATGAATTACAAAAGGGGTCAGTTCACCAGCAATCTTGTACATGCTGGGGATCATCAGCAATAGACCCTGGGAAGAGGTAAATGTGGTGGTCAGGGCGCCAGTCTGGAGCGCTCCATGACAAGAGGCTACGGCGCCGCCCTCATGCTGCATTTCAACAACTTGCGGGATAGTGCCCCAAAGGTTTTTTTGCCCCTTTGCTGAGAACTCGTCACTCAATTCACCCATGCCGGAAGATGGGGTAATAGGATAGATTGCAATAACTTCGTTGGTCTTATGAGCAACGTGGGCAGCCGCTTCAATTCCGTCAACGGTTACCATGTTGGGTTTAGACATCTCAGCCTCCAGGACCTTGCTGGTCTTTCTGAACAAAATACTTAGTTGTAATAACAGTGTTTTGGCGCACCATTGTCGTGCAATGGGTTGGAGCGCGACCGGCTATTATTATTTAGCTAAAAGTAAAAATCCACAGCTATGCACCATTTTTCTTCATTCAAACTTAGTTTTTGAAGAATAGGTGCATTGGGTTTACCTTAACATATAGTCAGGTAATAGCAGGCATGGCTTTAATTATGAGCGCTCTCTTAACTCGTTCAAGAATAACAGTAGAGTTTAATGGGATATTTTCGTTTGTCGAATTTAGATTTAATTCGCTTCTTAGAATGAATCGAAGAGTGTTGAATTGAACTACATGACTGTTATTTTGAAGAGACAATCACTGCAGATATGCAACTGATTGTTACGATTATTCGTAGAAAACAGAAGGCGCACCCCTTGCGGGATGCGCCTTTTGTATGGCTAGTTGTCGCTTAGTTAGCCGATTATGCCATTGAGGGTTGCGCTTGGACGCATAACTGCAGTTACTGTTGCATCATCCGGGCGGAAGTAACCGCCGATGTCGGCTGGTGACCCCTGTACCGAGTTTAGCTCCTCAACGATCTTGGCTTCATTGGCCTCCAGATCATCAGCCAGCTGAGCGAACTGAGAGGCCAGCGCGGCATCTTCACTCTGGGAGGCCAGGGCGCGAGCCCAGTACATGGCCAGGTAGAAGTGACTGCCACGGTTGTCCAGCTCACCGCATTTGCGGCTGGGGGACTTGCCGTTGTTGAGCAGCTCTTCGGTGGCCTTGTCCAGGGCATCAGCTAGGACTTTTGCCTGCTTGTTCCCAGTCAGGTTGCTCAAGTGCTCTAGAGAGGGAACCAGGGCCAGAAACTCACCCAGGGAGTCCCAGCGCAGGTGGTTTTCCTGTATCAGCTGCTGTACGTGCTTGGGTGCGGAACCACCAGCACCGGTCTCGAACAGACCGCCGCCGTTCATCAGCGGTACGATGGAGAGCATCTTGGCGCTGGTGCCCAGCTCTAGGATCGGATAGAGGTCGGTATTGTAGTCACGCAGTACGTTACCGGTCACGGAGATGGTGTTCTCGCCGGCACGCATGCGTTCTACGGAGAGCTTGGCCGCCTCGTAGACGGACAGCTGGCGGATATCCAGGCCGCTGGTGTCGTGATCCTGCAGATACTTA
>JBNKJS010000029.1:0-84609 GCA_050291365.1 Sedimenticolaceae bacterium | reverse complement strand
TCTTGCCCAAGGACCGAGGTTCAAAGCAACCTCTGAAATACAATCCCCTTTATATAGTCTGTGCCAAACTGATGGGCGGCATAGTCCAACATACATTTATCTACCATGCTGCGCACAGCAGATAAATGCTTAGCTGTTATGCATAGGTAATATGATGCAGCGTATGGTTGGAATCATTTATATATCTCTTTTGTCGATCACATTCTGGGCAATGTATATTGTGGGTCTTATAAGTCCCGCAAAAGCATTGCCATTAGTACATATTGAAAGTAGCTTTGTTGTTATCCTTATTAATGCTTCAATAGCAGTATTATTAACCTACTGTGTTTTGCTTTTAACAATAAAACAAATAAGAAACAGAGATAAACAGTTATTTTGCTCTGGTGTTTTGTTCACTGTCGGTCTGTTTATACTTTATTGGTATTTCGCACTAGGTGTATTAGTGTTGGCGGCATCAGGGGTTTTACGTCTAGATGCAGGTCAGTAACGCGCCTACACTGCAGAAATCTACGTTAGAAAATAAAAGCAAGGAAGTGGTATGAATATAAAAATTTTATTTTTGTTAATGATTGTTTCATTATCTCCCATTCAAAATGCCGTTGGTGAAACGTCCTTAGACAGTGATCAAGAATTCAAAAAAGCCAAAAGTGAATTACAGAAATCTACTGCTGATTTCAACTACCTCGAATTCAGGAGGCTTTATGCAAAAACAAAAAGCTACAAGCCTTATACCGGCGGCGAATTACAAATTAAGCAAAAGGCTAATGAATCCATAAATAATAAGGATTATAGTCAATGTGTCACATACGTAGATAAATGGCTAAATATAAACTACACAAGCATTGAGGCTCATTTCGATAAATACATTTGCTGCAAGGAATTGAACGATAACGATTGTGCATCATTGCACAAGACTATTGTAGATGGCCTTCTTGATTCAATTATTAAGTCTAGTGATGGTAAAACACCAGAAACAGCATATGAGACATTCAATACAGATGAAATATATTTTTTCTTATACGCAAATGGATTGAAGCCTAATAAACAGCGCTTGCTCAACAAAAATGGCAAAGTTTACGATGTCATGGACGCCGAAAACCCCAAATCTGGAAATACTTACACCATTTATTTCGATATAACAGTGCAAATGACAAACAAGAATGACAATATCTAATTATTCTAACAAGCTAGCCGCGCGGTAAAATGCTCGCAAGCTCGTATTTTTCAGGTGATGCTAAACGTCGTGTATCAAGGATAGAAAATATGGAAGGTAATAAGAAATCAATTGAGGGAGTCACTCCGGCAACCTTAAAAATAGCTTCAGCTTTTTTTGCGTGTGTGTTCTATTTTGTTTGCGACTTCTATTTCTGGGCAAGTGAGTATTATGTCCAAAATCCGCCGTATATAATTATCGCGTTTATTGCAATATGTTTAAGTTTCGCATCATACGTATATCTAAGAAAGCGGGAGCCTGAAAGAACAGATTCAAAAATATACGCGTTATTGGCGTGCATTGGGTTTGCATTATTTATATATACGCTAATTCCCAGAATTAATATCGCTACTGATAATGATGGCTTAAATGATTATGTATATATCCTTGACGAAGATAATGTATGGCAAAGTATGCAAGGATATCCCTCAGTAAATGTCTACCTATCACAATCTAAATATTGGAAGCAGTTTAAGCCTGGTGATAAATATACTTTTCAACTGCGAAAAGGAGGACTAGGTATTTGGCTTGTAAATATGGAAAATGTTTATGAGGAACAAAAGAGGTTCTATGATTGTAATGACGTGATTTCTTGCATGTCCGTTGATGCAATTGATCTAAGTAACGGACAATAGGGGGCAGACTAAACCTCCCCCAGTTTAACGGAGAGTTTTAATCAGCTACAGACAAAAGATATTACTGGCCGTATTAGCTAATCATTAAGGACCGCTTAGGGTCGTGAGCGGCAAAAGCATACAAGTGGTTGAGTTTGAGTACATGCCTCAGGAATAGATATACTGTTCATGGAATACTCAAATTGCAGGAGGGTTATATGGCTGACCCAGCTAATTTAGTAAAAGGAAACTGTTACTTTCATATTGGTTATGTGGATGCAGATCTATTTATTCCTGTAATTGATACGTATATTTTTATTGAAGAGGTCGATGAGGAGGATAAATATTGGTTGTTTCAGAATGCTTCATCATTTGCTTGTCAATTAGATGATTCTGGCTATCTAGCAATTCCAGAAGACCAGCTATATTCTATGATTGATATTGTCGAGTTAAGGTCCAAGCTTAAGGGTCTTGCTCATCTTCATCCAATTTTGGGGAATGCTCCAACCAGAAAGGTTCTACTAACAGATTCAAACAGATCTATAATACTAAACAAAGTGGAAGGAGTTTTGCGGAGATCTGATCCTTCTGAGTCTCTTACAATAACGACCAACTATAGAGACAAAGGAATTTCATTGGAGTATTGCGATGGAGGCATTGGTTTAACAATGTTTCTTGACTGCAAAGAAGAGCCTGAGGAAGAAAAGTGTGTCAGAAAGATTTTCTCAGATTTGGAGATACTACCCACAACAGATTATCTATCGCAACATGAAAGAGTAAGAGTGCTTCGCTACGTAGTATGTGAAACTAGTGAAGTTGTCGCAAAAGTAATCGGTGATATTTTTTTGAAAGCATATAAAATCAAAGAAAATGAAAGACTAAATCCTCATTACTGCTTGGGTACACAACGGCAACCTAACGGTACAAATTCAGCCGATGATCTAGCATCACTTTAATGGTAGTAATTTAAAGGTAGATAAGAAACTCAAGCGAGCATATTAGTGAAGTCTTAAGGACTGCTTTGGGTCGGACGCAGATGAATAGTCACTATTAGACACAATTGAGACCTATTTAAGCCAGATATAACTCTCACCAAATATTAAGATGAGAGGCAATGATTTCTGGTTTCAACTTTGCCCCTTCCTAACAACTATTCCTGATGCGTGACATAAATTAACTGGTTAGAGTGGTCAGCTCTGCTTGGTTTTAATCCATTATGGAATTGTAAGATCTGCCCGTAAGCCGGGTAGAATCAAGTCACCACAACAAAGTAAAACAGCTATTAGACCTAACTTAGGGTATAATTGAAAAGATGGTGGCAAATGACTGTGCCGCTTTGCATGCAAAGGATATGTTGATGTACCGTCTAATGAAGTCTGAGAAATTTATCATTGACCCTATGGACTCTGGGTCCGTATCGCACTATCGCCAGATTCAAGTATCAACGTTTCAACAGTTATGTGATGCGTTGGCCTCTTGCGAGACCATCAACGAAAAAAAGGGGCCCCGCCACTTCGTTCTCAATGAGTTGGGCAAGGAGTACCACCGAGGCGCCTGGATCGATTGATCTGACCTGTGTAGGTATCAGATCGAGTAGTACCACACCATCTACCTTTAGGAGGTATACCCGTGAGCAAGGGCAAGAGCAGTCAAAGCAAAGAAGCGAAAAAGAAACCGGCCATGACTTTGAAGGAGAAGCGTGCTGCAAAGAAGTCGAAAAACGAGACGCCGAATTTTTTGGGGACAAAGTGAGCAGGCTGACTATTGTTGGGTGGGCATGATTACTAGTCTGAGAGGTTGGAATATACCAGTAGCTTAGGTATTTTGACGACCGTTTACTCGCTAATGAGCCTGCAATAATCTCAGTTTTAGCAATTCTTCTCTTCTATGATAGTCAAGCCGCTTGTCTCTTTGCGCGATTTGGATTGGGCGTGTTTCATATGGTTGCTCAAGACAAATTAGAGTTGTGCTATACCTAATAGAGTAGGACTTGGTATGCAGTTTACCTGCATTTGAATATATGTATCAGGAGGAAAAGTGATTTCATTCCCTAGGCTTGAGTGCTGGAACACTACTACCAGAGTGGTTACTGTTGCGGCAGATGTAGACAAAAGACGGGTGCTTTGCCGGATCTCGCTGGATATTTTGAGAGATAAATTCGGCGCCTCAAAAAAGACTCCCATGCAGTTCGTAGCCCAGCATCGAACGGCAATACAAGAGGTAGCAAGAGTGGTCATAGAGAACGGGGTCTTTGAAGAGGATGGTTCCGTTGTAATTCGTGCAGGTGATTTCTCAGCACCTGCGCCTGACTCAAAGCCGGCTTGGGGATAGGGATAACCAGCGTTTGGTTATAGGCAAGATGTAGATAAGGGTTATCTGTTCTAACCAAATACCTGGTGCTTCACACTAATTCCACCTCCTGGGGATATTTTTGCCGCTGGGGCGGGTTCCTGTCCCTCGGCCCCAATATACGGGAACTTATCAGGGCGTTGCTCATGATATGAGTTTTCGATGGCCATCATTCATCGGGGCCGTGCTGCACGGTCTATCCCGAGTTAGAGGGAGGAGAGTGTCATAGTCATCAAAGAGTTCGGATTTTCGTCAGGTGCGCGCAATGCTCTGCGTAGTGATCAGGACACTGACTTGCTGCGATCGGAGCTGTTCAGTATCGAACAGTTGAAGAGTCATGCGGTAAAACTGGCCGACAAACATAAAGTTAATACGAGTCCGGGGCCTGATAGGTTGTTGCCGCGGCTGGTGGAAAATGAGCGTGTCCTGATGGCGGCCTATGATGTGGTTACTGCCGCAACCACCCCAGGGCAAAGGATCGTGCCTGCAGAGGCCTGGTTGCTCGATAATTTCTATCTCATAGAGCAGCAGATTGGTCTGGCGCGTCGGCATTTGCCGCGTGATTATAGCCGCCAATTGCCGCAGCTTGCAGATGGTCATTCGGCCGGATTCCCCCGTATCTACGACCTGGCTTTAGAGTTGATCTCTCATATGGATGGTCGTATCGATAACGATAACACCACCCAGTTTATCGCCGCCTATCAGACCCTGGTGCCGTTAAAACTTGGCGAATTGTGGGCATTCCCCATCATGCTGCAACTGGCGCTGCTGGAAAACCTGCGCCGCGTTGCCATGCGTATCGCGCGTCGGCGCGAGGAGCGCGACACGGCGATCACCTGGGCAGATCGCATGCTGGTGACGGCCGAAAGAGAGCCAAAACAGCTTATCCAGTTGTTGGCTGAATTTGCCAATGCCGATGTACCTCTGACCGCGCCTTTTGTAGAGGAGTTTTATGCCAGACTCCAGGCCCAGGGTTCTGCGATGGCGTTTGTTCAAACCTGGGTGGAGCAAAAGCTTCTCGAACAAGGTGTGTCCGCAACACAGTTGTCGGCAGCGGCTGCCAGAACGGCCGCAACCAACCAGATATCCATTGCCAACAGTATCAGTAGTCTGCGTTTCATCAGCGCCATGGATTGGCGCGATTACGTCGAGTCGCTCAGTGTCGTTGAGCAGACGTTACGCAAAGATCCGATGGGAATGTACGCCAGCCAAGATTTTTCCACCCGGGATCGGTGTCGGCACGTCATCGAGGATGTGGCCAGGTGGTGCGAGTGCGATGAGTTGAATGTTGCACATGAAGCCATTGTGCTTGCACAGACAGCAGCAGAGCAAATGGGCACAAGTGATCGTAGAGCACATGTCGGATACTACCTGACTGATCAGGGTCTGCAGAGTTTAGAGCAGGGGGTTGGCTGTCGTTTGCCCTGGAAGTCGCGGGTAATCCGGATGTGTCGCAATCTTAGCTTGCCCCTTTATCTCAGCCCCATCCTACTGCTCACAGCATTGGCGACCAGTCTGATACTCTCTTCTTTAAGTGGCATCCTGCTGGATGACTGGCGTTACTGGTTTTTTACCATAACAGGTCTCATTGGTATTTCGGCGCTGGCTGTGCCGCTGGTGAATTTGGGGGTCACGCTCCTGCTGCCACCCCAAGCCTTACCTCGCCTGGATTTTTCCAAGGGAATTCCAGATCACCATCGCACTATGGTGGTCGTTCCTACCTTGCTCAGCAAGCAGCAAGAGATCGATGATCTGGTTGAGGCCCTGGAGATCCGATATCTCGGCAATCGCGATCCCAATATCTTTTTTGCCTTGTTGACCGATTTTCTTGATGCCCCAGAGTGTACTCAACCGGGTGACGATGCCTTGCTTGGCTATGCGCGTGATGCTGTGCAGAAGCTCAATGAGACCTACTGCGAAGATCGTCCCTGCATCTTCTATCTGTTTCATCGGCCCCGGGTGTGGAATCCACATGAACGGGTATGGATGGGGTATGAGCGCAAGCGCGGTAAACTGGAACAGTTCAATGCGCTGCTGCGGGGCGGAGCACAGGCTGCTTTCTCGGACATAGTCGGTGATGCCTCCATCCTTAGTTCGATCCAATATGTCATAACCCTGGATACCGATACGCAATTGCCGCGCGATGTGGCGCACACCTTGATTGGAAACATTGCGCACCCTCTCAACCGGCCGGTTTACGATGCCGACAAGGGACGTATTGTAGATGGTTATGCGATCCTGCAACCACGCGTCTCGATCAGCCTGACCAGTTCAGCACGGTCACGGTATTCGAAAATGTTCGCCGGTGAGCCTGGTATCGATCCATATACGCGCGAGGTATCTGATGTCTACCAGGATATTTTTGCTGAAGGATCATTTGTTGGTAAGGGCATCTATGATGTGGATGCCTTTCGTCAGGCCGTTGATGGACGTTTTCCAGATAATCTGATTCTTAGTCACGACCTACTGGAAAGCGGCTATGCGCGCTCGGCCCTGGTAACCGATGTCGATCTGATCGAGGAATTTCCACACAGCTATGCCATCGATATCAGTCGGCGACATCGCTGGATGCGTGGTGACTGGCAACTGGCCGGATGGCTGCTGCCCACAGTGCCTGGACCTGAGCAATCAGAAGGATCAAAGGCTAGACGCCAACCCAATCCGCTCTCGGCCTTGTCGCGCTGGAAGCTTTTCGACAATCTTCGTCGCAGCCTGGTATCACCAGCACTGTTTGCCTTATTAATTGGCGGTTGGATGCTTAGCCCGGGAGCGGTGTGGTTCTGGAGCCTGCTGGTGATGGCGGTATTGTTCCTGCCCCCACTGCTGGCCACCATGATCGAATTTATCCGTAAGCCTGAAGAGCGTGCTTGGCTGGTACACCTGAGCCAGGCCGGCAGATCCGCTGGTCCCCCGCTGGTTCATGCCTTTCTGAACTTGGTCCTATTGCCCTACGACGCGCTGATCTGTCTGGATGCGTTCCTACGCTCAGCTGTGCGTATGCTGTTCACGCGGCGTGGCTTATTGCTTTGGCATACGAATTCTTACGTGCGCCGTAACGCACGTCGTACACTGATCGATTTCTTTTTAGAGATGTGGATTGCGCCGCTGGTGGCGCTGGTGCTGGCCTTTACATTGAGTGGTGCTGAGCTGCTCTACTGCGCCCCTCTCTTGTTTCTCTGGTTAGTGTCGCCAGTGGTCGGTTGGTGGGTAAGTCTACCGCTGGTATCACATGCCCCTGATTTAAGTGCTGAACAGCAGTTATTCCTGCGGGCATCGGCCCGGCGAACATGGCGTTTTTTTGCAGACTTCGTTGGTCCAGAGGAGAACTGGTTACCGCCCGATAACTTTCAGGAATACCCGGAGCCGGTCATCGCATCACGTACATCGCCCACCAATATCGGCATGTCGCTGCTGACGGGTCTGTCGGCCTTTGATTTTGGTTACATCTGTGCCGGAGAACTTCTGCAGCGCGTTGGCAACACGCTGGCTACGGTGGAAAAGCTGGAACGCTACCGCGGCCATCTATATAACTGGTACGACACCCGCACCCTAAAACCCCTGCTTCCCCAATACGTCTCATCGGTAGATAGCGGCAACCTGGCAGGCAGCCTGCTCACCCTGCAGGCTGGACTGGTTGAGTTGAAAGAGCAGCCAGTGCTGTCATTCAACGCATTTCAGGGGTTGCAGGATACTCTGCAGGTGCTGCTGGAGCAGTTGCCCTCAACATCAACCCCGGATCTGGCCGAAAAGGTACAGCTTCTACAGGACGCACTCACGCTGAATGATCCGCCAGGGACACTGGCAGAGGCTGATAGCTTGCTGGATAAGATCCACCATATTGGGGGTGAGCTGGTTGCATGGTTGCCTGCGGATGTTGATATTGATGGTGAACTCTACTACTGGGCGCATGCTTTCGACCAACAATCCATAGCACTTCGTGACGAACTAAAATTATTGACACCAGAGCCACAGCATTTCAGCTCCATCCCCACACTGGCGGAATTAGCCACCCAAGGATCGGCTTATGGGAACGCGGTAGAGCGGCTTAGAACCATCGACGATTTGGTGGAGCGTTGCCGCGAACTGGGGGATATGGATTTTGATTTTCTCTACGACAAAACCAGTGAATTGCTCAGCATCGGTTACGATGTGAGTGAGCGGCGACGAGATCCATCCTGCTACGATCTGTTGGCATCAGAAGCGCGCCTGGCCAGTTTCCTGCTTATTGCACAGGAACAGCTTCCGCAGAAGCACTGGTTTGCACTTGGCCGTCTGCTGACCAGTCATGGTGGCGATGTGAGTTTGATTTCGTGGAGTGGCTCCATGTTCGAATACCTCATGCCGCAGCTGATTATGCCAAGCTACGACAATACCCTGTTGGCGCAGACCTGCAAGGCCGCCGTGTTGCGCCATATCGAATATGGTCGGCAACGCGCCGTGCCCTGGGGGATTTCTGAATCCTGCTATAACACCACCGATATGCAGCAGGTCTATCAATACCGGGCCTTCGGCGTGCCTGGTCTTGGTCTCAAGCGCGGGCTGGGAGAGGACCTGGTGATTGCGCCTTACGCCAGTGCACTGGCGCTGATGGTGGTGCCGCTGCAGGCGTGCCGTAATCTGCAGACCCTGGCCGCCAATGGCTTTCTTGGCGCCTATGGCTTCTATGAGTCCATCGATTACACCCCATCCCGTGTACCGCGGGGCAAGAGTCACGTCATCGTTCGTACCTTCATGGCGCATCACCAGGGTATGAGTCTGCTGGCCCTGGAACATCTGTTGCTCAACCAACCCATGCAGCGCCGATTCATGTCTGATCCGCTGGTTCGGGCCACAGAACTTTTACTGCAGGAGCGGGTGCCGAAGAAGGGTGCGACTGTCTATCCACACGCGGCTGAAGTGAGCGAAGCTGCACGTCCTCCTGTAGCGGATGCTGGTTCGATCATGCGCGTGTTTACCGACCCAAATACACCGACACCGGAAGTTCACCTGCTATCCAACGGCAGTTACCATGTTATGGCGACCCATGCTGGTGGTGGCTACAGCCGCTGGCGCGATCTGGCCGTCACCCGTTGGCGGGAAGATACCACTACCGATAGCTGGGGCACCTTTATCTACCTGCGTGACCGTGATACGGGGGCGTTATGGTCAACGGCGTATCAACCGACAGGGCGCAAGGCCGATCACTATGAGGCGATCTTTATTCAGGCGCGGGCTGAATATCGGCGCCGTGATGAGGCCATAGAGACACATACCGAGATCAGTGTTTCACCTGAAGATGATGTAGAGATTCGACGTGTCACCCTCACCAACCTGTCGTCCCGTCAACGCCATATTGAAGTGACTAGTTATGCTGAGGTGGTGTTGGCCGCGTTGAATACCGATCTGGCCCATCGCTCTTTTAGTAATCTGTTTGTGCAAACCGAAATCCTGCCTGAGCGGCAGGCTATCCTCTGTACACGCCGCCCACGTACGCCCGGTGAACAGGTGCCGTGGATGTTTCACCTGTTGGCAGCACCGGGCGCTGTGGCTGATGGGACATCGTATGAGACGGATCGGGCCAGATTTATCGGCCGGGGACGGACGGCAGCAAATCCAGTAGTGCTGGATGGAAGTAGTTCTTCGTCGATGCAGTTATCGAATACCGATGGTTCGGTGCTCGATCCTATCGTAGCAATCCGCAGCACCATCAGTTTGCCAGCAGATGAGTCGGCGGTTGTGCAGATTATCTCCGGTGTCGCGGACACGCGCGAGGCCGCGTTGGTTTTGCTGGATAAGTATTGTGATCGGCACTTCATTGAACGCGCCTTTGAGATGGCATGGTTTCAAAGTCAGGAGGTGCTGCGCCACCTCAGTGTAGATGAAGCCGATGCCCAGCTCTATGGCCGTTTAGCCGCCTCACTTATCTATGCCAATACCTTGCGTCGTGCCGCTCCCAGCGTGATTGCGCGCAACCGGCTTGGACAGTCAGGTCTTTGGCGTTTTGGTGTATCAGGCGATCTGCCTATCGTGTTGCTGAGTATTGGTGATCTGAGCCGCATCGATCTGGTTAAGCAGGTGCTGCAGGCCCATGCCTATTGGCGGATGAAGGGCCTGGCAGTGGACCTGGTTATAGTGAACGAAGATTTCTCTGGCTACCGGGCGGTACTGCACGACCAGATTATGGGATTGATCAATGCCGGTCCCGAGGCGCAAATTATCGATAGGCCGGGTGGGGTCTTCGTGCGGCGCGCCGAAGATCTTTCCGAGGAGGATCGGGTTATGTTCCAGACGGTTGCCCGCGTCCTGCTCACCGATAGCGCTGAGACCTTGCTTGAGCAGGTGGAGCGCCGCGTGGTGGCGGAGCGCTTCCCGAACCCTCTGGTCCCGGTGCTGCGAGCGGAGGCCGAGACAGCCTGGCCCCTATCCGTATGTGACCGTGTTTTCTGCAACGGCCTCGGTGGCTTTACTCCCGACGGTCATGAATATGTTGTTACCCTTGAACCCGGGCAGAACACGCCGGCACCCTGGGCTAATGTCATTGCCAGTCCCTATATTGGCACCGTCGTCAGTGAGAGCGGCAGCGCCTATACCTGGGTGGAAAACGCCCACGAGTTCCGTCTGACCACCTGGCACAACGATCCGCTTAGCGACAGCAGCGGTGAAGCTCTCTACATCCGCGATGAGGAGACGGGGTCATTCTGGTCACCGACACCGTTGCCCGCCTGCGGCCAATCCGGCTATGTATGCCGACACGGTTTTGGCTACAGCGTGTTTGAGCATGACCAGGCCGACATCTTCTCGGAGCTGTACACCTACGTCGCCATGGATGCGCCAGTAAAATTTATCGTGGTAAAACTGCGCAACCATTCGGGCCGTCTGCGTCGATTGTCACTAACAGGCTATTGGGAACTGGTACTTGGCGAGTGGCGGCATGCCAATTTGATGCACATCGTTACCGAAACTGATCCACACACTGGGGCGCTGTTTGCCCGTAATGCCTATGGACGGGAGTGCGCCGATCGTGTGGTCTTTGCACAGGTCAGTGAGCCAGAGCGAACGGTTACTGGAAACCGCACCGAGTTCATTGGCCGCAATGGCGCATTGTCCAGACCGGAGGCCCTGAGCCGTGAGCGTTTATCTGGCCGCACTGGCGCCGGATTTGATCCATGTGCTGCGATACAGACCCAGATAGAACTGGCTGATGGTCAAGAGCGCGAGATCGTGTTTGTATTCGGTGCAGCCCGTGACACGGACGAAGCCCACTATTTTCTGCAACGATTCAGTGGCCCGGCTGGGGCCCGTCAGGCCTTGGAAACCGTATGGGGATACTGGAATCACACCTTGGGAGCAGTGCATGTAGAGACGCCAGATCAAGCATTGAACCTGTTGACTAACGGCTGGCTGATCTACCAGACGCTCTCATCAAGACTCTGGGGTCGCAGTGGTTATTATCAGTCCGGCGGTGCCTACGGTTTCCGTGATCAGCTGCAGGACACTATGGCGCTGATTCACACTACACCATGGCTCGCACGCGAACAGTTGATCCGTTGCGCCGAGCGCCAATTCATTCAGGGTGATGTGCAGCACTGGTGGCATCCACCCAACGGACAGGGCGTGCGCACCCATTTCTCCGATGACTATCTGTGGCTAGCCTATGCCACCTGTCGGTATGTGTTGGCGACCGGTGATACCGGCGTGCTTGATGAGACCATACACTTCCTGGAGGGGCGCGAGTTGAATCCGGGTGAAGAGTCCTGCTTCGATCACCCGCTACGTTCGAACGAAACAGCAAGCCTGTATGAACATTGTGTGCGCGCCATTAAACATGGGCTGCGTTTTGGTGAGCATCAACTGCCGCTTATGGGCTGCGGTGACTGGAATGATGGCATGAATCTCGTCGGTGGCGACGGCAAGGGTGAAAGCGTTTGGCTGGCATGGTTTCTATATGAAAACCTGCAACTGTTTGCAGGGCTGGCCCGTAGCCGGGACGACCAGACTTTTGCCGAGCTTTGCACCAAGCAGGCGACCCAGCTGCGCAAAAACATTGAGACCCATGCCTGGGACGGCGCCTGGTATCGGCGCGCCTACTTCGATGACGGTACCCCTCTGGGCTCGTCTGACAACGACGAATGCCAGATCGATTCGATTAGCCAGAGTTGGGCGGTTATCTCAAACGGGGGCGATCCGGTGCGCGCCCGCCAAGCGATGGCGGCGGTGGATAAACAGTTAGTAAGGCGCGATGTGCAGCTCATCCAGCTGCTCGATCCTCCCTTTGATAAATCAGACCTGGAGCCGGGTTATATCAAGGGCTACATACCCGGTGTGCGCGAAAACGGTGGTCAATATACCCACGCCGCCATCTGGGCCACAACGGCATTTGCCATGCAGGGTGACAAGGAGCGTGCCTGGGAACTCTTCTCTATGCTCAACCCGGTCAATCGCGGTAGCCAATCGGAAGAGATCGAGCGCTACAAGGTCGAGCCCTACGTTATGAGTGCGGATATATATGCTGTAGCGCCACACACCGGACGGGGTGGCTGGACCTGGTATACCGGTGCGGCGGGCTGGATGTACCGCTTGAGCGTAGAAACACTACTGGGCCTGCATCTGGAGGGCGACCATCTGCGCATTGCCCCCTGTGTCCCGGACGATTGGGAGTCGTACAAGATCCACTACCGTTATCGCGATACCTTCTACCATATCGACATCCAGTGCGGTAATGGAGAGTCAGATCATGAAGCACGCGTAACCCTGGATGGTGCAGTAGTAGATGGCGAAGGTGGGGCAGGGCGGATACCTCTCGTGGATGATCGTCAGGAGCACTATGTTGAGGTAGTGCTTAGATAGCCGCATGGGTTCGCACAGAAGGCTGTGGGAAACAGAGAATCAGAAATAGCTGGCAGGTAATTTCGCCTGTTGGATTTGAATCAGGAAAAATTAATATGGATTTATTTTTTATTAAACGCAGAATACCGGCAGTCAATAATGAAGCTGCACTTTCCTAACCCAAGCCGTAGTTTCGATGCGAGCAGTAGTCGCATCCTGTTTTGGGGATATGACAGTACGATTGAGGTCTCTTTCTTTCTGGAAGCGGCCGCTCTCAAACAGCTCTATCCCGATATAAATGACGCCGAGGCGGAACTGTTGAAGGCATTCGACACTGCCCGGGATAGAATTTATGAGGTAGCAGACAGGGTCTATAGAAATGGTGGAGGTGGTAAAGGCACATATGCCTATGTCCTGGCAGCTGGTGATTTTTGATAGTTGTATCTTACGCCGGTTTTCGATGATATTTGGGCATGGAGTAAGCCGATTTATTCTGAATTTAAACAGGATGCAGGAATGTGCGCAGTGCAAAAAATTATTCTATTCTTGGTTAGGTGACTGGGGCATATACTGGCGCTTGGCGTTAAGCCATTTCATAAGGCGGAGTTGTCTGTGGAATATAAAGATTATTACAAGATTATGGGCCTGAAGCGTGATGCCTCGCAGGATGATATTAAACGCGCCTACCGTAAGCTGGCGCGAAAGTATCATCCAGATGTCAGTAAGGAGCCTAATGCCGAAGCAAAGTTTAAAGAGGTCGGCGAGGCCTACGAGGTTCTCAAAGACCCTGAAAAACGTGCCGCCTACAATCGACTGGATCCTAATCTGAAATCGGGTCAGGAGTTCCACCCGCCGCCTAACTGGGATTCTGGCTTTGAGTTTCGCGGTGGCGGTTTTACCCAGGGGGATTTGGGCGGTTTTAGTGACTTTTTTGAGGAGTTGTTTGGTCAACGGGGGCGAGGTGGTCATGCAGCCTATAGCACTCAGTTCAATGCCAGCGGTCAGGATCATCATGCCAAGGTGGAGGTGAATCTGGACGATGCCTTTCATGCGGCAACTCGCACCATCACTCTGCAAACACCCGAGCTGGATGCGCAGGGCCAAATGCGTTTAATCAACCGCACACTTAACGTGAAGATTCCCAAAGGGATCAAAGAGGGACAACAGATTCGACTCGCAGGTCAGGGGGCGCCGGGTATGGGGCAGGGAGGGAAGGGTGATCTCTATCTGGAGATTCATTTCAAACCACACCCCATCTACCGTGCAGAGGGTGGCGACCTGCATATGCAACTGCCGGTGTCTCCCTGGGAGGCGGCCTTAGGTGCAACGGTAAAAGCGCCAACACCCGTTGGTGCAGTGGATCTTAAGATCCCAGCCGGTTCAAACAGCGGCAACCGGCTGCGCCTAAAGGGACGAGGCATACCCGGCAATCCCGCAGGTGATATCTATGTAACCTTAAGTGTGGTGGCGCCACCGGCCAATACCGAACAGGCCAAGGCGCTGTATAAAGAGATGGCAAGCAAACTCGCGTTCAACCCACGCGCTAAGATGGGGGTATAGGACATGATCAGGCAAACCGTATTAACCGGCATCATTGTTGATGAAAGCTCCGAGTTTACCTTAGGTGAACTCAGTCGTGCCTGTGGCAAGCCCGCTGAATGGATACTGGCATTGGTTGAAGAGGGTGTGATTGAGCCGGTGGGAAGGGATCAAACCCATTGGCATTTCCGTGGACACTGTCTGCGCCGCGTGCGTATTGTTCAGCGGTTGCAGTCAGATCTTGGTGTAAATTTGGCAGGTGCCGCATTGGCGTTGGAGTTGTTGGATGAGGTTGAGGAGCTGCGTAATCGAATTGCTGCTTTAGAACAATAACACGCTATTTTAAGCCCATATCAAGAGTGTGAGTTGCTGTGCATTGTTCTCCACACCCATAAGCACAATAGTTTCTAGGAGCCCATTGGGCTTGCCTAGCTGGTAGATTAAGGAATAAAAGCCATAAGTAGCGGGTAGATAATCAAAACTGTGAGCTAGGTGCTGGTTTCACGCCACCTATATAACTTATTCCTACTATACTTGTAATTGAGCGGGCCGAAATTGAACGGATAATCATCTAAAAGATCTGCAGTACGGACAAGATGATACTGTGTCAGCGTCTTTAGCAAGACATTGATAACAGCTGTAGTAATGAGGTCACCATGAAAAAACTGCTCACCATCGCATTTATCGTTACTATCCTGTCTGCCTGTGGCGGAGAATTAAAATACCAAGATAAAGCCTCTGCTGATAAAGCACCCTCCACTGAACGGAGCGCTGTGGAACATGCTACTGTAGAAAAAACGGAAGCAATGGATAAACAGACTGCTGACAAAGATGAAGATACAGCAGAACCAACTGCTACTGAGAGTAAAACCAACCCTGCCATCAAAATGATTCAAGGGCTTGCTAGGAGTATGTATTAATTGATAGAAACTCAAAGCTCCCTTTTCTTCATGGTAGATTTAGTAGGTTTCCCAAAACTCTCAGCCGTTGTTGCTATTTAGTCTAATCTACACAGCGCTGGAATTTAGGCCGCAATCCCCTTGGTGCTTGGTTTTCTGGTTCTGGGTCCGGTTATGGCCGGTTCCTGGTATCAGAGTTATATGGATCTATACCTAGGTTGATGGTTATCTGCGGGGTGGCATGGCCACCCCGCAGACCCCCAGTTATTTTATAAAGTTAGAAACCATCACCTGGCAGGTACAACCACCCGGTAGAGACGCCCACCCCACAGGAAGAGACTCAATCCCGCAAGGATAACCGCGGTCCCCAGCCAGACATTAGTCCCAGCCTGTTCACCGTTTAAAGTCTGCCCCAGCAACAGCGCCAGCACCGGGGTGATCAACGTGATCAAACCGATCATCATTGCTGGCACCCGCTTCAACACATAGAAGTAGAGGTTGAAGCCGAGTGCTGTCCCAATCAGCGCCAGGTAGAGAATGGCGCCCAGCGTGTGTTGCGGTAGGTGATCGGGCACCTCTCCACCAAACAACAGCCAGCAGGTTATATAGAGCGGCACGGCAATGGCCAACGCGCCGCTATTTTGCGCCAGCGGATGCATCTGCGCGCCGATCCTTTTCACCCACACCGAACTCAGGGAGTGAAAGATCACCGACATCAACACCCCGATTACCCCATAGGCGCTGATTGAAACTCCAACACCCTCGGGTAGGAAAATCTCGCCCAATCCACCCACGGCCAGCAGCAGACCGATCATCTTCGAGGGGGTAAAGAACGGCTCATCCAGCCACAGGGCGGCAAACACCCCGATAACAATGGGCGTCAGGCCGTACAACACCGAGATCAGTCCGGAGGTGATGTACTGCGCTGCCCAGTAGACACTCATCATGGCGCCGAACATCCCCACTCCTGCAGCGGCGTAACTCTTTAGGGCCACGCGGTCCCATCGCATCGGGATACGCAACAACACCAGCAGCAGTAGGCAGAACACGAAGCCGATAGACATACGAGAACTAACCGCCAGCATAAAATCACTACCGTCGTTGCTCCACTTGATCGCCAGGGGCGTAGTAGCCCAGATCAAGACTATTCCCAAATAAGCTGCTGGGACCGACATTTTCTTTCTCCTTTTTTCTCCTGAAAATAAAAAAGGCCGCGAAGAGTGTGACTCCGCGGCCTTTGAGGGTTGATAAATCTATTAACTATTTATGCTATAACTTTTCTCCCAAACGCCAACGGGCCGACACGAGTCGCCATAGGGCAGCTCGTACCGGGGTAATTACCATCGATTTGGCGTGTGAAAAGTTCATGCTTTGATATTGCATCCACTAACCAGGTACAGTCAAGTGAAGATTTCAGAATCACAATGAATAAATACCAAACAATGGGTGGTTGTTGGTAATGAGCAGAGCGGGGAGGAGATGTTGTCACGGCCACTGCTGTTCAATATGGCCCCCAATTTCCGTAAATATCTATATCGTCATAATCGACGACTAGTTTAATATAAAAATATCCGTATATAAGTCGTAAAAAATGACGAAATATGTAATAATATAACATATTATTCGACAAATATGGCGAATTATGGAAATTTCAAAACTGCTTTCAGACGAAGCTATTCTCACTGAGCTTGGCGAGCGCATCGCCCGTAGCCGGATTGATCTACAACTGACCCAGGCGGAGGCGGCTGAGCGGGCTGGGGTATCAAAACGGACCCTGGAGAGAATCGAATCCGGGGCCTCGGCACAGATGTCCAGCCTGATTCGCATCCTGCGGGTGCTGGAACTGCTGCCACGACTGGAGCAGATGTTTCCCGAAACCGGAGCGACCCCCATGGAGTTGTTACGCCACAAGGGTAAGGCCAGGCAGCGCGCCTCGTCTCGCAGCAGTCTGGAACAGCCAGACCAGGCCTGGACCTGGGATGACGATAAATGACCACCCTGGCCGAGGTTAAACTCTGGGGCCGCACTATCGGTGCGGTATCACTGCAGGATGGTGGCGATGTCGCCGACTTTGAATACGCGCCTGAGTTTACCGGCAGCGGTATAGAGGTCGCACCTATAACTATGCCGCTTGCTAAGCGCATCTACAGCTTTCCCGAACTCTCCCGCACAACCTTTTATGGGCTGCCCGGCCTGCTGGCCGACTCCCTGCCAGATAAGTTCGGCAACCTGCTGATTGATGCCTGGTTGGCAACCCAGGGGCGGCAACCGTATTCCTTTAATGCCGTTGAGCGCCTCTGCTATACCGGCTCCCGTGGTATGGGGGCGCTGGAGTTTGAGCCGACTAGAGGCCCGCAATCACCCCAAGCGGCCCAGGTTCACGTGGACCAGTTGATAGAGCTTGCCTCGGATGTGCTGATGCATCGCGGTGATCTACAGGTCTCATTTGCCGATGCAGAGAAAGAGCAGGCATTGACCGACATCCTGCGGGTCGGCACCTCGGCGGGTGGTGCGCGGGCCAAGGCAGTGATTGCGTGGAATCCGCAAACCAATGAGGTCCGCTCCGGTCAGGTTACGGCGGGGGAGGGGTTTGAGCAGTGGTTATTAAAGTTCGATGGTGTGGAAGGCAACAGAGACAAAGAGCTGGATGACCCGCAGGGCTATGGAGTAATCGAATATGCCTATTCTCGCATGGCGCGGGATTGCGGAATTGAAATGAGTGAATGCCGGCTGTTTGAAGAGAGTGGCCGGCGGCACTTTATGACCCGCAGGTTTGATCGTTTAGAAGGTGGTGAAAAGCTGCATATGCAAACCCTCTGCGCCATGGCCCATTACGATTTTAACCTGGCGGGGGCATACAGTTACGAACAGGCCATGCTGGTGGCCCGGCAACTGGGTCTGTCCATACAGGCAGTAGAGCAGTTATACCGGCGTATGGTTTTCAATATTGTTGCACGCAATCAGGATGACCATGTAAAGAACATTGCATTTCTGATGGATAAGGCAGGTAACTGGTCTCTGGCTCCAGCCTACGATATGACATACAGCTACAATCCATCCGGTATCTGGACATCAAGCCACCAAATGACCATCAATGGTAAACGGGATAATTTCACCCTTGAAGACTTCAAGGCCTGCGCCAGGACGGTATCCATGAAGCGGGGGCGGGCAGAGACAATTCTAAAAGAGGTGCAAAACAGAGTGGCGCGCTGGCAGGATTACGCCGAAGAAGAGGGCGTGGACCCAGTGCAGCGCGACCAAATAAATCGTATGTTGCGCTTGGGTGGGCTTTGAGATGGTATAAGTCGAACCCTCTTGATTCATGAGTGATATACGACTAATCTTGGAACAAGAAATAGGACATAAATGTAAGTCTTATCATGGTGATTATATCGTAACATCATGTAAAAGATGGTAATAATGTCGTTATAAGTTGGACATTATCAGGGACAATAATGGGCAATATTGAGCATAGAGTAACAGTAGAAACCTTCCGTTCTGGGGTATTTGCCTTCCAGATAGGTGTGGATCTAGCCAGGATTCAGCCACTATTACAGAGAGTGGAGGATGCCCATGCGCGTTTTGCTTCTGTGCCGATTTTGCCAGACGTTGCTACTCGTTTAGAGAGGGAGGTTGTTGTATCAAGTATCTTTGGGACAAATACCATTGAGGGCGGTACATTAACAGAAGAAGAAACAGCTGTTGTCATTGATACCGAAGTTGCCAAAGAAGAGAAAGAACAGCGGGCTCTAAATATAAAAAATGCATACTCGCAAGCAGAGGGTTTTGCTGAAAAATGCATAGATGAAAATCTTGGAACCCAAGAAAGGCAAGGATTGGTTATTGGGCTGCATGAAAAGATGATTAGGGATTTGCATTCGATAATTACTGAAGGCTTAACTCACTCACAAAATGTAGTAGGGGAGTATCGAGATAATCAGAAAGGTCAAATAACCAAGGTTGGAGATGCAGAACATGGTGGAGTGTATACGCCTCCAAAATGTCGGGATGATATTGATCTTCTCATTAAGCAATATTTAGAGTGGGTTAACAGTTCTGAGTTGTCCCAATTAAGCCCATTAATAAGAGCGCCACTTGCGCATTACTATTTCGAAAGAATCCACCCATTCTGGGATGGGAATGGCCGAGTTGGACGTGTTCTGGAAGCAATAGTTTTGAAGTGTGCAGGATACAAATATACACCCTTTGCGCTTTCTAGGTACTACCTAGAACATATTGATGAGTATTTTACTGTGTTCAACCTGACGCGAAAGGCAGAGGAAAACAGAGAGCAATACCCGAATACAGTATTTATTGAGTTCTTCCTGGAAGGCATGCTTAATGTATTGAATTTATTGCATGATCGGATAAATCGAATCATTGCGATGTTGTTGTATGAAACCGCTTTGAATACCAAACTGCAAATGAAGGATATCAATATAAGGCAATTTACGATAATCAACAATTTGCTTCCACATGGAATTGAACATCAGCTTAAATATTTGCAATCTCAAGCATGGTATATGGTTTTGTATCAAAAACTAACTTCAAAAACACGGGCTAGAGATCTAAAAGGTCTTGTAGATGAAGGATTAATTATTGTAACTGACGATAAAAAAGTAAAACTACTTATCCCGTAGGCGGTTAGCAATTGAGACGTGTTAACCCTAGCTCTTATGCCTCTCATTCCCCAAGCGCGACCAAATAAATCGTATGTTGCGCTTGGGTGGGCTTGGGTAAAACTCAGTGATATTAGAGAACTTTAATACGATTTCTAAATCAGCTGTAATATTTGACCGGGTATAAGATCAGGGGATATATTGCCAACTGAAGATCCAATATATTTTGTTGGATTTAACTTGCATACAATAAAGATAACAGCCGGAGACAACGCTATGGGAACCACAGGAATATTCGGTCTGATCATCCTGATTCTGGACATCTATGCGATCCTGATGATTCTGCAAAGCTCCGCAAAAACTATCGAGAAACTTATCTGGGCCCTGGTGGTCTTTCTCCTACCGCTGCTCGGTTTAATTATCTGGTATTTTGCTGGCCCTGGTAAGAAACCGTTCTGATCTACCAGGAAAGCAGTGCTTTGTTATGACACCAAGTCTCATAGATACTGCTGAAAGGTTATAAATAACAGAACACCATAAAAGCCCGCGGGGATATTGAATAGTGCGCTGGAGAGATAATAGAAGAAGTAGCAACGTCGAAGATCGACGGGGGGAACGGGTTTCCGGCTTAGGTGGCAGCGGTGGTGGTCTACTGCGCCTACTACCTGTAGTGTTTCGTTTTCTTGGATTTAAAGGTACCGCGATCGTTGCATTGGGAATCGTTGGTTATGTCTATTTTACCGGTGGCGACCTAAGCGCACTGATTGGCTCTTCTCCATCCATCAAAACCTCTTCTGAGCCTGTACAACAATCGGAATCGGAAAAACAGCTGGTAGAATTTGTATCTGTAGTGCTGGCCGATACCGAAGACACCTGGGGTCTGCTGTTTAAGCAAAACGGGCAGACATATAAAAAGCCCAGGCTTGTTCTATATCGCGGAGCGGTGCAGTCCGCTTGTGGTTTCGGTCGGGCGGCTATGGGGCCATTCTACTGTCCCGGTGATCAAAAGGTATACATCGACCTAAGCTTCTACGAAGACCTCAAGCGGCGTTATAAGGCCCCGGGAGATTTTGCCCAAGCCTATGTGCTTGCGCACGAAGTTGGCCACCATGTACAAACAATCACCGGCATATCGCAGAAAGTACAACAAGCAAAATCCAGAGCTGGTAAGGTACGGTCAAATCAGCTCTCTGTGATGATGGAACTTCAGGCAGATTGCTACGCTGGTATTTGGGCCCATCATGCTAACCGCTCCCGTCAGATACTGGAGAGTGGCGACGTTGAAGAGGGTATGGCGGCAGCCAGCGCCGTAGGTGACGACAGGCTACAAAAACAGTCACAAGGTTATGTTAACCCTGATTCATTTACGCACGGTAGTTCCGAACAGCGCGTAAAATGGTTCAGGATTGGGTTGGATAAGGGATCTATCCGAGAATGCGACACTTTCTCAGCGGCCCGTCTTTAAGAATTCTGTGTGACTCTATCTGATTGCACAAGAATGCCAACACAAACTCAGGACTAGAGGGGTATAAACATGGCAAGTAAATTTGAAATTTATAAAGACAAATCCGGCGCATTTCGTTTTCGCCTTAAAGCAAGTAATGGTCAGAATATTCTTGCTAGCGAAGGCTACAAGGCAAAGTCCAGTTGCACCAATGGCATTGAATCAGTAAAAAAGAACGCGCCTGATGATGCACGCTATGAGCGAAAAGAAACCAAGGGAGGAAAGTACTCGTTCAACCTGAAAGCAGGAAACAACCAGGTTATAGGTACCAGTCAATCATACGAATCAGCAAAGGCACGGGACGGTGGTATTGAATCGGTAAAGAAGAATGCTCCCGGTGCCAAGGTAGATGACTCCACCGCTTGATCTTATAACCTATTGGTTAATTATCATGGGCCCGCAATCATGCGGGCCTTTTTTGTGTCTCAAGAAATGTTGTTATGAGCTATAGGGCAAACAATAGACTGGAAACAGCACAAACCGGACTAAACAATCATCAAATATTGACCATAATATTGAAGGGGATATACTGAATGGAAGTAGCAAATCAGGGCCCTGATTTGCTGATATTAATAACGAGACAAGGAGATTATGAATTCAAATAATAACAGTCAGTTACCACCATATATTTTTTTTAACTTATATTGTTATACGGACAAGAGCTGTCTGTTTAGTAACTGTTAGGCATACAAAATGAAATATGTGGATACTCTAGGTCAGAGTCTTAAATCTGATTTTTTAAATGATCTTTTTGAGACTTATGACGTTACGGTTTGCTATGAGTGCGATCGTTGCAATGAAAATATTGAAGACCGATTTCATGCTGAAATACCAGAAATGGGCCTGGTGTTTCTATTTGATACCACGCAAAAGTTAACATGCATTCTCATGAAACCAGTAAACCATTCTGGTTACAACCCCTTTGATGGGGAAGACCCTAGAGAGGCTCCGTTTAATACAGGAAATGATGCTGTCGCTTATGCTAAAGAGCGCAATATCCCTATAGTGCATCAAGCTGCTAAAGAGGATGGGTTGTTTGGTTCTATACCGGAATGGGCAAAATTTAACTTTGGAAATTATTCGGTTCATTACCAATTCAACGGTAGCGGAGTCGAAATGGTTACTTTGCAGGCAAATAATGCATAACAATTTGTTCCAGTCGTTCGCTTCGCTTACTGGGCCGCTCCTCCGCATTGTGGCGGATCGGCCCATAACAACGCATTATGCCATCAAATCGGAGCTTGGCATGAATAAATATCTGCTTATATTATTATTTCTTATTAGTTTCGATGCTACCTCAGATATTTATAAGTGTAGAAATAATGAGAGAGAATTAATATTTTCAGATAAACCATGTAGTGCAAACGCTGAAATAATTAAACTAGACACAATAAAACAAAATACAGATGGCGAAGAAGAAAAATCTATTGTTAAAAATCCGCTCATTGGCAAATGGAGTGAACGCAATAAAATTTATGAGTTCAAATCAGGTGGAAGGATGAGGTCAGAAGAATACTATGGTGGAAAGTTGGTTGTGTGGAGGACAGGTTCTTGGATTTTGAATGGTAACAACCTTAGGCTTCATTTCACAAATTCAGGTGGTCCAATGGGAGGCGGTAAAATGAACTACAAAGAATCAGGAAATATATCTTGGTCGGAGGATAATAACTCTTTTGACGTTCGGATTGGTGGCGTAAATACCTATTTCTCAAGAAAAAATTAGCAAAGAAATATATAGCGAGACAGTGGGTCTCGTTAATACAGCTGTTATGCTTAAAAAATGAAAAAATGCGCAATTAATACAGCTTTAGCACTTCTCCCGATAGTCCCAAGCTTTCTTGGGTTATTACATTTTATTTTATATGGTGGGTTGCAATGGTCCATGATATGGAATAATGAAGCTGCAATGTGGGGCGTGTTGCTATGTCCTTTTGCGCTCATTGCTTTGTATAAAGCAATAAAAAATAAACATTGGCTCTTAACGGTGTTACCTGCTGTATCCATCGCTTTTGTAGTGGCTGTATTGTTCAAAAACGGTTTAGGCGCATCATCAAAAAGTGACGCTCCAAATTTAGATCTGGTTGCATTTTGGTATCAGCAATGGAGTTATTGGTGAGGTATTCTACATATAACCATTCGGCCAAGATCGTCCGCCACACGGGCTGGGACCTCGAATTCGCCTCGACTAAACTAGCGCCACTTTGAAGGTCAGTAATTCATAGATTGGCAAGCGATAATAGATCCCATATAAGCAGATCCCTAAAGACAGCTTCGGGCATTTATAGGAGCAAAGCCCACATTAAGATGGTGTTATAAAATTCTGGAGATTTAATTCGTACATGAATTTCTTAAAAAAAATAAGACATATTATCCTTTTGTTCGGAATTGTAATCCTTGTTATGGGTTTGGTAGATTATTCTAAAATTAGTAGTTTGGAGTCCAAGGGAGAAACAATACAAGGGAAGGTTAGCAGTAGGCATATATTAAATACTGGGTTGGGGAGGGCAAGCTATAAGCTTGTTATTGACTATCAGCCATCAAGGAAAATCATATATAGGAAAGAGTTCACCGTATCAAAGAAACTTTATTACGACACCGAGAAGCTCGACCAGGTTGATATAAAATACTTAAAAGTAGAACCAGAAGTTTCGGGGATAAGCGGTAATATCACAGAACAAAAACATCCTCTATATGTTGGCTTGGGTGCATTTACCTTTTGTCTCGTAGTCTTTTTTGTTCTGCGTTTAAAAGACAAAAGGCATACTCAGTCAAAGACAAAAGAGGATCATTCAAGAATTACTGACGCAGTAGATGACAAAAAGTTAATAGATGAGAAGGATGACAGCGTAATTTATAGTGATGAGATCGACTTAAAAATTAGCGAATCTATGGAGCTTGAACTAGCAGGTGAAGAGTGTGTTATTAGCAAACATATATCTTCTAAAGATTGGGAGCAAGATGACATTCTTAAAAGCGTATCATTTAAAAGTGAAACCTTCCTGCATCCGCAAGTGTTTTTAGATCTGTTTTGCAAAATCAAAAGTAGATATTTAAAAGATGAATCTCAAACATTTCTGAAAAAAGTTCTAGATACAAATTGGTTTAAATTTAGATTTATGGATGATTCAAGGACATATCCTTCTATCAATATTGACGACAAGGAGATTCTTATACGTTGCCACTATCTTTGCCCGGTATTTTATCTCGGGGAAATCGACAAGCAGCTGTTCTTGGTTTGCGAAGATCTATATGACGAAAATATGGACGAAATACCCAGAATAATGTGCAAGCTAGAAGATGACAGCATATTTTCTACCAGTTCTGCCGTTTATGATGATGAGGAAGAATTGTGGATGCAGTCAGACTAAACCTGAGGGACAGACTTAAATGAAAAGTCCGGTTTGGGTCGGCACCGGCTATTGATGCAAGCGACACGATATCTGCTTTGGTCGCAAACCGGTTGAACTCACAGCACAAAACGGACATTAGGAAAGTGCTTTATCTAAGGCGACTAGCCTGATATCCTGCATAAAAAGTATGGTTAGAATATAAGGCAGGATGCGTTCCCGTAAAGAAATCTATTCACAACTAAATTCGCAAGAATTGTAACGTATGTCGCTAGTCGTCAGTAAGTTCCTTTAATGGAAGAAAATGGAGGTGAGCTATGACGCAGGTACATTGTACGATTGTTGTAACATTTCTGATAGTGAGCGTTCTGCTCATATTTACCAATAACGCCGCCGCATCTTCATACGCTTTCAGCGTAGAACGATTCTCAGCCGCTGGAAATATATCAGGGAACTTTATTGATGAATTCGATGATGGTGTTATTGGGTCGTCTTGGGATATATACGAACCAACAGTAGTAGAATCAAACGGTATGCTGACCCTTAGCAGTCCTGGTGGAGTTGAGCAGATAATAAAGACTGGCGGCATGCGTTTATCTAGCGAGATGTCTTACGCTGCTATTGAAAACTTAGCAGTAAATGGATTAGGTGATTTTCAAGCAACCTCAACCTGGTCCCCTTCCATCCCAGATACAGACCAGTTATACAATATGAATTTCACACTCAGTGGAACTGACGGACATATTCATATAATGGTCTACAACTTTAGCCAGACCGTATCAGATTTTCTCGGAGTACCCCAAGGTCTTGGAATACTCTTCGGATTTTTTGGAGACGCGGAAGAAGGTGATGTCTTTGCACAAGGTGTATCAATTTTACCTGAAGATATAACAGACAATATTTTGCTGCGCTTATACTTCTCAGATAGTTCGGATCTGTTCACTGGAGATTTTAGTCTGGACGGTGGGGCTATATTTCAAAGTCCATTCAATCCTATCGCATCTACCGGAGCTGTAGGGGGTATTGATTTACATCTCGGCGCTGAACAGTTGAAGTTTACAGTTGTGCCATTGCCTGCAGCTGGTTGGTTATTTGTATCAGCGATTGCAGGATTAGTCGGCTTAAGAAAATTGTGCAAACGATCAGCCTAATTATTTCCTTGTTTGCAGGTTATCTAAGGAGGAATTGGGAATTCCCAATTCCGGGGACAGCTTACTTAATTCAACTTAAGCTTTTGGTTGGGCGCAGACTAATAGTCACTATCGGCACTAAGCGGTCATTAGGTGAGTGCTTTATCTGAGGCGATTGGCCTTATATCCTCCATTGAAAGCAGAGTAAAGTGATAAGGCAGGATGCAGTTTCATATAGAAATAAATGCGTCCCCTTTTCCCGTCAAATATGCTGAAGTCAGTGATCCGGAGGTTGTATTCACAAGGTTAGGTGAGTTTAGTTTGGAGTGTGCCTTGTAGTAGTGCTCTTATGTAGTTGAAACAGCAAAACGGAGGGATGTTTCCTTCCGTTTTTTCTTGTATGCATCTAATGGCATATTGCAGTTACGTACCACAATTAAGTTTCCATCCTTGCGGCGGGAGGAAACTACAAATATAAATATCATTCGATGATATTAGTCCTCACCTATTGTTGATGCTCTCAAGCCGTGAATTCTGTCACAGAAAGACCTGGTTGTTGTTTTGGGATGTCAGAGTGTGTTGAAAACAGTGGGAAACTAGAGGATTATTGTGTATGGATTAAAAAAATACGAGAAAAGGGGAGGGAAAATGGAGGCTACAATTAACAGGGATTATGTCAAACCGGCTATGGTCAGGCCTCTGGCTCCGATAGCTGCGCTATCTACAGCATTCGCGAAAACAAATACCTATCTTTTTCCATTAGATTGCAGTTTGTTAATGCATAAGCTTCGAAAACAACAAGTTGATTCGCATAGTTAGAAACCATCATTCTCTATATTCGTACAACCCGTAGGAGCAAACGTAAATGAAAAGAATAATACTTGCCGTTCTCATCTGCTTGACTATAGGCTCATCTCATGCAGGCACTATAAATGTTGGTAATATAGGCGCTCTGGCCAAAGGCGGTTTATGGGGTTCGCATACAGATGGCGGGTATGGTGTATCTTCTGCCAGCGTCTCCGGAAATCAGGTGACAACACAATCGGTCTCCGGTACAACACTGAATCCACACACCTACAGCGCAGAGGCCAGTTTCGATTGGGGTGCGCTTACCCCAGTACTCAAGGCGGAAGCCCATTATGTAGGTGGTGATGGTGATGATCCTAGTATATCTGGCGAAGCATACGCCTATCAGGCCTATCAAAATAATTCTGGCACTAGCCAAACCTATACCATCGACCTGACCCTGCATGGCATAATTAATGACGGAGCGTCAACCAGCAATTATATAGATGCAATCTTCCAGGTATATGCCGGCTCACACATCGTAGATGACCGTAGTGATTGCAGCAGCTCCAGTGACTGCCATCAATTACTGCCTGAACTTGGTTTTAGCCATGGCGGCCTTGCCTTTGCTGATGGGGCGGCCTTAGTAGGTCGGAATGTTGTGTTCCCATATATTGATATAAGCTCTCCTGGCGAACAGACCCTGACAGAGACGGTATCGTTTACTGTAGATGCTGGTGAAGAATTTATGATTTTCGCCGCTTTAGAGGCCTTGACCTTTGGCGGAGATGCCGATGCCGCCCACACCTTCACCATGGCATTTAGGGATACATCAAACCTCACCGCACTCGGAAACCCTAATGCATCACCAGTGCCGGTACCGGCTGCTGTCTGGTTGTTTGGCTCTGGGCTCGCAGGTTTACTTGGGTTCAAACGTAGGAAAGATGGCGGCCGACGATCATAGAACATAATCCAGAACACAATAGAAAAAACCGAAAAAACCCCGGGTCTTACCTGACCCGGGTTTTACCTTTCGGCTAGCCGGCCGGATCACGGCTTCATCGCGCCCGTAGCGTTGGTGTGGCACGCGTAGAGCGATGTCGAACCGCAGATGTAGAGTCTATTTCGTTTCATGCCGCCAAAGGTCAGATTGGCTACGGTCTCCGGTATATGGATCTTGCCGAGCAGCTCTCCTTCGGGACTGTAGCAGCGAACGCCATCCTCCTTCGGGACCGCCCGACCCATGGAGCACCAGATATTCCCCTCGGCGTCGCAGCGCAACCCGTCGGTGAAACCAGGAATTCCGGGGACAGCTTACTTAATTCAACTTAAGCTTTTGGTTGGGCGCAGCCTAATAGGCACTTTCGGCACTGAGCAGACTAACAAAACCAATATTGACCCTACTATTAAGATGGATATACTAAGTGGAATATGCAAATTATGTCCCGATTTGCTTATCTTGATAACGAGACATGGAAATGATGAATAAAATCAAAAAAGTTTCAGTTTTTATAATTCTGTTTTTTCTCTTTCCTTTGACTTCCTTAGCGTGGTGGACGCAAATCCATCCCATGATTTCAGGGCTTTCTGCTGATCGTTTCTATAAAATTATGCAAGCAACCAACTTTCCTAGCTATCAACATTCAAGATATCGGCAAGACTTTATACATTCAGCTACAGATCCCGATCATAATAAAAATGAGTTAACTCATGGCAGAGCTAAATCAAGAGCAAATCGTGCTTTTGATTGGGCTATTAGGCGATATAAAACAGGAGAATATCGCTTATCTATGGAGAACCTTGCTCACTGTTTTCATTACGTCCAGGATTTTGGTGATCCTTCAAAATCTGTTGATGATTTTTTTCATAAATCAAGGGGAAGATATGTAAGAAAGATGGCTGAGGATTTATTAAAGTCTGGAAGGGTTACAACCGCGAAGGATTGGCCGTTTATAGTTGGTGAGTACTCAAAAAATATGGCTAGATTAAATCGAGATCAGACCATGCAATATATGAAAAATAAGAGAAGAATAATAAGCGGTACTATGAGAAACCTTTTTGAATCTTACAAAAATGATAGTCGAACATTAGCAAATAGTATGTATTGGGAAGTGCTTAAATCTATTGCATTAACGGTAGCAACTCAAAATCATTTACTGGATATTTACTACGAGAAAATAAAGAATGCGCCGGTGCATGATCCTGGGCCTATTATTACTCCAACCCCGCGGCCACGAAACGATTATGAATCACAAGCTACTCCAAGACCATCTTATTAGGGCTGTAAGGTGGATTGGCATAGCGTAATCCGCCGAATGTTTTTTCCTAAGTTTGGGGAAGCTACACAAACAATTATGGATTGAATTATGCGGCGTAATGCTTGTTGGTTATTGCGCCCCGCAGTCTGTTCGTTTAGTAACTATTAGAGTTAAAAAAATGAAACGAATTGTCATAATAGCTGTTCTGCTTATTTCTTCTATTGCGCAAGCAGAAAATACCAGCCTTGCTATGTATGTATGCCAAGGAATCTCAAATGCAGATGAAAAAGAACTTTGCATTAGTCGGGCTACACAAACAATAACAGATCAATCTAGAGTTGCTAAAATTCATGAATCAGCAGGTATATCACTTGGTATTTTCAGTGTTCTTTGGCCTTGGGCATGGTGGGTCTTGTACTATGGTTTAGGGCTTTTAATTGGGCTCTATATATTTAAAGATAGCAAATCTCGTGAATGGGTATTCCTAGGTATACGTCCAATATTTTGGCTTATATTAGCTGTATTTGATCCCGCAATCGCCATAATTGCATATTGGTTGTTACATTATTCGCGGTTTTCAATGAGTTATTCTGAAGCTGTTACAACCATAAAGGATCCACAAATATATGATGGTCGTAAGGCGGATTAACGAAGCGTAATCTGCCAATGTTTTATCCTAAGAATGAGGCAGCTATACAAACAATTATCAAGGAAAGTGGGCGCATTTATTTTTTCTGGTTAATACGGAGCTAAGGACCACTATGGGTCGGACGCAAACGAATAGTCACTATCGGCACCAAGCAGACCTTTGGCCAAGGCTTTATTGGAGCATGTTTGTCTGATAACCTTGATGGATAGAAGGTATAAGAATAAGGCAGGAGGCAGCTTTAAAATAAATGCGTCCCCTTTTTTGAAAGTCGTTCAACAGAGTGGGCAAAAGACTATTATCTTGTAGGTGAGGACAATAACCTTAATAAGGACAAACATTTTTTTCAAAATACAAAAGAATTGACTATGCCTCTATTCATTCGGTCAGTACTAACTGGATGCATAGTAAAAAAGCATGACCCAGCAATTACTTTTTATTCCAGAGGTAGTAATGATGCTAGCGCACGAAGATATATTGAGGCGTTTTATAATCTCTATTTTTTTCTTGAATACCTTTATGGCAAAGGAAAATCAAGCAAGCATAAAGCGCTTGAAGCTTTCATGAGCTCCAAAGAATTGACTAGCGCCATTAACAAAACGATTAGCAACGGCCTTGTTGATCAAATTGTTTCGGAATCGTTTTTATCAAAAATAAATACTAGCTCTCTAGAAGATATTCTATTACACCTAATTAAAACCAGGGGCTCCCTTCATCACCCTAACTATCATCGACAAACCTGGAGTCCAGGCAAGCAAAGAGCATTCGCGAATGAAGCAGTATTTTTACAGTTTGTGTGTACTGATGTTGCCTTCAAAAGGTTTATGCCAAATACCTTTACACCAATAATTGAGAAGGCATATAAAAAAGTAGAGCGTTGTTTGCGAAGAGGCGGCGAAATCCGTGTCGTTACTAGATAGTTAATAATGATAAACCAAAATTGTAATTAGATATGCGCCAATGTCTCTTATGAGTCGGCAGCGGCTATTGATGCAAGCGACACGATATCTGCTTTGGTCGCAAACCGGCACAGAGCGGACGGTTGGGAAAGGGGTTTATTGAAGGGAGGTGGGGTGATATTCTTTGTAGAAAGTAGGGTATAAATATAAGGCAGGATGCGTTCTCTCGATGGAATTCATCCAAGGGGATATCTAAAAACGAATAACCATCTGGCTGCTTAACACTATATTGCTGTTAGCTGAGTATCACAATATTGTCTCCAGCCACACAATCACTTGTTAAAAGAAATCCAAGAGAAAAGGTTAGTTATTTAATATAACCAAAGGACAATACTTATGGAAAATGCAGATCTCTATATGTGTAGTAGCCATCAGGATATTAATAATCTTATTAACTCAGACGATAGTTCAATTGTCTCTGGGTTGATATCCGCCTGTAATCAGTCAGATGCTAGTAATTACCCAGAGCTTATAAGAATTCAGAAGCATGACGACATACCCTACTCAGACAAGATGATTCATCACTTCTCAATAGAGTCGGTTGAGTTTGAAACCATTATCGAATTTCACAAAAACGTATTAGCAAATATAAACGCAACAACTTTTTGGTGCTTCTATAATTCTGGTGAAGGTTTTGAGTATTACTTGAAATGCGAGAATGGAGAATACACAGAGCTATATGTTGATAGCGATGGCGGGGATGAAGAGTATTTTCCTGTAGATAAATACAAAGAATGGCATCAAGGCTTACCAGAAAGCATCCAGAAAGGATGCTTGGGTTGTTTTGACGACATGGAACTATTTGGAGAGGTGTCCAGTAGATTGGAGGATAACCAACCAATAGACGAGTATATACCCAAAATTAAGGGATGTAAGAACATCAACTTTGTCACAGGCTATAACGAAGACGCATTTACCTATATTTGCGAGTATGGCGATTTGACTCTTAAGGATGAAACACTCAGTCTTTTAGAGCTTGTGATTGCATGTGGATTTGATTTGAATCGAGTTGTTGCAAACAAGCCAATTCTAGTAAGGGCCATCAATGCCTCTGCCGGTCAAAGTGAACAAGAAAATGAGACCAAGGCAGAAATAGTAAAGATGCTCCTTGAAAACGGCGTTACTCCTAACTTTGTATCTAATACAGATTCGTTTGGCTATAAACCCATAATTTCAAAACTGGATGAGTGTGACGAAACTAGAGAAGAAGGTTATTTCACAGTCTTTAATGTCGTGGCGGAATACGAACGACCTGAAAGCCTTTATTACATTATCATGCCATATGCGGACCCATTGCTTATCAAGTATGCATTAAAATGGAATCAATATTGGGGAAGCGAGTATTGTATTCCAGCGAAGGTTATCACTGAAATGGAGAAAAAGCTTTCGTAGCTCTTTTAATAAGTTCATCAAAAATGACGCCTAGCAACGCAAATAGCCCAGGCGCTAATGTCTGTAAAGGGCACTCAACGGTACAAGGCAGGATAAAGAATTGCTAAGAAGTAAAAATACGTCCCCTTTTTCTCGATAGATTAGTAATCATATGAAGGAGATAAGGTTTAGATGGTGTTAAAGCGTGATATTCAATCAATATCAGTTTTACGAATTGATGTGTCAATAAATAAATCGTATGTTTCTGAGTCAGCTATTGCAATTGATATTGGAACACAGGTTTGCCTTTGGGATGGAAAGCGTTTGTCATCATTGTTATGTAATCCGATTGGTGAGGAGTATTTCGCTTCTTTTGTTGCGGATGGTGTTTTTGTAGCCCCTCTCTCATATAAGTCTGCCGAACATACTACTTATATACCCCTTGTAAATTATCAATATCAATTATCATCATCTGTAGATATTTCTCCTGATTGCCGTATTGGTGTGGTTTACGAAAAGCATGGTAAGACATTCGCAATAGCTGAGATAGATAAGGAAGATAAGTTATTAGAGATAAATGTAAATGATCATACTCCAGAGGTAAAAAATATCTGGCCATTTGAAATATGTGGCTTTGATATGGATGAGAATACCATTATATGTGTCTTTAATTATGCAAGGAAATATGTTGCTTTTTCACAAGAAATGGACAAGCTGTGGGAGATCGAATTTCATGGTAGTAATAGATCGCCAGCTAGTAAAAGACCATGCCTGTATGGTGATGCAGCAATTATCTGCCTTGATCTCGATGTGATCTCTGCTGAAAAGCATACAGGAAAAGAGGTATGGAAATATTCGTTTGAGGTACTGCCGACCAGTATCCAAATAGTAGAAGATAAGATCTACGTGGCTGCTGATGATCTATTTATACTCGATGCAACAACAGGGAAGGAGCTAATAAGAAAGAACCCTGAGTTAAAACTTCACACTACAGAAGAAGAAAAACGAGACGAACGAAATCATGTTTGGATGCACCCTTCTGATGATTACATCGTTGTCACCAGTCCGCTTGATAATTTGATCCAACTACTTTCTCCTGATGACATGTCATGTATTCACGCTATACAGATACCTGATGGGTATCTTATAAAGAATAATGATTATGCATTTCCAATAATAACTAAAGAAAAACTTGTGGTCACTCTCTACAAGCTCAATATATACGATATTAGGGCGTTAATGATGATAGATCTTTCCCTATATAAGCCGCAAGATCAAATAGCCTTTATGCCAATGCCGGAAATACAGCACCGAATCGTTCCAAACCTAATAGATGAGCATGCATACAGTATTTGCATCGATACTGATCATGTCTATGAGGCAACAGGATATGCAGAAGTAATGGTAAAAGAGTTGGCGACGGAACTCCGGCAAACGACAAAAGATGACTATTCTGTGAAAACAGACTGGGTGGACAAGAAGCATAATGGAGTCATAAATGTTGTATTAGACCCATCGGGATTTGATGAACATGAGATAAAAACCATTGAGCTTGAGATCGCAGAGCTTAGCGAGTCAATGGATAGTAATGAATCAACATTTAGGTCATTAAAGTTATTTCCAACTGATGTTCCGCTATTAAAAGTACAGCCTAAATTCCTGCCGAAATCGGAGTGGGATAAGGAAGGGGAACAAATAGATATAGAGGAGTTTCTGGCGGAACGAGCAGCGCATTAATTTGCTAGCAACGCAAATAGCCCAGGCGCTAATGTCCGAAAAGGGCACTGAACGGCACAAAAGAGACATTAAGGGAGTGCTTTATTGGAAGCAGTTAGGCTGATATCCTGTGCTCACAACAGGGTATAAATATAAGGCAGGAATCGTTCTCACAAAGGAGATCGTCTTGACAGAAACGATTGAGTTAACTCTATTAATTCCTCCAAATATTTAATAAGAAACGTAACTTTTTTACTTTTGGAGTCACACTATGTCAGAAACATATAGTGAAATTGTGTTCTATGACGATAACAAAGAAGTAATAAATGGAATAAAGAACCTATTCGATGACTCTGAGAGGATGCTTGATGAAGTCGGTTCATACGACATAGAAGAGCAAGATATTTTCGATAATGGAATGCGTGTCAGGATTGTTGGTGGCAGTCTTTTTAATACTGACAGTCTAATCTCAGTATTGCGAAGCTGGAATCCACGATATCTGTTAGTGGAAAATGATTTCACACAGGTAGCTGAGAAGGAGAAAATATATCTTGTAGATGGCCAAAAATCCACTAAGAAAAAGGTCATATCTGGTATAAGGCGGCAATCAAAACAATTAGACCTCTATTTTGCTCTAATCAACAAGCAGTACAAAAAAGTTGAACAACTGCTACAAGATGAGCAGCTAAACCTCGACACTTCAGGCGGTGGTATACCGATTCTATTTTATCTCTTTGGAACAATGGATTTAGAATTGATGAAACTGGCGCTGTTGCGTGGAGCAGATATCAACGAGACGATTAATAATACAACCACTGTCACCATCAATTGCGGTGACCACAATAAGTATGTTGAAGCCATTAAGGGGTCCAACTTATTACACATTGCAATAAAAGCAGAATTAAAAAAGGAGTTTAACTTATTCCTTATCAAGGCCGGAATCAATGTGAATCAGGTAGATGAGCAAGGAAATGCCCCTATTAATCTTGCCGCTGAGTTTATTCCATGGCGTGATATGGTTACACCGCTGGTTAAGGCTGGTGCCAATATTAATCATGAGGGAAAAGATGGTTACACTCCTCTATTCACTATTATCAGCTTCTTTGGGAATAAAGCACATAAAAATGCAATTCGGATTATCAAAAAATATACGGATTTGGGTGCCGATATCCATCATGTTAGTAAGAATGGCGTTAATGCCATGTGGGCGGTTAGAGATAACCCAAACATGATTGACCTAGTAGGGTCTTATGGTATCGACAGCTACAGAATTCCGGATGATTATTATGATATGAGTAGCCTGGGAACTAGACTCCATCAGGCGATTGATGTTGATGACAGTGAATCATTCGATAGTTTTCTTGATGTAGATAAGCTAGATATTAAAAGGCAGGCCAGATTGCTTCATCATGCAGTTGAAGACAATAGATTGGAAATCACAAAATTGATAATCGAAAATGGCATCTCGCCTCGACTAAAGAACCATAAGGGTCAGAATGCCTATGAGGCAATTAATGATAGAGATGATCGAGTTGAAATTGCTGCATATCTAAGATCACAAATGAGCGATTATATTGAGGAATGCGAGAAACGGATATCTTTGGCCCGCAATGTCTATGATCCACTGATTGCAACACTGGAGCGGATTGCGATGAAGACATGTGACAAGAAAAACATCCCTTACGATAAATTTGATCGCATCCCTCGTAAAGATATTATCGGTATTGACGTATCAGAACTGGATGAGTACGCGGAGCACACGTTTATGAATAACGGCGCGCAGCGCGGTTTGTGGAATGCAATACTAGCAGCATTCGGTAGACCACATGGTGAAAAAATAACAACTACGGTCGATGATGAGTTTACTGTCACATTTCGGTGTACGACAAATTGCTCTCACCGATTCGAGGTGATTATTAGTACAAAAGATAGAAAACCGGATATTGAATTAATAACTTGGTAAAAAACCTGACTCAGGTTATTAGGCCCAGCTATACACTATATTATTTAGACTTAATGTCCGCTTAGGGTCGCAAGCAGTAATTGGCAAGTCACATCGGATAATCATAAATGATTAAATGTTCTAACCTGGATTTTTATACCCCATACAGTTTCAGGAGGAAAGATGCCAAAATTTAGCGAAAAGCAATGGAAAGATATCAATGCAAAACTGAGGCAGGACCCTAAGCGATATGGGTGTCCAATTAGACGGGATGATTCTGTTGTCATGGGTTCGTTCAATGCCTTGAAGTTGGGTAAGGATGACGATGATACGAAACGTTGGGATTTCATAAAGCGGTTTGTGTCCCGCTTTGATCTGTTGGCTGTTCAGGAGGTTATGGATGATTTGTCTGGTATTCGGAGGCTAAAAAAAGAGCTTGGGCCGAGTTATCAGTTGATTGTTTCTGATACCACGGGCGCTGTTCCTGGGGCGCGGGGTTTAAAAGAGAGGCTTGCCTTTCTCTATCGCCCGGATAGGGTTGAGCTAAAGGAGCTTACATCTGATATTACATATGACCGCTCTGTAGTCATAAGTAAACTAAAACAGGACATTGATGCATGGAAGGAGTTTTTTGAGGAGTTCGATGAGACCAATAAGAGGAGAGAGCAGCAGGGGAAAAAGAAGCATGGCCTGAGTGATGTTGAACATCCAAAGTTTCTCACTTTTATCCGTACGCCTCTCTGTGCGGCCTTCTCCATAAAAGGTAAGGGTAGTGTTGATCCGATAGAGTTTCTTGCGATAAATGCCCATCTGCTTTACGGGAAGAGCAAGCTAGAGCGGACTAGGGAGTTTTTTGCACTGCTTGAGTGGTTGGTTCAACGGGCCAAGCAATCTAAACATATGTATTACAAAAATATGATTCTGTTTGGTGATCTGAATATGGATTTTGAGAGCCCAGAAAGTCGTTACTCAGATATTGTTAAGCTGCTGATAGAGTTGAACAGTAATCTGCTTACAGGTGATAGTGCCTCGCGGGTGAATTTTCCATTTCTGGATATTCATCCAGATCAAAATATGCTGTTTAATACAAATGCCAGAAAGAGTGAATCGTTTGATCATGTGGCGTTTTTTATAGATAAGGATGAGACAGGTTTGCCCCATGAGGATCATAACAGGCAGGCAGGACAGTTAGGTCTTAATGGTTTTGACTATGGTGTGTTCGATTTCCCTGAGTTGTTCGCGCAGGCTATATATGGAAAGAGCTTTTATCAGTTGAGTAAATCTCAGATCAATAAAATCTTTTCCAGTAGCAAGGCAGATGTGTCTGATCACATGCCGATCTGGGTGAGAATACCTGTTCCAGGTAGTTGAATATATCTACCCCTATTGTTCACTGGGAACAATATTCCCAGCTTTTATAGTTTATCGCCCATATGAGCGATGAAAACCCCCTCATCTGTACCTAGGCTAAACTTGTATGGTTTAGGAAAATCACGTAGTTTGCCTGAATTGGTGGTTAGGACGGTCGCCGTTCTCGCTCAGTTATATAAGTGAGTAGACTATGTACGGCAAATATACCCCTTGGGGAGCAGCCCTGCTCCTGTTGTGTCTGCTAACTAGCCCATTATCAGCTACTGCCGCAGACTGTAGTATCTCAGATGTGACCGGTTCTCAGGACTGCATTGGGCCTGTTTCAGGTAATGATGACGCAGCCTGGTTTAATACCTATGGTGGTACTGGGGCCTTTGATATAAACACCTGGATGTTCGCTGAGAAGCTTCAGGATGGTACCCCAGCGCGAGAGACGATAATTGATGTTGGCTTGGTTGTAAATCCGGTTATAGATGGTGAATCTCTATTTGGCACCTGGTCGTTGGATAGCGATATCTTTGATCGCTATGGTCAGGTTGCATTTGCCCTTAAAGCTGGCCCCGAGTTCAGCGCCTACCATCTCCTTGATGGTACCAGCACCACCGGTACCTGGGATATTCGGGGGTGGACAGAGCATGGTCTATCCCACTTTACTGTCTATGTGACGGCCATACCTATCCCTACGGCTGTGTGGCTCTTTGCCAGCGGGCTGGTCGGTTTGGTGGCGTTTAGTAGACGCAGGCTGTCTGCCTGATAGCTGAACCGATAGGGTTTATTTCTTTTCACGGTTTGTTGTGTTTGAACCCACCCCTGGCGGTGGGTTTTGTTTTGCCTTGATCGATAGTTACTATTTCTTTAGAATGCCTAATGATTTCAATGAGTAAGATTGACCATCCTAACTTACTGATCCAATAATAATTTTTATATATCCTGCCGCGATGCAGTAAGGTGTTTTATGCCTCGGTCTGCACTTTTTGAGTAAGATATATTTTTTCAGCAAACGGTTTGACCTTATGAGTAAGAAACTGAAAATCGCCACCCGCAAGAGTCCTCTCGCCCTGTGGCAGGCGGAGTATGTGCGCAGCCATCTGATGGCTGAGCATGATGGATTGGAGGTCGAACTGGTTACTATGACTACCCAGGGCGACAAGATCCTGGATGTTCCGCTGGCCAAGATCGGCGGCAAGGGTCTTTTCGTAAAGGAGCTGGAACAGGGGATGATGGCTGGTATTGCCGATATCGCCGTGCACTCTATGAAGGATGTCCCTATGGAGCTGCCGGAGGGGTTCGGGTTGCCGGTTATCTGTGAGAGGGAGTCCCCTTTTGATGCCTTTGTTTCCAATACCTACGCCCATATTGATGATCTGCCTCAGGGTGCCCGTGTAGGCACATCTAGCCTGCGCCGCTCTAGTCAGTTGCTACATAAAAGGGCTGATCTGGAGATATTAAGTCTGCGCGGCAATGTACAGACCCGGCTGTCCAAGCTGGACAGTGGTGAGTTTGACGCCATTATCCTGGCCTCTGCCGGTCTGATCCGGTTGGAGCTGGAGGAGCGTATTCGTCATCAGATACCTGCTGAGTTCATGTTGCCGGCCGTGGGGCAGGGTGCTGTTGGTATTGAGTGTCGTGAGGGCGATGAGGAGACCATCTCGCTGATCGAATGCCTTAATGACAAAGACACCCATAGCCGTGTGGCTGCGGAACGGGCATTTAATCACCGTCTGGAAGGTGGGTGTCAGGTGCCCATCGGTGCTTATGCGGTGCTGGAGCAGGATCAGATCTGGCTGCGTGGAATGGTCGCAAGTGTTGATGGCAAGGAGATGTTGTTTGCTGAGCGACGCGCCCATCGGGAAGAGGCGGAATCATTAGGGCGTGGTTTGGCGGAAGAGCTGCTGGAGGCCGGGGCGGATAGGATTCTGCGGAATCTATCTGAGAGTTAGCCTGGGGAGTATGGTGCGGTGGGCCTTTGTATGTATGCCCAAGCCCAATGCCGCTGTTGCCGGTAGAGATCAGATCTAGATAGATTAGCTTTTGAACAGCCTATCTCGCAGGGTTGGCCATGAGGCGATCCAGTCGGGTATTTCGTCGCCCGGCATTGGTCTGGCTGTTAAGTATCCCTGCATCAGATCACAACCGAGTCGTTCAACCCGTAGCCAATCTTCCATGGTTTCCACTCCTTCCGCCACGATGGACAGATTCAGTTTTCTGGCCATTTCCACCGTGGATTCCAGGATCAAACTGGTGCGCTCTCCATCGCCACTGGATTGTATAAAACTGCGGTCCAGTTTTAGTTCATCAAAGGGCAGGTCGCGCAACTGTCTGAGATTGGAGTGTCCGGTGCCGAAATCGTCGATGGAGAGTTTGAACTTTTTCATGCGCAGTCGTAGTAGAGCCTCGAGCGGGCGCACCAGATCATCCATCAGTTGACTCTCAGTAACCTCCAGCTTGATTCTATCTATATGGCCATCAGCTAAGGTCACCTGTTTTATCAGATTGTCAGCAAACTCCGTATCATAGAGGCTGTTCATAGAGATATTGAAGGCTATTTCCAGATCAATATCCTGCTTTCGCCACACCTTGTCTATCATTATCGTCTGGTCGACCAGGGAGAAGGTGAGCAAGTCGATCAGTCCATGTTCTTCGGCTACGGGGATAAAGGTGTCGGGGAATATGGGGCCAATGGGGCTCTCGGGCCAGCGGGCCAATACTTCTACGCCCACAGGCATGCGGGTGGCAATATCTATCTTGGGCTGAAACCAGGGCTTTAAATCGCCGAACTCTATGGCCGACTGCAAGATTACCGGGGTTAGGGTCACCCTGTTTGTTGATGGTTTTGTTGGGGCGGCTATGGATTGTGAGCAGTGAGATAGCTTCTCCATGAGTGTATCCATCTGTATCGGCTTGGCGATTGCGCCGATCACCGATAGTCCGCGCGCTCGGGCCAGGGATTCCGCCATCTTCAGTGTCTGATCATCTTCTCCACTGAAGAGAAGTATGTCGCCACGATAGCTCATCTCGTCGAAACGTTTGAGCAGTTCCAGTCCGTCTACGCCTGGCATATTTAGATCGCTTAACACCAGGCCCACAGGCGGATCTGCCTTTGATATCAGATCCAAGGCATCGGCCACATTGTCAGCGCTCTTTACCTGGGTAAAACCAAGCCGTGTGAGTACATCCTTCGTGGTACGCAGGATAAACGGTTCGTCATCAACAACCAGAACGGTGTTTGTATAGTCCTTCGGTTCCATATGTACGAAATAGTCCTTTAGTTATGCAGTTGCGTAACTGTGTTCTATCCACGCCTTAACGCCATTGAACAGGACGGGAAGAAGCTCCATCTGTTGGCTGACACTCTGGGCATCACCCTCTCTTCCTGCCTCCTCCAGGGCCTGACAACAATCTCCCAGGCGGTTGGCCCCAACTGTGCGGGCGGATGATTTCAGCTTGTGCGCAAGTCTGCTTACCTCCGAAAGATCGCCAGCGTTAAACGCGTCCTGGATCTGCTTTGCCGTCGGCGTGCTGGTCTCCAGAAAACTATTATAGTACTCAGCCAGCATTTCTGGGTCCTGGGTTCCAAGGATGTTACCAAGAGCAGTTTGGTCTATATCTTCATGAGACATATCTGCTCCTTGTGTAAACGACTGCTCCTTGTCGCTCTCATCTTCCACACCAACCTTTGGTGCCCATTTCCTCAGGGCCTCCCTAAGCTGCTGCAGCTTCATGGGTTTGGTCAAGTAGTCGTTCATTCCGGCATCAAAACACCTCTGTGCCGTTCCTTTTAGCGCGTCTGCGGTGGTGGCGATGATGGGTATACGCGTTCCTGGAGTCTCTTCTCTGCGTATGATTTCAGACAATTGGTAGCCATCCATTATCGGCATATGGCAGTCGGTCAATATTAGTGAATAGCTGCCGGTTCGCCACATCTCCAAGGCGTCTGCGCCATCCTCTGCCGTTTCTGCCAGGTAACCGAGCATGTTCAACTGTTGGCCGATGACCTTTACGTTAGTTGGGTTGTCATCCACCAGAAGGATCAAGCGACCTTGAGCTTTGGCCTCATCAACGCTGAGTGGTATGTCTGGTTCAGGTTGTATTAGGGCAGGCGTTTGCAGTTCCGGAGACTCGCGGCCAGCTAAGGCAGCTATGGCATTCAGCAGTGTTTTCCGGCGCATGGCGTTAAGGTCCAGGGTCAAACCGTCCTTTTCATACGGCCTGGCATAACGGCGCTGTCCTCGCTCAATAAAGAGAAAATGCTGGTCGATATCGCTGATCTCTTCGCGCAGGGTATTACGTAAGGCGGTGGATGAATCCATGTCCCCGCGGGTGTCGATAACTACAAACAGTTCATTGGCATCGCCGCGCTCTTTTTTGCATAGCTCTACCGCCTCGTCAGCGATTTTCTGGACAACCGTTGCACCAGCATGACGTAAGTAACTGCTCAATATCTGCGCGGCTTCGTCACGGGTAAGTAGCACCACCTTGATGCCTTCCAGATTGGAAGTTTCTATTGGTGGTAGTTCTGTGGTCTCTTCCAGAGTGACATGGACCGTGAAAGTAGAACCTTCTCCCTCGGTGCTTTCCAGTTCGATATGACCATTCATGATCTCAACCAGGCGCTGGGTGATAACAAGCCCAAGTCCGGTGCCGCCAAAACGCCGGGTGATCTCCCCTTCGCCCTGTACGAACGGTCTGAACAGGCGTTCTTGCACCTCTCTGCTCATACCAATACCGTTGTCCTTTACCTGAAAACTAATATCAGCTTTACCTGCCACCCGGCGTTGCAACTGGGCGCTGATTACGACCTGTCCAACTCTATCAGTGAGGTCGCTGCTGAACTTGATGGCATTGCCAGCCAGGTTGTATAGGATCTGTCTCAGTCTTAGCGGATCACCCTTGATCTGCTGCAGCTCTGGATCGATATATATTAGAAGCTCAACCTCGCTGAGCTTGGCGATGTGCTGTAGATTCTCGCCTAGTTTCTCCACCAGATCCTCTAGGTAGAGGGGGACCATCTCAAGTTCTAGCCGCCCGGCCTCAATCTTGGAAAAATCCAGTATGTCTTCAATAATGCCCTGGAGCAGAACAGCAGAATCCTGTGCTGTCTCCACTAGATCCTGTTGGTCTTTATTCAGGCTTGTGTGCGCCAACATGTCAATGGTGCCGACAATGCCGTTTAGCGGGGTGCGAATCTCGTGACTCATAGTGGCCAGGAAGTTGGACTTGGCACTGTTTGCGTGAACGGCCTCCTCCCGCGCCTTGAGGATACCCTGCTCAGCCTGTTTGCGTTCGCTAATATCTCGAATGAGGCCGGCAAAATGGAGTCCGCTGGCTAGCTCCAGTCGGTTTATTCTCAAATCTATGGGAAAGACAGAGCCATCTTTGCGTTTCCCTTCTACCTCTCTGCCAACGCCGATGATCTTGGAGTCGCCGGTGTGTCGATAGTGTTCGAGGTAGAGGTCATGCTGGCTGTGGTGCGGTTCGGGCATTAGCATGCTGATGTTGTTGTCTATCATCTCCTGAGCGCTATAGCCGAACATAGATTCCATGGATGGGTTGATGCTCTCGATCACTCCCTGCTCATTGATCACTACGATACCGTAGTCAGATGTCTCCACTATGGCCTGCAGCCGGTTTTGCAACTGCGCCAGGCTCTGTTTTCCTGATATAAAAACCCATGCCAGCGCCAGTAGTATCATGGCTGCGATGGTGCTACCTCCATAGATTAGGGTCTTTACGAAATAGAAGAGTCTGTAGGCCTCGGCCACATCCTGTTCCGTGGCCAGACCAATACCAAGCTCTTTATCCCACTGCCAAGCACCCACGACGGGTACGCCGCGGTAATCCCGGTAACCTGTTATGTCTGTACCTTTCTCACCTTTGGTGGCGCTGGCCGCCATCCTGGTCAGGGGGAGGTTGTTGGGAAACTGCATCTTATAATCAAGCTTGGTCAGATCGACACCTGGATCCCTGATCCGTAGATTGGCGACACTTGACATGCCCGGTTCAAGCAGGCCGAGTTGGATAAGTTGGTATTCATGTCTACTGTTACTTAGCAAGACGCCGTGGCGATCAAAGAAATAGCTCTCTCCGGTCTCACCCAGTTCTCCCTTGGAAGTAAGGGGCAGTAGCGTCTTGTAGGGATCGATACGCAGGGTAAGCAGGGCTATTATATCTCCATCCTCATCCCTGACCGGCGTACCCGCGAAAAGGGTCTCATCGCCGGGCTGGGGTAGTGTCTCAATCTCAGTCGAAAGAGATACATCGGAACGCTGTATCGGTGTGAGTCGTGTCTCACCACTCCAGAGTTGCTCCAGGATATCCGGATATTTGGTTAGCAGGTTGCTAGTGCCTACATTGCCGTCCCTGGATGAGGCCAGGCTGATGTTGTCTGGTGCGATGAGGAAATAGCCCCGGTACTTGTTAAGGTTGGGTCTCATCATCCGGCGCAGCCGCTGTTGCGCCTTAGATTTAAGTAGTGGTTTCTGTTCGCGCTGCACTCTAAGGAGCGCCTTGGCTGCTTCAATGATGGACTCCTCCTGAGCCATGCCTTGCACCATCAGCATCTCTTCTTTTTTCCATAAATTGATTCCCTTTGCGGTGGTGTCAATCACCGCACTCAATGAGTATTCCAGGCCGCGTTGATAGCGTTGCTCAATCAACTGCACTGCGCCATAAGCGCCTGCCCCTATGAGAATCACAGCCAGGAAAACGGCAAGTAACTGGGCATTCAGTTCAAGATTTTTAATGGAGCTCAACGAAGGCATTAGGTCCCTCTAATTAATCCATCTGTAGTCTCGTTGACACCTAAGGCGTGCGAGATTCTGGAAAAGACAGCTTATTAGTATGTTAAGTGTAGAACAAAACACCATATTCATATGGTGTGCGATTTTCGTTCCTGGGGGATTTTGTGGCCAGGCGTTAACTTTATCTTATAACTCCCTGATTCTGCCGTTTTAAGAAACCGTTAAGTTTCCTTTTGTACAGTTTGCCCATCTTTTAGTAATGGGCAGGGAATATGGCAAGCTTAGAACAATCCTACAACCGGACTGGAGCATATCCAACTCAGGTGGAAACAAGCAGTGTTCAGGACCGTAACCGGTCTGAGGTTGAGCAGTTTGTTCACGCTAGTTTTCTTCAGGCATATGGTGCAGATGTACGGCTGTTTATGCCGACGCTGATGAGTCTGCGCAATGACGATGGTGAGCTGCTGGGCGCTCTCGGTCTGCGTTTGGCCAAGGACGACGAGCTGTTTTTGGAACGGTATCTGGACCGGCCAGTAGAGCAGTTGCTGGCGGCGAAGATAAGTAGTCCGGTGGACCGGGATGGCATAGTTGAGGTTGGCAATCTGGCGGTGTCAGGGGCCGGTGGTGGTCGTTGGCTGATTACCGCATTAACCGCCTATCTCTACGCTTCCCGCGGAAAGTGGGTAGTGTTTACCGCCGGACCGACGTTGTGCAATGCATTCGGCCGTATGGGGATGGATCTGATCGAACTGGGAGATGCAGACCCATCCAGGCTAGAGTCGGACGATCTAGCCACATGGGGTAGCTATTACGATCAGAAGCCCAAGGTGATGGCGGGCCGGGTTGAGCACGGATACCAGATACTGCAGCAACGTATGCAGGCTCAATCAGTGTTGGGTCGCCTGTGGCTCCATGCCGGAGAGGCCGGGAGTGTTGCGGCATGAAGCTGTTTGACCGAATCCTATCCCACGCATATACCAGACCCCATGCGGTAGCGCTCAGCGGCAACGGTTGCGAGCTGGATTACCAGGGGTTGGCTCGGGAGGTGCAAGAACTCTCCCAGAGGCTGGGGGAACTGAACATAACCACCCTGGGGCTGGATATGGACAACGGCCCTATTTGGGCCCTGTTTGATCTGGCTGCCCTGTTCTCAGGTATTACCCTGGTACCTGTTCCTCCATTCTTTTCGCCCCAGCAGGTACAGCACTGCCTGAAGCAGGCATCTGTGCAGGCCGTGGTTAGCGATAACCCGGAGCTGTTCCGGAATCGAGCTTCGGATGTGGTTGCTGATAGCTGGTCCAAGATCCAGGTCATGCAGCAAGAGGTTGCATTGATAGATGCAGCGGGTGATGGCGCCTCAGTGCCGGCAGAGGTTTCCAAGGTTACCTATACCTCTGGTACTACCGGGGAGCCGAAGGGTGTGATGCTGCCCTGGGAGCGGATTGAGCCGGTGGTTGAATCTTTGGCAGGCGCAGTTGAGGCCAGGGAAAGTGATCGTCATCTGGCGCTCATGCCCCTGGCTGTATTGTTAGAGAACATCGCTGGGCTTTATGTCTCCCTATGGAGTGGGGCCACGGCCCTGCTGCCGTCACTGGCGGAGACCGGATTGAAAGGCGCAGCTGGCCTGGATGCCGTAACCATGGTGCGCGCCGTTCGTGACTATAACGCCACCAGTGTGATCCTGACGCCACAAACCTTGCAGGGGCTGGTGGAGGTGATAGAGCAGGGCTCTCCATCACCGGAACAGCTACGCTTTATCGCCGTGGGTGGTGCATCGGTATCCCCTCAGTTGCTGCAGCGGGCGCGCCAACTGAATCTGCCGGTGTTTGAGGGTTACGGTCTTTCCGAATGCGCCTCTGTTACCACCCTAAACACCCCATCCCAATATAGGGATGGATCAGTGGGTCGTCCCCTGCCGCATACGCAACTGCGTATTGCCGAGGATGGTGAGGTGCTGGTCTCGGGCAATCTTTTCGCAGGTTATCTGGGTGAGACTGCCCCCCAGTTGCAAGATGGTTGGTGGCGCACCGGTGATATTGGTCATCTTGACCAAGATGGTTTTCTCTATCTGAGCGGTAGACGCCGCAACCTGTTTATTACCGCTTTTGGACGTAACGTCTCCCCAGAATGGGTGGAGCGGGAGCTGGTGCTGGAGAAGAGCATCGCCCAGGCGGCGGTGTTCGGCGAGGCCAAGCCCTGGAATGCGGCGGTGATTGTGCCTATGCCTGGTGCCACCCCGGAGGATCTAGCCTCATCCGTGGCCCGGGTGAACAGCGGACTTCCGGATTACGCCCGCATCACCCGTTGGACAGTGGCCGACGAACCATTTAGCCCGATGAACGGGCAGCTTTCCGGCACCGGCCGAATACGCCGGCTCGCCATACACCAAATTTATCTACAACAGATTGAATCACTTTACCAAGAGGAGTTGGTTTCATGAGTAATTTTTATGCAGAGCTGAACAAGGCGACCGAAGCGGAACGTCAGGAGCTTCTGTCGATCCCTTTTATCCAGCAGGGTGCGCGGGGAGAACTCTCCCTGGAGAGTTATATCGCCTTTCTTACCCAGGCCTATCATCACGTAAAACACACCACGCCACTGTTGATGGCATGTGGCGCGAAGGTGCCACACTCTGCAGAGTGGCTGCGGGACGCCTTAGCCCATTACATCGAAGAGGAGTTGGGACACCAGGAGTGGATCCTCAACGACATCAAGGTGTGCGGTGGCGATGCCGAGGCGGTGCGGAATGAAGAACCAGGTATGGCTGCGGAGTTGATGTGCGCCTATGCCTATGACGTGGTTCAGCGACGCAATCCTATTGGCCTGTTCGGCATGGTGCTGGTGCTGGAAGGGACTAGCATCAATATTGCCCTTGAGGCGGCCAAGAATATCCAGAGCAGCTTGGGGCTGCCAGACGAGGCCTTCAGCTATCTGAATAGCCACGGCGCTTTGGATATCTCCCATATGGATCATTTCGAGAAAGTGGTGAACCGTATTGAGAGCGAGGAAGACCGTCAGTTCGTAATCCATACCGCCAAGCGTTTCTACAAGCTGTATGGCGATATCTTCCGCGGGCTGCCATTGATTCCACGTGAAGGCAGCAAAGCTGCCTAACATTCGAAGGAGAGAGATTGTGAAACTTAAAGGTACACGAACCATCCTGACCGGTGCTGCCGGTGGAATTGGCGCTGAGATTGCCAAGGCCCTGGCGGCAGAGGGTGCGGTCGTCTCCCTGCTGGGACGCAACCGGGCCCTGCTGGACGAGCTCTCTAGTGAGATTAATGCCGGTGGCGGTAGTAGTGTGGTGATTGAGGCTGATCTATTAGAGGGTGATCAGCGTGATGCCGCGGTAGATCAAGCGGTCAAAGAGCTTGGTGGTGTGGATCTGCTCATAAACAATGCAGGGCTACAGAGCTTCCGCCCTTTCGCTGAAGAGGATCCAGCAGTTCTGGAGCGCATTATTCGGCTCAACACCATTACCCCCATGTTGATTACCCGGCGAGTGCTGCCCCAGATGATTGAGCAGGACCGGGGGCGCATCGTTAATGTGGGCTCCACTTTCGGTTCCATTGCCTTTGCCTGGTTTGCCGCTTATTCGGCCAGCAAGTTTGGACTACGTGGGTTTACCGAGGCGCTACGCCGAGAGCTGGCCGATACCAATATCGGAGTTACCTATGTGGCCCCACGGGCGGTAAAGACCAAACTCAATTCTAGTGCCGTCTACCAGATGGCCGATGAAGTAAAGATGAACATGGATGAGCCAGATTGGGTTGCAGCCCGCATTGTGGATAGCATTGTTAGTGGCAAGAAGGAGCTCTATCTTGGTTTCCCCGAGTCCCTGTTCGTCCGTATCAACGCCCTGTTTCCACGGCTGGTGGACAAGGCTCTATATAAACAAAATCTTAAGATGTCACCTTTTGCCAGAGGAGAATACTCATGAATATTCGAACAGTGACCAGGTTTCTACTTTGTTTTATTTTCACTACTCCTTTGTGGGCGCAGATGAGCCCTAAGGTGGAGGCTCTGAGTAAGGAGTGGGCGCAGGTCAACTACCAGACGCCCAAGGCGCAACGCAAAGATGCCTTTGAGAAGTTGGCGCAAAAGGCCAGTGCTATAACCAGCGCCAATCCGGGCCAGGCGGAACCAATGATATGGGAGGCTATCATCCTGGCTAGTACAGCAGGTGAACTGCGCGGCATTGCGCAATTCAAGGCGGTGAATCTGGTTACCAAGGCTAAAGAACTTCTACTCCAGGCGAAAAAGATCGATGCAAACGCACTGAATGGATCGGTGTACACCTCTTTAGGCAGTCTGTACTATCAAGTCCCAGGATGGCCGTTGGCTTTCGGAAGTGATAAAAAGGCGCGTATCTATCTGACAAAGGCGCTGCAGCTGAATCCAAACGGTATAGATCCCAACTATTTTTATGGCGATTTTCTGATGAGACAAAAGGACTACGCTGGCGCGATCAAGGCCTTTGAGCGGGCGTTGGCAGCTGCTCCTCGTCCAAATCGTCCTGTTGCCGATGCCGGTCGTAAGGAAGAGGTGCGGATGGCTCTAGCTGAAGCGAGGAAACATCACAAGTAACTATGCGAGTTTTGTTAGCCGAAGATGATCAACTACTGGGAGAAGGGCTTTCCACCGGGCTGCAGAAGCTTGGCTATACAGTGGACTGGGTGCGTGATGGGGTTGCCGCCGAACAGGCGTTGGCCACCGAGCATCTGGATGCCCTGATCCTGGATCTTGGCCTGCCTCGTCAGGATGGTCTTGAGGTGTTGCGCAAGCTGCGTGAGGCTAACAACGATCTACCGGTACTGGTACTAACCGCGCGGGATACGGTGGAAGACCGTATTACCGGATTGGATCAGGGGGCGGATGACTATTTGATCAAACCGTTTGATCTGATGGAGGTTGCTGCCAGGTTAAGATCTATTACCCGTCGGCGCGAGGGGCGTGCTGCTGCCGTTATCCAGCACGGAAAACTTACTGTTGATCCTGCGGCACGCACCGTATATCTGAATGATGAGGTTGTCTCTCTGGGTAGCCACGAGTTTTCGGTACTGGAGGCGTTGCTTAACAACTGTGGTCGAGTTCTTTCGCGCGAACAGTTGGAGGAGGCGCTGTACGGCTGGGAGGAGGGGGTAGAGAGTAACGCCATGGAGGTCTATATTCACCATCTGCGCAAAAAACTGGGTAAAGAGCTGATTCATACGGTGCGTGGAGTCGGTTATACCATCCATAAACAGAAGGGTGATAGCTAGCTATGCCAACTGTCCGTACTATCCACAAGCGACTTCTGCTAGGTCTGATCACGGCGGTTGTCATACTCTGGGGCGTCGTAATCCTGTTTGTGTACCGGGCTGCACAGTCTGAGGTGGAAGAGGTGTATGACGCTGCCCTGGCTCAGGAGGCACGGGTACTGGCTACCTTGCTTATCCATGAGGCGGATGAGGAGGTGGAGAGACGGGAGGTCCTGCAGCGCCTGGTTTCGGAGCTGGGAGAGAGGGCGCTGTGGCGTTCGCCACTGCTGACCCAGTTGGTAATAAAGTACGGGAAGGAGACCGGTCCTGATAAACAGGATGACTACCTTACCCTGCTATCTAGTGAAACCAGTCCAGGACACAAGTACGAATCGAAAATCGCTTTTCTTGTGAGTTACGACGATGGTAGGCCCATGTTGCGTTCTCCTAATGCCCCATCATTTCATTTAGACAACGAGGGTTTTGATAACCTTGGCGACGGTGAGGAGGGGTGGCGTGTGTTTGGCCTAAGCATACAGGATCCAACTTTACGGGTGCATGTCGGTGAACGGATGGCTGTTCGTCAGGAAACCGTTAAGGCAATACTGATTAACAGCCTGTGGCCCATGTTTCTATCACTGCCAATTCTGGGATTAATCATCTGGGCAACTATTGGTAAAGGGCTGCGACCGTTGGAGCAGGTGGCTGAGACGGTGGAGCAGCGGGCCCCAGGCTCCCTGCAGCCAATTCCCACAGATAATGTACCTGGTGAAGTGATTCCCATCGTTGACTCCCTGAACCGGCTGTTCCTTCGGGTGCAGAAAGCTATGGAAAACGAGCGCCGTTTTACCGCAAACGCCGCCCATGAACTGCGCACTCCCCTGGCAGCCCTCAAGACCCAGGCGCAGGTAAAACAGCTTGATGATAATAACGAGGAGAATGCCAGTTTTCTGAATAATATCGTCAACGGGGTCGATCGCACCACGCATATGCTGGAACAGCTGCTTACCTTGGCTCGCGCTGATACCATGCAAAGAGAGATAATTCTGAGCCAGCAGCTCGATCTACGAGCAGTGGTAGCGGATGTCCTAGCCATGATCGGTGGACGCGCCCTGGACAAGCAGATCGAGCTCTCTCTGGATAGTCCAGATATGCCATTAAATATCCAGGGAGATGAGGCTACCCTAAGCATTCTGGTGCGAAACCTGGTGGATAACGGGATACGCTACACGCCGACCGGAGGAGTGGTGCGGGTTCAACTGCTGCTGGAGTCCGACACCATCTGTTTGCTGGTAGAGGACAGTGGGCCTGGAGTACCAGAAGCAGAAAGAGAGGATCTGTTTCAACGTTTTCAACGTGGTGAAGGCGTTGAGGCGCAGGGAAGCGGTCTGGGTCTCTCTATTGTTAAGCAGATTGCCGACCTGCATGGCGCAGATGTGATTTTGACCGATGTGGCCAGCGGCCAAGGATTGCGTGTAGTGGTCTCCTTTCCTATTTGTTAACTATCCACAGTTATGTAAGCAGATATCTTTGCTTGCTCTCCTTGTTGTATGCGTTTATTTCCTATTAGTTAAAACGTTTACTTATTAAATAAAAATAACAAAGCGCCATAATTATAAGTTTTTACAGAATATTATTATTTTGGCTATTTATTTGACCTGTTTACTTAGTTGTATTGTGCGTTGACTACAAGATCGGATAGAGCTATAAGTGTCGGCCGAGATATAATTAGCTTAGTATAAATAAGTAATTTAATGATTCTCGGGAAGAATATATTAAGCAGCATGTGGACGTTGTTGTGGAGGAGAGATGGTCTGCTACTCGTGATGGTTTCCTGTCGAATGAGTGCCACTAATTTTCTACATAAACACTAACAATCACAGAGGTATGGTTGTACCCCATCGCTTGTGCTCTATTTCAGAATAATATGAGCAGGAATAGATTAATTGCATACAGAAAACATATTTAAAAAAGCCTGAAGATGAAGGCCTGTAGCATATTGCAGGGCTTAAGAACTGGATAATTAAGAAAAATCATGTAAATGGAAGGTTGTTGTGAGGGATGCGCAAATAATTATAAGAGTACGCTGGAATGCCGGGTGTTGATTTAGCTCAGAAAATTTTGTTTCTTGCTGTTCATCTGTCGCAGGTGGAGGACACAGAGTATGCCGTGGAGCTGTTTACAGATGTAATGAACGGTATGGGCCTTGGCGTTACCTTAAGCTACCACAATAGTGGGGAAAAACCGGAAACAGACTATATACAACTACGGACTAAATACGAACATTATGGATATCTTATGAGTGAACATGGATCGTTAAAGGAGTTGCCAGAGCATCAGGACAACATTATAAATAGTGGAGCAAGGCTTCTGTCTGTAATCATGGAATATCATTCCAATAGAAAAAAACTGAAACAAAAACCAAGACAAAAACCAAAACCAAAACAGTTTCAGAATATGGTGGCTCCCAAGGCTGTAGAGGTGGCGAAGGCGCAGGCATTGGCCCATGTTGGCAGTTGGAGCATAAAAATCCCGAATAAAGCCATTGAGTGGTCAAGTGAAACATATAGGATATTTAGCGCTGATCCTCAGTCGGTCAACCTAACAACCAAGTTTTTCCTTTCGCGGATATGTTCCGAGGATAGGGCCACAGTTGCACAGTATTTAAGGGATCTGCTGGAAGCAGAGCCTGGCAGTGAACTGGATAACATCTCATTTGGAATTGTCAGGCTAGATGGAGAAGTGCGTTATGTTTCCGTTTTTTCCGAACCAGTATTCGACGGCTCTAATAAGCTTATAAGGGTCTTTGGCGCCATCCAGGACATCACTGAGCAGAAGCAAACTGAATTTGCCTTGCTAGATAGCCGGAATCTGCTGCGCTCAATTCTGGATACGGCTCCTACGTGGATTGCGGCATTTGATATAAATGGCCATTACCTGGCTGCAAATAAACATTTTGAAGAGATATGTGGTTTGCCATTGGAAGTGATAGAGAACAGCACCATAGATCATGTACTACCCGGGACGTTTTTGGAGCGGCATATGGATTTGATTGAAAAATGCATGAGTGGAGAGGTTGTTAAATTTAGCGACAAACTGTCACAAAACGAATTTGATGATGTGAGCTATATAGCTGGAAACTATGCGCCACTCTTGGATGGACAAGAAAATATTGTTGGTGTTGTGAGCGCGATAGGTGATGTATCTGATCTGGTCGAAACGCGTGAGGAGTTGCAAAAAACCGAGCATGAACTGCATAGACGATTGGATGATCTGCGGCTGTACGGGGAGGTGTTCGAACATACGGCGGAAGGAATAATTATTACTGATGCTAATAAGCGTGTTTTGAAACTGAACAAAGCTATAGAGGGTATGCTGGGTTTTACCAAGGATGAACTAATAGGCAAAACCACAACTATTTGGAAGTGCTGGAGACAAGGTGAGGCATTCTCCGAGAGTATGTGGGAGGCAGTTAACGAGACTGGAGAGTGGCAAGGCGAGATATGGACTAAACGTAAAGATGACTCATTGTTGCCAGCTCTGGTGGCAGTGAATGCGGTAAAGGATGCGTATGGAGAGATAGTCAATTACATATCTATTTTTTCAGACATAACAAATATTAAAAAGTCTCAGGAGCGTTTAGATTACCTTGCGCATCATGATCCATTGACCGATCTTCCCAATAGGCTGCTATTTAACGCGCGTTTGGAACATGCGGTAAAACATGCTTACCGTAAACAAGCACAACTTGCGCTTCTGTTTCTAGATCTGGATAACTTCAAGATCATTAATGATAGTTATGGCCATGCTGTTGGTGATGAACTGCTTAGGGCAGTGGGCGAAAGGCTTGCCAGGACTGTGCGTATAGATGATGCTGTCGCGCGAAATGGAGGTGATGAATTCACCATTCTAGTGGAGGGTATAGAGGAGCCTGCAGATGCGGCATTGGTTGCTGAAAAAATAGTCAACGCATTTTCTGAGCCATTTGAACTTCGTGGGGATGAGTACTTTATTACTAGCAGTATAGGGATAAGCATCTATCCGGATGATACTGATACACCAGATGGTCTTATTCAGAATGCCGATATTGCAATGTATCGGGCCAAGGAGGCCGGGAGCAACGGCTATGCATTTTATACAGATGATATGACCACGGTAGCCTTTGAAAGAGTATTAATGGAAACCAGCCTGAAAAGAGCATTGGAGCGTGATGAGTTTGTACTGCACTTTCAACCACAGGTTGAGATCAGTAGTGGCAAAATTGTTGGAGTGGAGGTGCTGTTGCGTTGGGAGCATCCAGATATGGGAACTCTAGGGCCCAGACGTTTTATAGCGCAGGCTGAAGACACGGGGCTGATTTCCAAATTGAGTGAGTGGGTTCTGAATAAGGCGCTATCCCAAGGAAAGCTCTGGATCGATCAGGGGCGTTATAACGAGCGTTTATCCATTAATGTTTCAGAGGCCGAGTTGAGTAGTGATTGCTTTGAACAGAAGATATTGAAGTTGCTGGAAGTAACAGGGTTTCCTGCCTCTAATCTTGAGCTTGAGGTCAAAGAGTCGGCGTTTATAAATCACTCAAAAGAGGCAATTGCAGCGCTGCAACGTTTAAAGATGCGTGGTGTAAGCATTGCTATAGATAACTATGGATTGGGTTACTCGTCTCTATCCAAGCTGAAGCAACTTCCGGTGGATAAGTTGAAGATCGATCGCTCATTCATTAGAGATATACCGGGTGATGGAAGTAATTTTGCGCTGACCAGGGCAGTTATCAGCCTCGCTTCCAGTCTAGGTCTAAAGGTTACTGCTGAAGGTGTTGAGACTGAAGACCAAAGAGATTTTCTATTGAGTGACGGCTATTGTGCTGGACAGGGTTTTTTCTTTCACCGGCCAATGTCCAAAGAGGAGTTAGAGCGTAAGTTCGATGCCTAGAAAGCAGGCTTATTTAGATTGTTGATCAATTAGCTTCTGCCTATTTTTTGTCGATTCTATAACGACAGATTCCACCTCTCTGGCCCGGTCAAGGGCCTTGGTTTGGCTCTTCCATATGTGGTCGTTATTCTCTTTATTACCGACCTTGTTGTCAGTTTCATTGGAACATCCTGCCTGAACAAACAAAATGAGTGCAGCAGTAAATATCTTCCAGATGCTCATATGTAATTTCTCTGATGCGTGATAATTCTGCAAATAGTATAGTCTAGTGAGAAGATTATGGTGGTTGCTTTTTGCAGTACTAAGATATTATGGCTAGTGTGTAAATTTACCCTTATGCAACGATTGGGGAGCGCAGTATGGAAACAGAGATTGTAAAGCCAACAAAGCCACAGATATTGGTGGTGGACGACTCCAAGGTGGTGCGATGGAGTATCAGCAAGATGCTCGAAGAGAAGTATTTGGTACATGCTGCTGAGGATGCTGAATCAGCTTTAGCCTTGTTGCGTGCGGAAGACGATATCTGTCTAGTGTTTTGCGATCTTCAGATGCCAGGTATGGGTGGGCATCAGTTTTTAAAGAGCATAAGGGGGGATGGAAATCCTAGGCTGATTAATTTGCCGATCATAATGGTCTCGGGTGAGGATGATACTGAAGAGCTGAAGAGGCAACTCCTGGCAGAGGGGGCAACAGACTTTGTGCGTAAACCGTTTGATGAGTCAGTTTTATGTGGGCGGGTTGCAGCATATGTAAGTTATCAGCAACAGGTAATGCGGCTTGAGCGGGATGTAGAGCTTGATCCAATCAGCGGGTTGGCAGGAAGAAACTATTTTCAGCTACATGTGGAGCGCAATCTGACCCTGGCCACACGGCATAAAACCGAGTTTACTCTGGCAGTGTTTGAGGTCGATGGATATCAGGAATTACTAGATAAACTTGGCAACAAGGTTTTTTTCCAACTCTTGTTTCAAATTGGCAAAAGAATAAAAAACATAATCCGTACCGAAGACCTAGCTGCCCGTATCGATCAGGCCAGATTTGGCCTGGTACTGCCACTGACTAACCGGGTAGGTGGGCGTTTGGCAGTTGAAAGGGTGAGTAAGGATATAGATAACATGGTCCTGAAGTATGCAGGAGAGCGCCTTGGAGTGAGTGTAAGCGTTGGTATGTCTCTGTTTGAGCTGGGTTCTGTACTAAGTACCCATGGACTAATTAGTAGTGCAGAAGAGGCGCTGCGCAAAGCCGTTGAGATTGGCGGAAACTGTGTTATTAGCAGCGAGCAGTTGGATGATCAGGGCAATAATGTTGAAGAGCATCCGACAGTTTGGGTTGCAGAGGATCCATCAATTGAGCTGATGAGAGAGATCCAGGCAGGTAACACGGATGGGGTTGGCAATCAGGAGCTCAAACAACTTCTCGCAGATATTCGGCCAGTTCTGGAACTGGCAGACCGCAGGCTGAACTTAGGTTTCAGCCAACTGCTAAATCAGGTTTCTTAAGAGTCAGAAACGGTAGATTCATCGGGTGGCTTATCATCTCTGGTCCTGGGAGCTACTGGTCCCCAGCAATCAATCTTCTGATGATACAGCTCGCGGTACAGCTTGTTACCCCATGGATCCAGCGCGTCTAACCAGTCATTGATCTCAAACAGGAACGGGTTGAAGGCAAAGGTAGTTAGCCAGGTATCCATAGTCCAGATGGTGTAGTTCTTGTCCCCTATCTGGGTTTTATCCCGATACTTGGCGATAAAATCTTTGTCCTCTGTCCTTAGGGTGGCCGTCCAATGAGGCCTGAAGAAACCTCTGCCATATGGTTTGTCCACTGTCCAATATTTGAAGGGTTTTCTTTTTTCCATGACATGCAGCAGGGAATTGGTGTTGCTTGAGTTATCGACGCAGTCGAGAGCCCCCTCTTTCAGCTTATCCAATTTGTTGCCGGCTACATCATTAACCAGAATTTCATGGTCTAGTAGGATCTGGTTCTCTGCATCTCGAACTGCGTTCCTTATAGCTATAAGCTCCATTTCGGCGGAGGTGGCGCATTTTTCTATTTTGGCTGCAAGTTTATCCAGAAGTTTTGCTTCCAGGCGGACATCCATCATCTTGTTACAACTCCAGTTGTAACAGAACTCAAATGTTGCCCCTTTCTCATCCAGGGTGTATTTCTCCGGCTTGGTGCGGGCAAATTGTGCCGCAAATGAACTGCCTACATGGATAATCAATAGTGTTATCAGGAGGGTAACTCTGGCCATCACTTACAAATACCTGTATCTCTTAACTGCCCCAATCTGGTGGGGATGGGGCCATATGCCCACGAAATTTCGAAGCGGCATTATACCACCAGATTTATTTTTTTCTTGTTATTATCAAGGTTTCTGGCTTAGAGAAAATACCGTTTGGAGAGTAGATGCAAAAGCTGATAGAGATAATGGAGCGGTTGCGAGACCCGGTTGCAGGTTGTCCTTGGGATAGGGAGCAGAGCTTCGCCAGCATCGCCCGCCATACTATAGAAGAGGCCTATGAGGTGGCCGATGCAATCCAGAGGGGCGCTATGGATGAGCTGAGAGATGAGTTGGGAGACCTGCTGTTTCAGGTGGTGTTTTACACCCAGATGGCCCAGGAGCAGTCGTTGTTCAGTTTTGATGATGTGGTTGAGTCTATATGCACCAAGATGATTCGCCGTCACCCCCACGTATTCGCCGATGAGAAGATAGATACATCTGATCAGCAGAGCCAGGCCTGGGAGAGGTATAAGTTAGAAGAGCGTAACGTCAAGAATAATAAAGAAAAAGTTATTGGGCAGCTAGATGGAGTGGCTCAGTCACTGCCGGCCCTGACTCGTTCAATCAAACTGCAAAAGCGTGCAGCCGATGTAGGTTTCGATTGGCCGGATATCCAAGGGCCAATGGACAAGATTAAAGAGGAGCTGGATGAGGTAAAGGAGGAGATTTTCGTAGCTGGCAGCAAGGAGCGTCTGGAGGCGGAGATTGGCGATCTGCTATTTTCCTGCGTAAATCTGGCAAGGCATGCCAAGGTTGATGCGGAGAGCGCCCTACGCAAGGCAAACCAGAGCTTTGAGACAAGATACAAGGCTATGGAGGCCGCGCTTAGGTCAAAGGGAGAGCGAATGGAGGATCTGGGGCTAGATGAGATGGAAGAGCTGTGGCAGCAGGCCAAGGTTGAGGTTAATAGATAATGGGTTTTTTGCGACATATCACTGCATGTAACCGGCACGATCGTGACAATTTTATCCCGTTTCGTGTAAACCAGGTGCAGGTAGGTCTGATGAGACCTGAATTTGCTGCTCATTTAAGCCAATGGCCTGATATCTTTCAGCTAAGGCGGGATAGGGTGGATCTGCTCCTGCCAGGGTCTAGTATGAAAGAGCGTAGTGCGCTGGTTGCAGAGGTGTTGTCAGAACTGGTTGAGCAGGGTGTGATAAGCCATTTGCATGGAGAGCAGTATGTTGCTACACCGTCTACTAGAGACAAAGGTCTTTTGTGGCTTGATCGTGCTGCTGCTCCATACTTTGGAATCAGGGCTTTTGGACAGCACATGAATGGATTTGTAGTAGATGATGGCGAGTTGAAATTGTGGCTGGGGCGGCGTTCGGATGATCGAATACACTTCCCTGGCAAATTAGATAACCTGGTGGCTGGCGGACTTCCGTCCAACATCGGGTTGGATGAAAACCTGGTAAAAGAGTGTTGGGAAGAGGCAGGGATAGAGGCCAAGATGGCTGCTGATGCCAAACCTGTAGCTGCTATCACCTATAATATGGAGACAGAAAAGGGTCTTAAGCCGGATACCCTATATTGTTATGATCTACGGCTTCCGGCATCCTTTCGGCCCAACTGTAACGATGGTGAGGTGGCAGGGTTTGATCTATTTCCGGTAAGGGAGGTAATGAAGATAGTACTCGAGAGCGATGAGTTTAAGCTAAACTGTAACCTCGTGGTCATAGACTTCTTTATCCGTCACGGGTACTTAGGTCCTGATCATGACGAGTATCATGAGATTATTACGGGCCTGCATCCGGCTTTAATCGTATAATGGAACAGGTACCAACAGAATCGTAGTGAAACCTTCACTCAATCCTCGAGGTCAAATAGCAAACCACATTAAGGATAATATGCGAGTATCAGCGGCCAAGGCTGCCCCAATAAGGTATTATTAAGTTATATGAAGATAGGAATAAAACTCCTGCTGCTTGTTTTATGGGTAGCACCTCTTTTTGCCGCGCAAAATGAGGTTCCACTAAAACAACTGCAGCCCACAAGGGAGCAGCGCCAGTCCGCTTTGATCATCAATAATGTCGTCAGCAGGTATCACTACAAGAGAAGTGTTCTGAACGATGAGATGTCTGCTGCTATTCTCAAGCGGTATATTGAATCTCTGGATGTAAACAAAAGGTATTTTACCAAGGAGGATGTTGATCGTTTTACCAACAAATACCGTAACAAAATAGATGATTCACTGCGAGGGGCTGATTTGAAACCGGCCTTTGAAATATTCACAGCCTACCGTCTGCGGCTGGAAGAGCGTATAGCCTATGCCATGACGTTACTGGAGAGGGACTTCAACTTTGGTCTGGATGAGAATTATCGTTTTGACCGGGAGGATGCCCCATGGGCCAAAAACAGACAGGAGTTGAATGAGCTTTGGCGCAAGAGAGTCAAGAATGACATGCTGGGATTGATGCTGACCGGCAAGAAGGTGAAGGAGATTAAAAATACTCTGCGCAAGCGTTATGAGAGTGCCCTGCATAGGACTAAGCAGCTTGCTTCTAAAGATGTCTTTCAGATATTCATAAATGCCTATACCCAGACTATTGAACCACACACCTCATATATGTTGCCGCGTCTGGCTGAGAATTTTGATATTAGAATGAGGCTTTCTCTGGAGGGTATTGGGGCGGTCCTGACAGTAGAGGACGAATATACAGTGGTCATAAAAACCGTGCCTGGAGGTCCTGCAGGCCAAAGCGGTATGGTACATCCTGGCGACCGAATCATTGGTGTGGGGCAGGGAAAGAGTGGTGAGATCCAAGATGTGGTTGGATGGCGCCTACAGGATGTTGTGGACAAAATTCGCGGCCCCAAAGGCTCGGTGGTGCGGCTGCAAGTATTGTCAGAAGAGAGTGGGTCGAGCGGCGCGGCCAAAACTATCGAGTTGGTGCGCAACAAGATTAAGCTCGAGGATCAGGCGGCCCAAAAAACAGTAATAGAGAAGCCGGATGGCAAGACACCAGTACGTATTGGTGTGATTGAGATTCCTGCCTTCTATCGCGATTTCGATGGTGCTTCCAGAGGACAAAAGGATTTTCGTAGTACCACCAGAGATGTAAGAAAGATTCTAGAAGAGTTACAGGCTGAAAAGGTTGACGGCGTGGTGATTGATCTACGTCAGAATGGTGGCGGTTCACTGACTGAGGCTACTGAGCTGACAGGTCTGTTCATCCCATCAGGTCCTGTGGTGCAGGTGAAAGACTCCACCGGTGCTATAGAGATTGAGCGAGATCTGGACCCGGAGCAGGTCTATGCTGGGCCGCTGGCGGTGCTGGTTGATGGTGACAGTGCCTCTGCGTCTGAGATTTTCGCCGGAGCAATCCAGGACTATGGCCGTGGCATCATAATTGGCGAGCCAACTTTCGGTAAGGGTACAGTGCAGACTTTGATTGATCTAGATCGCTTTGTACGTGATAACGGAAAGGAGCTGGGACGTCTACGTCTTACCATGGCCCAGTTCTTCCGGGTGAATGGAGGTAGCACCCAGTTTAAGGGTGTGGTGCCTGATATTATCTATCCAACTGTTCATGACTCAAATGATGAGGGGGAAAGGTCTCTGGATAACGCTCTGCCGTGGGCCAAGATAGATGCCCTGAGTCATGCCAGAAACCAGTTGGGTCCCCTGGATATATACCGCAGTAGACATCTGAAAAGGATACAGTCAGATGTAGGCTTCAACTATCTAATTCAGGAGAGAGATGTTCTCAGCGAGATAAGGAAGGAGAAATTTGTTTCACTGCATCTAGAAAAGCGTAAGAATAAATGGGAGAAGCGCAAGCAGGAATCAAAGCAAAGAAAGAACCGTTTCTTTGCCTCTGTCGGGATTAAGCCGGCTGATGATGGTGAGGGTGAAGTTCTCGATAGCAAAAGAAGAAACGCCGTAGAGACTGACCAGAAGGTTATTAAGAAGATAGGGGTGGAAGAGGCTGCTCGTATATTATCGGATTACATCACAATCCAGGCTCCACGTGCGGCCATGCATAATCCCATTAAGTGATTGTGTACTGATAAATAGCACTTCTACTATCTAGTTAATTCAAAAGCATAACCGGGTGTACCTTGTCTTTCAGCCTAGATAAACGTTTAGCGAACTTCCTGAATTCCGGAAGCGCTAAACTCCTCTCCGGAGGAAATGTTGGTCTGGAAAAGGAGAGCCTCAGGGTTTCTCTAGATGGTGGTATTTCTTTGGTTAAGCACCCTTTGGCTCTGGGTTCTGCGCTAACCAACAGATACATAACCACAGACTACTCGGAAGCGCTTACAGAGATCATTACGCCACCCTTTGCTAATAGTAATGAGTCGTTGCAATTTCTAGGCGACGCCCATGCTTTTGTCTATTCAAAACTGGAGAATGAGACCCTCTGGCCCACCAGCATGCCCTGTGTGTTAGAAGGTGGAGATAATATACCTATCGCTCAGTATGGCAGCTCCAATGCTGGTCTTATGAAGACCGTTTACAGGAAGGGCTTAGGACACAGGTATGGTCGGGTGATGCAGGTTATCTCTGGTATCCACTATAACTATTCGCCAACCGATGATTTTTGGCAGATGTTTCAGGATCTGGAGCAGGAATCTGTCAAGCCCAGAGACTTTATTGATGAGCACTACTTTGGTTTGGTGCGGAACTTGAAGCGTTACGGTTGGTTGATACCGTATCTGTTTGGCGCATCTCCAGCGATATGTAAATCTTTTATCGGTGCCAGTAAGACCAGGCTCTCTGAGTTTAATGATAATACCTATTTTGAGCCCTTCGCTACATCACTGCGTATGGGAGATATAGGTTATACCAATAGTAAAGAGAAGTGTGCTGGTATAAACGTTAGCTACAACTCGCTGGACTCTTATATCTCCAGTATGAACTATGCCATCAATACGAGCTGCCCAAAGTGGGAGCGCATAGGGGTTGTTGTTAATGGGGATTATGAACAGCTCAATACCAATATCCTACAGATTGAAAACGAGCATTACTCTACAGTTCGCCCCAAACAGATCGCCGGAGGCCTGGAAAAACCAACTATCGCACTGAAACAGCGTGGAGTAAGGTATGTGGAGCTGCGCTCAATTGATGTAAATGCCTTTCACCCACTAGGTGTCAGCCATGAACAGTTGCTGTTTCTAGAGGCGTTTATGATGTTATGTCTGTTGCTGGACAGTCCACCCATAGACAATAAAGAGCAGATAGAGATCGACCATAACCTGGAACTTGTTGCCCACACAGGGAGAGATGATAGGCTCACTCTCTTGCGCAGGGGTGAAGAGATCAAGCTTAGAGATTGGGCAAATGATATATGCTCAAATATGCAGAGTATCTGTGAACAGCTAGATGGGGATAATCCCGGAAGACCATATTCATCTGTGCTGGCGCAACAGCTAGAGATTATTGCTGACCCGGAGCAAACCCCTTCCGCCAGGATGCTTGCTGAGATGAGAGATAAGGGGGAGGGTTTCTTTCACTTTGCACAGCGTCTGTCTCTGCAGCACAAATCATTCTTCGATGAGTGGAAGTTGAGCAAGGAACGGCAAAACCTGTTTGAAGCTGAGGCAATTCGCTCTATTGAACAACAGGCCACAATGGAGGCAGATGATCAGGTCTCGTTTGCCAGTTTCTTAGACAACTACTTTAGCCAGGTCTAGTTGGATATTTTGCGCAGGGCTGCATCCAGCAGGCGCACTGGAAGAATCCTCTTCAATACTGCAAACAGATAGGTTGGAAAGGTCACGAAATAGCGTGCTTTCGGACGTGGACTCTCCAGGGAGTGTATCACCCTTTTTAATACTGCCTCAGGCGGCAGGGTAAATGGGGTGGGTGCCTGTTCTGATGAGAGTCTCTCCTCCTGTAACCGATATGTATCCTGATGTACGCTTGGTTTTCCCGCCAGGGTCTGTTGCCATTTTTTGAACGAGTTATGACGGAATCGGCTTTCTATCGGACCTGGCTCAATCAGGCTTAAATGGATACCACTTCCATACAGTTCCAGGCGCATGGTGTCGCTCAGGCCTTCCAGCGCATACTTACTGGCATTATAGGCCCCACGAAAAGATAGGGAGATAAAGCCGAGTATGGAGCTATTCTGGATTATGCGTCCAAATCCCTGGCGGCGCATTACCGGAATAACCCTCCTGGTGAGCTCATGCCAGCCAAACAGGTTGGTCTCGAACTGCTCGCGTAACAGCTCGGTCGGAAGGTCTTCCACCGCCCCAGGCTGGCCATAAGCGCCGTTATTAAACAGGGCATACAGCTCTCCTCCAGTCAGCTCAAGCACTCTGGCAAGGGCGTTTCTAATGCTATCCGTTTGGTTTAGATCCAGCTGTATTGCCTCAAATCCCTGCTGTTGCAACATCTCAACATCCTCAGGTTTGCGCGCAGTGGCAAATACCCGATAACCCCTGGCTCGCAGTCCCTGGGCAACACAAAGGCCAATACCGCTAGAACAGCCGGTAATCAGGATGGATTTATCAGTTATATCAGTCAGTTAGCACGCTCCATTCTGGCAGAAGAAAGCCGGTCTATTTTGGGGGTTGGTTCTAACTATATCCGGCAAATAAGAACTAAAGTTTTTAACATAAAGACCGCTATCAAATACAGTCATTCTGTTTTATTTTGACATATGTATTTGGATTTAAGGGGAAGCTCTTAGTGGATATTGCAACACTCATCGGTTTACTTGGTGGTTTCGGTATTATCATAGGCGCAATTGCCACCGGTGGCGATGTAATGCTGTTCGTGAATGTGCCATCCATCCTGATTGTTGTCGGCGGTACCTTTATGGTAACCCTGATGCAGGTATCCCTGAAGGACTTTTTAGGCTCCTTCGGCATTGCAATGAAGGCGTTTTTTTACCAAACATATGATTCAGGTCAGCTGATTGAGGAGGCGGTGCAGCTAGCCGACGTAGCGCGTAAAAACGGCCTGCTGGCGCTGGAGGGTCAGGAAATCAGCAACGATTTTTTGAAGGAGGGCATAGGGTTGTGCGTGGATGGTCACGATCCGGCATTGGTACAAAAGATGCTGATGCGGGATATAGATCTGACCATCGAGCGCCATGTGGTGGGGCAGAATATGTTCAAGAATATGGCCACCATGGCCCCGGCTATGGGTATGATCGGCACCCTGGTGGGTCTGGTGCAGATGTTGGCTAATATGTCAGACCCGGCCAGTATTGGTCCCGCCATGGCGGTTGCTCTATTGACCACCCTCTACGGGGCTGTAATCGCAAACGCCTTTGCCACTCCCCTGGCCATCAAGTTGGAACGGGCTAGTCAGTTAGAGAAGACCAATAAAAATTTAATCCTGGAAACCATCTCAGGGATTCAGGAGGGCATGAACCCAAGGGTCCTGGAACAGCTACTATCCACCTTCCTGCCTTCCGCCAAGCGGGGTAAGGAAGAGGAACAGTAGTGGCGAAGGATTGCCCAAAATGTGAAGAGGGGCTCCCTCCCTGGCTGGCGACTTTTGCCGACCTCATGTCCCTGCTGATGTGCTTCTTTGTATTGTTGCTCTCCTTTGCCGAGGTGGATGCTACCCGCTTCAAGAAGATGGCTGAATCCATGAAGGATGCCTTTGGTGTACAGCGCGAGGTGCCGGTTATGGATGTGGTAATGGGCACCAGTGTCATTAAACAGGAGTTTAGTCCGTCTACAGTCCCGGAACCTTCCCCCATAGATGAAATTCGGCAGCAGACTACACAAGTGGAGAAGGAGCACCTGGATGTGCCTGATCAAAAGAAGGGCGAGCTACAGGAGAAGATGGAGCAGCTGAATGAGAAGCTTGAAGAGATGGAGCAGGTCATAGAGGAGCAACGCCAAAAGCTGGAACAGGCCGATCCAGAAAAATTAGCTGAGTTGGAAAAGGCTATCAAAGAGTTGAAAGAACAGCTGGAAAATACTCAGCGTGCGCTACAGGCAAAGATAGACGAGTTGCTGGAGAAGATTGTAGCCATGGAGAAGATTATGGCAGAACAGCGAGAGGCATTGGAACAAGCTGTCGGTCCAGAAAAACTTGCAGAGATGGAAAAGGCCATGCAGGAGCTGAAGGAGGAGCTGCAGAAAATAGAGCAGGAGGAGAAGCCGGATATATCCGATCAGGAGAGATTGGAACAGGAGGCGATGGCTGCTCAGGCCCAGAAGGAGAAGGAAGAGATGGAGCAGCAGGCCAAGGAGTTGCAAGATGCGCTGAAGGATGAGATTGCAGATGGGCTGGTGTCTGTTGAGGTGGCAGAGTCCAAGATAATTATTCGGATTCAGGAGAAGGGCTCATTCGCATCGGGCAGTGCAGATTTCAACCCTGGTTTTCTGGATGTGATAGATCGAATAAGTGATGCGGTAGTGCGTTCACCAGGCCGAGTTATTGTGGCCGGACATACGGATAACGTGCCTATCTATACTAGTAGGTTCCGTTCCAACTGGGAGCTATCCTCGGCCCGTGCGGTAACTGTGGTGCATGCGCTGCTAATGAATCCTGGGGTGTCGGAAGATAGGGTGTTGATTGAGGGGCATGCCGATTCCAATCCACTGGTTCCAAACGACAGCCCAGAGAATAGAGCCAAAAACCGCCGAGTTGAGCTGATCATGGTGCGGGGAGAGGAAGGTGATAAGAGAGAGGTGATCGGTGTTGGCCAATAAATTTAGAGAATTGTCTGGGGTGAAATTATGAGTGGTAATGTTAAAGCAGACAGCGAAGCTTCTGAGAGAAGAACCTTCTTTCGTGTAGATGATTCGGTTAGTTTAAGTTATCACCAAATATCTGAAAAAGAGCTGGAAGATAGGGTGGGCAGTGTAGAGATGGAGCTGGAAGGTAACTTCACGGTTATGAGCAGCATCGCATCCATCAATCAGAACATGGCCGGGATTATGCACCGGATTGAGGGAGAAGAGCCGGATATTGCCGATTACCTCAAGGCTATAAACGCCAAAATAGACATACTTGGCAGGGCGCTGCTCTCCACGGAAAATCATTTGGCGGAACAGCCGGCGCAGCCGGTGAATCTCAGCGCCTCCGGTATGGCATTTTACTCATCTGAAGCGGTGGAGAACGGCTCATTACTGGAGCTGCGCTTACTGTTGATGCCTTCGTTTACCGGAATAATCACCTTCGGTGAAGTGGTTGGATGCGATTCGGTGAGTGACGCGTCAGGCTATAGTAATTTTATTCGACTCAATTTTATTCAAATGCGGGAAAAAGACCGGGATCTACTCATACGTCATGTAATAAAACGTCAGGGAGAGTTTCTGAGAAAGCGTCGTGAGAATAGAGAGGCTGAATAACCAACACTACATTAGGTGAGAGCATGAAGCCAAACGAAGATGAACTTAGGATCGCATTGGATGAGGCTGAGAGAATCAGGGATGCGAATGAAGACTCCCATTTTCTGGGTAAGTGCCTACTTTACCTGAACCAGCGCAACAGGGAGCTGGAACAGGTGTTCGACCATGTGGAGAAATATCTTAAATTTGGACTCCCAGTTGAGGAGCACTCAGCCCTGGTCAGGCTGGTAGATGAGATTAGAGAGCGGGCAGTGGAAAATGATGATTCCAAAGGGTTCGGGCTCTAAGGGCATGTTGTGGTAGAATCTCCCCTGGTTTAGTCCTGAATATGGACCGCTTGCTGTAACTGGCCAGTCTTCCAGTTAAATCAACTAGTTAGGTAAGATATGTGCCGGATTTCAATATCTGGTTTATTTTTTATATCTGTGCCCCCATGTGTTTGTTGATTCAGCGAGCTTCAGAGATTACTTTAAAGACAATTTTGACAGATTGAGAGCCTATTCAATGCCGATATATGAATACAGATGTGAGTCATGTGGTGAACACCTGGAAAAGCTGCAGAAGTTGAGTGACGCGCCGCTTGAGATTTGCCCAAGTTGCGGCAAGCCAGAATTGAAAAAGTTGATCTCCGCAGCCGGATTTAGACTTAAAGGTTCCGGTTGGTACGAGACCGATTTTAAAAATGGTAAACAGAAGAATCTGCATGACAGCGGGAAAACGGAATCCAAGCCAGCTCCTGCATGTGGTGCTGGCAACTGTTGTGCGGCCAAGAAATAACAACCACCAAGGCGCAAAATCATGCCAACATTCAGACGCTATCTAATCGCAGGTCTGCTCATATGGGTGCCGCTTGGCATCACTATTATTGTGGTGCGGTTGCTGGTCAACTGGCTGGATGGAAGCATATTGTTGATCCCAGAGGCGTATCGCCCGGAAAACCTCCTGGGTTTTGCCATACCAGGTCTGGGTGTATTGATCTCCTTCATCGTGGTTATACTTACCGGAGTGTTTGCCGCAAACCTGTTTGGGCGTAGGTTGGTTAAGTTGTGGGAGGGACTCCTGTCTCATGTGCCCTTGGTGCGTTCGGTATATTCCGGGGCCAAGCAGTTGGCGGAGACTATGTTCTCCGATTCAGGGCAGTCGTTTCGCAAGGTGCTTCTGATTGAGTTTCCCCGCAAAGGTCTCTGGACCTTGGCTTTTCTCACAGGAACCGATCAGGGAGAGGTGCAGCGCAAGACCGGCAGGAATGTGATAAACGTATATGTACCCACCACCCCAAACCCCACTGGAGGCTACTTCGTCATGGTTCCGAAAGAGGATGTGCAGGAGCTGGATATGAGCGTGGATGAAGGGTTGAAGATGCTTATGTCCATGGGCGCAGTGGTCCCAGATGCGATTAAAGCGTCATCAGAGCTTGCACCGGAAGAGCCCAAACCTTAACATTCCCGCCTTTGGCCCCTTACATAAGTTAATGGTAATAGTTTCATGCGCACCCAATATTGTGGAAATCTAAACGCATCCTTCATAGATCAGGAAGTAGAAATCTGTGGCTGGGTACATCGTCGTCGTGATCATGGCGGGGTTATCTTTATCGATCTGCGAGATCGCGAGGGCCTGGTCCAGGTGGTATATGATCCGGATCTGCCGGATGTATTCTCCCAGGCAGAACAGGTGCGCAACGAGTTTGTTCTACGGGTAAAGGGTCGGGTTCGGGCCCGTCCGGAAGGAACGGTCAATCCTGACCTTCCTACGGGTGAGGTGGAGGTTCTGGGCCTTGAGCTTGAAGTGCTGAACAGGGCCGATACGCCACCGTTCCAATTAGACGAGCATGACAAGGTCTCCGAAGAGATTCGTCTGCGCTATCGCTACATAGATCTGCGTCGCCCTGAGATGCTGGAACGCATCCAGATGCGCTCCCAGGTAACCCGCATATTGCGTAACTATCTGGATGAGAACGGTTTTCTCGATATAGAAACCCCGATGTTGACCAAGGCCACCCCGGAGGGTGCCCGTGACTATCTAGTGCCTTCCCGTACCCACCCTGGACAGTTTTTTGCCCTGCCTCAGTCGCCACAGCTGTTTAAACAGCTACTTATGATGTCCGGTATGGACCGTTATTATCAGATTGTACGCTGTTTCCGTGATGAGGATTTGCGAGCCGATCGTCAGCCTGAGTTTACTCAGCTCGATATCGAGGTCTCCTTCTTGAGCGAAGATGAGCTGATGAACATGATGGAGGAGATGATCCGCCAGGTGGTCAGAAAAGTTCTTGGTAAGGATCTGCCCAATCCATTTCCACGCATGGACTATGCTGAGGCCGTGCAGCGTTTTGGCACAGACCGTCCGGACCTGCGTTGCAAGTTGGAGTTGGTGGACGTGGGCGACCTGATGCAGGATGTGGAGTTCAAGGTGTTCTCAGGTCCAGCCAAGGACCAGAATGGCCGTGTTGCTGCCCTCTGTCTGCCCAATGGCTGTGAACTTAGCCGCAAGGATATCGATGGATACACCAAGTATGTAGGCATCTATGGGGCCAAGGGCCTTGCCTACATCAAGGTAAACGAGATTGCCCAGGGCCGCGATGGTCTACAGTCCCCAATACTGAAGTTTCTACCCGATGCAGCGGTGGAAGAGATTCTGGCCCGTACCGGAGCCAAAGATGGCGATCTAATCTTCTTCGGGGCAGACAAGACCAAGATCGTAAACGAAGCATTGGGCGCCCTGCGCGTCAAGCTGGGTGAAGATCGGGGCCTGATGGAAGATGAGTGGCGTCCAGTCTGGGTGGTTGATTTCCCCATGTTTGAGAAGGACGACAAGTCAGATCGTTGGAACTCACTGCATCACCCATTCACCTCATGTAAGGAAGAGCATGTCGATCTGCTGGATAGCGACCCAGGGGCATGTAATTCACGCGCCTACGATATGGTTCTAAACGGGACTGAGCTGGGTGGTGGTTCCATCCGTATCCATCGCCAGGACGTGCAGGAGAAGGTGTTCAAACTGCTCGGAATTGACGAGGAAGAGGCCAGGGAGAAGTTCGGCTTTCTGTTGGATGCCCTGCGCTTCGGTTGCCCGCCCCATGGTGGAATCGCCTTCGGTCTGGATCGGCTGGTGATGTTGATGGCCGGCGCCGACTCTATCCGAGACGTTATGGCCTTCCCTAAGACCCAGACCGCAGCCTGTCTGCTTACCTCTGCACCTTCGGATGTGAGCCAGGATCAGCTGCGGGAGCTGTCTCTACGTATTCGTAAGCCGCAGACCGAAGAAAAGTAGGGCGTTTAATAAACAGCTATCCGCAAATAACCGCTAATAAAAAGAAAATTATTCCAGTCTTAAAGCGCCGGTTTATTGCACGTATCGTCCGTATGAGCGTGTTTCTACCCTATGGTTCGCTTTCCCTCTCCCCTGAGGGGAGAGGGTTAGTGTGATGGGAGATGGTTGTAGGGCGCAATAACCAACAGGCATTGCGCCGCATGTTCTATTGTCATCCCCGCGTAGGCTGGACAAAAGCGCGTAGCGCGTTGAACGCCCTTCAGGGCGGCCAGCAGGGTGAGCGCAGCGAATAATCCAGGAAAGAATAGCAACAATAATTCTCCTGGACCCCGCGATCAAGTCGCGGAGTGACGGATTTATAATATTTGCTGTTATTGGCGCAATTTGCGGCCAATCACAAAATATCCGAAGCGTAATCCGCCAGCCTGGAACGCTCACCCTGCAGCAGGGTGATATGGCCGCTGTGCTCCCACCCCTTGAACCTATCCACCGCATAGGTGAGCCCGGAAGTGGTTTCTGTAAGGTAAGGGGTATCGATCTGGGCAACGTTGCCCAGGCAGACAATCTTGGTCCCCGGACCAGCGCGGGTGATGAGGGTCTTCATCTGTTTTGGGGTCAGGTTCTGGGCCTCGTCCAGGATGATATATTTGTTCAGAAAGGTGCGTCCCCGCATGAAGTTCAGGGAGTGGATGCGGATGCGGCTTCTCAGTAGATCTTCGGTGGCCGCGCGCCCCCATTCGCCCCCCTCGATCTGGGTCAAGACCTCAAGATTATCCATCAACGCCCCCATCCAGGGTGTCATCTTCTCCTCCTCGGTTCCAGGCAGGAAGCCGATATCCTCGCCTACTGGCACGGTAACGCGGGTCATGATGATTTCGCGATATATGTTCTGGTCCAGGGTCTGGGTCAGGCCAGCAGCCAGGGCCAGGAGGGTCTTACCGGTACCGGCGGTGCCGAGCAGAGATACAAAATCCAGCTTAGGGTCCATCAACATATTTAGGGCGTAGTTCTGTTCACGGTTTCTAGCGTTGATGCCCCAGACCGAGTGGTTCTGGTTGGTGTAGTCGTTTACTATTTCTATAATTGCGGCATCGTCTTCCTTTCTTCTGACGATGGCGTCAAAGCCGGTGTCTCCTTCCATAAATATGCACTGGTTGGGGTGCCAGTCGCCGATGTCAGGGCCAGTGACTCGGTAAAAGGTGCGTCCCTCCTCTTGCCACGATTCAACATCCTTGCTGTGGTTATCCCAGAAATCATCGGGAAGCGATTGCTCTCCAGAATAGAGCAGGCTTACATCATCCAGTACCTTGTCATTGGAGTAATCTTCCGTGTGAACTCCCAGTACGGCGGCCTTGATGCGTAGATTTATATCCTTGGAGATGAGGACTATGCGTGTGTCCTTGAGCTTTTTTTGTAGAGCCAGTGCCGTCCCTAGGATAGTGTTATCTGGGGTGTTTCCCGGGAGGCTTGCGGGGATATTGTTTGGCAGGTCTCTGATTTGGAAAAATAGCCTGCCCGGATTTGGCAAATCATCACTCTTGCCATTGGCTGGTGCAGGCAGAGGGAGGCCGGCATCGATATCTGCCTTACTGGCTCCGTGCATCAATTCATCCAGAAAGCGGTTTACTTGACGCACGTTGGTGGCCACTTCCGACATACCCTTTTTGGCCTTGTCTAGCTCTTCCAGCACTACCATGGGGAGGAATATGTCGTGTTCATGGAACCTGAAAATAGCAGTAGGGTCATGCATCAGGACGTTGGTGTCGAGGATGAATAGACGTTTATCCAGGTTAAGTTCTTCAGGCATGTTCCACTCTCTGCTTTTACTCTAATTTTAGGTGATTATGGAAAAAAAACTGCTTTGGGCCGTTTTGAGGCTTAGTTTTTGAGAGGCTCAAGCACCGCATCCAGGTTCATGTCATCGCAAAATTCTATGAATTCATCCCGCAGGGTGGAGATATGCTCGGTGGATGGGATACCAACTGTCATCTGTACAGAGAACATCTGGGTGCCAGTGTGGGCTGCTGCATAGCTATTGGTCACCATATCTTCAATATTGATGTTGCGTTTGGAGAAGAAGCTGGCGAGGTGGTGCACAATACCTGGGTGGTCCATGGAGACTACCTCTACACCATAGGGCAAAAGGGCTGCATTACTCTGTTTGCCTCTGGTGCGTTTGGCGATAATGGTAAGGCCAAGGGTTTTTTCCAGCTCAGGAACAGCATCTTCCAGCTTAGTTAGGGTGTTCCAGTTGCCCTCCACCATTAGCATGATGGCAAACTCCCCTCCTAGAACCGTCATGCGGCTGTCTGTAATATTGCACCCTTCGTTGAGTATGGTGCCGGATAGCTCATTCACAATGCCCGGCCTGTCCTGGCCGAGGGCGGATATTACAAGGTAGTTGTGTTGAGACGACATGTTGTTACTGATACTCCAGAAATGGTTGTAGGTTAGAGTTTACCTAGCAAGGCCCCCGGTGGTCTATCATAGATCGTCAGAAATTTTTCTTAGCCAGCTTTACTTGTCAGCGCCGTGAGGCGGGGTTTAGAATCACAGGCTGCTCAAGGAGGGGCTGAATAGTTACTGTCTGTAATCATTCAGACTGGGGAGATCAAAAAATGTTATTTTTGATCTCCTTGATTATCTCACCCGCAGGGATGTGGGGAATGCAAAAGGATTATAGGAACAATCCTTGCCCTGTGCCGCCGGAACCACTGAATTAATCGGGGGTTTCTTAATTTTGGTCAATATTTGGAGTTCTGTGATGTTTCGAGGCAGCATGGTCGCATTAGTGACCCCTATGATGGAAGACGGTCGTGTTGACGAGCAGGCCATGCGGGCTCTGGTTGATTGGCATGTGGAGCAGGGAACCAGCGCCATTGTTGCAGTTGGCACTACTGGTGAATCGGCCACACTGGATGAGGAAGAGCACTGCAGTGTGATTCGCCAGGTGGTTGAGTTCTGTGGCGGGCGCATTCCAGTTATTGCTGGAACTGGGGCTAATTCCACCACTGAGGCGATAAATCTAACCAGATGCGCCCAGCTGGCTGGGGCCGATGCCTGTCTGCTGGTGACCCCCTATTACAACAAGCCAACCCAGGAGGGACTCTATCTACATCACAAAATGGTGGCCGAACAGGTTGATGTACCGCAAATTCTGTATAATGTGCCAGGCCGTACTGCCTGTGACATGCTTCCGGAGACGGTTGCTAGGTTGGCGCAGATAGATAATATCATCGGTATCAAAGAGGCGACCGGAGATGTTTCCAGGGTTGCTCAGCTTAAGGCCGGTTGCGGAGATAGTTTCGAACTATATAGTGGTGACGATGCCACCGGTTGCGAATTTATTCTGGCTGGTGGCCATGGTGTGATCTCAGTAACAGCGAATATTGCCCCCAAAGAGATGGGCGAGATGTGTAAGGCCGCGCTGGCTGGTGATAGGGAAACAGCAGTTGGGATTGATCAGGGTGTATCCGGTCTGCACCGGGACCTGTTTTTGGAATCAAATCCAATACCGGTAAAATGGGCTCTAGCCGAAATGGGTAGAATTCCAAATGGGATCAGATTGCCCCTAACCTGGCTGTCTGATAAATATCAGGGAGAGTTACGGAACTCAATGCAACAAGCAGGACTCATATAGGGATTGTGAACTGAGTTTTACCCCACAAACGTGGTGGAGACGGAAATTTTGATCAGTGCTGACGCCAGAGATTGCGCCGCAGCTAAATTATAATTAATTAAACAGGCTATAACCGAAATGTCACTGAAAGTTGCTAAATTTGTTTCACTCTTCCTTCTGCTTCCAATATTGGTTGCCTGTAATACCCTTCCTGAGATAGATGGGATGCTTCCAGATCGTAAGGTTGAATATAAAAAATCTAAACAGGCTGGGCAGAATTTAGAAGTGCCGCCGGACCTCTCCAGTAGTTCCATAAGTGACTCCTTGGTTATCCCTGGGGAGTCTGGTGCGTCTTCTGCTACCTATTCAGATTTTGCCAGTAGGGATATGACCACCTCTGGTTATGCCAGAAGCAGTGGGGTAATACCAAAGTTAGATGATGTACAGGTTCGGCGTGATGGTGACAAGAGATGGCTGCTTATAAAGGCCAGTCCGGATGATGTCTGGGCCAGAACTGTCGATTTCTGGCAGGAGAACGGGATTCTCATGACAGAACAGGATCCATCCATAGGGGTTATGGTTACAGACTGGGTTGAGAACAGGGCTGACATCAAGTCTGACTTCATAACAGATACGGTACGCAAGGTTTTTGATTCTGCATACTCAGCAGCCACCAGGGATCAGTATCGGGTGCGTATTGAGCGCGGGGCAGAAGAGGGTACAGTGGAGCTCTTTCTGACCCATCGCGGCATGCAGGAAGAGATGATGACATCAACCGGTAGCTCTAACGAAAGGCCGGTATGGGTTCCCCGTGATACCGATCATGGCCTGGAGGCTGAGATGTTGCGCCGCTTGATGGTGCATATGGGTGTGGGAAGTCAGAAGGCCAGCAGTTCCCTGGCCAGAAAAGGGGTGTCTGCGAAATCACGTTCCCAGCTAAATCGTTCGGCCAATCAGGTCTCTCTCACCGTAAAAGACGAGACTCCTCGGGCCTGGAGATTGACCGGCGTGGCCCTGGACCGGGTCGGGTTTGCGGTTGAAGATCGCAATAGGTCTGACGGGGTCTATTTTGTACGCTATAACGACCCAATGAAGGATACAGATGATCCAGGGCTGCTCTCCAAGCTCGCATTCTGGAAGGATGATGACAAGAATATAGATAAGGAGAATCGTTACCAGGTCAAGCTGACTCCTGATGGCGAACAAACAGAGATAGTCATTTTGAGTGAGTCAGGCGCCAGGGATAACTCTGCCACGGCGGTACGTATTCTGACGCTGTTGCACGAGCAGATGCGCTGATCGTTTTAAGGGCGGGACAGGTGGTATGAGGTTCGCCTCACTCGGTAGTGGTAGCAAGGGAAACTGTGCCCTGATAGAGGCGGGTGCTACCAGGATCCTGCTGGATAACGGTTTTGCCGCCAAAGAGGTTGAGTCGCGTCTCAGACAACTCATGGTGGAGCCAGATAGCATCCAGGCCATAGTGGTTACCCACGAACACCATGATCATATCAAGGGGGTTGGTGCCTACGCCCGTCGCTACAATCTGCCCGTATGGATGACCTCAGGGACCCACCGGCAGGAGCGTTGTGGTGAGCTACCGCAGGTAAGGTTGTTCAACACCCATGAAGGATCTTTCTCTATTGGAGATCTGGAAGTGGAACCGTTTCCGGTCCCTCATGATGCCAGAGAGCCGGCCCAGTTCGTATTCTCTGCTCAGGGGCGCAGACTAGGGATATTGACCGATATCGGCTTCTACACCCCTCACATCTGCGGAATACTGAAAGATTGCGATGCGCTGTTTCTTGAGTGCAACCATGATGTGGATATGCTTGCCAGCGGACCCTATCCCCCAACCCTGCAGGCCAGGGTGGCGGGAAGATTGGGGCATCTGAGTAATAGGCAGGCAGCAGATTTTCTGAAACAGCTCGATGCCGAACGTCTGCAACATATTATTGCTGCCCATCTAAGCGAGAAAAACAACAGTCCTGAGCTGGTGCGTGAGGCCGTGGCATCGGTATCGACAACTATTGAGGAGCGCCTCTCAATCGCTGGCCAGAATGAGGTGACCGAGCTGTTTGAGATATAGGTCTTCAACGGATTGGGATGTGCTGTCCGCGAATGAACGCAAATGAACGCAAATGATTCAATCCATTAAAATCTTATTATCTTTGTTCCAATCAGTGCTATTCCGCTTATTCTCCTCACTCCGACCTTTTCACCCCTCGAGGTGGTGCTGAGGCACTATCGGAAATAGGAAATGTGAATAAGTGGACAGAAATGATCCGGCGTGTATTCGCGTTTATTTTGCGTTAATTTGCGGACTCTCTTGCTCTTTTCTGCGGCAATATCCCCCGGCATGGAGTATCATTACGCCTTTAGAATTTTTCTATCTCAAGTGAATAAGGTTACCAATGCTCATTCTGCGCGGTGCTCCGGCCCTTTCAAAATTTCGTCTACAAAAACTTGAACAACGCCTCAGTACAGATCTTGGGCATAAGGTGAATCTCTATGCGGAATTCGTCCATTTTGCCGAGTTGGAACAGTCTCTAAGCGAAGATGAGCAGGCCGTTCTGGACAAGGTGCTGCGCTACGGCCCACACCTGACAGAACATGAACCTCAAGGCACCCTGATTCTGGTGGTGCCGCGTCCCGGCACTATATCTCCCTGGTCTACCAAGGCTACCGATATCGCCCATAACTGTGGTCTGAGCAAGATCGATCGGTTGGAGCGTGGTATTGCCTACTATATTGCGCTGGATACTGATTCAGGTGCAGGACTCGGTGAGGAGGAAATAACCAAGTCCGCTCAGGCCCTGCATGATCGCATGACTGAATCTGTCTTCTTGGATCTGGACGATGCCACCTGTCTGTTCACCCATGCAGAGCCAAAACCGGCCTCGAGTGTGGACGTGATCGGGGGTGGTATAGCGGCCTTGGAGAAGGCCAATCTTGATCTGGGGCTGGCCCTCTCGCCCGGTGAGATCGAGTATCTGGTGGAGAGTTTTCAGGCCCTGGGGCGCAACCCGATGGACATCGAACTGATGATGTTTGCCCAGGCCAACTCAGAGCACTGCCGCCATAAGATATTCAATGCGGATTGGATCATCGACGGTGTGGCTCAGGATAGGTCACTGTTCAAGATGATTCGCAACACCACAGAGTGTTCCCCCGACAATGTGCTCTCTGCCTACAAGGACAATGCGGCGGTGATGTCCGGCCACGTCGGAGAGCGCTTCTACCCGGATCCGGAGACACAAAAATACGGCTATAGCAGCGAGCCGATCCATATCCTGATGAAGGTAGAGACCCACAACCACCCCACAGCCATCTCCCCTGATCCGGGAGCAGCTACAGGTTCTGGAGGAGAGATACGGGACGAGGGCGCAACTGGCCGTGGTGCTAAACCCAAGGCAGGCCTGACCGGGTTTTCGGTATCCAACCTGCGTATACCAGGCATGGAGCAGCCCTGGGAGACCGATCACGGCAAGCCGGAGCGTATCGTATCCGCCCTGGATATCATGCTGGAGGGTCCTACCGGTGGCGCTGCGTTCAATAATGAGTTTGGTCGTCCCAATCTTTGCGGTTACTTCCGCACCTACGAAGAGGATGTGCCGGCGGCAAATGGCAAAGAGCTGCGTGGCTATCACAAGCCAATCATGTTGGCCGGTGGTCTGGGTAATATCAGAGAAGATCATGTGCAGAAAAATGAGTTTCCGGCCGGCACCCCACTGGTAGTCCTGGGTGGTCCTGCTATGTTGATCGGGCTGGGTGGAGGCGCGGCATCCTCCATGGCCAGCGGTACCTCGGCGGAAGATCTGGATTTTGCCTCGGTGCAGCGTTCCAACCCAGAGATGGAGCGGCGTTGTCAGGAGGTGATCGACCGTTGCTGGGAACGGGGGGATGAGAACCCGATAATCTTTATCCATGATGTTGGGGCCGGCGGACTCTCTAACGCCCTGCCGGAGCTGGTGCACGATTCAGCCAGAGGCGGCCGGTTTGAGCTGAGACAGGTGCCCAATGATGAGCCTGGCATGACCCCCATGGAGATCTGGTGCAATGAGGCCCAGGAGCGCTATGTGATAGCGGTAGCGGCTGAACGCCTGGATGAATTCAAACAGCTGTGTGAGCGTGAACGCTGTCTCTATGCGGTGGTGGGAGAGGCAACGGATGAAGAACATCTGTTATTGGGTGATGCCCACTTCGGCAACAACCCTATCGACATACCCATGCCGCTGCTATTTGGCAGACCGCCCCGCATGCTGCGGGATGTGAAGCACCTGCCGTTTCACAAACCAGAGCTGGATTTTAGCGATGTCGATCTGAAGGATGCTGCACAGCGGGTACTACGTCTGCCAGCTGTAGCCAACAAGACATTCCTGATCACCATTGGTGATCGCTCTATCACCGGACAGGTGGCCCGGGACCAGATGGTTGGACCTTGGCAGGTGCCGGTGGCCGATCTGGCGGTAACCGTATCAGACTATGTAGGCTACACGGGCGAGGCCATGGCCATCGGCGAGCGTACCCCGTTGTCTCTGATTGATGCCCCGGCCTCCGGGCGTATGGCTATAGGAGAGGCCATCACCAACCTGGCGGCAGGCGCAATCGATAGCATCAGCGATATCAAACTCTCTGCCAACTGGATGGCCGCATCCGGTCATCCCGGCGAGGATGCCAAGCTGTATGAGACGGTCAAGGCGGTAGGTATGGAGCTCTGTCCGGCCCTGGGTATTTCGGTCCCCGTAGGCAAAGACTCCATGTCCATGAAGACTGTTTGGGTGGATGGTGATGAGAAGCGAGAGATGGCGGCACCTCTCTCTCTTATTATCTCCGGTTTTGCCCCGGTGAGTGACGTACGCCGTACCCTCACGCCGCAACTGCGCACCGATCTGGGTGAGACCGACCTTATCCTGATCGACCTGGGCAAGGGGGCGAATCGCCTCGGCGCCTCGGCCCTGGCCCAGGTATATAAACAGGTTGGACACCACGGCCCAGATCTAAAGGACCCAGAGGCGCTCAAGCACTTCTTTGACACTATTCAGGGGCTTAACCGGGATGGTCTGCTACTGGCCTACCATGATCGTTCTGATGGTGGTCTGTTCGCTACCGTCTGCGAGATGGCCTTTGCCGGCAGATGCGGTCTTAGTTTGGATATTGTCGGGCTGGGTGAGGATGATCTGGCGGTCATGTTCAATGAGGAGTTAGGCGCCGTTATCCAGATAAAGAGAAGCGATGCTAACGCGGTTACTAAGCGGCTGCACGATGCCGGGCTTGCCAAGTATAGCCACTGGATTGGTAGTGTAAGCAGTGATGATCGTATCACTATCAGTCGTGATGAGCGGGCGTTGCTTAGTTCCAGCCGCGTTGAGTTGCAGCAAGCCTGGTCTGAGACTACCCGTGAGATGCAGGCCATGCGCGATAATCCGGAGTGCGCTGCCGAGGAGTTTTATCGCATCTCAGATGATGATCCCGGCGTTCAGGTGAAGCTGAGCTTTGATCAGAATGATGATGTGGCCGCACCCATGATCGCAACTGGGGTCAGGCCGCCGATGGCGATCCTGCGCGAGCAGGGGGTGAATGGCCAGATAGAGATGGCCAACTCATTTCATCGCGCCGGATTTGAGAGTGTGGATGTACATATGTCGGATATCCTTGCCGGCCGGGTAACTCTGGATAGTTTTCGTGGTCTCGTGGCCTGTGGCGGCTTCTCCTACGGTGACGTGCTGGGGGCAGGCGAGGGTTGGGCCAAGTCGATCCTGTTCAACTCCAGGGCCAGTGATCAGTTTCAAGCATTCTTTGAGCGAGAAGATACCTTTGCTCTGGGAGTCTGCAACGGCTGTCAGATGCTATCCAACCTGCACAGCCTGATTCCTGGTACTGGCCACTGGCCGCACTTTGTACGCAATCGCTCTGAGCAGTTCGAGGCTAGGTTCGTGACAGTAGAGGTGCAAGAGACCCCTTCGATTCTGTTGCAGGGCATGGAAGGCTCACACATTCCTATCGTGGTTGCTCATGGTGAGGGCAGGGCGGAGTTCCATGACCAGGAGCATCATGAAAGTGCGCAGCAATTGGTTGCTATGCGTTACATCGAGAACAGTGGTGAGATCGCTGAACGTTATCCGGCCAATCCAAACGGCTCCCCTTTGGGAGTAGCGGGACTTAGCAGCAGAGATGGACGGGTGACCATTATGATGCCCCATCCAGAACGGGTGATCCGCAGCGTACAGAACTCTTGGCATCCGGACGGCTGGGGGGAAGATGCGCCCTGGCTAAGGCTATTCCGCAACGCTAGGTATTGGGTGGGGTAGCTCGATCTCTAATACGCTCGAAATGAGCGGCCAGCTCCAGGGTGGTGCGAGCACCGATAACGCGAATAATAAAACGGCCACGCAGCCAGGTCTTGATGTAGTTGCAACAGTGGAGTAGGACGGTTTGATCGCTGTCTAAAAAAATCATAATCGTGCGGGATGGTAGTCACAACAATTTACACCAGAACTATCTCAGATCATCAAAGGAGACATTTGGTCGGTCTCATCTGTCGCGCTGGATGATTCTGCTGGGTGTGGTTTGGAGTCTGGCGTTTCTGGCTTCAGGTTACTGGAATACCCAACACCTTCACGATATGGCAAAAAAACGGGCGCTGTCCCAGGCAAAGGCTGCCATCAATAAGGATATGACCTACCGCCATCTGGTTTCAGGTGTGGGCGGGGTCTATATACCCACCGACCGGGGCGTCACTCCCAACCCCTATCTGGCTCATATTCCCCACCGCGATGTGACCACCAAGGAGGGTCGTGAACTTACCCTGGTCAACTCCTCCTATTTCACCCGCCTGGTTCATGACCAGGAAGCCATTATCTCTCCCAACGGCATTCGCGGCCATGTGACCAGCATGAGACCGCTGCGGCCTGAAAATGCACCGGATGAATGGGAACAGCTGGCAATATCGGCCTTTAAAAAGGGCGCGACTCAATGGAGCGGCGAGTCAGTTAGGAATGGAGAAAAGTATTTCCGGCTGATGCAGCCTCGAATGACGAAGATTGCCTGTATTGAGTGCCACATAGACCAGGGGTATAAGCCGGGGGATGTAATGGGTGGCATCAGCGTCTCCATACCTATGAAACCGCTATTGGAGGATTCAAGGGAGGGTGTTTTTCAACTCGGGGCGTGGCATCTGTTTTTCTGGCTGACGGGGATTGTTGGGTTGTTAATGGGTTACTCTCTGCTGCTGAGGCAAGAGCGCCAGATGCGTTTTTCCGCCTTGCATGATGTATTGACCGGGCTTCCCAACCGGGCGCTGTTTTTAGATCGCCTGAATCAGCGGTTGGAGACGGCAAAGCGCCATGACCATACCGGAGCAGTGCTGTTTATTGATCTGGATCGATTCAAGAATATCAATGACTCTTTGGGCCACAGCATTGGAGATCAACTGATCCAGGAGGTGGGTCAGCGCCTGCAGAGGATGTTGCGGAGTGAAGATACCGTGGCCCGGTTGGGCGGGGATGAGTTCGTCGTCTTGCTGGCGGAGTTGGATTCAGATGCCGAGGCGGTTGTTGCCGAGGTGCAGATTGTCGCGGATAAAATATTGGAAGTGTTGGCCCAACACCACAAGCTAGGGGGGAGGGAGCTGTATGCCTCATCCAGCATTGGGATCGCCCTGTTTTCCAAAGAGACTATAGACTCCAATGAGGTACTGCAACAGGCCGATGTCGCCATGTATCGGGCCAAAGATGCCGGCGGCAACTGTCACCATTTTTTCTTGCCCAGTATGCAGTACGCAGCGGAGGAGCGGCTAAACATTGAGCATGCCCTGCGCCGCGCGCTGGAGCGGAATGAATTCCAGCTCTATTATCAGCCCATTGTTGACATTAAACAGCCAGGCCGAATGGTTGGTGCCGAAGCGCTACTGCGTTGGCAGCACCCTGAGCAGGGTACTGTGTTTCCAGCTGCATTTATCGGGGTGGCCGAAGAGACAGGTCTGATATTAGATATTGGTGATTGGGTAGTGCATGAGGTGTGTCGCCAGATGCGGGTGTGGAATGACAGAAAACCAGATCTGGATTACGGCAAAATCTCCATCAACATAAGCCCAACCCAGTTCCAGCAGACCGATTTTGTGTCGAAACTAGTAAATGCAGTAGAGATATCTCAAGTAGATCCTTCCAATATCTATCTTGAGTTAACCGAAAATCTTCTGGTGCGGGATATCAATGGTGTCGCAGAAAAGATGCGGGAGCTAAAGCTCCACGGTCTGCAGTTTTCTATCGACGATTTTGGAACTGGTTACTCCTCCTTGGCCTATCTAAAACGGCTCCCTTTGGATATATTGAAGATTGATCAGTCCTTCGTCCGAGATATCGCCACCGATCCCAACGATGCCGCTATTGTGGAGTCTATACTCGCCATAAGCTCGCGCATGGGATTCAATGTGGTGGCTGAAGGGGTGGAGACGGAGGAGCAGTTGGGGTTTCTATCCTCGCGTGAGTGTGACCTCTATCAGGGTTATCTGTTTAGCCAGCCACTGCCGGCGGAAGGGTTTGAAGCAATGCTAGAAAGAGTGGGTGGTTAGCCTTCTCTCTCTTTAGCTCCATCCGGTACAGGAGATACACGGTGCTTATGCCCTAGACGATCCGCACCGCCAGCACATCACATTTTGCCAGATGTAGTACGCCGTTGGAGGTTGAGCCAAGCAGCAGTTGCAGGCCGTGGCGTCCACGACTGCCTACTACAATCAGGTCAGCCTCTATCTCTTTGGCCAGATCTATAATCTCGTGTTTGGCGGAGCCGGAGCGAATATAGCTTGTGGAATCGGCAATATTGAAATCCTCCTTGAGCTTTTCCATGCCCTCTTCGGCCTTGTCGGTTAGCTGCTTTTCAATATCCGGGATCTCAGGAAAACTCGATTCAGCTGAATAGACGGAGGGAATATGTTCCACCACATTGACCAATGATAGAGTGGCCTCATTCTGCTGACTGAGTTCAATGGCCTGCTCAACTACTTTTCCCCCATCCGAGGTTAGATCAATAGCGACGAGAATTCGTTGGTATTTAGCCATTTCTCTGCTCCCTTTTCTGCCCTAATTTAAGTGTAGGGTCTTTTTTTGCTCTGGCAAGGCCATAAAGCAGAGAACTAGCTGGTTGAGACGATAGGTAGGAGTGAATTATGCGCTGACTTCGCGCTCGGCCAGGACCCTTTCCACAGTATCCACAATTGCCTGGGTCTGGGGGTCTATCTCTATGTTGATGTGGTCTCCCGGTTTTCGACTATCCATGTTAGTCCGTTCCAGGGTCTCAGGGATCAGGTTTACGTTGAACTCATCGCCCTCTACATCACCGATGGTGAGGCTGATACCGTCGATACCGATATAGCCCTTGGTGAAGACATAACGCATCAGATCCTGGGGCATGCGAAACCAGACCTGGCGGTTATTTTCGCTCTCTAGAACTCTGGTTACCTCTGCCATGGCGATAATGTGGCCGGACATCTGGTGCCCTCCAATCTCATCCCCAAAGCGGGCGGCGCGCTCATAATTTATATGGTCTCCAACCTTCAGCTCGCCCAGGTTGGTGACGCGCAGGGTCTCGTGCATCAGATCAAACCTGACCAGGTCATTTTCAATGCTAACAACGGTTAGGCAGCAGCCGTTATGGGCTACTGAGGCTCCAGGTTTCAGACCCTGTAGTTCACCCTTGGGCAGTCGGATGGTGTGGGTGCGGAAGTTCTCTTTTTCTACAATATCTACGACTTCTGCGGTGCCTTGGACTATCCCGGTGAACATGAGGCTGGTCTCTGATTATCTATGGGTCATGCCATGCAGTTCGCGGGCCTGTAGGGTGTTTTCCAGCAGGGTGGCGATGGTCATGGGGCCTACGCCGCCTGGTACCGGGGTGATCCAGCCTGCTTTCTCTTTGGTTGAGTCAAAGTCCACGTCACCACACAGGCTGCCGTCATCCTTGCGGTTGATGCCTACATCAATCACGATGGCCCCAGGTTTGATCCAATCGCCCTGGACAAACTCAGGACGACCAACAGCGGCAACTACAATATCTGCTTCACTGATCTTCTTCTGCAGATCTTTGGTGCGGCTGTGGCAGACGGTGATAGTGCAGCGGGCAGCCAGTAGCTCCATGGCCATAGGACGGCCCACGATATTGGATTGCCCTATTATTACGGCATCCAGGCCTTCAAGTTTCTGACCGGTATGCTCAAGCATGGTCATTACCCCTTTTGGGGTGCAGGGGCGCATTATGGGCATCTTTAGGGTGAGTCGTCCCACGTTATATGGATGGAAGCCATCCACATCTTTGGTGGGCAGGATGCGCTCAATTACAGCCTCTTCATCAATCTGCTCCGGCAGGGGGAGTTGTACTAGTATGCCGTCGATCTCATCCCGTATGTTCAGGTCATCAATTAGCTTCAATAATGCCCTTTCGCTTATATCTGCAGGCAGGCGATGTAGCTCAGAGAGGAACCCCACCTCTTCGCAGGAGCGCTCTTTGTTGCGCACATACACTTGGGAAGCAGGATCCTCACCTACCAATACCACGGCCAGTCCAGGCGGGCGCCGGCCTAGAGAAACCATGTCTGATACAGTGGTTTTAATCTCTTGTCTAATTTCGGCAGCTATTGCCTTGCCGTCAATGATTTGTGCGCTCATGCGTTTTTCCTGCTCCATTTCGAAACTGTTACAGCGAGTGGAGAATGATACTTAACTGGTCGTTTATGTCTACAAAAAACTGCACTAAAATTAGCACATCACCGTTGACGCGGGGGCGTACACTGCGTATTATTCCGCTTCTTCGCGCGGTGCGGAGCAGTTGAAATACGGGGTATAGCGCAGTCTGGTAGCGCGCCTGCTTTGGGAGCAGGATGTCGGGAGTTCGAATCTCTCTACCCCGACCAGTTTTTGATCGACCATGCGCCCGTAGCTCATTTGGATAGAGCATCGGCCTTTAGGCGCGTACTTCGTAGTAATGGTACGCATTTAGGAGCCTTTATGGGGAAAGAGAACCCATAAAGTGGACTGCACTATATCGGGGAAACCTTAACAGGTAATGCTGATGGCAATCCCGAGGAAACCTTTGGTTGACCCATCTATTGGTCTTGGCTAGCATGCGGTGTATGCACCATACCAAGGATAAGGGCGATCTAGGTGTTTTGAAGGCTCAACTCGACATGTTCGAGCAAGGGTTTGTTGTTTTGAACCCAAGATCTGTTACTTTGAGGGTAGAAACGCCTAAGAATAATCAGTCGTCAAACGTTAAGTTTGCTTCCGATTATCGAAGGGTTCCGTAGAGACTATACGTGCGGCACCTGAGATGGTGAAGAGATAGTCCAGACCACAAACTCGGTTACGGGGCGTCGAAAGGCGTAGTTGGTAAGCTAAGCCGAGGGTAGCAGGTTCGAATCCTGCCGGGCGTGCCAAATTATATATGCTGAGATAACTTTGATATATCTAAGTTGTCCAGGCAGAAGCAGACGAAGATGTAGTAACACCAGTTTATGGTGGGTGTAGCTCAGTTGGTAGAGCCCTGGATTGTGATTCCAGTCGTCGTGGGTTCGAGTCCCATCATCCACCCCAATCATGGGCCATTAGCTCAGCTGGTAGAGCAGTGGACTCTTAATCCATTGGTCGAAGGTTCGAATCCTTCATGGCCCACCAACAAATTCAAGGAGTTACGTGATTATCGTAGCTCCTTTTTCATTGGTGAGGTACAATTACGGTACAGTATGCAAGGAGCAGAGTACCGATGGCCACAATCGTAAAGACCCCTTCCGGCACCTGGAAAGCCGTCATCCGGCGCAAAGGCTGGCCCACAACCGCAAAGACATTCCGCACCAAACGAGATGCTGAAGACTGGTCCAGGACTACCGAAGACGAAATGATCCGTGGCGTCTATGTCAGACGCTCTCCCTACGAAAAAATACTCCTCCAGGACGCCCTGGATCGCTACCTGAAGGAGATAACTCCCACTAAGCGACCATCCACCCAGAGGGCGGAAAAGAATCGAGTAAAGCCACTGAAAGATCGGCTCGGACAATACTCACTGGTTTCTCTCACTCCTGATGTTATTGCGACCTATCGCGATGATCGATTGGAGGAGGGGAAAAGTACTTCCACTGTCAGACTGGAGCTGGCGCTTCTCGGACATCTCTATACCACGGCCATAAAAGAGTGGGGCATGGGTTTG
>JBNKJS010000028.1:0-23332 GCA_050291365.1 Sedimenticolaceae bacterium | reverse complement strand
GGAAGCGTTCCAGGATCCGCACCTCGAAGAGATCGGCTGGCACAACTTCCTCGGTATGACTGTTGGTCAGGCCGTACTGTGGGCTGCTACCGACGTTAACCCGAAATATGAGAACCCGGAGCTGACCACTTCCGAGCCGTACGTTATGGGTTCCCACGCCACTGGTTCTGGCGCCTGGTGTTCCGGTCCGGAAGATCTTTCTCCGCCGGAGTACTTCTGGGGCTACAACCGTATGACCACCGTTGAAGGTCTGTTCGGTGCCGGTGACGCCGTTGGCGGTACTCCGCACGCCTTCTCCTCCGGTTCTTTCACCGAAGGTCGTCTGGCTGCCAAGGCTGCCTGTAAGTACATCGACGACGGTAAGGCCGAGGGTATTAGTGTTTCTCAGGCACAGATTGACCGCCGCAAGGCCGAGATCTACAAGCCGATGGAGCACTACAAGGTTTACCGCAACGAAATCGTTGCCGGTAGTGTTAACCCTAACTACATCAACCCACGTCAGGGCCTGGACCGTCTGCAGAAGCTGATGGATGAGTACTGTGGTGGTGTAACCGTTAACTACGTAACCAACGAGAAGCTGCTGAGCATTGGTCTGAAGAAGATGAAAATCTTGGAAGAGGATCTGGATAAGGTAGCAGCGGAGAACGTGCATGAACTGCTTCGTGCATGGGAACTGAAGCATCGTCATCTTGCTGCAGAGTCTGTATTCCAGCACACCCTGTTCCGCAAGGAGACCCGCTGGCCTGGTTACTACTACCGTGGTGACGCCATGAAGGTTGATGATGAGAACTGGCACGTACTGACAGTTTCCCGTCGTGATCCTAAGACTGGTGAATACACCATGGAGAAGGCTCCTCTCTATCACTTGGTTGGAGATATCGAAGATAAAGCTCTAGCCGAACTGAAAGCTAAAGAGTCTGGACAGTAAGAAAAAACCAGGCAGAAGCCCCATTGGGGCTTCTGTTTGGTTTTGCAGGGTTAAAGAGGCCAATATTTTGTGTTGGCCTCTTTTTATTTGTAAGCTATCGCGTTTCTAACATCAAAGAGCAACAGATGAATATTATTGACAAGAGTGATGAAGAGCTTCTGGAGATGGGGATTCCCTGGTGGGAAGAGCTGATCAAATATTCTAACGAGGGTGCATACGGAAAATTTATCCGTAACTTTTCTTATGATTTGTTGCTGGGGCTAAATGAGGTGGAAGTAGGGAAACAGTTTGCCCATAGTGAGTTGACCCGAAGCCTTGATTCTAACTACGATTTTCTTGGGTTTATCCGTCGCGGTGAGCATGTTTCCTTTCTATTCAGGGTCCGCAGCACTAAGAAGCCGGGCGAATGGCTGGGTAGAATGGTGATTGGGTACGAAAGGGGTGAACCTAAGATCTTTGCAGCATCCATTTTCTGATCGCTATGAAAGAGATAATTCAAAACAATAAAATGGTTGAGCTGACCTATAAGGTTACCGACAAAAAAACCGGTCATGTTCTCTCAACCATCGAGTTTCCCTTAAGCTATGTGCATGGCGCTGGCCAGACTCTTGCAACCCAGGTTACAGACGAGCTTGAAGGTCGTGCTGCAGGGGAGACTATTGAAGTTCCTATCGACGGTAACGCAATTTACGGCGCTAGGGATGAGAAGCTGGTTTTTACCGACCACATCGAAAACGTACCGGAAGAGTTCCGCGAAATCGGCACAAAAATCTTAATGGAAAACGAGAAGGGTGATACTAAGGAGTTCATCGTTACCCGCATGGATGATAAAACCCTGACTGTTGATGGGAACAACCCACTTTGTGGCAGAGATCTTATTTTCACTCTGGAAATTCTATCTGTCAGGGATGCGACTCCCGAAGAGATTGAAGCCGGAACCAAGATTGTTGCTGGCCCAGATATTGAGGGCGAAAATGTGGTGCCTATCTAACCCTTGGGCCAATTAGTTTTAACAGACCCTGATTATTTCCTTTCAAAGGGGTCGTCAGACAACAGGACAGAGACATAGGGTGCATAGGCCAGGACGGGGCCTTGCATCGGTCCTAAATCATTAAATGCATGGAGCAGCTGTACAAGAAGCTCTTGATTGTTTGAATCTTCCTTAAGCGCTTCTAGGGCAGAAACAAAGGGTTCGATCTCTGCCAAATCCAGCTGTGTCTTCAGCATCTCAATCGCATCTTCTACCCTAGAGCTATCGATGATCTTTTTGGATCTTACGATACGCTCCTCCGCTGACTCTTCTATATCTTCTGGTTCACCGTCGGCGCTAGCCTCCATTCTGGAAGGCGAACTAGTAGGCCTGAGGCCGGCAAAAGCGCTGAACTCCTGTAACGCCCTCTGTTTTAACTCACTAACAAAGGCGTTGAACTCTTCAGTATTGGGCTTTCCCAAATAGAGCGAGATTAGGGGGCAGCCATTGACTCGGCTATTGAAAATAAGGCTAGTCTTACTGATTACCGGTTCGGGGTTCAGCACGGTCAGCATCACTCTTATCTCTTCTTCATCCTTAAATGGTGCTTTGGTTCGAATATTGACGTAGTCATCAATCAATTCCAATACCTGAATGCCCTTAATAAGATGCTTTTGTGTCAGTTTCTGGTTCATTAGCTGTGCAAACCTTCTATTTGCTAAAAGCCTTGTCCATCTCACTGGCAACAAACTCATGGGTATAAGAGTTTTCGCCACAATGGATAATCTGATCATCTTCACCAGAAAAGACCAGATAGGGTTGAACATCCATACCGTCTCTTTCGATCATCGCATTGCCGTCTAAAGTGCTGGTAACACTGAATGCAATATTACCTGTTAGATCAATCAGCTCATCACCTTTTATCCCTGCTTCCATAAGCTTCAGCCTGATCTGCTGAATGATTTCACCGACAAATATCTCTTGGAGAGACTCATATTTTTCTAAATCAATTATCTGTTCCATTGGAGGTTTCTTTATGTTTTGAAAGGCTTAATTATACACGGTCTCTTTTAGCCATTTCAGCAAACTTTCTAACGGCTGTTGAAGGCGTGATCTAATATTCCTGTGGGTTGTTGTCTTAAAGCAGCATAATCTAAATCGCTCTCTGCGTTGCGACATCCAATCCTGCTTGTAGGCGTCATTGCCGGTAAGAAAATCTAACTCTTCAACCTGGTCTATATCGATCACATGCTGCATTAGGTAGGCAGTGAGGATAGAACCAGGTGAATATCCCTTCCAGGTCTGATCATAAACCAGCTTAAAGATGCTGGCCTTACCATTAGCCACAAACCAGAACTGGGCAGCAGCAGGTTTATCGCCAATATAGAGAACGGCCAGCCTTAACCACCCTTGCTTGGAGAGGCGTTCAGCCAGGCCATCAACGAATGCAACAAACTGTTCTCTTGCTTTCCAGCTAGCATTATAGACACGGTGGTAGTCCGTTATCCCTTGCTGCAGCGTGTCATCTCTAAATATGCGAATTGTGTATCCATGCTCTCGCTCAAGCTTGCGCTGTTTACGGGCAAGGGTATTGCGTACCCTGGTAGGGCGAGAAGCCATATAATCGGCAAATGTGCTGCCCTCTGTCCGGTGGAACCAGTTATAGAAACTGTAGAAACGCTGGCATGTGTATCCGGAAGAGTCCAGCATCTCCATCAGCAGATGCAGATTAATATCATCTTCAGCGACAGGGTCCAGTTGCAGATAATCTACCGGGAGCTCTGTTAAACCATTAACCAGGCAGTCAAGGATCTCTTGCTGGCCCTGCTCCACATCAATCAGCAGGCCTGAGAGGGAGGTGTATAGATGCCTCAGGGAGTGGTAGTGATTATCACCCTGCCGGGCCAATGGGAGCAGGGCAACTAGTTTATCTCCCTGCAACACAGCGGCCAGAAAAATAGAGAGCCCATCATCCAGACCATACTGTATAAGATTTTCAAACCAGGGTTTGGAGAAAAAGATACTCCCCTTTCCGGCCCGGGCAAAAAACTCGTTGGCGTTGTGGGGCAGTTGATCCCAGTGGTGGTAACACACAAACTCCATTGCCGGCACTAGTTAACGGTCTGGTTGCCGCCTTCAACTGAATCAGACATTTCGATCATCTCTGATACCTCCAGAGCACCTTTGATCTCGAGAAATGGGCAGGATTGAGCGGAGGCCAGGGCCTCTTCCATAGAGCCAAATCTGAGAATACTGAGGCCGGACATGGCTGTCATGCTTCCCGGTGATGCGCTACCATCCGCCTGGACGGTGTGGGTATCCTTGAAAGGTATAACAGGGCTGACAACCGCCTGGCCAAGGGATGCGAGCCATTGCTGGTATCTTTCGAAATGTTTTTGACCCTCTTCCGGGTTGGATGGGTATTCACCCCCGAGATAAACGAATATATATTGTGGCATGGTGGGAAATTCTCTATTAGAAGTAAGAAGTTGTATGAATGAGGGATTTTATAGGAAATGGCGCCTAAAAGCAGGGATAAGTGGTATGAATGCCACCTAAAAAAATAGAAATCCAGTTATGGCCCTGATTGCTGGTCTCCTATAAATTGCTGCTATATAATCCAGTCTCAATAAAAGATAATTTTTGGTTTCATGAGGGAGTGAAGCGGCGATTATACGCAGTGGATACCTCGAAAACTATGTAAAAGGTGATTTATGAGTGCACAATCCAAAACCAGACCTAAGGTTCCAGAAGGCAAGGCACGTTTTGTTACAACCCGCCAGATGGAGGCTAACGAAAAAGGCTTCGTAGGCTACGAGACCATTTGGGAAGAGTTCCATAAAGTGGCCGAGTACACCACTCCAAAAGCCCCATAAATTTAATGGCCGCGAGATCATATTGATACTCGCGGCCGTTTTATCTAAACCCCTCCCAACACTGCTACGGCATCGAACCGATGGCGTGGTGTTTGCGTGTTTGAATATTAGATACGTCTCTTTGTATTAAAAACCGATCTTTCAATCGAGTCTGAGCCTAGATCACTAATTTACTGTCCATTGAAGTGGTGCTAGTTCACTTGTCCGGTGAAACGTTTCGTTAACCTTCTGCACTTTTCGCCTCATCATATGATATGCCTTTTTCCTCAAGCACGGCCTTCAAAACAGGCAGTGCATCTAACGCAGCCGGATACCCAGCGTATATCGCAACTTGTAACAACGCCTCTGTAATTTCTTCAACTGAGGCGCCATTGCTTAGCGCAATATCGAATACAATACGTAATGCACTAAATCTACCGAGTGACGCAAGGATACCGATACTACAAAGCGATCGTGTTTTTGGGTCAATGGCTTCTCTTGACCATGTGCGACCGAATACAACGGATATCGCTTCATTCTCAAATGAGGGATTTAGATCCTTAAAACGTGCCGCAATTTTCTCGGCCTGTTCTTCACCAAGAAGTTTTGTGAGGGTTTCTACACCTTTATTGTAATCTTTCATTTCGTCTTTCATGTAATTTAAAAAGCTGACAGTTAATTATACGGCATGCGCGAATATTGAAATATACAGCATCAGAAATAACTCTCATTTAGAATTAAACGGGATTTTTTCTGCATCCTGCCGTATGGTTATACCATGCTTTTTATAGAGAATATCAGTCTAACTGATTAGGCTAAAGCCTGGCGCTTACCCCTTTTTATTAATCCCATTTATAGTTAGTATCTATTTCCATGGCAGGGGAACAAACCAGCATAGACCTGTTCTAAGTGAGAGCGCCTTGAATTTAACGATGGTACGATTTATAATTGAATCAATAAGTTGTGGCAACTTTATGGAATTATTCTAGGATGAGTAGATTTACCCAGATCTGGACCATCATCGGTGCTTTAGCGGCCTCGACTCTTCTCCTCGCCTTAACCGGTTGTGCCACCTCTATGACCCCGCCTCCTGAGGACGTGGAAAACGTCTGCTCCATATTCAATGAGAAGGAGGAGTGGTATAAGGATGTTATTAATTCGGAGCGCAAGTGGGGGACGCCAGCCCATGTGCTGATGGCTATTGTGCGTTATGAATCCCGCTTTGTGGATAATGCCCGGCCTCCCCATAAGAAATTCTTTGGGATTATTCCCATGGGTAGGCCCTCCACTGCTTACGGATATTGTCAGGCGGTAAACGGCACCTGGGAGAACTATCTGGAAGAGACCGGCAACAGCAGTGCAGAGCGGGTTAATTTCAGTGATGCCATGGACTTTATTGGTTGGTACACAAATGTTAGCCACGACAAACTGGGCATATCCAAGTGGGACGGCTACAATCAGTACCTCGCTTACCATGAAGGTCAGATTGGCTATAGCCGTAAGAGCTATAACAAAAAGGCCTGGCTGCTGCGGGTGGCGCAAAAGGTGCAGAACACGGCCGAGGTATATGCGTTACAGTTGCGGGAGTGTCGTGAGGATTTGGAGTTGGAGTTGGAGGAGGATAAGCTTACCGCCGAGGCCAAGGAGGAGGGGCTTTTCAGAAGTCAGAACCCATCCGCTAACTTCCCTTACCTGGATTAGCTAAAACTCAGAACAGGTCAATCTCTTTGGCCTTGATCTGCTGATCACCAGTTATTTTGCCTTCACTGATCAGATCCTCATATATGCTGGTCTGGTTTCTGCCGTGGTCCTTTGCGTAATAGAGTGCCCTATCGGCAGAGTGGATTACATCTGAGCTTCCATCTTGTGTATCAATCTCGACCATGCCTATACTTACGGTCAGCTGCTCGACCTGAGGGAATTGATGTTCCGATATCTTGGTACGCAGACGCTCGAACACGTTAAAGGCATCCTCTTTAGATAATACCTTAATAAGAACCACAAACTCTTCGCCGCCATAGCGGAACAGCAGATCGTCATCCCTGAATACCTCTTTCATATAACCCGCCATTAAGATCAGCACCTCATCACCAAACAGATGACCAAATTTGTCATTAATCCCTTTAAAGTGATCTACATCTATTACTCCAAGCCAGTACTCGACCTCATCTGAGGCGCGCCTAAAACCTCTGGTTTCTATCTTCTTTCTGAGGTGGGATTTCTCCATCAGGATGTTAAGGATCTCTTTATTCAGTGTTTCCCTGTTCAGAAGCCCGGTAAGCTTGTCCCGCACATTCTCATGCAACAGGTTGAGATAGTTAGAATAGATACGTAGCAGGCCAAAGACGATCCTCTGGTCATCAAAGCGGAATTTTTCACTGAACTGAACCAGCACTGCGGAAATGTCGCCGCTCTTATTAAATACCGGAAAGATGGTTCCTTTGTAATGATGTTCGTCAGAATCGAAAGTAGTTACATCTTCTCTTGCGATTGCATCACTAATTGCCTGTTGCAGGCTGTCAGTAAGGTTGTGGTTGGTCTGTCTTTCACTCGTCACATCACGATCGGTGGTTTTATTTGCAACTATGGCCAACTCTAACTTAGGGGGGGGACATTGCACCTTATAGAGACGATACTCTTCCGAGGGAACAGTCTCAGAGAGGGTTTCTAAAAGGCTTTTTTCTAAAATCTCCCGGTCTTGATAACGAGTAATTTCCGCGAGGCTGTCGATAACCTGAATGGTTGAGATGTTCGATTTCACGTTTATATTCTTCTTTTTTTGAAGTGGACTTATTCTAATATATCGATTCAGCTTAGTTTCACCTGTATTAGCATTGAAGTCGAGCTGTTTAGGGGGCCACTGTTAGCTATCGACCATAGGGAAAATATGTTGAGATCTAAATAATTAACAGGCTTGAACTGGGTGAATTGTCCAGTAGTCGTATATTTAGCCCCGACCCTGATAGAATGGTTCTATGGATGTTTCACATATTTTAGAAGGGCTGAACGAGGCTCAGCGTGACGCGGTTACCTCCCCAGCAGGCAGTACCCTGGTTCTGGCCGGGGCCGGGTCTGGTAAGACCCGGGTCCTGGTGCATCGCATCGCCTGGTTAACCGGAGTAGAGGGGGCCGCCCCCTGGAGCATTCTGGCGGTTACCTTTACCAATAAAGCAGCCCGGGAGATGCGTCATAGGATTGAGCATCTGCTGGGTCAGCCGGTAGGTGGTATGTGGGTAGGTACCTTTCACGGTCTGGCCCATCGACTGTTACGGGCCCATTGGCAGGATGCCGGGCTACCCAAGACCTTTCAGATTCTGGATTCGGATGATCAACATCGTCTGATCAAGCGCATTATCCGTGAGATGAATCTTGATGATGCCAAATGGCCACCACGCCAGGCCCAGTGGTTTATCAACTCCCAGAAGGATGAAGGGCGTAGAGCCCAGCATCTGGATGATGGTGGCGACCACTATATGCGTCAGATGATAGCCATCTATAGCAGTTACCAAGAGACATGCAACAGAACCGGCTCGGTGGATTTTGCCGAGCTGCTGCTGCGGGCTCACGAAATGTTACGGGATAGGCCTGATATTCTGCAGCACTACCGTGAACGTTTTGTACACATTTTGGTTGATGAGTTTCAGGATACCAACTCTATTCAATATGCATGGTTGCGCCTGCTCTCCGGTGAGCGAGATAACCTGTTTGTGGTGGGGGACGATGATCAGTCCATCTATGGCTGGCGTGGGGCTAAGGTTGAGAACATTCGGTTTTTTCAGCGCGACTATCCCAAAACAACCATGGTGCGGCTGGAACAAAATTACCGCTCTACCGGAAATATTCTACAGGCGGCAAATGCTGTTATCTCCAACAACTCCTCGCGCCTGGGTAAGAATCTCTGGACCGATGATGGTGAGGGTGATCCGGTGCGGCTTTATGCCGCCTTTAACGAGGTGGATGAGGCCCGTTTTGTTATCGGACGAATCAATGACGCTATCGACTCTGGTCGGGTAAGAACAGATATCGCCATCCTCTATCGCACCTCCGCCCAATCACGGCTGTTTGAGGAAGCGTTGTTACAGGCTAGCATCCCCTATCGGGTCTACGGAGGTCTGCGCTTTTTTGAACGGGCTGAGATTAAAGACGTCCTGGCCTATATGCGGATGGTCTCAAACCGTCATAGTGATCCATCCTTTGAGCGGGCGGTAAACCAGCCACCACGGGGTATTGGGGCGCGCACCATGGATGCAGTGCGGGCCCATGCGAGGGACTTTGGTTGTTCTCTCTGGCAAGCTAGTGAAGAGTTGCTGCGCGGGGGCAAGATGACAGCGCGGGCGGCCAACGCCCTGAAGGGGTTTATCGAGCTGATTGAGGAGCTGGTGATTGCCACTGCTGATATGGAGCTGGCCGATCTCACTGCCGAGGTGCTGAATCAGAGCCATTTGGTTGAACATTTTCAGAAATCTCGCGATGGTAAAGGTCAGGACCGGATTGAAAACCTGGAGGAGTTAGTCAACGCTGCGCGCCAGTTTGATGATGTCTCCATGGAGGCGGAAGCAGATGCAATCGCTGCGGGATCTGCACCGGTGGAGGAGATGTCAGAGCTGGACGCATTCCTGGCCCATGCCGCTCTGGAGGCGGGTGATACCCAAGCCGGGGAGTACGAGGAGTGCGTGCAACTCATGACTCTTCATTCCGCAAAGGGTCTAGAGTTTCCACTGGTTTTTATCGGCGGCATGGAGGAGGGGCTGTTTCCCCATAGTATGTCGAGTGATGATCCTGAGCGGCTAGAGGAAGAGCGGCGTCTCTGTTACGTAGGCATGACCCGGGCCATGGAGCAGCTCTACCTCAGTCATGCAGAAAGCCGGCGTCTTCACGGCTCGGATAGCTACCCGATGCCGTCACGCTTTCTGCGGGAGATTCCAGTGGATCTGGTGGAGGAGATACGTTCCCGTCCCGATGTGTCCCGTCCTGTGATTACCCCTGCGGGCGGGTTGAATATGGCTGCAGAGACCACCGGTTTTGCTCTGGGTCAGCGGGTAGCCCATCCTAAATTTGGTCATGGTGTGGTGTTGAACGCCGAAGGCCAGGGACGAAGTGCCAGGGTCCAGGTCAATTTTGAAGCGGCGGGGGCTAAATGGCTGGTGGTGGCATATGCCAACCTCCAGACCATCTAATGACTGTTCTGCCGGAACTGCCGCCGCTGGCGCTCTATATTCATATCCCCTGGTGTCTGCAAAAGTGCCCATATTGTGATTTTAACTCCCACGCGGTTGCCAGCGACCTGGATGAAGAGAGCTATATTAACGCCCTGCTGCTGGACCTGGATGCCGATCTACCACTGGTAAGAGATCGAGAGCTGATCAGTATCTTCATCGGTGGTGGAACGCCGAGCCTGATCTCTGGTGATGGGATCGGCCGGCTTCTGGATGGGGTCAGGGGCAGGTTGGCCTCTGTCCCAGATATTGAGATCACCCTTGAGGCCAATCCAGGTGCGGTAGACCGGGAACACTTCCAGGCCTATCGACGGGCCGGGGTAAACCGCCTATCTATCGGTGCCCAGAGTTTCTCCTCACATCAGCTTCAGGCTCTGGGCAGAATCCATGGGCCGGAGGAGACGATAGCGGCGGTGGATGCGGCCCGGGTGGCAGGGTTTGAAAATCTAAATCTAGATATTATGTACGGCCTGCCTGGTCAGAGTGTGGATGCTGCCCAGGATGATGTCATAAGGGCCATAGCTCTGGAACCGGAGCACATCTCCTATTACCAACTTACAATCGAACCCAACACCCGGTTTTATGCCGCACCCCCGGCAACTCCAGACGATGATCTCCTTTATGATATTGAAACTATGGGCCATAAGCTTTTGGCCGCGGCGGGCTATAGGCAGTATGAGGTATCAGCCTTCGCTCTCAAAGATCATGAGTGTAGACACAATCGCAACTACTGGGAGTTTGGAGACTACCTGGGAATAGGTGCTGGAGCCCATGGAAAGATAACCGGTTTGACCGATAAACAAATTCTGCGAAGCCGCAAACCCCGAAGCCCTGATTTCTATATTCAGAAAGCGCTAACGTCAGCAGCGCTTTCGTATATTGAGCAAGTGGGGCCAAAGGATCTCTCCCTGGAGTTTATGCTGAATACATTGCGGCTGAGAGAGGGGTTCCACCCTGATCTGTTTGAACAGCGCACCGGGCTTTCCCTGGGAGTGATTGCAACAGAACTGGAGACAGCAAGAGACGAAGGGCTGTTGGATATCTCTGATGTTCAGATCTGCCCCTCTGTCAAGGGGAGAGAGTTTCTCAATGAGTTACTAGCTCTGTTTCTGCTTCCAGACCCATAACGATATTCTCGAGCTGACGGCGATGAACCCACTGATGCAGCGCACTCATAACCAGCCAGCCGTGGGGATTGAGCGGACCAAACCAGGGGTGGGAGTGGTAGTTTGGGAGGTGACGCTCGTCGACATTTTTTTCCAGGGTTGGACGGTAGTTGGAGAGAAATGTCTGGTAGTCATCCACAACGCTTGAAGCGATATCTACGAAGGGTTTGAAGTTTTCAATCTTGACGGTGAAGTCCAGATTCCCGCCGTGGCTAAGAGAGAGTATGCCATCGCGGATGGTCTCGCCCACGAAGGTCAGGTGCCACAACACCATGGCGGCAGAGTAATAACGGGAGTTATCCTCTATGCCAAAGGTCTTTGGAACCAGCACCTTGGTATGCATCTGCTCCTGGTCTAAACCCTCGACCAGTTTTAACACCTTGTCTCCTTCAGACTCAAAAATCTTCAGCGCATGCTCCCAGGAGATAAACAGTCGCAGCAGCGGGAAACCGATGTGGCGTAGAAATAGGGCGTGCAGCTTGGGTAGGCCAGCACCGGCCTTGCCCAGATTTTGTTGTGTGTTGTGAGACATCCTATCTCCTGGAGTAAGTGTTAGATTCTCTAGTCTTCCACAAAATGGTGTTGAAAGGTAGTAGATGAGGCGCTTCAAGGGTAGAATTTGAAAAACAGCAGGATTGCCGAAGGGGGATAATTTTAAACCCCGCATTGGCCTTAAATCCTGAACGCAAACTAGAACAAAGGGCAAACAATTGGACGAAAATAAGAGATTTATCCTGGGTAATGTTGTTCTTGGTGTGGGGTTGGTGATGTTGTTGAATATCAATTCCCTGTGGGAGCAGATGGGCGCAGCAGCTTTTGGATTATGGGTTGCGGTGATTGGGTTGGGTGTTTATCTGGTGACCGCTAAGAGTTGATCGTATGGGGAGGGCCGCCGAATTAGCTAGCCGCATTACATATCTCCGTAATCCAGCCTTTTTGACCGCGGGATCCAGAAAACACCCTTCTTCCCTAGGGGACCTCTGCGCCCCCTAAAGAACTGTATGGACGCCGACCCAAAATAGTAGGTGGCGGCATTGAGTTATACCTGAGCTTTCCTTGGCATAACAACCTCCTTGATGTTTTATTTGTTGCAGGATAGGAGGCGGAGTCGATGGCAATGCACCTGGGTGTATAACACCTGGTCACATGCGCCATCGACTCCGACCCCTGAAAATACAACTGCAGAACAGGCCAACACCAACCCTCTCATCAAAACCGCTCAAGGAATTTGATCAAAAAAACCGGGGATTCTATAAAATAACGACTATTTCTTTATAGTCTTCTTTACTGATTTAGATGCGACCTTCTTTTTGGAGCTCTTTTTTGCAGATTTAGATACAGCCTTCTTCTTGTTAGCCAGTGATGCAATACATCTTTGAAAGTCGGGTAGGGCCACATGGTAGCGTACTGGAGAAATTACCACCCTCACCCTGGATAGGGGCAAGCCCTTTTTGTTGCAGTCGAAGCTGGCCATCATGCCCGCTTCCAGACCCTGATAGATCTTTTGCGCCGCGCCTCCCTTTGCCTGAATATGCTCGGCCCCGGGCACTATCTTGATTGTTCCCAGGCTTTGGCTGGGTATACCGTGTCGCCATGGCGGGGGACCGATCGCTACCTGACACTGGGTTCCCAGACTCACATCCTGGGTGATGTGCAACTCAAAGCTGAGGGGTTCTCGGTAGCTTTGGCGCAGTTTGGTGTCGCCGAATCCGGGGATGTCGTGTTGCAGTAGGCACTCACCCTTCTCCTCTGACGCCATCCACTGAGAGTCATGCATTGGGGCCTGATATTCACGGACAGGCGCTCCTGCGCTTAGGGCCGGATTTGCAACCAGGGTTAGGAGTAGAAAAGTTGTCAGGCTTGAGGATGATAAATTCATGAGATTTTGTGCTGATTGTCCTATAGATGGTGTCGGCATAAAGGGGGGGGAACTTTAATCCTGCCATATAGCTGATTTTTTGCAGAATCATGGAATTAGTGGGAATTTTCCCTTGCGTCCGCTGGCCTATTCCAATATTATTCGCGATTCTCTCCACCAATGGCGTGGAATAGTGGTTTAAAGACAGATTTTGTAAGAGGCAATCATGAAGCCGGATATTCACCCGAAATACGAACAGATCAAGGTAGTTTGCAGCTGTGGTAACGAGTTTGAGACCAGCTCGACCCTCTGTAAAGAGCTCCACGTTGAGGTTTGTTCCTCTTGCCACCCTTTCTATACTGGCAAGCAGAAGATTATGGATACCGCTGGTCGGGTTGATAAGTTTCGCAAGAGATACAGCCGCTAGTTGTTCCTATCCCAAGTTGTGTAAAAAAGGCGCCTTATCGGCGCCTTTTGCTTTTGGAAGATCTGATAAAAGCCATCCATGGCCTTATTAGGGCACGGAGACAGGAAAAGCTGTTACCTGTTACCCACATTTTCAGTCGCTCTGTGCGGTTGAAAATTGTGGCACAGCCCTGTGCCGCAGGAAGCCTTGAATAGATCTGAGGCCCCTTGGTCTAGGATCGTCCCAGGTTTATAGCCTTCTCATATTCATCCATGAAGTGATACAGGGAGCTGTCCAGTACCTTGATGGCGCCTGTTATCAGGTGGCAGCGACCAGAGTTGGGAAGAATCTTACACAGATTTATCAGTGACTCCAGATCGGCGCGACTGCCCTGGCCAGTGTCGATCTTACTCAACAACAGGGAGATATAGTAGGTGCCGGTTTTGCATGGAGGGCACTGTCCACAGGAGGAAGCGGCAAAGAAATTCACATACTCGGTGACCCGCTTTACTATACCGGTGCCTTCTGAGACTACGATCATGGCTCCAGTACCTAGGGCCGATCGGCGTTCTGCTACAGAATCAAAATCGAGATGAACGTCCAGATGCTTTGGGGTGAGAATGGTATTGGATGGGCCGCCGGTAAACACCGCCTTGAGGAGCTTGCCCTGTAGCATGCCGCCACCGTAGCTCTCAATCAGGTCCGCTAGTCTGGTGCCCATAGGTAGCTCATAGGCCCCGGGGTAGAGTACATCGCCACTCAAACAGTAGATCTTGGTGCCGCTGGTATCACCGATACCCAGGTTTTTGTACCACTCCGCACCATTTTTTACGATGTGGGACACATTAGAGAGGGTCTCAATATTGTTCACCAGTGTGGGGTAGCCGAATACTCCAGACTCTGCCGGGAAAGGCGGCTTGCCACGCGGGAAGGGGAATTTTCCCTCAACCGATTCGATTGCTGCGGTCTCTTCTCCGCCGATGTAGTGGCCAGAACTCTCCATTACCCGGTAGTCCATCTCCTTGCCTAGTGCGATGGTTACCTCTCGATTCAGATCGGAGGATTTCCACTGTTCTACCGCCTTACGCATGCTGGCAATGGATGCGGTCTGATCCGGGTTGATATAGAACACTATGTGGTCGATGCCGTTGGCCAGGGCGGTGATCACCGCACCCTCTATAACCTGATGGGGGGTCTCTTCTAACAGGATACAGTCTTTGAATGTGCCAGGCTCATCCTCATTGCCGTTGCATATGAGATATTTTTTTGCACCTTCGTTAGCAGACACAAACTCCCATTTCTTATAGGTGGGGAAGCCGCTACCGCCCAGGCCGCGCAGGCCTGCATCTTTTATCAGGGGGATGATGCTGGAGGGATCATTCAGGGCCTTGCGTAGACCTTCGCCTCCGCCGTGGGCCATCCAGACATCAAGGTCTGCACCAGCACGTACCTCTTTGCGCAACAATACTTGATTTAGTTGATTCATGTTAGCGAGCCCCATCCTCGTTGGTGATCTTGGCACTGCGGTTTTTACGCAGACCATCGTAGTCAGAGTCGGCCTCAAATTTTGCACACTCAGGAAAGAGCATCGGGCCCTTCTGATCTATAGGCATATTGGCTATGGTCAGGGTGCGTCGCAGAGAACTCAAGTGATCGATAGAGATCTTCTTGTGTCCTGGTCGCCGGCTATGCTCTACTGCGTGCGCGCCAGCCCGACGGCCAAAACAGATAATGTCCAGCAGGGCATTACCCATGATGCGGTTTCTGCCGTGGATACCGCCGCTTACCTCGCCCACACAGTAAAGACCGGGCACACTGGATAGACCATTTTCATCTATCTGCACACCACCGTTTTGATAGTGCAGGGTGGGGTATATCAGTAGCGGTGCCTCTCTTGGGTCAATGCCGCACTTTTTCCCCAGTTGCAGCAGCTTAGGAAATCTCTTTTCCATCAAGCCGGGTGATCTAAGCTCAAGCCCTGGTGTATCCAGCCACACACCCATGGCATCTTCGCTTGCCTGTATGCCGCGTCCCTCAGCGCACTCTTTGAGGATGGCGGATGATACGTGGTCGCGGGTTTTCATCTCATCAACAAAGCGGTTACCCTCTGCATTCAACAGGTAAGCTCCGGCCGATCTTATGCCCTCAGTAATGAGAAAACCTGCCAGGTGATGAGGATGTGCCAGGCCGGTTGGATGGTATTGAAATGAGTCTAGATTAAGCATCTTGGCCCCAAGCCGGTAGGCTAGAACCAAGCCGTCTCCGGTTGCCCCAAAGTGGTTAGAGGTGGGAAAGCTATCTAGGTGCATGCGTCCAATGCCGCCGGTGGCGATGATTACGGCCTTGGCTTTGATCAGGTTATAACTACAATCCTTGAGTGAAGAGACTACGGCGCCGGCACAATTCCCATCCTGGTTGGAGAGCAGCTCTACCGCCGGACTGTAGTCCAGTACCTCAATGCTGCTGTTGGTTACCGCCTCACGCAGTACCCGCATCATCTCCAGTCCAGTATAGTCTCGATAGTATGCAACTCGGTCGGCAGAGGTGCCGCCAGCACGACGCAGTAGGAGATCGCCATAGCGGTCAAGATCAAACTGCATGCCTTGCTGAATCAACCAGCGGACCACATCTGGTGCATCCGATGCCATACTGGCTACCAGTTTTTTTTCTCCGTGGAAGTGCCCGGCTTTAAGGGTGTCATTGTAGTGGGCTTGTGGGGTGTCGTCTTTTTCAATGGATGCCTGAATGCCGCCCTCAGCCATTACCGTATTGCTGTCTCCCAGGCGCAGTTTGGTTGCCAGGGTTACTCTGGCGCCAGACTTTTCCGCTACCAGTGCAGCTGCGCAGCCGGCTCCGCCTCCACCGATCACCAGGATATCTGTTTGTCTGATGGGGGCTCCGGCCAGGTCTGCTTCGTCAATTCTGGCGTCGGATTGAAGCATATCTGCCAGTTGACGATGACATCTGTCCCCCTTGTTGGGTCCGACCTTCAGGGTGACCATGGCGTCTTGGTAATAGTCAGGGTGGTACTGTTTGAGCAGCTCATCGGTGCTGAGTTCCTCAACCGCAGGCTCTCTCTGTCCCAGCGGCTTAAAACTCTTTAGTGCGTCTTTATATGAAATGGCCTTGGACATGTTAGCTCCGGTTAATCATGGTCAATATCGACCTTGAGCTCGCCCTTGCGCATCTTCTCCAGGCGATTAATCAAATTAGATGGGCGGGTATGAAAGTATGCAGTTACCCTTCTAGAGAACAGCCCCACATGGTTGGGTGCAATGTACTCGGGACATGCGGTCATACAGAAGTTGCACATGACGCACTCCACAAATAGCTCGCCTGCCTCTCCGAACTTGCCCTTATTGGCTAGGGCCACACCCTCTTTCACGTCTATATCCTTAGGGCAGGACTTGGTGCAGCCGTTACAGCTGCGGCAGTTCGCAGACTCAGGGAAGATACGGTGAAACTGGGTTTGAACTTCCCATGAATTGGGTATCTCTTCCAGGTTGTAGGTGTGATGGGTTGGGGTAGGGAATACCAGAAAATTGACCTCCATCCCCTCTTCAATCAGGGTCTGGCAGCCTAGGGCCATGCTTACCTCGTTGCTTCCGGCGCGACGCACCAGAATACGGCATGACCCACACACCCCCTCAAGGCAGCCTACGCTTTGCACCCTGGGGTAGCCGGCGTACCAGAGTGCCTGGATGGTGGAGAGAGATGGGGGCGCCTTAATCTCGTTTCCGTTTATGGTAACCGTTACTTGCGGTTCAATATTCATATACTCAATAGCCAGTATTAGTAATTGATGGATTATTAATGTACTCTAATCTACCTTGTTTAGGCAACAATATACCCTGATAGGGTGGCGATTACAGTGTAATGATGCGGGGTTATTAATATTTTAGTGTATTAAAATCCCAAAGAATTAAAAAACTTAGCAGCTTTTATATTTCTTATTGTTGGATTTATACGAAGAGTTCGAAGTATGATTGATCGCTGTTTTTTCATGAAAATAAATACTGGATTTCTTACGGAAACAGACAGTTAACGCTTTAGGGTGAGGATATATGAAACCGATGAATTTAACGGAAAAAATCTTTTCTGAACATCTAGTGGGCGGAGGAGATTTACCAGCAGCAGGCCAGGTAGTTACGCTAAAAATTGATGAGGCATTTACTCAGGACGCAACCGGCACCATGTGTATGTTGCAGCTTGAGGCCATGGGCGTAAAAAGGGTTAAGCCCCTCTCAGTAAACTTTGTGGATCACTCCATGATGCAGTCTGGTTTTCGTAATCCAGATGACCATGAATATCTGCGCACAGTTTCGAAAAAATTGGGCATCATCTTTTCGCCGCCTGGCACAGGTATCTGCCACTTCCTTAATATAGAGAACTTCGTAAAGCCTGGCATGACCGGTATTGGCGCTGACAGCCACACCGTGAACGCAGGCGGCATGGGAGCCATCTACTTTGGTGCCGGCGGTTATGATGTAGCCCTGGCCATGGCGACCGGCGAGTATAAGCTGCCCATGCCTCAGGTGGTAAAGGTGAACCTCACCGGTTCCCTCCAGCCTGGCGTAATGGCCATGGACGTAATCCTCAAGATGCTATCTATCGTTGGGGTTAAGGGCGGTAAGGGCAAGATCTTTGAATATGCCGGTCCTGGGGTTGCTTCACTCTCCCTGACCGAGCGTGCCACCGTCACTAACATGGGCGCAGAGATGGGTGCTTCCACCTCTATCTTCCCCAGCGATGAGCGCACCAAGGAGTATTTGGAGAGCCGTAACCGCGGAGGTGACTACAAGCCTATGGCTGCCGATGATGGTGCTGAGTACGCTGATCAGATCGATATCAATCTGGACGAGCTGCAGCCGCTCATTGCCATCTACCCATCTCCAGGAAATGTGGAGAAGGCCTCTCAGAGGGCGGGTGACAAGGTTCATCAGGTGTGTGTGGGCAGCTGTACCAACAGCTCCTATGAGAATATCGCCGCCTTTGCCGAGATGCTGAAGGGCAAGCGAGTTGTGGTTGATACCCTGCTCTATCCGGGATCACGTGCGGTGGCCACCCAGTTGGCTAACTCTGGTTATGTTGCCTCCCTGTTTCAGTCAGGGGTTCGTATCATGGAGAACGGCTGTGGTGCATGTATCGGCCAGGGCGGTTCCCCAGTCAGTAAGGGTCTGAGTCTGCGTACCTTCAACCGTAACTTCCCGAAACGTTCCGGTACCGAGGACGCCGAGGTGCATCTGGTCAGCCCACTGGTTGCGGCGGCTAGCGCCTTGACCGGGGTGATCACCGTCCCGACTGAGGATGTTAATTTCCAGGATTCACCTCAGGTGGATGACTCTGCATCCTTCGTTATGCCGATCCCACAGGAAGAGGCGGAGAAGGTGGAGGTTGTTCAGGGCCCCAACATCATGCCGTTACCTGCTTTCGATCCGCTGCCAGACACCCTGAAGGGTGAAGTGCTGCTGAAGATGGGTGACAACATCAGTACCGACGATATCCAACCAGCCGGTATCTATCTGCCGTTGCGTTCCAACGTAAAAGAGTATGCCATGCAGGCCACCTTCAATCAGGTGGATCCCACCTTTGGTGAACGTGCAGTAGCACATCGCGATGCCGGTGGTCATGGTGTGCTGGTTGGCCGTGAGAACTACGGCCAGGGTAGCTCCCGTGAGCATGCTGCGCTCTGTCCGCGTTGGCTTGGTGTCCGCGCCGTGGTGGTGGCCCAGTTTGCCCGTATCCACGTGGCCAACCTGGTCAACTTCGGCATAGTGCCTCTTACCTTCAAGAACACAGAGGACTACGACAAGGTCAGTCAGGGAGACACGGTCTCTATTGATGTCTCTAATCTGGAAGGTGATCTCTCCATGCAGGTCAATGGTGAGACTATTCCACTTGAGCCTGCTTTCGAGCCAAAGGATGTTGCAATCCTGAAAGCCGGCGGCGCCCTGGCTTACTTCAAGATGAATAATAACGGCTGATTTTTGCCGTAACATCTGAACCGGCCGGATGCCCTCTTATAGGGCATCCGGCCATTTTTTTGGCAGTTTTTTGACAAAACCCGAGATCGCTGTAGTTAAATGCCCTGGATGGCCTATTATTTTACTTGGTATTCCACACTAACCAACTACCCATAGGGCGAAGAGGAGAGGGTGATGTCGATGAGGATTGGAATCCCCAAGGAGGTCCACCCAAACGAGAGAAGGGTTGCTGCGACTCCCGAGACCATAGGTTGGCTCAAGAAACTCGGTTTCGAGGTTGTGGTTGAGGCCGGGGCTGGTGCCGCCGCTGATTTTCTGGATGACGCATACCGGGAAGAGGGCGCAGAGGTTGTCAATGGGGCCAAGTCGGTGTGGGAGCAGTCGGATATCATCCTCAAGGTGCGAGGTCCGGAACCCCATCCAACCCTGGGCGTGCATGAGGCTGACCTGCTGCAGGAGGGTAAGACCCTAATCAGTTTTCTCTGGCCAGCCCAGAATCCAGATCTGCTGGAGAGACTATCCAAAACTAAGGCAACAGTCCTGGCCATGGACAGTGTGCCGCGTATCTCCCGCGCCCAGAAGCTGGACGCCCTAAGCTCCATGGCGAACATAGCCGGTTACCGTGCAGTTATTGAGGCCGCCGCGAATTTTGGTCGTTTCTTCACCGGACAGATCACCGCCGCTGGCAAGGTACCGCCAGCCAAGATTCTTATTATCGGGGCTGGTGTTGCCGGCCTGGCTGCTGTTGGTGCTGCCGGCAGTATGGGTGCAGTGGTCCGTTCCTTTGACACACGTCCTGAGGTTAAGGAGCAGGTGGAGAGCATGGGTGCCGAGTTCCTGATGCTTGATTTTGAAGAAGAGGGCGGAGGTGTTGGCGGTTATGCCAAGACCATGAGTCCTGAATTCATCAAGGCGGAGATGGAGCTGTTTGCACGCCAGGCGATGGAGGTGGATATCATCATCACTACTGCCCTGATTCCAGGTAAGCCGGCGCCAGAATTGATAACTGAAGGCATGGTTGAATCCATGCGTGAAGGCAGTGTGATCGTAGATCTGGCCGCCGAACAGGGCGGTAACTGTGCCCTGACCGAGCCGGACAAGATCCTGGTCAAACATTGCGTGACCATCATCGGCTATACCGATCTGCCCTCCAGGATGGCGGCCCAATCCAGCCAGTTATATGGAACCAACCTGCGCCATCTCCTGGGTGAGCTGTGCAAAGAGAAGGATGGCCAGATAGATGTGGACATGGAGGATGAGGTGATTCGCGGCACTACCGTAGTGAAAGAGGGTGAAATCACCTGGCCGCCGCCCGCCCCCAAACTACAGGCGGCCCCGCCCCCCAAACAGGCGGCCCCGGTTGTTGAGCCAGCAGCCGAAAAGGAGAAGACCGGTTCCGGGCTGGGCAGTTGGCTGCTACTTGCCGTTGGTGCAGTCTGCCTGTATGGCCTGGGTCAGGTCGCACCCAGCGCATTTTTATCGCACTTTACGGTGTTTGTGCTGGCCGTCTTTGTGGGTTATATGGTGGTCTGGAATGTTACCCCGGCGCTGCATACACCCCTTATGAGTGTTACCAATGCCATCAGTGGCATCATCGTGATCGGTGCCCTGTTGCAGATCTCCAGCTCCAGTTGGATTGTGGTGGTCCTGGCCGCTATCGCGACCCTTATTGCTACCGTTAACGTGTTTGGCGGGTTCTTCGTAACTCAACGCATGCTACGCATGTTTCGTAAGTAGGGGGAGAGGACAATGACTGAAGGCCTGCTGACCACAGCATATATCGCTGCCAGTGTTCTGTTTATCCTCGCCCTGGGGGGATTGAGCAGCCCAGAGACCTCAAGACGTGGAAATATCTACGGCATCCTGGGTATGGCCATTGCGCTGATCGCCACCATTGCCGGAGCCTATGTAACCAGCTATGGCATCTTGGCTCTCTGTATGATCATAGGCGCTGTTATTGGCATCATGGTTGCCGCCCGGGTTCAGATGACACAAATGCCGGAGCTGGTTGCCATTTTGCATAGCTTCGTGGGACTGGCGGCGGTGCTGGTGGGTTTTGCCAGCTATCTTGATCCCGAGGCCAATTTTAGTGGAACGGAAAAGACCATCCATGACATAGAGATATATCTCGGGGTCCTGATCGGCGCGGTCACCTTTACCGGCTCTGTGATCGCCTTTGGCAAACTAAGCGCCAGGATCACCAGCAAACCCTTGGCCCTGCCGGCACGGCACTGGCTGAATCTGGGTCTGGGGCTACTCTGTATCTGGCTGGGGATTGGTTTTGTTGGGGCCGAGAGCGTTGCTGGTGGCATGTTCCCCCTGATCCTTATGACCCTTATCGCCTTCGCCTTTGGTGTGCATATGGTTATGGCCATTGGTGGGGCCGATATGCCGGTGGTAATCTCCATGCTCAACAGCTACTCAGGTTGGGCTGCGGCGGCCACCGGGTTTATGCTATCCAATGATCTGTTGATCGTGACTGGTGCCTTGGTGGGCAGTAGTGGCGCCATACTCTCTTATATAATGTGTAGAGCAATGAATCGCAGATTTTTCTCCGTAATCGCCGGTGGTTTCGGTAGCGCGGGCGGCACGGTTGCGGCTGGGGGCGATGAGGAGCAGGGTGAAGTGGTGGCCATATCTGCAGAAGAGGTGGGGCTGCTGTTGAAGGAGTCTAAAGAGGTGGTCATAGTTCCTGGTTACGGCATGGCCGTGGCCCAGGCACAACACACTATCTATGACATCACCAAGAAGCTGCGTGACAAAGGGATCAATGTGCGTTTTGCCATCCACCCGGTTGCCGGACGCATGCCCGGGCACATGAACGTACTGTTAGCGGAGGCCAAGGTGCCCTATGACATAGTTTTTGAGATGGATGAGATCAATGGGGAGTTTCCAGAGATCGATGCGGTGCTGGTAATTGGTGCCAATGACATCGTAAATCCGTCCGCCCAGACCGATCCCAATAGCCCTATCGCAGGAATGCCGGTGTTGGAGGTGTGGAATGCCGAAACGGTAGTAGTGATGAAGCGTAGCATGGCTACGGGTTATGCGGGGGTGCAGAACCCACTGTTTTATAAGGAAAACAGCCGCATGCTGTTTGGAGATGCCAAGGCCAGTGTTGAGGGGATTTTGGCAACTGTATAGAGTGTTTGATTGGGTAGCTGGCGTCAGTATTTAAGAAATGTGGTGCTGTCAGGAGATAAAATATTATAGTATTAGCAGAATCTGATGTAGGGTAAGATCTTTTTATTATTCTTCGTCTGCATAATTTTTAATACTATGTATAGATTGTAAGAACCCTGGATATTATTAGAAACAAGAAAAGAGGCTGATTTATGGCTAGACCAGAAAAACATGTGTTTGTCTGTACCCAATCAAGACCAGCTGGCCATCCGCGTGGTTCCTGCACAGAGAAGGGTGCGGGAGATGTAATGGCTGAATTTGGACAGCAGTTTGAGCAGAAAGGGCTCTGGGGAAAGTTTCTGCTGACCGGCGCCGGTTGCATGGGCGGTTGTGATTCCGGCCCGGTGGTACTGATCTATCCTGAAGGCATTATGTACGGGGGTGTAACCAAGGCGGATGTGGCGGAGATCGTTGATCAACATCTTCTCGCCGATAACCATGTTGAGCGTCTGAAGGTTTCATCAGAGGTTTGGTAGCTATCAGTTTCATCCAGTAGTTGTTCGCTCTCGTAGCCAACAAAAATCGAATCAATATATTTTTTTTACAATTCCGGTAGTATTAGCGGTTTAATAGCTACTGGACGTATTTAATTGTTAGGGGAATCCCATGACGGAAAAGAATGATCTGATCATAAGAATCGCGGGTGAAGGTGGTGAGGGCATCGTCTCCACTGGTGATTTTATTTCGGCGGCCTGTGCTCGTGCCGGTCTGGAGATCTACACCTTCAAGACCTTCCCGGCCGAGATCAAAGGCGGCTACTGTCTGT
>JBNKJS010000027.1:0-82520 GCA_050291365.1 Sedimenticolaceae bacterium | reverse complement strand
ATTAACCGAAGATATCTTTGGTAATGTTGTTGTACCAGCTATAGGCATATTCTACTTCACGACGCCTCGCTTCTGCTGACGCATCCATTGGGGTCAAGCCACCAGCACCCTTAACTGGCGCGATCAGGTTCTCAGCTTCATTCAGGCGATAGACTGCCGCAACTGAAATTCCGTAATCCTTGCCCACGATGCTGTAGCAGGTATTGACGTAGGATGGAGTTCCCCCATCCGCCTTCCCAGCCAGCATCCCAACAACCGCGGCAGCACAAACCTTGGCCTGTGAGTTTGCAGAATACCCAGACTTAGGCATCTTGCTGGCAATACTGGCATCACCAATAACATGAATACCTTTCTGCTTGGTAGACTCAAAGGTCTTCTTGTTAACCGGGCACCAATCACCCTCGGTAACACCTGCCATGAAGGCAACCTTGCCCGCCTTCTGAGCCGGTATGACGTTGATAACATCACCCTTAACGGTATTGAGCGAACCTGTGGTAACGGTCATAGCGGCCGCATCCACCTCTGCAACACCATTCACCTCAGTCTCAGTAGTGCCGTGCCACTCGATCAGGGAGTTGGCAGTACCAAAACCATACAGATCCTTCCAGCCCTGTTTGAACAGACCAAACTTTGAGAACTTAGGCTTAGGATCAAGGATAATGATCTTTGATTTAGGCTTCTTGGCCTTTAGATACATAGCGATCTGAGAGGCACGCTCATACGGTCCTGGTGGGCAACGGAAAGGATTAGGTGGCGGAGCAATAATAACCGTGCCGCCATCCTTCATATCCACCAACTGCTTACGCAGATTTGCGGTTTGGGGCCCAGCTTTATATGCGTGGGGAATCTTCTCTGCAACCTTGGCATCGTAACCTTCAATTGTCTCCCATTTAAAGTCGATACCTGGGGATAGCACAGCACGATCGTAGGCGAACTTGCCGCCACCTTTGGTCATAACCATTTTCTTTGCCGGGTCTATAGCGATAACTGTGTCATGTACCACGTTTACACCATGCTTTTTCAGACCTTCATAACCGTGTTTGATATCGTCCATACCGCGATCGCCACTCAGAACCTCATTACTCATGTAACAGGTAAAGTAGTGTTTGTTTTGCTCAATCAAGGTAACTTCTACTGACGGATCAAGCATACGGATGTATTTAGCAGCTGTTGCGCCACCTGTACCACCACCTACCACAACCACCTTTTTACCAGCACCCAGAGCAATCGCCGGGAACCCAGCAACTGCGGCCGCAGTAGCGGATGCCTTCATAAAATCTCGACGTGAAAATTTATTCATCTCTTAATTCCTCCAAGGATTCGTTATTTCTGGCTGGCATAATAGTCAGCTATCGCCTGACGATCAGCAGCGCTCATTTCTTTCAATTTCTTCACCATCTTCTTCAAATCTTTTGATTTAATGGCGGCTGGATCCAGCTGAGAGAAATCGTGCATGGCATTAAGAAGATAAGGTTTCCACTGTCCATTTAAAATGATATCGCCCTCTTCCGGGTCTTCATGGCATTTCTTACAGGTCTTTTTATGGAACTTGGCACCACTTGATGCCATTGCCTGGTCCACAGTTTGCGCTGGATGCGCCCTTTTCTTGGCCGCAAAATATCCAGCAAGAAGTTCGATCTCACTATCGTCAAACCCCTTTGAAATACGTCCCATGATGGTTGAATAACGCCCGCCTTCTTCCTTATAGCTCTTCATGATATCGACGAAGTTGCCCTTATCCATACCAGCAATTGATGGGGATGCTGGACCGACGCTGTTACCGTCAGGACCGTGACAACCCACGCAGTTGTTTGCAAGCATTTGTGCAGATGCACCGGCAAAAGCCATCGGCGCAAACCCTGCACAACCGATCAACAAAGCGGCCTTGATCGCCCTGTATTTTTTTTTCTGCTCCATATCTCCTCCTAAAAAGGTAATTTATCTACTTGGCTGTGAATATTAAGGATTATATAGAGCAATAGTGATGCCAACTTATCTTTACGTTACTTTTCAATAAGTTGCAAAATTGGAGTGTCTTTACATATACAGTTGTATTGCATTTTGCAATGAGTGGATTGCGATTTGAAACCTTCAATGAAACACAAATATAGAAACAAGTTGAAACAACCGCGTGAATCCATTGGACTCTATTTCCAACAATACACAAGAATTTGGTGTTTACCTACCGATTCGAAAATGATTATTATTAACAGTGTAATTGGGCACGCAATCATAACTACAACTCAACAGGAATATCCATCATGGAGGGGATTGCCATGGGCAAGCATGTTGATGTCAAAAGTTTTGAAGATGTCTTGAAAGCAGAACATGAACGGATAAAAATACGCCGCAATATATCTGGTCTTCCGGAGGGCAACCCAGATCAGGACAGTGTAGGACTAGCTCTGTCAGGCGGCGGGATTCGTTCCGCAACATTTAATCTCGGCCTACTTCAAGCCATGAATTACTATAAGTTTTTACCTAAGGTGGACTATCTGTCTACGGTTTCTGGTGGTGGTTATATCGGATCATCTCTAACCTGGTTCATGTCCAGATTAGGTAAAGAATTCCCATTCCTCACCACCTGCAATGACTCTGCCTCAGCTCGAGTTCTTCGCTGGCTACGACGACACTCATCTTACCTAACACCGGGCAATGGACTTGGATCGGCAGCTCTGGGCACGGCGGTACTACGCGGCATCTTTATAAATCTATTGATTTTTATTCCACTGTTTGTGGCTATTATGTATGGCCTGACGACCAAATACGAATTGTATCCAGCAGTTTCTTGGTTAAAGGCATGGTCACGGCTGGATGCCTTTCCACTGCTGTTTGGCGCAGGAGCAATCATAGTGGCTGCACTGCTGGTAACGTTCTTTATCTATGCTCTATTTTCAGTAAATATCAGGCAACATGATTTCAATCAGCGTCGCACAGCTCATGTATGGCAGGGGCGTCTACTCACCATGGCCCTGGCGCTGATAGTACTGGGAGTGACGCCATTGATTTATACCTACCTACAAGAACATTTAGATAAATGGTGGGATGAGGCCGCAACCGCCATCTCCCTATCAGGCGTAATTAGTGTTCTGACTGGATGGATGGGGCGCTCACGCGGCAATGAGACTATGGGCTCAGTGGCCTGGCTACTACGCATTGGTCTGCTGTTGCTACTGCTTGGTCTGTTACTGTGGCTATACCATTATTCTCTCTATCTACATGGGCATGATACAGACAAATTAGAACTACTTGGTTTATCTCTACGTCCTAATGTGTTTGTTCTACTCGGGGTATTTGTGAGTCTGCTAACCGGCCTGATGTCTAACGTAAATCTGGTGTCCATGCACCGCTATTACCGCGACCGGCTGTTGGAAGCTTTTATGCCAGAATTTACTGCTGAGGGCAGTGAGGCCTCCTTCAAAAACTCAGACAAATGTTATCTGAAGGACATTCAGCAAACGAGCGCCCCTTACCACATAATCAATACCAACATGGTAACCGTAGGTTCTCACGACCCAAAATACCGCGCTCGTGGAGGTGATAATTTTATCTTCTCCCCAGAGTTCATAGGCTCCGAGGCCACCGGTTATACGAACACCGCAGACTTCGAATTTGGACAGACAAATTTAGCATCGGCACTTGCTATCTCGGGCGCTGCAGTAGATCCCAATACAGGTGCGACTCGCTCTCGCCCCCTCGCCTTTATCATGACACTTCTCAACGTACGCCTGGGTTACTGGATTCGTAATCCTAATCGTGCACATCGCCTACCTGAGACCTTAAGCAAGCTGTTTTCGCGTCCATTCTGGCATCTGTATATATTACGGGAGATGCTTGGTTGGGGTATGGACGAAAACCGCTGCTACCTGCACCTCTCAGACGGCGGACATTTCGAAAATCTGGGACTGTATGAATTGGTACGGCGCAAATGCCGCTACATCATTGTGGCAGATGCAGGCGCTGATCCAAAGTGGACCTATGGGGATCTGGCACGGGCCTGTGAGCGCATACGAACTGATTTCTGTGCACTCATGGTAATAAATACACAACCAATTCACCCAAACCATGACGATGGCATATCGCTCAAACCTTATACCATGGGCAAGATCTATTACGAAGAAGGTGGGGAAAGTACAGTACTGTTCCTAAAAACCACACTGTTTCCTGATCTGCCGGAAGATATCTACGGTTATAAACGGAGCCACCCTAGCTTTCCCGACCAGACCACTGGCGACCAGTTCTTCGATGAGGCCCAGTTCGAGGCATACAGAGAGTTGGGTTATGGCACTGGACGCTCTATCTTCGAGAGCAAAACCCTGGATGAGATCTTTAACTACGAGGAGAACACCAAAGAACAATAGGGAATGGTGCTGGGTTATAGGCTATTGATATTTACTCATACTGCTGGAGCTTACGCCAAAGTGTGGATTTATCTATGCCCAATGCCTCCGCCATCGCCTTTCTGTTGCCGTCAAAGTGGTCCATTACTTTCTTGATGTAACGCTTCTCCAGTTCGGCCAGGGTGGGAAAGTCATCATCCAACCCCTCTTTGCAAGCGTTACTATCTGGCAGATTATCCACCTTCAGCTCGGGGCCGTCGGCCAATACCACATGGTGTTCGACTAGATTGCGCAGTTCCCGAACATTGCCAGGCCAACTGTACCGTTCCAGCTTTTTGATAGATGATGAATCGAATCCGCTTATTTCGCGATGGTAGCGCTTGGCAAATATCTCCACAAAATGGTTTACCAGCAGCGGAATGTCCTCAGCTCTGTCTCGCAATGGAGGCATCACTATCTTGACCACATTGATACGATGGAACAGGTCGGCGCGAAAACGCCCCTCTTTTACCATATCTTCCAATATCTGATTGGATGCCACCACAAAGCGCACGTCGATATTAATTGGTTTCACCCCGCCAACTCGGGTGATCTGTTGCTCCTGAATAGCCCTTAATAGCTTTACCTGCATAGCATCGGAGATATTACCGATCTCATCAAGAAATACCGTACCCCCGGTTGCAACCTGCAGCAGACCCTCCTTAGAACAAGATGCTCCAGTGAAAGCTCCCCTCTCGTGACCGAACAGTTCCGATTCCAGCAGAGTCCCGCTAAGAGCTCCGCAATCTATGATAACAAAAGGCTTATCTGCCACCTGGCTTAGATTGTGTATAGCCCTTGCCGCCAACTCTTTGCCTGTCCCTGATTCACCCTCAATAATGACACTACACCGAACGTCAGCAACCTTCTTAATGGTATGAAAAACCTCTTGTAGGGCTGTAGAGTTGCCGATGATATCCTGCGTGCTTTTCTCATCCTCCAACTGAGTCCTTAAGATGCGATTCTCTTTGCGCAGGAGGGATCGCTCCATAGTCTTATCGACCAATAGGAGCAGCTCTTCCATATCAAACGGTTTCTTAAGAAAATCACTAGCGCCTAAGCGTAGCGCCTCAATAGCATTACTTACTGTTGAGTGGGCGGTTATTATTATTACCGGAACTTCACAATCCCTCTCCCTTATCTCACCAAGCAACTCCATACCATTCATTTTAGGCATCTGTAGATCGGTGATAATTACGTCTGCTCCATGTTGTTTGAAGTGGCCCAGAGCAGCTATAGGATCATTATAGACATGACTTTTATATACTGTGCCCTCGCAAAAGCGTTGTAACAACTCTCCCGCTGTGGGGTCATCATCTACAAATAGCAGTGTGTATTCTTCATTCATAACTTCTTAGTCAACAAAGCAGCGAGATGATTGCCCTGACGCCACCATCTTTTCTATTAACAAGCTCCAGCGTTCCATTATGGCGTTCAACTATCCCCAAGCAGATTGAAAGCCCCAGGCCACTTCCATGCCCAATCGGCTTGGTGGTAAAAAATGGGTCATAGATATTACTCATCTGCTTTGTAGATATGCCACTACCCCTATCCTCAACTAACAATTGCAATACAGAGTCACTTGCCGTTGCCGAGACTTTTATTTCACTATGCTCTGGCGATGCGTAGATTGCATTGTTAATCAGATTTATCATGGCCTGCTGCAACAGATCGCGATCGCCATCTAACATGACGCCATCATTCGCGATAAGATTTATTGATATATCACGACTTGCGGCATCTTTTTCTACCAGCCCTATAGTCTCCTCCAGCCAGGACTTTACCTCAAAACGCGTTTTATCTGGTGGCACCTGACGTGCAAAATTCAGTATACCCTTTACTATCCTTGATACCCTGTCAGCCTCTTCCCGTACCTTTTGTACATCCTTTTTGAGTCTTGTCTCACCTGGCGGTATCTCGCGCTCAATCAGCTTGGTAAGAGATAGAATATTACCCAGAGGATTATTTATTTCATGACCGATGCCTGCCGCCATCTGCCCGATAGAAACCAACTTTGCGGACTGCATCATAGCCTTGTGCGCCTGATCGCGCTCCTCTTCAATTCTAAGCAGTTTGCGAACCATGTGATTAAAGGCATCACCCGCCTTGCGCATCTCCCTGGGCCCTCGCACATCCAGCTTCCTCACCTTACCATCGGCATAAGCTGTTAGTCCCTTCACCAGCTTGCCAATTGGATTAGCAATCTGAGCAGCACCGAATCTAGCTAGAACTAAGCTTATCATAAGGGCAATTATCATACTTATGATTACCCCAAACCTAATTTGTTCAAACGGTGCATAGAGTTCATGCAGATCAATCCTGCTGATAATTATCCAACTGATAAGCTGATCTGGATAGGGATGGAATTCACGAAAATAGATCCTGGTATTGCTATCTTCATCATCAATAAAACCCGATTCCGGGTAAAGCTCATCTGAGCTTAACAGCGGGTAAACATCTTTTAACTGTTCGGCAAAACTGCGTTCTCCATCCAATCTAAGATTATCACTGTCATCATACAAGATTAGGCCATCACGCCTTTTATCATCTGGATTACGTTCAGCAATCAACAAGCTGGCATTATTTAACCTGGGCGATCTGTCGAGTATTCTGTCTAGAGCATTAAGTGGGGGATCAGCTATAAAATAACCAATTCTCCTGCCCATATGCGTCAAAGGAACGACCGTACTCATTACCGGCGGTTTATCAGATATAAATTCATCATGAATATATTCAGGATAAAACACGCTTCCCGCTTCCCTGGCAGTAAGTGATTCCAGCGACAGCCTAAACTCTTCGGAATCTGGCCTTTTCTCCAGATAGGGTAACTTAGTAATCTCGCCAACCGCCGGTTTTACCCACTTGCTTGAGCTTACCTTGATAACTGTGGCACCACTTGTGTCAAGTATGCGAACAGTCTCAATGTCTCGCATGATGGATTGAAACGTCTCCAGAAATCCGCTTACCCACTCTGTTCTTAGTACATACTGGGGATGAAGTTCACCCAACAGGTGATGCTCCAGAACCGGAATATATCTCTCCATGGCAGGCACGGAGATAAGCCCTTTGACGAGATCTCGCTCTATCATAAGCCGCCTATCTAGAGTGCCCACTATGCTTTCTAAGCTGTTCTGAGCCTCACGATTAACATCGGTAGTGTATTGACTTTCACTATAAGCGGTAACAATCAAAACCAGGGCTGCCAGGGGCACCACTGCTGCAGGAAATATCCATAGAAAAATACTTGTCTTGAGTTGCATCTATATATTCCGAAAACGCCATACCCTCATTGATCAGATTATCATGAAACAACCTGAAAGATCCCATCAATATAGGATTTTTCCTACAAAGGTTATTGAATTATCTGATATTTATAAAATGCATTAGTACTAGAATTACGTGTAAGCAAGCCAGATAAGAAGGCGCAAGGGAAAACGGATGTAGGCAGTGCCCATCGACGGGCAGAAAGGAAGCGACAAAAGGACCAACGCCGCCCTGTAACTAACAGTGCGGCGTTTGCTGTTTTTGGGGCTTCGATACCGGTGATTCATTACCTTCTACGACTAAATCACCCTTTGCGTGATCAGATGAGATTGGGCTTAACTTTACTCCTATATGAACAAGGCCCTATCTCAATAACTATAATCTGTTTTTGAACAGCCAGAAAGTGGACTAAGCCATGAAAATATTCCTCCCACGAGTCCCAAATACGGTCACCCCAAATGACTTGAGAGCATTTTCCGCAAATATTCTGGAAAGCAAATTCCATATGCCATTTACCGACCACCCAAACATCCTATCCTGTGATATTTTACGCATAAAAGACGTACAATTGGGTTTAACCGAACGTCACGGCATTATATCAATCAGACCTGACTCAGCTGGCCAGTGGTTAATTCGCAAGATCAAGAACCGCAGGCTGCACAACAAATTGATATACGCCAGGCAATACTATATTCGAGGAGACAATAGACAGGCTTTATCACCTGAAAACGATAGGAGACGCAAACACCTGGAAATTGGAAAGATCAATGTTCAAAACATACATGTGGAGGGACTTGATCAGTTTTCAAGAACATATTAACTGGCTGAAAGTGCGTTACGCTTTGGTTTAGACAACAGGCAGTTTAAATCAGTCGTCTACCATTCATTTCTTGCCTTTTTTTACATCATCCCAAGAGATGCTCCATGGTGTATTAAGCCATTTAAACAGAGTACGGAAGAATCCTCTCTTGCCTGACTCATTAACAGATGGTTCACCTTGATCGAATTCTTCTAAATACTCCTCTGTTTCAGTAACAACTTGTTGTTGTGCTTCCACTGGATCTTTTTTCTTCTCAACTCCAGTTTCAACAACTTCGAAAGAGAGTTGTAACTCGTCTATTCTATCACCCCGTTCAATTGTCTTTTGGTCGTCCTCCAAACCGGCCATGACCTTGCGAAAAACCTTTTTCATCTCATCAGAATATTGATCACTCTTTAACATATGACTAAGATCATTATGCATTTCTGTAATATGTGCATTTAGTTGTCTACGCTGAATCTCTTCCTTTTTCTCAAGACGATGAATATGCCCTTCAATTTGCTGAACGGATTCCTTAACTCCAGCGCCAGGTGTATATACCCCACGCTGCTGTAACAGGACCTTAAGTGCAACCGCAGTTTGGGATTGCCTTTTAAATTCATTCAGCAAATTTATGGCTTCATCGGAGTAACCATATTCTGCCTGATCAGATGCCAAACTTGACTCGGAAACATCATGCTCCTGCATAGTGAGGTTGATTATTCCCTGCAAATTGGACTTTATTAGACTTTCAAGCTTATTCAGATACCAATGTATTTTCTCGGTGGGCTTCTGCTTTATCTTATTACTGAGGATGTGAAAATACTTGAGCATACCCTTGGGTATGCTAGTCGATGGTTGCCCGAGGATCAGCACTGACTTCAAAGAGTCCTGCATCCGTTCTGTGGCACGTGTTATCATGACCACGCGCTTGAGCAGTTGCCTTTTTTCCTTGAGTAACTCAATGGAGGCTAAAGAATCTACATTATCTGTAGGGGTTTGAGACACCTTATTTTTCCTATCTAGTAACAAATACTAGTTATTAACCATTTCATCATACAGCCGTAGCATTAAGAAGATATGTCTAGAATCTCTCCAATCGACCCTGACACACAAAAAATGGTCACAGATGAAACACTGAAATATCTTCAGATAGCTGAAGATATATTCCATCATCCATTCAAACCAATCAATACCTTATTTAACCTCAGTGGGATGGCATCTGGGATGTTCATGGTAAAACAGGGAGTCCCACTGATTCGCTACAACCCATATATATTCGCCAAACACTTTGCATATAGCATCTCTAATACGGTACCTCACGAGGTAGCCCACTATGTCATATATAGCCTATATGGCCATAGGGCTGTCCGACCCCACGGTAGAGAATGGAAGGATCTAATGCGGCAATTCGGAGCAAAACCAAGCCGCACCTACTCACTAAACCTGGAAGGGATCCCAACAAGACAGCAAAAGAGACATCAGTATAAATGTAATTGTTCAGATCATCTGATCTCCAGCAGGCGTCACAACAAAATTGCCAAGGGTACAGCCAGATACTTCTGTCGATCATGCAAGGGAAAACTACAGCCCTCTACTTAAATCCGCCTTAATGTCCTCTACCTCTTCGAGTCCCACAGACAACCTAATCAGGTTATCCTTAATGCCATACTCCTCTCTCTGCTCTGGACTTAAACGACCATGAGTAGTGGTTGCCGGATGGGTGATGGTGCTCTTGGCATCTCCCAGATTTGCGGTGATCGACAACATACGAGTAGAGTCTATGAGATTCCAGGCTGCCTCTTTTCCACCCTTCACCTCAAAAGAGAGTATTCCGCCGGCCATGCTCTGTTGCCTCTTGGCAAGATCGAACTGCGGATGGCTATCCAAGCCAGGATAAAAAACCTGTTCCACATTAGGTTGATCCTGTAACCAACGCGCCAATTCTGTAGCATTCTCGGAGTGCTTGTGCATCCTCAGGCTTAGGGTCTCCAGCCCCTTAATAAACACCCAGGCATTAAATGGACTCATAGTTGGGCCTGCCGTACGTAGCACCCCAAAAACCTCCTTCCCTACCAGCTCGGCATCGCCCACAACGGCGCCTCCCACACAACGCCCCTGGCCATCAATATATTTGGTAGCAGAGTGGACCACTATATCAGCACCCAACTCAAGCGGTCTTTGGATAGCTGGGGTACAAAAACAGTTGTCCACCACCAAAAGGCAGCTGTTAGCATGAGCCAAATCAGCAAGCGCCGCAATCTCTCCAAGTTCGGTAAGTGGATTGGATGGTGTTTCCAAAAACAGTAGTTTAGTCTCAGATCTAATGGCATCTTTCCATGCCGCTATATCTGTTAACGGAACATAGCTGGTCTGAATATTGAACCTCTCCAGATAGTCGTCAAACAGCTTGATGGTAGAACCAAAAATACTGCGCGAAGAGACGATATGATCACCTGACCTCAGTAATCCCTGACATACAGCCATGATGGCGGCCATGCCCGAAGCAGTTGCCACACAACTCTCTCCACCCTCAAGTGCAGCCAGGCGCTGCTCGAACGTTCTTACTGTGGGGTTGGTAAAACGTGAGTAGATATTTCCCGGCTCGTCTCCCGCAAACTTCGCGGCGGCCTCGGCCGCGCTGCTAAAAACAAAACTTGAGGTGGGGAATATAGCTTCCGAATGCTCACCCTCATGTGTTCGATCCTGTCCAGCCCGAACAGCCTTGGTAGCAAAACCCCACTCGTCATCTGATGCCATAGTTATCCTGTAAGTACTCTAGGCACTGTTATGAAGATCAATAATACCTATCTCTGAAGACTCTTTTCCCTGCTTGGCGCCATCACTTCTTAGTAGCTCTAGTTGCTCTAGGTAATGTTCGCTTACATCTCCGGTAATATATTCCCCGTCAAATACCGAGGTGTCAAAACGCTCCACTTTTGACTTATCTTTTTTCTGTACCGCATTTATCAGGTCATCCAGATCCTGAAATATCAGCTTGTCTGCACCGATAATATCACCCACCTGTTCCACGCTACGTCCATGGGCTACCAGCTCACTCGCTGCCGGCATGTCAATTCCGTATACATTAGGAAAACGAACAGGTGGAGCCGCGGAAGCAAAATAAACCTTCTTGGCACCAGCATCCCTGGCCATCTGCACAATCTGTTTGGAGGTGGTGCCACGTACTATGGAGTCATCCACCAGCAATACATTCTTGTTCTTGAATTCAGACTCGATGGCATTCAGCTTCTGGCGTACGGACTTCTTGCGTACTGTTTGACCCGGCATGATGAAGGTACGACCGATGTAGCGGTTTTTGATAAATCCCTCTGAATATCTAATCTTAAGTTTCTTTGCCAACTCCAGTGCAGCAGTGCGGCTGGTGTCAGGTATAGGGATAACAACATCTATATCGAAATCTGGCCATTCACGTCGAATCTTCTCCGCCAATGCAACCCCCATCCTGGATCTGGCCTTGTGTACAAAGATATCATCAATAACACTGTCTGGACGGGCAAAATAGACAAATTCAAATATACATGGCGAATGGATTGGATTGGCAGCACACTGGAAGGTATGCAGATTTCCATCCATATCGATAAAGACCGCCTCACCCGGCTCCAGGTCGCGAATACGCTCAAATCCGGAAACATCCAGAGCAACACTCTCGGATGAAATCATGTACTCAGTGCCTTTATCGCCTTCCCTCTTGCCGAATACTATAGGACGAATCCCGTATGGATCACGAAACCCTAGAACTCCATATCCCGTAATCATCGCCACTGCGGCGTAGGCTCCCCGGCACCTTTTGTGTACTCCGGCCACCGCCTTGAACACCTCATTCTTAGTAATCCTGAGTTTGCCCTGTATCTGTAATTCATGGGCAAATACATTTAACAGCACTTCTGAATCAGATGTTGTGTTGATGTGCCGTAGATCCTCTCTATACAGATCACGCATCAGCTCATCAGAATTGGTAAGATTGCCATTATGGGCCAGGGTAATGCCATATGGAGAGTTTACGTAGAATGGCTGCGCCTCGGCAGAAGAGGAGCTACCGGCAGTAGGATAACGCACATGAGCTATACCCATATTGCCTACCAGTTCAATCATATGTCTGGTGCGAAATACATCCTTGGCCAGACCATTTCCCTTGCGAAGATAAAGCTTTCCATCCTGAGAGGTAACAATTCCAGCAGCATCCTGTCCACGATGTTGCAGCACCAATAAGGCGTCATATAACTCCTGATTTACCTGGCTACGCCCAAAAATTCCAACGATACCGCACATGTTTCGGTGCTCCGAAATAATAGTATTTAAAGTCTGACTAAATCATTTAAAAGTGAACTTGCTTGCAATATCCGGAGGTAACAGATCCTTTAACCATAGAGCCAAATCCTGAAAATAACTGATTAGCAATGATTCCTGCCACCAGGGGTCATTTGGCACGGGCGTCAATCCAGCCAATAACACCATAACAGATACCAACAGGGCTCCTCTAGCTGCGCCAAAAAATATCCCTATCATTCTGTCAGTTCCAGATAAACCAGTCTTTTCCACCAGTTGACCTACCAGATAGTTAACCATAGCCCCTAAAATCAGGGTTACAAGAAAAAGTATGGCAAAAGCAGCGCCAAGACGTACCGAAGGGATATCGAACCACACCAGATGAACTGCCAGATCGCGGAAGAAGGTCCAGCTTATCCAGAATGCGAGTATCCAGGCGGCCAGAGAAAACGCCTCGCGCATGAAACCTCGAAGCAAACTAACCAAGGAGGAGAGGCATATAATGCCAAGAATAACGTAGTCCACCCAAATCATCATAGTGTTTATGGTTTATACCTGTTTGGGATAAAATGTGATTCTACCAGAGCAGTTAGGGTCTGTTAACAAGTCATAAGATAGCAATGGCCTACTGATATCTTTTTATCTTTCCTTTTAGCTTCTTAGGCTCTAGCAGTTTATTCAGTTTTGTCTGCAGCTGCTCAGCACGCTTTTTGTCCACCTCAGGACCTATCAATACTCGGTGCAAAATCTTACCATTCAGATCAACTTGATCAGTAAATGCGGCATATTTCTTGGCCCGCAGCTCTTCAACCAGCTTTTCGGCATTACTGCGTTGGGAAAAACTGCCTACCTGAACAACCCAGCCACTAAGACCGACCATTGGATCAGGCTCACTCTTCTTGTTTGCTGCTGTTTCCTGTTTCGCTACCGGCTTCGGCTCACTAGCTTCTATCTCTTTCTGTGGAACAACCTCGCTTTCCTCCACAACCGGCACCGGCTCTTCTATCTGTGGTTGTGACAGATCTTCTGTTTCCAAAGGCAATAGTTTGGAGGAGAAAGCAACTTCTGGCTTTTCCGGAATGATATCCTCTTCCAGCTCAGTTGAGACTATCGGCTCTTTTTCCAGCAACATAGGTACAAAAATGACCACCAAAGACACCAGCACTGTGGCGCCGATAAGACGTTTTTTTAGACCCTCATCCACATGCCTCTCCTTCAACCATATTTTGTACTAAATTTGTTATATCTGGATGCCGCATAATCTCAGCCACAGTAAAGAATGAGCCGAATATGACAAGTTTATCATGTGTTTCGGCATCTGCCATTGCCTTTGTTGTAGCCTGTGACAAAGATTCATTACTATCTATACGAGACACATCCACTTCAGCTGCTGTTATCGAACCGCGCAATTGATCCAGAGATGCAGCACGACTGGTGTCTAACTCCCCTATATACCAACGATCTATCAGTCCAACCAGCGGTTTAATAACACCCACAATATCCTTATCCGCCAAGGCGGAAAAAACCGCTAGATTACGGCCCTGGTGCGACATCCTGCCCAGATTGGTGGCTAGTTCAGTTGCGGACTCAGGGTTGTGAGCCACATCCAGTATGACTGTTACATCTCCTGGCATGACCTGGAAACGCCCAGGGATCCATAGCTCCTGCAGCCCCTTACTGATGGAATCAAAGGATATGACTAACCTCTCCTGTAACAGCTCCAGCACCATGAGCACTGCTGAACCGTTTTGGAATATAAATCGTCCAGTGAGTGGAGGTGCCGGAAGTTGCTGGTAACCTCTCTCCCTCCCCTGCCAACTCCAAGTATTACCGGAGCAGCTGTATGTGAAATCCTCTTCAGAAATAGATAGTTCTACACCCAGTTCCGAGGCCCTCTCAACAAGGGCCTGAGGCGGATTTGAACTACCAAACACAGCAGGTTTTCCTGGGCGCAGGATTCCGGCCTTTTCCAGGGCAATCTCATCTCTGGTGTCACCCAGCCAACTGGTATGGTCGATATCAATAGTGGTGATGAGGGCTACATCAGGGTCTATTATATTGACCGCATCCAACCTGCCGCCCAGGCCTACCTCTAAAATAACTACATCCAGCTGCTCTCCGGCAAATATATCCAAGGCCGCCAGGGTGCCGAATTCAAAATAGGTCAGTGAGACATCCACTCTGGCCTGATCCACTCTACTGAATGAATCACAAATAGCCTGATCAGACGTCTGTCGACCATTTAGCCGGATGCGTTCGTTGTAATCCAGTAGATGGGGGGAGGTATAACAGCCTACGGTGTAGCCTGCCGCCAGCAGAATGGACTCCAGGATTGCCGCGCTGGAACCCTTGCCGTTGGTCCCAGCAATGGTGATGACAATAGAGTTTAATCTCTCTGGATCAAGTCGAAGCCAGACCTGCTCTACCCTCTCCAGCCCCAACTCTATTTCGCTTGGATGCAGGGTCTCCTGCCAATCCAACCACTCCTGTAGAGTTGCAAAACGCATAGCGACCAGAGCCTAGATGGCTAGGCCGATAGTCTGTTTGTCAGCTTACTCAATAGGCTTGCCATCTCATCACGTAGGTTGCGACGATCGACAATCATATCAATGGCGCCGTGCTCAAGCAGAAATTCACTGCGTTGGAATCCTTCGGGCAAGGTTTCGCGCACCGTCTGTTCGATTACCCGCGGTCCAGCAAAACCGATCAGGGCGTTTGGTTCAGCTACGTTCACATCCCCCAGCATGGCAAAACTGGCAGAAACACCACCCATGGTGGGATCGGTAAGAACTGAGATAAAAGGCAAACCACGCTTGGACATGCGATTGAGGACCGCGCTGGTCTTAGCCATCTGCAACAACGAGAATAGTGACTCCTGCATGCGAGCACCGCCACTGGCTGAGAAGCAGATCATCGGCATATTGTGTTCGATAGCAACATCTGCGCCCCGCACAAATTTTTCCCCCACCACAGAACCCATGGAACCGCCCATAAAACTAAATTCGAATGCAGCCACAACAAGGTCCAATCCCTTCAACTGGCCCCGCATAACCACCATGGCATCCTTCTCCCCTGTCTGCTTCTGGGCCTGGGTGATCCTATCCTTGTATTTCTTACTGTCCTTAAATTTGAGCGGATCCTGTGGCGCCAGTTCCGCCCCGATCTCCTCTCTGAAATCCTGATCAAGAAAGGTATCGAGCCGTCTTCTGGCACCTATGCGGTTGTGGTGCGAACACTTTGGGCATACATCCAGATTGCGTTCCATCTCGGCACGATAGAGCACCGCAGAGCATCCAGGACACTTGTCCCAAAGCCCTTCAGGAACACCGCGTTTGCTGCTGCCTTCGGTAAGAATACGACTCGGCATCAGTTTTTCAAACCAGCTCATATATCAGCCCCTATTATTTGAAGCACAGTATAGTCCCGTAAAGAATATCAGGTCCGGTCCATTGCTTCACGCATAGACTTCAGTAGATCACCGATTTCTTGATGAATAGCCGCAGTATCTTCTCGATTATCTTCCAGGCGGCTGACCACCGCGCTGCCCACCACCACCGCATCGGCGAAGCGGGACATAAGTGCTGCAGTCTCGGCATCCTTGATTCCGAAACCTACGCCTACCGGCAGGTCTGTGTGACATCGAATCTCTTCAACCTTGTTCTGCACGGCCTCAATATCCAAATGGCCTGCGCCGGTCACGCCCTTCAGGGAAACATAATATACGAAACCGCTGGCTGCGCCGCAGATAAGCTCAATACGCTCAGAATTACTGGTAGGAGCCAAAAGAAAGATGGGATCCAGTTCCCCGTGCCGCATGGCCTCAAGAAAGCCATCGGCCTCTTCCGGCGGGATATCCACAGTAATGACTCCATCCACACCTGCATTGACAGCAGCATCGGCAAAATCCCGATACCCCATGACCTCAATGGGATTTAGATAGCCCATAAGTATGATCGGCGTGGTAGAGTCCTGCTTGCGAAACTCCTCCACCATGGCAAATACATCCAGCAGAGAGGTGTTATGGGCCAGCGCCCTTTCGCTAGCGCGCTGTATGGTGGGGCCATCAGCCATGGGATCGGAAAATGGTACTCCCAACTCAATCATGCTTGCCCCTGCTTCCACCATCTTATGCATAAGGGGGACTGTCACCTCTTTGGATGGATCGCCGGCGGTGACAAAAGGGATCAGTGCTACCTTGCCCTCTTCCTTAAGCCGACTAAAACATGCAGTTATCCGGCTCATATCTTGATACCCTCCAGGGCTGCCACTGTGTGTATATCTTTGTCTCCACGCCCAGACAGATTAACCAAGATGGTTTCATCCGACGGCATAGAGGTGGCAAGCTTGGCGGCATAGGCCAGAGCGTGGCTGGACTCCAGTGCCGGGATAATACCCTCTACCCTGGTTAGCACATGGAACGCCTCTAAGGCCTCTGTATCCGTTACCGCGTTATACTCTACCCTGCCTATATCCTTTAGCCAGGAATGCTCTGGCCCTACTCCTGGATAGTCCAGACCGGCTGAAATGGAGTGGGTCTCGATGATCTGACCATTCTGATCTTCCATCAGGTAGGTGCGATTCCCGTGCAACACCCCAGGTTGTCCGGCACATAGGGGAGCCGCATGCTCACCAGAGTCCAGGCCGTGTCCAGCGGCCTCAACCCCATATATAGCCACATCCTCATCAGAGAGAAACGGATAAAACAGACCTATGGCGTTAGAACCACCTCCAACACAGGCCACTAGGGCATCCGGAAGTCTGCCTGTATGTTGCTGCATCTGCTCCCTGGCCTCTCTGCCGATGATCGCCTGAAAGTCTCGCACCATCGCTGGATATGGGTGTGGACCGGCCACGGTCCCGATGATATAGAAGGTGTTGTCCACATTGGTAACCCAGTCACGCATAGCCTCGTTTAGGGCATCCTTCAAGGTTTTAGAGCCAGAGGTAACAGGAACCACCTCAGCCCCCAGCAGACGCATACGATACACATTCGCCTCCTGGCGTTTAATATCCACCTCACCCATGTAGACCACACACTCCAGTCCCAGACGAGCTGCTACTGTGGCTGTAGCCACTCCATGTTGCCCGGCTCCGGTCTCTGCAATAATCCTGGTCTTACCCATACGCTTGGCCAGCAAGGCTTGGCCGATGGTGTTATTAACCTTATGGGCTCCGGTGTGGTTCAGGTCTTCTCGTTTCAGGTAGATCTGGGCCCCGCCCAGTTCACGACTCCAGCGTTCACAGTGATATACCGGAGAGGGCCGTCCAACGTAGTGTTGTAGGTCTTTATCCAGATCCGCCAGGAACTGCTCGTCCTGTATATATCTCTCATAGGCCAGACGAAGCTCAGTTAACGGCTCCATCAGAGTCTCAGCCACAAAGATACCACCATAGGGACCAAAATGGCCTCTGGTGTCGGGCATCTTGCTGAAATCTATTTTTTCATCTGTTGGCACGTTCTACTCCTCGCATGAATGCCGCTATCTTCTCTCGATCCTTGATGCCCTTCTCCTGCTCCACCCCCCCGCTTACATCTACTGCGTATGGATGCACCTGCTTTATCGCCTGCTCAACATTATCCGGGCCAAGCCCTCCGGCCAGGATAATAGAGTCCGCGATCTCTGCCGGGATCAGTTCCCAATTAAAACTATCTCCAGTACCACCAGGAATGCCTTTGCGATATGTATCCAGAAGCAGCCCCTCTGCTTGGGAGTATCTGTTCATCTCCTCAATCAGATCCACACCATCGCGCATCCGGATAGCCTTGGTGTATGGGCAACCGTACCCTATACACTCTTCAGGTGTTTCATCTCCATGGAACTGCAATAGATCGATGCGCACTTTGGAGAGTACTTCATCAACACTATCTCTATTCTCGTTAACAAACAGTCCCACCACGGTTACATAAGGCGCTAATCCAGCCACAATCTCCCTGGCCTGCTCGATTGTCACCGCCCTGGGACTTGGTGGATAAAAGACCAGGCCCAGAGCATCCGCACCAAATTTTATGGCTGCTTGCGCATCTTGGGGCCGTGTAATACCACAGATTTTAACCCTGGTTCTCATAGGGCGCTAAAGATACAGGATTGGCCGAATTTGAGAAAGCTCTATAAGGCAATAGTGTAGAATTGGGCTGGCAGAAAAAACAACATACAACTACGTTTATATTAAGCGCAGCACCGCCTTTCTTATTGATTTTACTAGTTATTTTCCTATTTGCAAACAAAACAAGTCAGAGTTGATCCCAGATAGACTCAAAATCAGACTCAGTCACTACAGCATCTTTAGGATTAGAGCTCTGGTTCTTAGCTACATCTTCTTCAGAATCACTCCAGTCGCAAATATATTCCACATAACCATTAGTTTTGGAGTCAGTATTTATTACTGTTACCCGATACTCATGATTATGATAGTTGACCAATAATTTATCTCCATTGTAAATATCAGGAGATGCAGTAACGATCCTGATAGAACTATCATCATCGCCATATTCAGTTTTCAAAAACAGACATTCTGTGCTTATGTCCGTACCTTTTGAATAAACGGGTTTAAGTGTACCTGTGGACACAACGCCCTCTAACAACTTAACCCCAAAATCTACTCTTTTCTTATTCCCTCTCACCCATATAATTACAGCCACATTCCATTCGCTTTTTCCTGACTCCTTTACTATCGCCAGCTCGCCTACTCTCAAATGAAATCTTTCACTGGCGTCTAGGTAGAGACAATAGCCACCACTGCTATGATTTATTACTTTGCAAATGGTTTTACGGAGACCAGACCTAATTATTCCAGTGGTAGTCCATGCCTCGATATCTTCAACATTTATTGTATCTTCACCTGTAGTTTCCCAGTAATCTGTATCACTTAAAGCATCATTCTGTTCTTTGTTAACCGCTGCTTTTGTTGCTCCTTTACTCAAGAACGTATAGACATCACTGAAACCTACAACCAACTCTACTAGAAAGCTTCCACCCTTTGTCCGTTTTGAATCACAAGATCTTTCGAAACCGGTAAGATTTCGCTTAAGCTTTTCAAACTGGCCTTGAGTATTTAGAAACCTCTGTACCTGAGTGGGCTGTTCATTCTCCTCTATCATATCTTGCTGCCGCTCAAAATAATCAAGCAGCTGGGTTGTACTAACGGTAAAACAGTTAGATGCGTTACTACAAGAGTCACAACCTGTTGCAAACTGTTTCTTAGGTGCCTCCGTCCCAGATAGGTTAAACGTCATTAAATCTGAATAATTTTCTCCACAGTTAATTTTTCCTAGCTCAATATATTGTGCCAGGTCAGGTGCAAGATCATATAACGCATTAAACTCATTCCCCCTCATGGTCAGAGGTGAGCTTATTGACATTAGTAGAATTGATTTGAATACGTCCTCTACGGTGTTAAATCTACACCAACCTGAGTCTGGCAAGCTGACATTGTGGATATGATGGTTATAGGCGCAGATGAATAGCGTATAGACATATTTCCAAATTGTGCCACTGGGGTTAGAAAACACACTGTATTTTGTTCGTAATATCTCGCCTAAATGGTATATAGCGAGTCGGATATTATTTGCAGTTACATCCTTATCTACATTGCGCAAAACGAGTTTTACTGGCTGTTTCTCCAGCAAACAACGATATGCCAATGCAAGCTCATAGTGGATTCCAACCAGTATTTTCGCAAACCTTTCCTCATTACGTCCGATCGGCGCAGTAACGTCCTTGATCTTATCCCTAAGTCCGTTAACAACCTGGAGAGCTGGGCCTTCTATCTTTTTTATCAGAGTCAGGCGATCATCGCATTTAAACTGTATTTTATTTGACTTGTATAGGATATCGAAAATTGCTTTTGCAACGTTTTCTTGATTACCCCAGGGAAGATCATTCAACGTTTTATTAAAGATATCAAGGATTAGTTTTATTTCGCCTCTATCAGCCTCTTTTTGTTCTGGGAAAGGAAAGAAAAGATCACAATTTTGATCCATCTGATAAGCTCCTGATAAAAAGAACCTTGCATACTGTTACATCACGATTTATAGGGATAATCTGAATAACGATGCTGTAATGAATAAGTTTAATAGATTCCAGAATTTTTTCTTGGCTTTTAGAAAAAAATAGAAACTATAAACAGAATGGCTGTTAAATATATTTTGTACCCTATCTGATTTCCATTGCTTTCTTTCTAGGCCTGCTGATTCTATAGCAGTGATATATGGTCTATATCTTGTTCACTGACAGGAATCCCATACTCTATAGGATAGCCTACCCCAGTAAGATACAACCCTTGAGGTGGCGCGGTAATACCACCAAGAGTTCTATTCTTATGCTCAAGCACCTCTCTGGCCCAGTCTACTGGCTTATCTCCACAGCCTATAGAAATTAGGACCCCAGCGATATTTCTTACCATATGATGCAGAAAGGCATTCGCTTCGAGCTCAATAGAGATGATATCTCCATCTTTGGATATTTCCAGGCGACTCAAGGTTCGTATCGGACTTTTAGCTTGGCAGCCTATTGCCCGAAAAGAGGAAAAATCATGGGTTCCGATCAGCGACTCTGCTGCCATCTGCATAAGAGCTAAATCCAGGGGACGTCGCTCCCAAACAACCCTATTACGCCATACAGAAGAACGAGTAAACCCATTGTATATTACATATCTATAACTACGACTTATTGCAGAAAAACGTGCGTGAAATTCATCCTGCACCTGTTTAATCCAATTTATATTTACATCGCCAGGAAGATTGACATTTGTCCCCAATAACCAGTTCCTATTGCTACGCTTTGAGTCTGAATCAAAATGTATGACCTGACCAAAGGCATGTACACCCGTGTCTGTACGTCCAGCACATTGAACCTTAACAGGATGATTTGCAACTATCGTCAGAGCATTTTGAATCTGCTCTTGAACGGTTCTTACGCCAACCTGAATCTGCCATCCATGGAAGCTTGTACCATCATATTCAACGCCTACGGCATAACGCATTAAGTTTACTCGCTATCTGTAATCTTTATGTGCCAACAAAGACAAGAGACGCACCTGGGTGCGCCTCTCGAATGTTAAGATCTAATTATTATTTAGTGCAATATCTCTATGAGATAGAATCCTTGATCTTCTGTGCCTTTTCCTTTTGCGTGGCGTCTCCCTCATTCAAAACCTCATCCAATATGTCTAGCGCACCATCTTTATCACCCATCTCTATATAGGCTTGAGCAAGATCAATCTTTGTAGCAATCTCATCCGGAGTATCCTCTGAGATTGACAGATCTACGTCCAGATCACCTAAGGAGACCAGCTCACTATCCCCCTCTTCAGATTCTGTATCTGGAATATCTAGACTTGTCTCTTCCAGCTCATTTGCCAGCACATCCTCTTCAGGCAAAGAGAAGGCATCTAGATTCTCCAGTTCAGCAGATGCACCACTCTCTTCGGAGGAGAGTTCATCCTGCAGCGATAGTATCGTCTTCTCTCCCTCATCTTCCAGGTCAGAAAGTGTTAGGGTAAATTCATCATCAGAGTCATCTTCTGTACTGGCTTGCTTTTTACCATCCTCAGGAGTAACTAATGTTTCATCCAACTCTTCAAGCTCATCAAGTGCGGCACTGATAAAGTCTTCATCCATGTTGCTCTCAAAATCGAGATCTTCCAGCCCGGCGCCCGTATCATCTAGGTCATTTGAAAAATCAAGTGTGTCATCTGACAATTTCCCTTCATCTGTTTCAGCCTGTTCACTTGTCGTTGATGGCTTGGCCCCTGCTCCGCCACCAAACTCAGCTTGGGTCAAGGTTTCATCGAGATCAGCAAAATCACTCTCACCCAGATCCTCTTCTAGAAGATCATCATCTAGCGAAAACAGGTCGTCATCTGCACTTATTTCAGCAGCATCGGTAAATTTAGGATGCGAAGGCAACAGCATCTTTCCCATGGAAAGAACTCGCTGCCAAGCCTCGTTATCATTTGTCTCTACAGCGGTTCCTGATGCCTCTTCAACAAGCTTGACAAAACCATTGGAATCTTTCGTCGCATATAGAATCTCAAACAGCTTGTGCTTTAGCGCATCTCTTTCTGGCTCTTTATCAATTGCCTGACGAATCAGCTCTTCAGCCTGCTGATATCTACCGTAGGCTATATATACGTCCGCCTCAGACAACGGATCGACCTCACCAGTCTCATCTTGCAAGGCATCAATGTCGCTTGGAGAAAAATCGCTTAAGAATGACGTCTCTTCAGTATGAGCAGGTATGTTGTTGGCCTCATTAAGAGTGCTGCTTTCCACCTCATCATCAATCGTATTAAGAAGGATACTCTCCTGAAAATCTGCTGTATTTGTACGCTTACGACTCATAAGCATCCACACCAGTGCAAGCGGGATCAAAATTACCGCAATTGCTAGGCCAAGCAGGGTTGGGCTGGTCACAATAGCGCCAAGTAAACTCGGCTCAGACTCTTCCTTTGGAGTTGTCACTACAACCTTAGCAGGCTGTTTTGTATCTTCTGGTAAAGGTTTTACCACTGAGTCCTGCTTCACTGGCTCGACCACTGGTTTCGGTTTGACTACTTCCACAGTAGGCTCAGGTTGTTTCTGTTGAACCTTGGCTTCTTCCTTAGGCTCTTCTTTTGTTACCACCGCCTCTGGCTTTGTTACATCCTTGGGTTCAACCTTTGCCACGACTGCTTCAGGTTTTTTCTCTTCTTTAGGCTCTTCCTTCACAGCCTCCATTTCAGGCTTTTGCTCTTCCTTTACGGCCTCTACTTCAGGCTTTTGCTCTTCCTTTGCTTCCTGTTGCTTCTGACTCTCTGCTAGAAGAATCTGCTCCTTTTTACTCTTTGCAAGGGCGGCCTGCAGTGTCGCAAACTGCTTGTTTTTCAACTCCAGTATGCGCTCAAGGTCTTTCAGTTGATCTTCAAGGTCTGTTACTCTTGAAGAAAGCTCTTCGTTTTCACCGCGAACACTCTCTGCGCTCTCTTCCAGAATCAGAAGCTCTTGTTTCAGTCTGGCAACAGTCTTTTCTGAGGACTCATCCTCGCTGGGACCTGCTTCACCCTTACCCTCTGGGCGCGCCGTTGCAATCTTGAGCTCTGCTCCAGGCACAGACATCTCTTCTTCAGCCTTGGATTCCTGAGCTACCTTTTCCTCTGCTTTGGTTTCTTCAGTAGAAGTAGCCTTCTTAGCTGCTTCTGCCGGCTTCTCTTCATCAGTCGTTGGGCCTGCTTCTGCTTTCAGCTCTGTTTCTTCCTTAGCTTCTTCCGCTTTCGGCTCTTCTGAGATCTTCTCCTCGGCCTTAATATCATCCTGTTCTTGTTCAGTGTCCGCTGCTATTTCTGGTTCGTCCTTCTTATTGACCCCTAGACGATCGGCCTGCCACTCATCCACATGCCGTTTATACTCACTTTGTGCTTCTCTAACACCAAGCTTCAGTACATCTTTTTTCTCTGGAATTCTTAGGATTGCGCCTTTCTTGAGCCTATTTATATTGCTTTTGATAAACGCGTTAGGATTGGCGTTGTAAATAGCCATCATCATGCGGGTATGATCTACGCCTTTGTGCTGGTGCTTACGCGCAATAACCCACAGTGACTGATTATTCTGGACCTTCAACTCATCGACATCGCCAGTATAAGGGGCATCACTGACCGGAGGTGATTGTATAACTGGAGCAGCCTCGGCTGGAGCTGCAGGTTCTTTCACTGCCTTCGGGGCTTGAATTGGAGCCTGGACTGGAGCTGGCTTACGCTCAAGAGTAACAGGCGGATCCAACAGCACAGTGTATTCCCTGACCAGTCTACCCTTTGGCCAGTTGACCTCTATAAGAAAATTCAAAAAAGGTTCACGAATAGGCTCATCAGTCGTTATCCTGATGATGTTTGTTCCATCCGGCTTCTGTTCTGGCTTGAACCTTAGGGTGGTCAAAAGAAAGGTTCGATCAACCCCGGACCTTTTGAACGCCTCATCCGATGCCATATTGACCCTAACATCATGGATTTCGCCCTTAGACAATGACATGAGTTTTATTTCAGCATTGAATTTTTGGTTAAGGGCAGAGTTCAATTTAATATCGCCCAGTCCGAGCGCCTGTGCCGCAAGCGGTACAAGCCCTAATGTCAAAACCAACATCAGAGATAATTTACGAACCATGTCTCCCCCTAATTTACATCCATTCCAGATGAACAATTGTTGTTCGATAAAACGCAAAAAACCCAAAGCACACTTACTAAATACTGATACTGCCATTCCATATTGTGCCAATTTACCGGCAAAATATAGAATGAACTTAAAATTTCACCGCTAACTATAGCTTATAAATGGAATTTTTCCAAAATTATTACAGCATATTTCACGCTTCGTCAAGCAGATTAAGCTCCTTGTAGAACTATCCTGAGCATTCTGCGAAGTGGTTCCGCCGCACCCCACAACAGTTGATCACCCACTGTAAAGGCAGATAGATAGCTACTACCCATGGCAAGTTTGCGCAATCTACCCACTGGAACGCTCAAAGTTCCTGTTACTTTTGCAGGGGTAAGCTCTTTTGAAGTAATGTCCCGCTCGTTTGGTATTACCTTTACCCAATCGTTAGCACTGGACAAAATATCTTCAATCTCATCCAGCGGTAGGTCCTGCTTCAGCTTAATGGTTAGAGCTTGGCTATGGGAACGCATAGCACCAATGCGCACGCAGATACCATCGATAGGAATTGGACTCTCTTCTCGACCCAATATCTTGTTGGTCTCCACACCGCCTTTCCACTCCTCGCGGCTCTGACCATTCTCTAGTTTGGTGTCAATCCAGGGAATCAGGCTGCCGGCCAGAGGCACTCCAAAGTTGTCTGTTGGAAACTCGCTGCTACGCAGCTTTTCTGCCACAATTCGGTCGATATCCAGGATGGCTGATGAAGGATCCTCCAGCAAAGATGCCACAGCTGAGTGGGCGCTACCCATCTGGCTTAGCAGTTCTCGCATGTTCTTTGCGCCAGCACCAGATGCAGCCTGGTAGGTCATGGCTGTCATCCACTCAATCAGGTCATGTTGAAACAGACCACCAAGCCCCATCAGCATCAAACTGACGGTACAGTTGCCTCCGATATAGTTCTTCACCCCGGATTTGATCGAATCTTTAATTAAAGATTCGTTCACTGGATCAAGAATGATGACGCTATCTCTATCCATACGCAGGGCTGATGCAGCATCAATCCAGTAGCCGTCCCAACCAGCAGAGCGTAACTTGGGGAATACCTCTTTGGTATAGCTGCCGCCCTGACAGGAGACGATGATATCCATGGACTTCAGCTCATCAATATCACCGGCGTCTTTTAGTAGAGGAATATCCTTGCCGATATTTGGACCGTTCTGACCAACCTGGGAGGTGGTGAAGAAAACAGGCTCATCTATTAGGTCAAAGTCTTTCTCTTCCAACATGCGGTCCATCAAGACAGATCCGACCATGCCACGCCAACCAACAAAGCCTATGCGCTTATTCATCACCTTATGTACTCTCTAAATTAAATCATGGTAGCTCTGAACAATTAAGAGCTACCTGTACTATAAATAATTAACCCTTGAGGGCAGCAACCACCGCATCCCCCATCTCTATGGTACCAACCTCTTTACTGCCTTTGGACATGATATCAGGTGTACGCAGACCCTGATCCAATACCTGGTCCACAGCCTTCTCAATTCGTTCTGCCATATCCGCACTGTCCAGAGAGTAACGCAACATCATGGCCACCGACAGGATAGTGGCGAGAGGGTTAGCCACACCCTTGCCAGCGATGTCCGGAGCAGATCCATGAATCGGCTCATACATGCCCTTGCCATTCTCATCCAGGGAGGCCGAAGGCAGCATACCTATAGAGCCGGTAAGCATGGCGGCACAATCGGAGAGAATATCACCAAACATGTTGGTAGTAACCATCACATCAAACTGTTTGGGCGCACGCACCAGCTGCATGGCGGCATTATCCACATACATATGGGACAACTCCACCTCAGGATAATCCTTACCTACCTTGATTGCTACATCACGCCACATCTCTGTGCACTCCAGCACATTGGCCTTATCCACAGAACAGACCTGCTTGTTACGCTTCATAGCGATATCCATAGCAACGCGCATAATGCGATCCACCTCAGACTCCCTGTATACCAGGGTGTTGAAACCCTCTTTCTCACCTGATTCCAGCTCTTTCACACCTCGGGGCTGACCGAAATAGATACCTCCGGTGAGTTCCCGCACAATCATGATATCCAGACCAGACACCACCTCCGGCTTCAGAGTGGAGGCGTCCGCCAGTTGCGGATAGAGGATGGCCGGACGCAGGTTGGCGAACAGACCCAACTCCTTGCGTAGACCTAGTAGACCCTTCTCCGGGCGCAGGGAGATGTCAAGAGACTCCCACTTAGTACCACCCACAGCACCCAACAGCACCGCATCTGCCTCTCTGGCCAGATCCAGGGTGGCCTCTGGCAGTGGGTGTCCAGCGGCATCATAGGCACTTCCGCCCACCAATGCCTCGTCCACCTCAACATCCAGACCGAAATCGTTCTGCAGACAGTTGATAACCTTCATGGCCTCAGCAACGATCTCCTGACCAATGCCGTCACCCGGTAGTACCAGAATCTTCTTACTCATAGTTTTATTCAATCCTTATTTGTTAAATAATCCGCAAATAAACGCTAATGAACGCAAATATAAACAATACCAGTCAAGCAATAACATCAACGTTAAAAGCACAGAACATAAAATGCCATTATTTCCGCTTTTTCATTCATAAGCCAAAAACATAATTAGCGTTCATTTGCGGACTGTTGTTCTATTAGGCAAAAATCCACGGAGCCTGCTCACGCCGCTTCTGTTCAAACGCCTTGATCTCATCACTGTGGCGCAGAGTCAGGCCGATATCGTCCAGACCCTCCAGCAGACACTGCTTGCGGAACTCATCTACCTCAAAGCCGACGGTCTCGCCATCGCCAAGGCGTAACTCCTGAGCCTCCAGGTCCACAGTCATCTCCATAGCCTGTTCGCCAGAGGTCTTGGCAAACAAACTATCTATAACAGCATCCTCAAGCACTATTGGTAATATGCCGTTCTTAAAACAGTTGTTAAAGAAGATGTCAGCAAAGCTTGGGGCCAGAATCACCTTAAAGCCAAAATCGGCCAATGCCCATGGGGCATGCTCACGGGATGAACCACAACCGAAGTTCTCACGGGTCAAAAGCACCCTGGACGCCTTATAACGCGCATCATTCAACACAAACTCGCTGTTGAGTGGACGGTTGCTGCAGTCCATATCCGGCTCGCCGTGATCCAGATAGCGCCACTCATCAAACAGGTAGGGGCCAAAGCCGGTTCGCTTGATCGACTTCAGAAACTGCTTAGGTATGATGGCGTCTGTATCCACATTGGATCTATCCAGTGGGGCAACAACGCCGCTAAATGTCTCAAATTTTTCCATAATAGTTAGCCTTGTCTTCAAGGAGTCCGCAAAAAGCGTAAATTAACGCAAATAATTTAATATTAAAAAGATTAGCGTTTATTAGCGTTCATTCGCGGACAAAATTACTAAATTAAAGCCCTCTCACATCTACAAAATGACCTTCCACTGCGGCGGCAGCAGCCATGGCGGGGCTTACCAGATGGGTGCGACCACCCTGTCCCTGACGACCTTCGAAGTTGCGATTCGAGGTAGAGGCACAGCGATCTCCCGGCTTAAGGCGATCCGCATTCATGGCCAGACACATGGAACAGCCAGGCTCACGCCACTCAAAACCGGCATCTATAAAGATCTTATCCAGGCCCTCTTCTTCCGCCTGCTGTTTCACCAGACCTGTGCCCGGCACTACCAGCGCCTGCTTAATATTTGCTGCAACCTTGCGGCCCTTAGCCACAACGGCGGCTGCGCGCAGATCCTCTATACGACCATTGGTACAAGAGCCGATAAATACATGATCCGGTTGAATATCTACCAGTTTGGTACCTGCCTCTAACCCCATGTATTCCAGAGCGCGACGCATACCTGTGGCCTTTACCGAATCCTTCTCATCATCCGGGTTTGGCACCACAGAACCGACCGAGAGCACCATCTCCGGAGAAGTGCCCCAGGTCACCTGAGGTTCGATGCTGGCGGCATCTATCTCCAGCACGGCATCGAATTCAGCACCTTCATCGCTATGATAGTTGCGCCAGGCGGCCACCGCCTGCTCCCACTCTGCACCCTTCGGTGCGTAGGGACGGCCCTTGAGGTAGTTAATGGTGGTATCATCCACCGCCACGATCCCTGCACGGGCTCCAGCCTCAATCGCCATATTGCATACGGTGAGACGACCCTCCATGCTGAGATTGCGGATGGCATCGCCAGCAAACTCAAGCACATAACCTGTTCCGCCCGCCGTACCTAACCTGCCGATAACGGCAAGGGTGATATCTTTGGCGGTTACTCCCCTGCCCAGTTCGCCATCCACGCGCACTAGCATGGATTTGGATTTCTTCTGGATCAGGCATTGAGTGGCCAGTACATGCTCCACCTCTGAGGTACCGATACCAAAAGCCAGTGCACCAAATGCACCGTGGGTGGCGGTATGGGAGTCACCGCACACCACGGTCATTCCGGGCAGAATCGCACCCTGCTCAGCGCCCATCACATGCACCACACCCTGGCGGATGTCGTTCATTCCGAATTCGGTAACACCAAACTCTTCGCAATTTCGGTCCAGGGTCTCCACCTGCAGGCGGGCGATAGGATCATCAATCCCTGCACTACGCCCCTTGGTAGGAACATTGTGATCAGGGGTGGCGATAGTAGAACTGGTACGCCATAGCTTGCGCCCAGCCATGCGTAGTCCTTCAAAGGCCTGGGGCGATGTGACCTCGTGCACCAGCTGCCGGTCGATATAGAGCAATACGGTACCATCATCATCGGTGCGCACAACATGCTCGTCCCAAAGCTTATCGTAGAGAGTTTTTCTGCTCATGTTTGATTCCTCATCTATGGTTGAGTGAATATTAGCCTTGACCAACATATAAAACAAATTCATCTTTTTTCTTTATATGATTCCGTTTTGGAATATACTCTGAGGAGTGACATAGAGAATATGGTTCAAAGAGGCTATGGATATAAATACCTTAAAGATCTTCGTGGCCGTGGCAGAGACAAGCTCCTTTTCCCTGGCGGCCGAGCGCGTCTTTCTGACCCAGTCGGCCGTGAGTAAGCGCATCGCCGTCCTTGAGGGCGAACTTGGGGTAAGATTGTTCGATCGCATAGGCAAGACCACCAACCTGAACGAAGCCGGCCGAAAACTGCTACCGCGCGCCATTAATATGCTGCAGGAGATGGAAGATATTCAGCGCTCTATCTCCAACCTTTCAGGTGATGTGACGGGAGTCCTCACTATGGGCATAAGCCACCATATCGGCCTGCACCGCATACCACCCATACTAAGAAGATTCCGGCAAAGGTATCTAAATGTACAACTAGACATCAGATTCCTAGGATCAGAGGCCGCCTGTCACGCAGTGGCCCAGGGCAAACTGGAGATGGGGATTGTAACCCTGCCAACAGACGCACCAGGTAATCTTAATATCACCAAACTATGGCGCGATCCGCTACAGTTTGCGGTAAGCCGCGAGCATCCACTGGCAAAAGTGGGACATCCGACACTCGAAGATCTGGTAAAACACCCCGCCTTGCTCCCGGGTGTTGGGACCTACACCCGCAATATCCTGGAACAGGCGCTAGCCCCACAGGAACTGAAGATAGATGTAGCCATTTCAACAAACTATCTTGAGACGCTAAAGACCATGACCTCCACCGGCCTTGGATGGAGCCTGCTCCCGGAAATCATGATAAAGAACAGCGACCTACATATTATCAGCATGCAGGGTCTTAACCTGTTTCGAACCTTAGGTGCCGTTACCCATAACTCTCGAACTCTCTCTAATGCGGCAAACGCAATGCTGGGCTTCTGCAAAGAGTAATTTTGTTATACCTGCTCTATACTTCGGCAATAGAGTCCTAAAAAAACATAATAACTATGTACCTATTGCGTTTAGATCAGATCAAATACTGCAAGGATATAGATATTTATATCAAGCCTCTGGATGAGTTTGTACTCTATAAAAAGGCTGGCCTAGAGCCGGGGCTTCCAGATGGGTTTTCGATTAACCAGGTCTACATATCTGAGCAGGACCGGGATCACATAATCAGCCATATGCAAGATGACTTTTGTCATGACCTCACAACAGCAGTAAAAGAGCACAAACCTAAAGAGATCAAAAAACTGATGTCAGGCATGTTAGAGAATGCCTTAGCTCTTCCGAACCCCGTGGTGCTAAATAGCATCAAAAAACCATTCGTGCTGTTTGTCGATGCTGTAATTGAATACCCAAACATACTAAACAAGATTCTAAAATTGGCATCAGACCAATATTCCACGGTGGAACATTCATTCAATGTTGCAGCATTAGCACTAAATTACTGTATGGAAAGCCCACACCTGGAACACAACTGTTTTAGTGATTATGCAATGGCGGGGCTGTTTCATGATATTGGCAAATCCGCCATCAGCACTACAATTCTTAACTCACCAAAAAAACTTACCCCAGAGGAGTACGAGGAAATAAAAAAACACCCGACCCATGGGAGGAACCTGCTTCAGATGGCCGGATTTAGTAAAACAATCCAACAAGGAGCCATGGAGCATCATCTCAAACTGGATGGCTCAGGCTATCCCAGCGGGATCTTGCCAACAGGCGAAATTGGCAAACTCATCGGTATAGTCGACACTTATGAGGCATTAACCAACTCCAACAGGATATACCGGCTACCCATGCAACCAATAAACACCTTGGAGCTAATAAAACATGAGGTTGAAGCTGAAAAATACGACAAACCGATCTTCGAATGCTTCGTCAAAAGCCTTTTAGATAAAGATTATAAAACAACATACTGAAATCAGGGCCTGTTACTAACCAATCAATCACAATACGACAAATGGATGCAGCAATAACAACTGAACTGGTCGCCCCATCACTCCACGCTATAGTGGTTATGTTAATCATTGTGATTGCACTATTTCTGTTCGCCAGAGATGAGTTGCCACTGGCATCATCCAGCCTGTTCATACTCGTCACTCTTATTCTATTTTTTGAGCTGTTCCCATTCGAATCTGAAGGAAGGGTTCTGAGTGCGAAACACTTCTTCTCCGGCTTTGGGCATGAGGCGCTGATCGCGGTATCCGCATTGATGATAGCCGGACAGGGGCTGGTAAGAACCGGAGCACTGGAGCCAATCGGTAGACAACTTGCTCGATACTGGACCCGATATCCACGTCTCTCTATGATCGCCACCCTGTTTGCAGGTGCGGTACTTAGCGCATTTGTGAACAACACCCCTATAGTTGTTCTGCTGCTGCCTATTCTGATCAGCGTATCCCTACGTACTGGCACCACGGCCGCACACACTTTGATGCCAATGGGCTTCGCCACTTTGATCGGTGGCACCACCACCACCATCGGCACCTCTACCAACCTGCTGGTGGTGTTCGTTGCCGCAGACCTGGGGCTGAGGCAGTTTGGGATGTTTGAATTTGCCGTGCCCGCCATCATCGCCGGCACTGCTGGTCTTTTTTACCTCTGGTTGATTGCACCAAAACTTATCCCAGAACGGGAGCCAATGCTTAAATCAACCTCTCCCCGTCTGTTTCGCGCCCAGTTACACGTTGACGAGCATAGCCATGCAAATGGAAAAACCATCGCGGAAATTCTGGATTTAACCGATGGCCGCATGGAGATTGAACAGGTTCTTAGAGGTGATCGTGCTTACTGCCTGGTTACACTCCCTGATGTGTCCATAAAAGCCGGAGATCGTATCGTTGTATTTGATACCCCGGAGAGACTAATGGAGTTCGAGAAAGTACTGGAGGCCAAACTATATTCACAGAATAAACCAGTGGATGAGCAACACCCCCTGATCGATGAGAAACAACAGATGGCTGAAGTAGCTGTTGTGCGTGGGTCTCCGCTAGAAAGAACCACACTAAACGACTACCAGTTCAGCGCCCGCTATCAGGTTATGGTTCTGGCTCTGCATCGCGCTGGCATCTGGGCCAAGCGAGGAATCCAATCACCACTTGAACACCCGGAGGACACCCGCCTCAAAAATGGCGATGTAATTCTGTTACAAGGCTCCAAGAGGAAGATCAAACAACTAAAGTCCAAAGGTGAGTTGCTGGTATTGGATGCCACGGAGGACCTAGCTCATTCAGAAAAGGCCCCAATTGCATTGGGTATAATGCTGGGAATAGTAGTTCTTGCAGCCCTTGGCATTTTGTCAATCGCGGTAAGTGCAATGCTGGGTGTTCTCATAATGCTTCTGACCGGCTGCATGCGCTGGAAAGAGGCCAGCCAGGCTCTGCATGCATCTGTGATCATGGTCATCGTTACCAGTCTGGCCATGGGATTGGCATTGGTGGAGACCGGCGGGGCAGAATACCTGGCATCGACCTATGTGGCGGCCACCCGAGGACTACCCCCGGCATTTGTTCTAAGCGGACTGCTGTTGCTGATGGCCATTCTAACCAACGTGGTCTCAAACAACGCCGCTGCCGTAGTAGGAACCCCCATTGCCATTGGTATTGCCCAGCATCTTGGGGCGCCTCCAGAGCCATTCGTGCTGGCGGTTCTGTTTGGTGCCAACCTGAGTTACGCCACCCCCATGGCCTATCAGACTAACCTTCTGGTAATGAATGCAGGTAACTATAGCTTTGGTGATTTTGTGCGGGTGGGCGTGCCACTAACAATCCTGATGTGGCTGCTACTTAGCTTTCTGCTTCCCTGGCTTTATGGGATGTAATCGGTGAATACAGCTCACTTCTCCGGCTCTAACACTGCAATGGTGATCCTTGATATCGATATACTATTGTCATTCTCATCTGTAATTCGAATATCCCAGACCTGGGTTGACCTGCCTATATGTATAGGCCTTGCCACTGCAAACACAACTCCTGATTTAACCGCACGCAGATGATTGGCATTCACCTCTAGACCCACACAACGTCTTCCGGCTGGCGCTGTCATAAATGCAGCTATGCTGCTAACAGTCTCAGCCAATGCCACCGATGCCCCGCCGTGCAATAACCCCATGGGCTGATGGGTCTTGGGGCATACCGGCATGGAAGCCTTTAGGTAATCATCACCAATCTCGGTAATCTGTATCCCCAAATGCTCAACCATGGTGTTCTTGGAGAACTGCTCAATATCATCAAGTGAGACAGGATTTTTCCAGATAGCCACTATCTACCCCATATTTATCGAAAAGATTGGTTATGATCATATACCAAAGAATATAAACAAATTTCTAAAGAATACAGTCCAGTTGCCGACTATTGTTCAGAACTAGTAAAGATTATAATAAACCTAAGTTTTCAAGGGAAAGACCTGTCTTGCTTAGAGTATTGTTAATAGAACCATCCGCAACTATAAGGCATATTCAACAGAATAGTCTTATCAAGCATGGATTTGATGTTGAAACTGCTGCGGATTTTTCTAAAGGCCTGGAACTGATTAAATCAGAGGAGAACCAATGTAGTAGCTATGACGCATTTTTCATAGGCTGGCCTGCAAAACCTAGCGAAAATCTGGATAGGTTGTTAGAAATTCTCTCTGCAAAACAGTACACCTCTACTCCGATACTTATACTGGCACACGAAGATAGAAAAGAGGCTAAGGAGTGCGCCTCCCAAAAACACAATACTATCCACGTACCCTGGAGTGAGCACAAACACAGCGCAGAAATTCTAACCAATCTTTACAGTCGTCTAGTTAACGCAAACTTTGATACCAATACTCACATACAGCCAATACGCATTCTGTTTGTGGATGACTCACGTACTGTACGCCACAAGTATAAGACACTTCTTAGTGATAATGGATACCATGTTGAGATTGCAGAATCGGCTGAAAGCGGTTTTAAAAAGGCAATTAGTTCTGAATTTGATATTGCCATCATTGACTACTTCATGCCAAAAACTAACGGGGATGAACTCTGCAGACAACTACTGGAAGACCCTCGAACCAACACCATCACAACCGCCCTGATAACCGGCACCTACATTGACTACGCCATTGAGAGTTCTCTAAATTCTGGTGCTGTGGAGTGCATGTTTAAAAATGAAAGCGAGGATCTTTTCATAGCTCGTGTTGACGCCATGAGCAGACATATCAGAACCCGCAAACGCATTGAAGAAGAGCGTAAGCGACTTGGTAGCATCCTGCAGTCAGTGGGCGATGGTGTTTTTGGGGTAGACCAAGACGGGAATATATCCTTCATTAACCCAGCCTGCTTGCGGACATTGGGATATAGTAATAAAGACAACTTAATAGGCAAATCTGCACACGATCTGTTTCACCATGCTGACGAAAGCGGCAATCCTCTAATCAAAGACAACTGCGAACTGCAGGACGCCTATAAGCATGGCTATACAATCAAGGAAAAGCAGACGTTCTTTTGGAATAAATCCGGCAAGCCGGTACCTATTGAGTATACGGTTTATCCATTTAGCGTTGACGCCAAGCGCCAGGGATCAGTTGTAGCCTTTCGAGATATATCAGAACGTCTCTCCTTAGAAAATAAACTCCGCTGGCAGGCGGACCATGACGCCCTGACCAAACTGGCAAATAGACGCCGATTTGAGAGCGATCTAAGCAAAGAGATAGATCGACTTCAACGCGCAAAAGATTGTAGCGCACTGCTCTATATCGACCTTGACCGCTTCAAATATGTAAATGACACAGCCGGGCATTCTGCTGGCGATCAACTATTGATAGAAATCTCACAACTACTGACATCACGCTTAAGAAAAAGTGATGATCTGGCGCGCCTTGGGGGAGATGAGTTCGCTATCATCCTCAGAGGGGTGACAAGGAGTGCCGTAAAGAATACTGCAGACGAATATCGTCATCTTCTTGAAAGGTATGTCTTTTCACATAAAGACAAACAATTCAATATAAATGCCAGCATTGGCATCGCCATTATGGATCGCAATACTACCAATACCGAAACCGCACTTAGCAATGCGGATATAGCTTGCCATATCGCAAAAAAACATGGCCGGAATCAGGTGCATATTTACGTGCCTGAGATCGACATCCATGAGGATATGGATCTTAGTTGGTCTTCGCAGATAAACGATGCCTTAGAACGGGATCTTTTTACTCTGCATTACCAACCTATATTCTGCTGCAAACAATTAACACCAGACCTACTACACAACTTCACAATAGACAAAAACAATAATCTCCAACAATTCATCTCATCCGAAAATATTGCACTAGAGGGACTATTGCGAATTATGGATGACAATCAGGAGGTCATCTATCCAAATGCTTTTTTACCTACTGCAGAACGCTTGAATATGATGGATAAAATAGACATCTGGGTTGTGGAACATGCGCTTGCTAAATTGAAACAGCTACAAAACGATGATGAATATATGGGAAAACTAACCATCAACCTCTCTAGTCAGACTATTTCTGATCCACGCGCTATAGATGCCATAGAGCATTTGATAGTTAAATCTAATATAGATACCTCTAAGATCATTTTTGAGTTCTCTGAAACAGCTATGGCTTCAACATCATTACAAACGCGAGAGATGATTGACCGCATGAATAATATTGGCTGTACGGTATCGTTAGACGACTTTGGACATGGCTTCTTCTCTTTCTCTCAACTCAAACAACTGCCAGTTAATTTTATTAAATTAAACAGCAATCTAACACTTGGAGCCGGCGATAACGTATATAACCAGGCTGTAATCAAATCCATAAATGATGTAGCCCACTCACTTAATATACAAACCGTTGCTAAATTCATCGAGGACATGCCAACACTCGAATTTCTTATTGCGTCAGGCATAGATCATGTCCAAGGGTTCTTTTTATCTAAACCGACACCAAACCCAGCTTTAGTTGTCAGTAAAAACTCAGACATGAAGGTCCCTAGCTAGGGCTTATTAGTTCGTTCTCCACCCAATACCAGGCGATTATCAACGCCAATAAAGATAGCGCAGCCGAGATACCAAACGCTACGCTCGGCCCTGCACTCTCCCAGAGAAACCCACTGGCCAGGGTACCCATTGCGCCCCCGGCACCAAAACTTAGACTACTGTAAAGCGCCTGACCACGGCCTTGATGACTGCCGGTAAAGTAGTGATGAACCAGATGTATGGCCGCAGCGTGAAATGTGCCAAATGTAGCCGCGTGTAGAATCTGAGCAAAGAGAATAGTACCCAGAGAGTGGGGGAAGTTGCCTATTAGTATCCAGCGCAATACAGCCAGAGCAAGACTGGCCATCAATACCTGACGGGCACCAAATAGTTTTAGCAATCGATGCATAAAAATAAACACAACGACCTCAGCTATAACACCCAGAGCCCAAAACTGCCCGATGGCGGTTTTAGAGTATCCAGCCGACTCCATGTAAATAGAGAAGAAACCGTAGTAAGGTCCATGACCTGCCTGCAACAGGAAGCAAACCACAAAAAATGCTATAACCGCTGGCAGCTTTATAATCTCCATAATCGGCGGCTGCACTACGGTATGAGGCTTCGCGTCTTTATCCTTTACCATTAGGCTTGATAGCCAGATCGCCGCATAGGCTATTAACAGTACTGGCAGGATAGATGTTGGCCCATATAGGTCCACTACTACCCCCAAAACCAAAACCGAGAGGATAAAACCTATGGATCCCCATACCCTCACTCGGGCATATCCGGAGACATCCTTTCCCAGATAATCAAAGGTCACCGCCTCAAACTGAGGCAGCACTGCATTCCAAAAGAAGCTGAACAGCACCATGGCAGCACCCAGCTCCCAGAATCCAGTGACCCAGAAAACGGAAGAGAAGATTATAGTGGTAAGCAGAGAACCCAACCGTACGATGGACATACGGCGTCCCAGATGATCCCCCAACCAACCCCATACGTATGGGGCTATAAGCTTGGTTGCCATAGGAATGGCCATAAGCTGGCCGATAGCCACCGCATTAAAACCCAGATCCTTAAGATAGAGGCTCCAATAGGGGGCCAACACACCCAAAGCGGCAAAATAGAACAGATAGAATGATGAAAGACGCCAATATGGCATTAGCTATAACAACTTGTAGAGTTGTTTCTCACTTTGGAGCAGCTGGCACGACCGGAGTATCAGAGTGCACATCCATATTCTGGGCACGGTGTCGCAACAGATGATCCATCAAGGTTAGCGCCAGCATGGCCTCTGCTATGGGCGTAGCGCGGATACCAACGCATGGATCATGGCGGCCTTCCGTGACTACCTCAACCGGTTCACCCTTCACGTTCACGCTATTGCATGGAATATGCAGACTTGAGGTAGGTTTCATGGCGATACTGGCAACTATCTCCTGGCCGCTGGAGATGCCACCCAGGATACCTCCAGCATTGTTACCGATAAAGCCATCTGGGGTAATCTCATCCCGATGCTCAGTGCCCTTCTGCTCCACACTGTGGAAACCTGCCCCGATCTCCACCCCTTTTACCGCATTGATGCTCATCAGGGAGTGGGCGATCTCTGCATCCAGCCGATCGAATATAGGCTCCCCCAGACCAGGCGGGACATTCGTGGCCACCACATTGATACGGGCACCGATGGAGTTTCCCTCTTTACGCAGATCATCCATGTACGCCTCCATCTCTGCCACTTTATCCACATCCGGGCAGAAGAATGGATTGTTCTGCACCTCATCCCAATCCAGCTTATCGATAGTTATCGGACCAAGCTGTGCCAGGTAACCCTTAACCTCAATACCACAACTATGCTTCAAATACTTTTTAGCTATAGCGCCAGCCGCCACCCGCATAGCGGTTTCGCGGGCTGAGGAGCGGCCACCGCCCCTGTAGTCGCGCACTCCATACTTCTGGGTGTAGGTGTAGTCGGCATGCCCCGGTCTAAATCTATCCAGGATGTTGGAATAATCCTTGGACCTCTGATCGGTATTATGGATTATCAAGGCTATGGGCGTACCGGTAGTGACCCCCTCAAACACCCCGGACAGGATTTTAACCTCGTCGGCCTCGCGCCGCTGGGTAGTATGGCGGGATGTTCCCGGCTTACGGCGATCAAGATCAGGCTGTATATCCTCCTCTGACAGTTCCATTCCAGGAGGACAGCCATCCACAATGCAGCCTATGGCAGGGCCGTGGCTCTCACCAAATGAGGTTACACTAAACAGTTTTCCAATCGTATTTCCAGACATGGTGTTATTCTAACCGGTTATTGTTGATTGCGCATATAATCCATCTTAACAGAATCGTTCGCAAACGGACGCCCTGTCCGTTCGCGATATGGTCACCAGGGCATGCAATCCAAAAGAAAACGGGGCCATCGGCCCCGTTTGCAAACCCTATCCCACGAGCTCTATCTCAGCCATGCAGCTATCTGTTTTAGATCCTCTTCTGAAACACTGCCCGCGGCCTGTTTTAACTTCAATCCACTCAGGATGTAGCTGTAACGCACGTTAGCGTAATTTTTAAGGGAGCGATATAGATCACGCTGAGAGTTGAGCACATCAACGATAGTGCGTGTTCCCACTTCATAACCCGCCTCTGTTGCCTCCAGGGCGCTACGAGTAGATACAGTGCTCGCCTTCAAGGCCTTAACTGAACTGATGCTGGCCATCACACCACGGTAAGCATCGCGTACTTGACGGGTAACTGAGCGCCGCTCTTTATCCAGATTCTCCTGGCTCGCCTCCATCTCATAACGGGCCTGACGAGTCTGTGAGTTTACTGCACCGCCCGCATATAGAGGCACCGTAAGCTGTAGACCGATGGAGGACGTATTGGAATCTGTTCCGCTCGATAGACTGGTACGATCTCTGCTGTGTGAACCAACCAGATCCAGGGATGGCAGATGTCCTGACTGCTTTACCTTCACATTATTGCGTGCAATCTCGAGCGCCTTTGCTGCGGCCTTGATAGAGAGATTCTGATCAAGCGCCTTACTACCCCATTTTTCAATACTGCTTGGCACTGGTTCTGACAGGACCAGATCCTTGTCCAGGACTGCAAGTGATTTTACATTTTGATTAGTAATCTCACGCAGAACCTCCCAAGCATTGTCCAGATCGTTTTCCGCCTGAATCAGGTCTGCCCGCGACTGATCATAAGCTGCCTGAGCCTCGTGTACGGCGGTGATTGCGATCAGTCCCACATCGAATCGCTGCTTAGCCTGATCAAGCTGTCTGGCGATGGCCGCTGTCTCGGCCTTGGCAAATTCCAGACTATCCTGCGCCAAGAGGATATCGAAATATGCCTGGGCAGTACGGATGATGAGATCCTGTTCTGCGGCGGCAAATGTGGCTTCAGCCTGGGCAATCTGGTCATCCGCCTGGTCAAGCTGAACCCATAACTCCCGCCTATACACAGGCATGGACAGATTCATGCTTATACTTGATTTGTTATATGCAGTGGTACCCTTTCCAGTGGATGAGTGTAGAGTATCCACGTCCGTGCTGGTGGTACTTCCGCTCATAGACAGAGTGGGCAACAACTGGGCAATTGCCTGCGGCCTGGACTCAAGCACAGCGTCCCTGGTGGCCCTGGCGGCCTTAAACTGGGCATCATTCTGCAACGCCATTTCATACACCTGCATCAGATTTTCACCCTGAACAGCTGGCAACCAGAACAGAGTAATCAAGAGTACAGACACTAACCTTCTTTTCATCATACCAATTCCACTATTGATAATGCCCTTATTATACAGATTCTTACAGCATTTTCCTAACAAAGAGCTTTTCATTCATCTCGTATAACCAAAGATTGAATCATTGTCACAAAACACAACCTAATTCAGCCTGGGCAAGCGCATGTGGCATGCCTGTTAGCGAAACCTGGACTCGACATAGTATAACTGACTCTATGATTCATCTCTCTCATAACTCATAATATTGTCCATGATCACCCTTCCCGGCGCCAGCGCCAATGATTAATCCCATTACCGAAGACCAGAAGTGACTGAACTGACAACAGAAACAACCACAACCGAGACTAAACAAGAGATACGCTCAAAGAGCTATAGCTGGCAAGAGCTGTTGAACATGATCCTGCATAAAAGGCATGAGCTTATTGCAGCCAATTTAATAGCAATCCTGGGCGCAGCCGTAAGTGTGCCCATACCGCTACTGATACCCCTACTGGTGGATGAGGTGCTACTGGATAAACCAGGCATCTCCGTAGCCACAATGAACAGCATATTTCCAACCAGCTGGCATGGGCCAATTCTATATATCCTGGCGGTACTTTTTCTGACCCTGTTTCTGAGGCTGATCTCCCTGATTTTAGGGGTGTGGCAGATGCGCCAGTTCACCATGATCTCCAAGGATATTACATTCCGTATCAGGCGCAGTCTGCTGCATCGTCTGGAGCGGGTATCCATGTCTGAATACGAGACCATGGGCAGCGGCACCGTAGCATCACACATGGTCACAGACATAGATGCCATCGATCAATTCATCGGTATAGCCACCTCCAAATTTCTGGTGGCCCTGCTCAGCATCATAGGAACCGCCATTGTACTAATCTGGATGAACTGGCAACTAGCCATGTTTATCCTATTCCTGAATCCACTGGTGATCTATATCACCACCATGTTCGGTCGCAAGGTAAAAAAGCTTAAGCGTCAGGAGAACAGCGCCTATCAGCTATTCCAGGAATCCCTATCAGAGACCCTGGACGCAATCCAGCAGATCCGCGCCAGCAACCGCGAGCGGCACTATATTGCACGCATCATCGACCAGGCAGACCATGTGCGTAAACACTCCAAGGCCTTCACCTGGAAGAGTGATGCGGCCCAACGCCTCTCATTCACAGTATTCCTGTTTGGGTTTGATACATTCCGCGCCGTCAGTATGATCATGGTGCTATTTTCTGACCTCAGCATCGGCCAGATGTTAGCGGTATTCGCCTACCTCTGGTTCATGATGGGGCCTGTGCAGGAAGTGCTTGCCATCCAGTATTCCTATAATGGAGCCCAGGCTGCACTTGAGCGTATCAATAAGCTTCTGGCAATAAACCTAGAGCCGATATATCCCCACAGCAAGGATCCATTCGACGGCAAGACCACCACCGATCTACAGGTGAAGAGTGTCTCTTTCAGCTATGGTGACGGACCGCTGGTACTCAATGACATCAGTCTGAATATAGCGGCCGGGGAAAAGGTTGCACTGGTCGGGGCCAGCGGCGGCGGCAAGACCACAATGGTACAGGTGATACTCGGCCTATATCCGCCCAACTCTGGAGAGATAAGCTTTGATGGCGTACCTGTCTCTGAGATAGGCATGGATGTAGTACGAGACAATGTAGCAACCGTACTGCAACACCCTGCTCTGTTCAACGATACAATCCGCATGAATCTAACCCTGGGGCAGAAGATCGAAGATGAAATGCTCTGGCATGCCCTGGAGATAGCCCAATTAGCAGATATCATCCGGGATATGGATAACCAACTGGATACAGTAATAGGCCGTTACGGCATACGCCTATCGGGCGGACAACGACAACGTCTGGCAGTGGCACGCATGGTGTTAAGTGACCCCAAAGTTGTGATCCTGGATGAGGCCACATCATCCCTGGACACCGCAACTGAGGGCAGACTCCATACCGCTATGCAACTATTCCTGCAGGGACGCACCACGTTGATCATCGCCCATAGATTAAGCGCGGTAAAACAGGCCGATAGAGTACTGGTATTTGAGGATGGACGTATCGTGGAAGAGGGTCGCCATGACGAACTGATTCAAAACAACGGACTATATACATCGCTTTACGGCCATCAGGAATCATGAGTAGCCGCATACAACAACTACAGGATGAAATAGCCAACTGGTCTGACGCCACCTTTGGCGCAGGACGTCCTGCGGATATCCCCTTGAACCATCTGTCCAAAGAGGTACAGGAACTAATTGCAGCGCCGAACGACAGGATGGAGTATGCCGATTGTTTAATACTCCTGCTTGATGCCTACCGCATGGCCGGCGGCAGCGCGGATGGCCTGATTGAATCCTGCTACCAAAAACTCGAAATCAACCGCAACCGCAAATGGGGAACACCGGACGAGAACGGCGTGGTGGAGCATATTCGGGATTAGTAACTGTAGACGCCGATCACCCTATTAAATCATTTATAGACGACAAACCTGGGGGTTGCCGCCTCCTGAATCATAGCAATGGCACTCTTTAACTCATTGGGCGGCACCGGCCTGAGAAAATGATAGCCTTGGGCATAATCACAATTGAGTACCTGGAGCTGGATCATGGTCTCAATATCTTCCACGCCCTCCGCTACTACCCTTAACCCTAGATTATGCGCAAGCTCAATGGTGGAACGAACAATGGTGGCGTCGTCACTATCTTTGAGCATGTCGGTTACAAAAGAGCGGTCTATCTTTACCTCTTGCACAGGCAGCCTTTTCAGATAGCTGAGAGAAGAGTAGCCGGTACCAAAGTCATCAATAGAGAAGTCGATATCCTCCATAGCAGGATGATTCAGAGTATTCATCACCAGCTCTGGATTGGCCATCAGGTCATTTTCTGTTATCTCGCACTTAAGACGGTCACAGGGCACATTACTATCACTGCAGAGTTGTTTCATACGTTCAGGAAGCGTGTGATCTAGCAGATTTCTCACGGAAAGATTAACCGACACCTGCATATCAATCCCTTCACTTTCCCATTTAGCGAGCTGATTAATCGCGCTGCGCACTACCCAGTCAGTCAGTGGTTTAATCAGGCCTGCACTCTCAGCCATATTAATGAAGAGATCAGGCGGGATCATTCCCTTTACCGGATGGTTCCAGCGAGCCAACGCTTCAGCCCGAGCAACCTTGCCGGTCTTCAATTCAATAATGGGTTGGTAGTAGAGCTTTAGCTGATCAGATTCGATAGCGTGGCGTAGATCAGCCATCAGTGCTAGACGCTCTACGCTAAAAGTATCCACCTCAGGACTATAGACGGCAATACGCTCTTCGCCTTTCTTAGCCGCATACATAGCCACGTCTGCACGCCTTAGAAGTGTGGCATCATCCTCGCCATGATCAGGGAAAATAGCCATGCCAAGACTGGCATCTACAACTAAATTATGATCATTTACCACAAATGGCGGGACAAATTCATCCAATAGCTTTCTAGCAACTTCCCAGGCCCCGCTTTCATTAGTATCAGGCAGAACCAAGGCAAACTCATCACCCCCCAGCCTACCTATGGTGTCCCCCTCACGCAGTGCATTGGGAAGCCGCCGTCCCAACTCCTCCAAAATAAGATCGCCCGTAGGATGGCCTAAGGTGTCATTCACATCTTTGAATTGATTCAGATCCAGGATAAAAACTACCGCACGGCTGTGGTTACGTTTTGCCTGAATAATGGCACTCTGCAATCGATCGATTATCAGGACTCGATTTGGTAACCCGGTAAGAGCATCATGCATAGTCTGATGTGCTAGCTCTGCATTGAGGCTACAGAGCTCCGCTGAACGTTCCGCGACCCTCAGCTCAAGGCTCTCATTCAAACGTTCAGTCTCATCCATTGCCTGTTCTTTTTGCTGTATAGCCACCTTTAACTCTTCAGCCATATGGTTAAAGGACCGAGCAAGCTCCGTAAGTTCATCCTGGCCTGATACAGATACATGCTGATCAAGATCAAACATAGCCAGTTTGTCGGTACCACGTACCAGCTCTTGTATTCTGGAGAGAACGCGATAACGGAATGTAATCAAGATAGCCAGACCAACAGCAATCGCAATAGCGCCGTTTACAAAAATCTGTATCAGCAAATTTTCCCTTGTTTTTTTATAGGCATCACTAGGGTCTATACCCACCAAAACATGGCCCAATTGACGCTTTTCGAAACTGACAGGTAGTTGCAGAGAAATGAGACGGTCAAAGTTTTTTAAAACATCGACCTTCTTAGCTATCTCTTCATATGAACCAGAGGCTAAAGCGGCCTCTACCAATGGGTTAGAATCATTTAAGTGACTGGTTATGATTTGACCTTCAGCATCTTGTATTGCCACATAGGCAACATACTGTTGCAGACCTGCGTCTCTGGTATAGGCGGAGAGAGTAACGTGATCATAGGTTAGCAATGGCTCCACGCTTATCTCAGCCAAGAGACTTCCTATAGAGTCCCCCCGCGATGTCAGATTGGAGACATGCCGATCAACCTCATCCCCATAGCGAACATAGGTGTTGGCGAACATGGCAACAATAAGGATTGTTGCCACTAAAATAACAAATTGACCACTCAGGCCTCTAAACCAGATAGACAATTTACTGTGGTCCCCCGTCCGGATACACCTCGTTTATTATTTTGCGATGCTGATCATAGTCACTATCTTCCACAAGTTGGATATCTGACATCTCCATAGAGTCAAGCACCGCATGTCCGGCAACAGTCTCATTCAAACCTGTCATGATCTTCTGGATCTTTACCCTGGTCTCCGCAGGCATATCTCCCTTCACCGCCCAAGGCAGGTGTGTTAGCGGCTCCCCTTTTATCAGATACTCCATCTGGCCAATATCGATAACTTGAGTCACCATCTTCAGACGGCTGACAACCGAGCCTATTCCCGCCACATCAGCCTGCTTGTGAAAGGTAGAAATAACGGCATTGGGTGGATTCTTGGCAAAGGCCTCAATATAATCTCCCTTTTTAAGGCCAGCCCTACGCAGCAGATAGGTTGGAACCACGTAACTAATCATGGCGCGGGGACCTCCGCCAAACAGTACCTTCTTACCACGCAGATCCTCAATTGACTTAATTCCACTGTCAGACCTGACCATAAGGGATCCAGACAAAGTATCCTCACCAAACTCAACATTCTTTACGATTGCCTCATATCCCAGCTTTTTATTGGCCACCACATAGTGATATTGATTGAAATGGACCAGATCAAACTTTTTTTTATGCAGATCCGACCAGAAGGCATTGAAATCCTTACTGGTCTTGAGCTTAACTGTACGTCCCAGTTTCAGGGAAAGATGGTTTGCCAGAGGGGCAAACATACGGTGGGTCACTTTGACATTCCGCCGCGGAAAAACACCCATTACCAGGGTATCATCCACGGCTAAAACTGGAACGGGTACAACAACACCGCATACCAGCACTGCAACAAGTGCGTTGCGTGCACACTTCATCAAAACACCCGCCCCCGAATAATGCCTTATTAATCTTAAGATCGGCAATATCACGGCTAAATTAAATAAGAAATACTCATGTGCATATATATATATGTAATCAAAGCATACAAGATGCTGTGTTTCAAGGAGATTCGGTAAAAGAAGGTATTACCTGTTCGGGGGAAAACTATAGGTCAGTGGATTAGACATTCACCATAAATTTGCTCCTGGTTGCGGATGATTCCACTGCAAACCATTATCGCCCGGCAACAAAAAAGGCACAGACCAAGAAGGGCTGTGCCTTTTTCTGATTTATCTGTTCTGAATTAAATATACAGACAAATGTCACTTTCGCCGGCAAACTCAAAGAAGCGAGCTGCACCTGCGTATTCCACCTCATCCATGAATTCAGCTGTATCCATATCAAACAGGTCTACAGTCATCTGGCAGGCGATCATTTTAACGTCTGCCTCCAGCGCCAGTTCACGCAGCTCTCCGATGCTGGCAACACCCTTGTCCGCCATCTTTTTCTTCATCATGGCGGTCATCATGGTCTGCATGCCTGGAAGTGCTGTTCCTAGCACTGGAAACCACTTATCCATACCCAGTGGCATCGGCATTCCTGGATTTCCCAGTGGAGTTACTTCCAGATTCAGCTTTTTGCGCAGTAGCTGCAATCCGTAGAAGGTAAAGAAAATCTCTACTTCATAGCCGAGGGCTGCAGCGGTGCTGGCAAGAATAAAAGGCGGATATGCCCAATCCAGCGACCCTTTGGTCGCAATAATAGCTAGTTTTTTCTGTTCCAACTTGACATCCCCTTATGGTTCAGTGCGGCTTACCTGATCGATTGATCAGACCTTTTTCATCAAGAAATTAAACTTGCCGCCTTCTTCAGTAGATGACATCAGCTCATTGCCGGTCTGCTTGGCAAAGGCCTCAAAGTCCTTCACTGAACCAGGGTCTGTAGCGATGATATGTAGTACTTTTCCGGACTCCATACCGTTCAGGGTCTTTTTTGCACGCAGGATTGGTAGAGGGCAGTTCAGTCCACTTGCATCCAGTTCTTGATCAAAATCAGCCATGTCATTCTCCACTTTAATATCGGTTAGCTTTAAATAATTAAGCTGTAACTTATATTCGAACTTTACGTTAAACGCAAGCGCTCGACCGCAACAGGATATGGATTAACCGCAACAGGCCTGAGATGGAAGCTCGATATCAAGGCCTTTTTGTGCCCAATCCATGATGCCACCACGCAAGTTTATAACATTTTCATAGCCCTGCTGCTTCAAAAAGTAACAGGCGTTGTAGGATCTAGCCCCACTGCGGCAATAAAGCACAATATCTTTATCCTTAGGGAACTCAGATATGCGCAGAGGAAGCACATGCATAGGAAGGTGCTGCGATCCAGGGAGAATCCCCTGCAGCAGCTCGTTTGCACCTCGAATATCAAGTAAAATTGTATTGTCGTCTGTTGTAAGCTTTTCATTCAGCTCAAGACTATCTATCTCTTTAACCACTTTAGACCACCATGATAATGTTAATACTCTATTAGTATATTCTAATTATTTTATATATACTATAAAACCAATGCTATTTAACTTTTTTTATTGCCCTATATAGTTACTGATTGTGGCCTATCACCCCCTCATGATAGAGTCTCGCCCTCAACCATAACGACATAAGATATATGGACTTTCTGCCGATATTTCTAGATGTATGCAACAAAACCGCCCTGGTAGTCGGTGGTGGTGACGTTGCCGCCCGTAAGGTTTCTCTGCTGCTGCAAGCAAATGCGAATGTCAGGGTTATAGCTCCTGAGATCTGCCCAAATCTTAAGACCATGCAGGAAGATGGATCTATAGAACATGAGCAGAGAGAGTATCAGGATGGAGATCTTGAAGCCTGCGCCCTGGTCTATGCAGCCACAGACAACTCTGAGGTAAACCGCAGAGTCTCTGAGGATGCCCAGAAAAGGCAACTACCGGTGAATGTGGTAGATCAGCCTGAACTCTGCAGCTTTATCATGCCATCTATCGTAGATCGCTCCCCTTTGGTGGTTGCCGTATCCACAGGAGGCTCCTCTCCGGTACTGGCACGCCTTATGAGGAGTCGTCTTGAATCGCTGATTCCAGCCGGTTATGGACGATTGGCAGATCTGGCCAAACGCTTCCGGGAAAAGGTAAAACAGCGCTTTACCGACCCCAGAGACCGCAAGATATTCTGGGAGAATGTACTGCGCAGCGGTGTGGCCGAAAGGGTATTCTCTGGCCATATGGAAGAGGCAGATGTAGTCATGAACAAGGTTCTGGAGAGCACAGATCCGGCTGGAGCCATGGGTGAGGTATATCTGGTAGGGGGAGGTCCCGGCGACCCTGATCTGCTCACGTTCCGCGCCCTGCGCCTGATGCAGCAGGCCGATGTAGTGGTATATGACCGTTTGGTGGCCAAGGCGGTCCTGGAGATGACCCGTCGCGACGCCGAACGTATCTATGTAGGCAAAGAGCGCGACAACCACGCCATGCGCCAGGAGGAGATCAATGAACTGCTGGCAAAACTGGCCAAAGAGGGGAAACGGGTGGTGCGGCTCAAGGGCGGTGATCCATTTATCTTCGGTCGCGGAGGCGAGGAGATCGACACCCTGGCGGAACAGGGTATCCCCTTCCAGGTAGTACCAGCCGTTACCGCAGCATCAGGCTGCGCTGCGTATGCAGGTATTCCACTGACCCATCGTGATTATGCCCAGTCAGTCACATTTGTAACTGGGCATCTGAAAGATGGAACCATTAATCTAAACTGGGAGCACCTAGCCCAGGCCAATCAGACCGTTGTCTTCTACATGGGGCTGCGCGGTATGCCTATAATCTCCAAGGAGCTGATAGACCGCGGCGTATCCCCGGAGATGCCGGTAGCACTGGTGCAGCAGGGAACCACAGAGAAACAACGGGTTATCACTGGCACCCTGTCTAACATTCAGGAATTGATAGAGAGGGAGCAACCGAAGCCTCCGACACTCATAATAGTTGGTGAAGTAGTAAATCTGCAGAAGAAGCTAAGCTGGTACAAGGCACCCAAGGATGGCAAACAGGGAGCAACCTACCAGGGACCAGTCTGACCGGTTAATAGAGAGATAAACGTTATGAACACAGCATCCACCCAACTGAACAAGACCCCTACCCTGCCGCGGCCATTGGCCCTACCCTTGAGCCTGATCCCGCCCCTGGCCCACAGTAGTGTACTGACTGCAGTGCTGAATCGACTATTCGCCCCAGAGCTGGCGGATGGTGAGATGGACTTTCTGGACGGCAAAGTGGCCTTGATCAGGGTGCGTGATGCCAAAATCAGCTACTACCTCACCTTGGAACATGGAAAGCTCAAGGCCGCACCGGCCGGAGCAAGTAGTGATGTCAGCATTGAAGGGGATATCTACGACTTCATGCTCCTGGCAACCCGTAGAGAAGACCCAGACACCCTCTTCTTCAACCGCCGCCTACGCCTGGGTGGAGATACAGAACTTGGCCTCTATATAAAGAATTTCCTGGACTCACTGGAGTTCGAGGATAGGCTAGGGCCACTACTTAAGATCATGGACAGTGCCACGAAGTTAGTCGGTCGTATTTAGCTGGAAGATTCAACCAATTCGCTTGAGGTATTCTGACATGTGCCGCAAAACCCCTTCGGCATCCTTGTTGCCTAATAGCTCATCCCCAAACAGACTATTACCCACTCCAACGGCCTCTGCCCCTGCATCCAGAAATTCCCGCAGATTATCCTGCTTCACTCCCCCCACCGCTACCAGCCGCACATCCTCCATCGGCCCCAGCAGATCCTTAATATATTTAGGTCCAGGACAGGGAAACACCTTAACCATCTCCGCCCCTGCGCTCCAAGCCTGGTAAACCTCAGTTGGGGTCAATGCCCCGGCCACAATCGGCACTCTATGCTGTTTGGCGTAGGCAATCACATCCACGTCGGTATTCGGTGTAACCAGAAACATGGCCCCGGCATCAATGGCAACCTTGGCCTCCTGCAAATTACGCACAGTACCCATACCTAAATAACACCCTTCCGGTACCAGACACATATTCTGCCGCAACATGTCGGCTGCGCCAGGGGTGTTCATAGTCACCTCAAGCGCCTGCAACCCCGCCTTGAAAGAGGCCTGCAACAGCTGCGGAAAAAAATCCGGGGGAACTCCACGCAGTATACCGATCACAGGAACACTCAATTTCACAACGGCTTCTCCAAAACAGGGGCAAGTAAATGTATGATCAATATATGAGAATATATGAGTCATGGATAAAAGTCATAGCATGAACATCTCCGTAATCATCCCAACCCATAACCGGGCTCACCTGCTTGCCAGAGCGGTAAACTCTGTTCTAAACCAAAGTTTGCCAGCGCAGGAGATCATTGTGGTGGATGACGGCTCAACTGATGACACCGCCGAACTAATGAGTCAGCAGTTCCCCCAGTGTCGCTATTTACAGCAATCAAACAGAGGCGTAAGTGCGGCACGCAACAGGGGGATAGAGGAGGCACAAGGAGAGTGGCTGGCATTTCTCGATTCAGATGATGAATGGCTACCAAGCAAACTGGAGGCCCAGAGCAATCTGCTGCAACAATACCCTGAAATCAAGATTTGCCATACCGAAGAGATATGGATCCGCAACGGCAAGCGGGTAAACCAGATGAAGAAACATGCCAAAAGCGGTGGACACATATTTCAGAACTGCTTGCCTCTATGTGTAATATCCCCCTCCTCTGTCATAATTCATCGCTCACTGTTTGCAGAAGTTGGTACCTTTGATGAACAACTACCTGCCTGTGAAGACTACGATCTATGGTTAAGAATCTGCGCATCCCATCCCATTGCCTTTGTTGAACAACCGCAGATCAAAAAATATGGAGGCCATGAAGACCAGCTCTCCCAACGCTACTGGGGTATGGACCGATTTCGTATTCAAGCCCTGAAAAAAATCATAGAGTCTGGAAGGTTAAACCACGATGACAGGGCGGCTGCAGTGCAAACATTAATCAGCAAGGCGGAAATACTGGCCCAAGGGGCAAGAAAAAGGTGCAGATATGATGAGACTAAATACTACTTGAGTATAAAAGATCGTTATTTGTAACCTAATTTCACCCATCCAACCGTGAATCTATCCGCAAAACATTGGAAAAGGGGTGTATCAGGCAAGCAATATTAAGCTAAACTGGGTGGCCGTTTGTGTTTGATAATAACAAATCCCTATCCATTACCAAGGAGACCACACGGCCATGAATTATAGGACAGCCCATAATTCTCGGTTGTAAGGTATCTATCCAGTAATGAATGACAAACTTAAACTAGAACTGGCCAAGCAGTATTACAAGCTTGTACCTGCATCATCTACCAGTCTAATAGCCCTGCTTGGGGTAACTCTGTTTTTTTATTGGGGCAAAATACCTACACATCTGCTAGCTATCTGGGGCGGAGTGAATTTCGTCGCCGCTTGTCTGTTTTTAATTGTGGCACAGCTATTCAAACAGCGTGAATCACAGAATAACGCCGACACATGGTTAAAAATCTATGCCGTTTTACAGTTATTTCTGAGTGTGCCATGGGGATTGATTGGCCCCATGAGTTTCATGGTGGATGACCCGCTCTATCGTATGCTTACACTGTTTATGCTGGCAGGCATGTGCGCTGGGATGATCATAACCCGCGGCCTCATCTTCAGATTCTATTTGATCGCTCTATTCTCCCTGTTAACCCCCACCATCATCACCCTGGCACTGCAAGGCACCGCGGTCAATACCGCAATGCTAGCCATGACGCTGGTCTTTATGGCATTCATGATAGCAACCGCTAAAAGTTACAGCACCAATGTAATTAGTAACATCCAGTTGTGGCTGGATAATGAAAAGCTGGTCAAAGAGTTGCAGACATCACATGTTGAATTAGTTAAAGCCAAAGAGCGATCTGAACGGGCAAACGAAGCTAAGAACCAATTTCTGGCTACCGTTAGTCATGAGTTGCGTACCCCCTTGAACGGAATTATAGGGTTTGCTGATTTGCTACAAAACGAAGAGTTGAAGGAAAAGGAGGAGCGCTACATAACTCAAATCAGCAAGGCAGGAAAAGCCCTAAAAAGAATTGTTAACGATGTTCTGGATATCACCGCTATAGAGGCCGGAGAAATAAAACTTTATGACGAACCATTCTCACTACGCAGAGAAATAGGTGATCTAATTGATTTAATGACCCCTATGGCGGAACGTAAAAACCTTACTATTAAATTCAATATAGATGAATCTGTCAAAGACAATCTTAGTGGAGATATTAGTCGCTTGAGACAGATTATCGGCAATTTGATTTCTAATGCCGTTAAGTATACCGAATCCGGGCATGTCGCTCTGAACATCAGCCATTTGGAGAGAAGCAACGGTAAAGAAGTTCTGCGTTTCGATATCAAGGACACAGGCATTGGCATCAATGCAGGGGCGCTGAAATTTATTTTCAAAAACTTCACACGACTGGACAGCTTCGAGACACGTGAAAGCGAGGGCATGGGCTTAGGTCTAGCAATCGTAAAAAGCCTAGTATACAAGATGAACGGAAAACTGGATGTTAAGAGTCAACCTGGCCATGGCTCATGCTTCAGCTTTGAATTGGCCTTTGAGCAAAGCTCCGAGGCAGATATACAAGCGCGCCAAAATCAAACCGATGAGCTGTCTCAAGATCAATGGCAGAAGTTCAATATCTTAGTGGTGGACGACAACGACATCAACCGCATGCTGCTCTCAGCCTTCCTAACCGATATCGGCGTTTCATTCGCCGAGGGTGCAAACGGCCGGGAGGCGCTCGACCTGATACGCAGCGGCAAATTCAATCTGGTATTAATGGATATTCAAATGCCCGATATAAGCGGTATAGACGTAGTAAAAATATTAAGCAATGAACTTGAACAAATGCCAGTAATGATTGCCGTTACCGCTCATGCATTTAAGAAGCAACGCCAAGAGATACTTGACGCAGGTTTCTATGCCTATTTACCCAAACCGGTCATGATAGATAATCTAACCAAAATGCTTACACAGATTTACCAATCAGGAGAGATAGAAAGTAATGTAGTGGATATGTCTGCCTCAAGTTAAGAGATGAAGCCAGTTCAAATCAACGATAAAAAACTGGATAAATATCACAACAATTGTTTCATCCAATCTAACCTATAGGTTATCTTAGCGACGTTATCAGCCGGTGGCCTCTATTTCACGCTTGCCGGTTTAACTAATTCAGCAAAAAGTTTTGTAGCTACTGCTTACATCACCCCCTCATCCCCAGCCCTTCTCCCCCGAGGGAGAAGGGAGTATCTCCTGGATGCCGGAGAAATCAGAGGTCAGAAGCAATATACTGTATTATCAGGAACAATCACTCTCTAACCTGAATGACGGTGGTTCTTAACTTAAGTAAGTGCCACACCTCTCTGACCCGAACTATTTTGGACAGGAAACAGATATGAATTTAGATTTCGAAGAGCTTGATTACCAGAAAACACCCCTTGGTGAGATAAGCCTAAGGCGTCGGGCAGAGCCGAGACTCGAGGGAAAAATTATCTACGAGGTGAAGCTGGGCGATGAGTTTCTGATGTCCAGTCTGTTTACCGCCGCAGAGGTTCAGCTGGCAAAACTAGGGCTCGCTGAACTCACCGGCAGTGAGTTGGATGTAGTGGTCGGCGGCCTGGGACTAGGTTATACAGCCGTAGCCGCTTTGGAAAACCCATCGGTGCGATCACTGTTGGTGGTAGACATAATGGAGCCGGTCATCCGTTGGCATCGGCAAGGGCTGGTGCCTCTGGGTAAAACGCTAACGACAGATCCCCGCTGTACTCTGGTTCATGCAGACTTCTTTGCAGCGGCCACATCAACCAATACTGGATTCAATGATACGGATGAAACCAAGCCGGTGCATGCGGTACTGCTGGACATAGATCACTCGCCGAGTCATTGGCTTAATCCTGGAAACGGTGCCTTCTATACAGCAGAGGGACTACAGGCCCTCGCCGATAAAATTCATCCAGCTGGAATCTTCGCCATGTGGTCAAATGATCCGCCAGACCAGGAATTTATCCGCATACTTGAAACGGTATTCCATTCCGTTGACTCTCCAGTTATTACCTTCCACAATCCTTACACAGGCGGAGAGGCGACCGCTACTATTTATCTGACACACAATGCCGGTGACTAAATTAGTTTCTAGTTGCAAATGCAGCACATAGACACATTCTGTCTTACTTATCTTCTCGACCATGGGCGGCCATTAAGCTATTACTGAAATGGACGCTAATATCTCTTGCATGTAGTTGACTAAAAGTCCCTGTTAAACCGGGATAGGTTCAATGCGTCCCCTTTTCTCTTGTAAATGATCAGCATATCCGTGAGTTGAAGCAGCCAATAAGAAGGAGTAGGAAAACAGTTCTTTAGCCCAAGATTATCTAAATAGCCCTTTAAAACATCACCACCTGTTATCTAGTTCACACAACTTCGAATCGTTAATAAGTGAACTGATTAACATATGCAAATTACCATTTGGCAAAATCGCGTGTTACCATAATCACCCCTTGGCGGGAAATGCTATCAGGTTGCCAAGGGTGAACCTAGGGACTTGCTGCATATGGAACATGCTCGATTTTCTTCAATTTTTTCCCCGTGCTATTCCATACTAAGACAGGTCTCTTATATTTTGGTTTTCTCAATAACTAAAGGGAGACGCTAGTTATGAACTCTGGAATCGAGGTTTTCTTTACTGAAGTCAATAAACCATGGTCGAATGCTGATCCTGGAACCTATTTTGTTAATGTGTTTTCACCGGATGGAGTCGAGAAAATCGGCGTCCCTGCTCCGAATGGATATGCGCAGATCGATCTGCCTCCTGGAAGGTATCTGGTTGTCGGTACCATACACGGCCATTATGTCAATTTTGATTCAAATGAAACTCTGGTGAACGTCGGTTGCGGCCAGCGCCCTTGTGTAACTATTATTCCGCGCTCGCTGCACTTCTGTGTTTGGTGGCTAAACGCGGCCATGCAGATGATTGCAGACGATCCAGACCTGGCACCTGAGGTCGCAAAAATGGCTCCGAAAGCTACCGAGCTTTTGCAAAACATCGAAGCGGCTATCCCTAAGAAGCACCGGCAGTTAGATTTTCTACCAGCCGCCTTAGATTCTATTCGTAAGCAAGGTAATAAAGAGTAGTGATTGCAATATCCGGGACACAATACTTGATCTGCCATCAACTTTAAACGATGTGATACCGGCAAGTATTATGTTCCCGGAACTTGATATTAAGAGATATAAGGAGAATTATCATGACAATGAGACTACGTTTTACAGGATTGTTATTAAGCTTGATTGTAGCGGTTTTGTTGTTCGGGGCGTCTCAGGCACAAGCATCTGATAAGCAGAAAATGGACGCAGAAAGCCACACCAAATTCCTGTATATGCTAAAAGAGAGAGGCCTTGCTCCGAAGATTCTTGAAGAAAATACAACCGTCGATTTAAGAGAGTGGCCAAAGGACTCGGCGACCGGCGCTACGGTAAGGCGTCTTTCTGGCACGAAAGCTGGGTTGGCGCGAACCAGCCTGCCGGGGGTGAAATTTATTTCATCCGAGAAAGCAAAAAAAATGAATGCTGCAAAACTGAAGACCGGTCTGTTTTTGGTAGATATAGACTTTGTACCGCGGGAGTTATCTGCTGCGCTCAAGTCATACAACTACACATTACGTAGAGATGGAACGCTGTTGGACGAGAATAAAGAGCCTATCCTTGCGATGGTGACCAGTGAGGTCTATCTGATTGATAATAAGAAATTGGGCAGTCTATCCAGCTTCTTTATTTCAGAGGCCAATGCCGCAAATCCTTTCCCCTGGCGTTGCTATTCCTTTACCCCTTGGGCCGTCTACCATGGCGGATTTCACCGCTGGTATGACGCCAGAACCTGGGCCGATACTTATGGTGCCGACAATGATGGCGGTTGCAGCAGTGGCAGCCCACACACTAGAGTGGGTTATATTTACACCCGCGCCGCCGTGGGTGGATGGGGCGATTCTGATCACTGCTTCAACTGTGAAAGTGAGTATTCACGCGACACATGGAACGTAGGGTATTTTTGGCCTGCTCACGGAATCCCTGTAACCACCCATCACGCTGTATATGCAGATGGATCTTTTTCGTTTAGCCGCACCAGTCATCTGACCTGGTAGATTAGATTACTGTAGGACGATCCGATGCTGAACCCACAGTGGCGGTTTAGGTGTGTAAAACTGGGTCTGAGAACAATCGTTTCTAATATTTAGAGAATATTGCGCTCTGACCCGGTTTATTTGCGTGCAACAGCCCAACGACTGGGGCAACAATGGCTTGAGTGAGTCCAAACTACTTTACAGCACTTAGCTACACATTACCTTCCAATCCAGCAACGCCTCTTTTCCTGCATCAGGAAGGGATTGCTATTCCCTGCCGAAATAGAATCTGCGGTTGATCGATAACTTATTCTAGTTTCTCAACAAAACCATCCCATTCGATCAAAACTTCTAACGGTTCATGGTGGAAAAATAGAAGATTATGTCTTGCTGCTTACTGAATGGCATTTTTTAAGTGGTGGCTGTCCTTGTATTTTATTATTTTATAGATATTCTTTTGTTTTATTCAAATGATACTCATACCAACTTCTCTTTCGATAGTATTTTTCTTTTAATTCATCCCATTCAACACCAGTCTTTTTTAGTACTTCCGCAAGAGCGTTATGGTCACTAGCAATCATTGCAAGATATCCGTATCTATGAAGAATATAGGGAGATTCTCCATACTTTTTTAAAATATCGTGGAACCCTGATTTTGTTCTTGCCCATGAAAACTCACCGCCATTCCCAACAAAAAGTTTATTAGAATTATTAGATCTTGCATTTACTAAAATAGAATAGAGCCCGTCTCCGTCAATATGTTTGGTACTGTCTGCTGATTTTTCCACAAACATCAACATCTCTTCAGATGAGCCAAACCATTTCGGCTGTAGATAATTCAGCATTTCAATGTATGCCTGATAATAGCCAGGCTCAATCTTCACGCATTTACTAAAAATCTTTTTCGCTCTGATTTTATCTGCATATAGCAAAAAAGCTAGCTCCATTTTTTTCGTACAGATTTCTGCATCCATAGGCCCTTTATTTTCTGCGATGGAGAGAGATTCCCATGCTTTAGCCAAATACTCTTTAAAGCCAGTATATTCGTTATATGAAAGGTTTCTTGATTTTGCGTTTCCACGAATGTCCCACGCTCTAGCTACGAATGCACGCCCTTCAATAACATCAGGAATATTTGACTCAGGTGAGTTTTCTCTCCATTCATCAATAAATCTGTAAATTCCTTCGTAGGTGCTTTGCATATAAGGGATAGCATTGTACAAATCTTGTAGCACCCATGCAGTGGTTTTGTATCTTTGTTTTTTTGTTCTTGCATCATGTATCATCTTTTCTAATTGACGAAAATCATTATGCAATACTAATTGTTTTACTTCTTTGCGCAGCCAAGTTGGGTCATCCCATTTACCGATGGTTTCTTTGCTTTCTAAACCATTAGTAATTACAGCTACAAAAGCTCCTCCTACAATAGCCCCAAATAGAAGCGTGGCAACAATGATAATCTTGTTGTTTGATTCCATGATTTCTTTTCTCCTAATGACACAAGTGACACAAGGACACCCTACTAACACTAACACAAGTAAGTAACACAAGAACACAACAAAGAACACAAGGACACCCATCAATTGACATTCATAATAAAGTGAATAAACTAGCTCTACAACACAACTTCAAGGATGAAGACAATGACCAGAGCAAGAAAGGAACTCATATCCCTGGATGCCACTCCCTACTATCACGTTATAAGCCGCTGTGTACGTCGTGCCTTTCTCTGTGGAGAAGACTCTCTGACAGGAAAGAGCTACGAACACCGGAAGTCGTGGGTGGTTTCACGTCTATCTGAACTCTCCTCTATCTTTGCCATTGATATTGCCGCCTATGCGGTCCTCTCTAACCATTACCATCTGGTACTACGTATTGATCAGAATAGTGCGGATAACTGGTCTGAGAAGGAGATGATAGAGCGCTGGCAACAGCTATTCTCTCTGCCTGTTTTAGTCAGCCGTTATGCGCAGGGTGAGGCAATCTCAAAGGCTGAAATCAGAGCGGTTAAGGTGATTTTGAACTGTTGGCGTGATCGTCTCTCGGATATCTCTTGGTTTATGCGCTGCCTGAACGAATATCTGGCCCGTAGGGCTAATAAGGAAGACAGCTGTACCGGGAGGTTTTGGGAGGGAAGATTTAAATCTCAGGCTCTGCTGGATGATGCTGCAGTGCTTACCAGCATGGGCTATGTAGATCTCAACCCTATAAGGGCTATGCTGGCAGAAACACCTGAACAGAGTGACTACACCTCAATCCAGCAGCGTATCCGTGAGAGTCTGGGAGAGGAAAAACACTCAGATGTTCTCCCAACCCTTATGCCGTTAGTGGCCGCAAGAGAAGACAACCACCCCAATGCCATAGGTTTCACTGCAAACGATTATCTGCAGCTGGTAGATTGGGCCGGCAGAGCCATCCGTGAGGATAAACGCGGATCGATTCCGTCTGATACCCCACCTATCCTGGCTCGTCTGGGATTGGAGCAGAACGGATTTGTAGAACATCTGCGGGGCCATAAAGACAAACCTCACCCCTTGGTGATGGGACCTGTAGATAAGGTACGTGCAACAGCCCAACGATTGGGTCAACGTTTCATCAAGGGCTTGGGCGAATCCAAACTGCTTTACAGCACTTAGCTAGCCATAACATTCAATCCAGCAATGCCTCTTTTCCTGCGTCAGGAGTGGCTTCCTATTCACTGCCGAAATAAAGTCTTCGATTGATCGACAACTTATTCTAGTTTCACAACAAAACTATCCCATTCAATCAAAACTTCTAACGGTTCATGGTAGCAAAATAGAAGATTATGTGTTGCTGCTTTGGGTGGTGGGTGTCCTTGTATTTTTATGTATTTTTAGGTGTCCTTTGGGTGGTGGGTGTCCTTGTATTTTTTTTATGGAATGTGATAACGCATTTATATGTTTTCCTAAATCGAAAGCCAGAAAGCAAAAATACCAGCAACTAATATTAATGGAATGAATATCAGTAATAGAGCCACAAAGCCTACAGTATCAGTTTTGCCGCCTTCTTCATCTTCATTGTCTTTTTTTCTGCTTGAAATTGATAAAGAAAGAGCTACTGCTGCTAGCCCACCAAAAACCCATACTGCAATTGGAACTGTAACATCGCCCATGTTAGAAGCATTTGCTAATGACGGGCACAAAATAAACAGCAATATTAGCTTAACTTTCATTTTTAGCACCTAACTATAATTCGACGTCAAAATCGACGTGTTAAAACACGTCAATATTGACGTATAAAACTCATCTGCTAGCATAACATACTGATTTTTATATATGTAACGTGTTATAACACGTGGCAAATCCAAAGAAAAAGAGGAAAAGGGTACGCATTAATTATTTTGGTGTATTTAACGCATCCTGCTTTATAAGTTATATGCTACTTTTCACTGAGAATATCAGCCCAATAACCTTAAATAATGCGTTTCCTAACGGTCAGCTCTGTGCCGTCCCTGGCTGTACTGATACTGACAAATCCCTGTAGAAAGATATACTGTTCAGGATGATTTGGTATTGGCAGGAAAAATGTAAGTATGGACCTTTCAGAAATTCAAAATTTTCTCAAGTGGCGTAAACAGGCGTCCCTGGATGATTTCGCCCGCGGTTTCGAGTTGGATAAAGACCAGATCCAGTCCACCCTGGAACAACTGGTTGCAGATGGAGCAATGCACAAACACTATGTTTCAAGCTGCTGCAACGATGGCTGCGAGCCATGCGTACCCACCCTGGTTGAGTACTATGAAATGGCAGAGTGAGTTATATTATTTATAAAGGCAGTGATTCCTGATTTTTAAACCATAGACTTCTTACAATAAAATTGGACTCATTTATTTTTCTTGTGAAGCTGCATCCTGCCTTATCGTTTTATACTCTGCTGTTTAACAAGAATATCAGCCAAGCCGAGCAGCGATATACGCGGTAGTCCATGCTGCCTGAAAATTGTAACCTCCGGTTATGCCATCAATATCCAGTATCTCTCCGGCAAAATAGAGATTTTTACACACCTTACTCTGCATAGTATTAATATCCACGCTTTCCAGACTTACGCCGCCGCAGGTTACAAACTCTTCTTTGAATGTGGTCTTACCTCGTACTGAATAGATATCGTTGGTTAGCAGATTCACCAATTTGTTCAGGCCCTTTTTGCCTAACTCTGCCCACTTTTTTCTTTCCGACATATCACTTTTATTTAGCAGGTAACGCCATAGTCTTTCCGGTAAGGAGTAGGGTCTGATATTTGATAGTAGTTTGTTGGGATGTTCACTAACAATGGTATTCAGGGCATCCATGACTATTTCGTTATTCTGCAACCCTGTCCAATTAACCTGGATTTTAAATTCGTATCTCTTTTCACTTAGCAGCCTGGCGCCAAAGGCCGACAGTTTTAAGATAGCTGGTCCGCTCATACCCCAGTGCGTAATCAGTAGTGGGCCAGATGATTTAAGCTTTGTACCCTGTATTGCAACCAGGGTATTTTCCACCACAACCCCCATCAGTTCGGTTATTGGCTCTTTAGGGATGTTGAAGGTAAACAGTGAAGGGACTGGGTCCTCGATCTTGTGATGCAGTTTTTCCAGCCAGCGCAAACCCTTTCTATGGGGACAACCTCCGGTGGCTACGATTACTTTATCAAAGATTATTGGTGGAATTTCCTCCTCAATAAATCCCAACTCCAACCTGTGGCCGTTTGGTTTGATGGACTTTATTCCTCGCCCCAGTTCAATCTGCACATTCAACATCTTCGCCTGCTGTAAGAAACAGTCGATTATGCTTTGAGAGTTCTGGGATGCCGGAAACACGCAATTGTCTTCCTGGGTTACCAGGGCAACTCCCCTGGACTCAAACCACTGCATGGCATGTTTGGTATTAAAGGTATGAAAGGCCTTTTTTAACGTCTTGCCGCCTCGGGGATAGGCTTCGGATAGCTCCTTTATTGAGGTGCAGCCGTTGGTGACGTTGCACCTCCCTCCGCCGGACACTTTGACCTTGGCCAGGAGTTGTTGTGATTTCTCAAAGATCACAACCTTGGCGAAGGGGTAATTCTCTTTTGCCGCTATTGCTGCAAAAAACCCGGCTGCGCCACCGCCTATTACTGCAACATCCATCTAATAAGCCAGGGACAAGTGTAGGTTCATTTTCATCACCATATCAGGTCATCAGGTACCTGATAATCGGCATAGGGATCATCTTCATCCGTAGCTTCCGGCCCAACCTCATTACAAACCAGCACAGAGGATGGATCGCGCAGTTTGATCTTCTCTGCAACTCTGGCCGGTACCAGTTCATAACCCTCTGCCAGCTTTACGATAGCCAAACGCCCCCGCACCAACTGGGCATGCAGTTCATCAGTCACATACAGGCGCTGCACCTTGTTGCCATCGGTGAAATTAAACCCGATCTCACCTTGGCTATCCTCGATGCGATTCATCTGAATAAGCTGTTTAATCTGGGCGGCCAGGGCAACCTGCTCTGCGGCCAGTTTGCGCTGCTGATTCAGCTCCCGGTCCCTGGCAACCTTCTCGGCCTGGGCCTGCTGGGCCAGCAGCTTGCTTTCGGTTAGTGGCTTGGCCTTCTTGCCCTTTTGTTGCCTGGCCTGTTTCTGTTTATCTTTCTTGGCCTGCTTGGCCTTCTGTTCATCCACCAGCCCGCTTTTTTTCAACTGGTCGAATAGTGAATTACCCATGCAGAGCTCCTGTCTGATTTAGTCGCATGTTCATATGAGTTGTACGCGCTGCTGTCCCATATAATAGCGCCTAGTATGATAGTAACTATATAAATTGTCATCGATATTACAGCTACTACTGTTCTGTAATCATAACAAACAGCTAACAGCTCTCCCTTATTCCTCGGGGAGAGGGAAATGGATCAAGCGATCAAGTCGTGGAGTGAGGAAGTTGCTGCTTATGGATCCAGGATCAGGTCATAGCTGACGAACATTAAACAAGAAACCAACATCACATCAACTCAACCACCCATTTAGTCACTAATGCAGTAGCCCGTGCGCACTGATCACCACGACTCTCAGAAAAGGCTTTATACTCCTCCGGCTTCCACATATCCCAAGTACGCCCGGTGAACTGTTTCTGCAAATGATCACAGGTTACCCCGCCGAACTCTTCCTGAAATTTCTCTACCAACTGACGCCCAACCTGGAAATTGGCGATACCTGAGCCACGGTGCAGTTTGTCGGCATCACGCCCACGCTTTGTGCTGAGAGCCATTAGCCCTCCGGTTAATGCCCCACAGGTACCTATACCCATGAGACTGCCACCGCCTGAGAGTCCGTGACTTGCCTTGATGGCATCGTCTGAGATATTGCCCACTGTCTCTTTTATTGCGGTAAGAATACACTGCGGACAGCAGCCGTATTCATTTTCAAGCTCATAGGCCTTCTTCGAGGCCTGTTCAGCCAGTTCCGCACGCTGCTCTTGTTTCATGGATACAGCTCCTGCTTGAATTATTTCTGGGTTTAATTAACTTTAGCATGATGTTATTGAGAAATTTACACGAAAATCCCGGGGCATTTGACCTATATTGCCAGCGATTTTGCACTGTTATGTAATTGACGCCTCTCGCCTCATCTTTTGTACTTGTTAACTCAATCACTAACGGGCGAAATTATGAAAAATATAACTAGATTTATCATGTTACCTCTTCTGCTCTGTCTGTTTTTTTCTGCTCCAGTCTTTGCAGCAAAGGGCTCTATAGTCGGCAATTGGAAGACCATTGACGACAAAACCAAGCAACCCAAGTCCATTGTTAGGATCTATAAAAGTGGTGATAAATACTACGGCCGTGTTACTAAGCTATTCCGAAAGAAGGGTGAAGATCCCAACCCGCGCTGTGAAAAATGCAAGGACGGCGACCCACGCAAAGGTAAGCGGGTTAAGGGCATGGTGATCATGAAAGACCTAGTGAAGAAGGGCGATAAGTACAGTGATGGCAAAATCCTGGACCCAAAAAATGGCAAGGTTTACAAATGCAAGCTCTGGCTAGAGAATGGCAAGCTGAAGGTGCGCGGCTATGTTGGCATCTTCTTCCGCACCCAGACCTGGCACAGAATCTGACAACTCTCTTACCTTAAGCGGTAATTTGGTGTAGGCAGCTCTCTTTTGCCTACACCATTTTTTTTGCGGCTGCATGGGCCTTGTCTTCCATCCCGGCCTCGCCATGCCAGTAGCCGTCACACGGCCCCACCAGCAGCAGGGGCTCCAGTTTGGCATTACCCTCCTCCAGACTCATCTCCCGGGTGAGGCATTTATGGAATATATCCACAATCTGCTCAGTAACATTGGATTGAGGACTGATGCGCACCACATCCACATTCAGCTCCCGCATCCGCTCCAGTTCCGGCAGCAGATTGAAGGTGTGGGCCGATTGGGTCTGGATGCCATTCAGGGCCAGGAAGCTGGTTTCATCCTGGGACTTGAGCATAAGTCCATCCGGAAAGTCAAAGCAGCGGTACTGACAGTTATCCTTCGGCAGATTGCAGGAGCGGGCGGTGAAGCAGCGTGCCGAGTAGGCCAGCGGCAAACGACCATAAGCAAACACCTCCACCTCCATATCCTCCGGGCTCTCGGCCTGGATATCGGCCATGGCCTGCCAGGATAGCTCCACCGGTAACACCCAGCGCTTGAGCCCCTGTTTTGCCAGCAGCCTAACTGTATGTCCGTTGTATACGTTTACGCTATGGCCGGTTACAAACGGCTTGCCTTCACGCAGATGGACTGCGCCCATATCGTTGGCTTCGATCATGTACTGGTCGTTGCTGCAGATGCGTCGCAGACGTATCAGTTCTGACTCCGCCTCCAGCAGGGCCAGGGTGGATAGCACCACCTCTTTGCCGGCCTGGGTCAATCGCTCGGCTATGTCGAACCAATCGTCTGTGGTGATCAGGTTGCGCTTGGAGCATATAGTCTCCCCTAGATAAACGATATCTACCGGTGATTTTTCCACCCAGTCGTAGAACTCCAGCACCTGTTCTCGCGACCAGAAAAACAGAATGGGGCCGAGGGAGAGTTTCGGCTGTTTACTCATACTTATTAACCTTTGAATCTGTATCTAATAGGGTTTGAATTTACTGCCAGGGGCGATGATAGGCGCCTAGGGTGGTCTGGGTGCCTTCCGACACCTTGCCTAGTTCAGCCATCCAATCCTGTTGTGCCTGAAAACCGTCCAGGTTGTTGGCACAGGCGTCTATGGCGGCACGCCACACCCTGGTCACCTGCTCTACATAGACCGGGCTGCGCTGACGCCCCTCAATCTTTACCGCCTTTACACCGGCCTTTATCAGCTGCGGCAGCAACTCAAGGGTGTTCAGACTGGTTGGCTCTTCTATAGCGTGAAATGTGCTACCCCTAACCTGGAAGCTGCCCTTACACAGGGTCGGGTAACCCGCATTCTCACCCTTGGCATAGCGTTCGATCAATACTCCTCCCAGGCGGGTCTCGAGGCCATCTGGGGTTTCTCTCCACTCCACATGACTTGCTGGGGAGCAGGCGCCATAGGTATTGGGGGAGCGGCCTGTAGCATAAGATGAGAGAATGCAGCGCCCTTCCACCATGACACAAAGACTGCCAAAGCCAAAGATCTCAATCTCGAACGGGCTGTTATCGATCACATGCTGCACCTGACTAATGGAGAGCACTCGGGGCAGCACGGCTCGACGTACATTGAAGTGCTCCTTGTAGAATCGCAAGGCCTCATAGTTGGTGGCAGAACCTTGTACCGAGAGGTGCAGTGCCAGATCATCTTTTTTTGATGCGTACTCCAGCACCCCGATGTCTGCAGCTATCAGGGCATCCACCCCCAGGTCTGCCGCCTGATCCACCGCACTCTTCCACCTCTCCCACCCGCTCGGTTGGGGATAGGTATTCAGGGCTACAAATACCTTGGCGCCGCGATCACGGGCATATTTAATACCCTGGGCGATCTTGGCCGGGCCAAAGTTAAGACCAGCGAAGTGTCTGGCGTTGGTGTCATCCCGAAATCCGAGATAGACTGCATCTGCGCCATTATCCACCGCTGCTTTGAGAGATGGCAGGTTACCTGCCGGACATACCAGTTCCATACTTCAACTTCCAATCACAATTTTCAGAATCCAGCCTGACAATCTCGGAGTCAGGATTTGCTGCGCTCTTCATGGTCTCGCCATAGGACGACCCTTGCCTGGTGCCACGTCGCTGCAGCTCATGTTCGATTCCATTCAACACCATCCACTTCTTGCTGCACCACTCTGGGGCCAGCAGGATATCCTGAGCTGCGGTACCGGTTACCCGGTGATACAGCACCTCTGGCGGTGTGCGCTCAATCATATCAGCTGCAATGCTGATGTATTCATATAAACCCATAGGGCTATATTCGCCGGCTCTCCACTCATTGGCCAGGGCTGTGCCTTTGACCACATGCAGTGGATGCAGTTTCAAACCATCCACCCCCAGGTCAATAACCGTTTCCAGGCTCTTCAGGGCCTCTTGCCTGCCCTCTCCTGGCATTCCTACAATCAGATGAGTGCAGACCGCCAGGCCCCGTTGTCTAGCCCGCTCTACTGCATCCCTGTACTCGGCAAAACCATGGCCGCGGTTAACCCGCTCCAGGGTCTTATCAAATATGCTCTGCTGACCCAGCTCCAGCCAAACTTCGTAGCCCTGGTTTTGAAAATCTATCAGCAGGTCCAACACCTTGTCCGGGACACAATCCGGCCTGGTCCCTATGGAGAGGCCGACAACATCCGGTTCAGCCAGGGCCTGCTTGTAGAGTTCTGACAGGTACTCCACATCTGCATAGGTGTTGGTATACGCCTGAAAATAGGCGATAAAACGTTTGGCACCAGTGCGCTTGGCAATCACCCTACGCCCCGCCTCTATCTGCTCACTCACCAGCGGCTCTTTCTTGGCATTGGGACTGAAAGAGATGTTGTTGCAGAAAGTACAGCCACCGACACCCTTGCTACCGTCGCGGTTAGGACAGGTCATACCTGCGTTGATCGCAAGCTTGTGGACCCTTTCATCATATCGATGAAGCAGGTCCTGACCAAATGTATTAACGTAGTCTGAGAGGGCCATTTAACAGTCTTTGCCAAATATCAATTTTCTAATAATACCACTAACAACTAGATAAAATACCTTGCAAGATTCATTGAAAATCAGCAAATAGACTCACACTATATCAGGATTTAGCCGCCATAGCGCAATATGCGGCTTAAGGTCTCCTGGATGACTTTGGGTCAGAACTGGTGTGGTGGCGCTTGATGTTGAACTCCTCCGCTATCTCATCCTTAGTCCGGTGCCACTGAGCTGCCTGCTGCTCTGGCGGCAGTGGCCTCAGGCTCTCGAGCTTGAATGGTTGGGTGATCCCAACCAGATCAAACAGCTTTCCAAGCCAAGAGAGATCATGGCTCCAGGCATCGGTGTAAACTGTGGACCCTGTAGATAATCGTTTAGTTCCTGGGCTGCTATCCTGGGATTTATACCATTTCGTTACAGGATTTCCCGAGGGATACCCCTGGCCTAATCAGATAGCAGTGAGTTTTTCCCTTCGGTAGAGCTATTCCCACCTCTATGGAATAGCTCTCTCTACCAAAACCTTATGCCCCTATGTCTATAGCAGTCTGCGGCACAGCAGAAATTTACCGGAGAAGATTATATCTCCCTTAATCCTTCCGAAGGCTCTATACGCGCTGAACGGAACCCGGCCAACATGGCAGCAAGCACTGACGAGCCTATAGTAAGCCCCAGAGAGATTAGATAGTGCTCAGGCAGTAGTGTACAGACATGCTGCCCCACCTCCATCTGGCTCGCCAACATATCGTTGATCGTCATCGCGGCCACCTGAAAGATTACTGCTGCCAGAACCCAGCCAAATACCGCAGTATATAGGGCCTGGATCATGGGAAACCACATGATGTCTCCGGTTCTGAAACCAACCAGCCTCAATACCGACAGCTGTTTGCTCTTTCGCTCCACGTTAGCCCAGAGGCTGGCGCCCAAAGAGAGGGAGAAACCAACCAGACCAATAATAGCAATGGCCCAGTAGACCATGGTGAGATTTCGATCCATACGCTGCACAAGCTGAATATCTGATGCCCTGGTACGCACCTCAATACCAAGGGCAACCAAACCTTCGTGCAGATCGATCACATCATATATTGAGGTAGCATAGAGACGGAAGCCTGGGTAGGTTCTGGATTTGGTACCAATATCGCCCTCCCATCCCAGCATGGGAACTGCATGCCCGTCACGGTAATCTTCTAGTGCTTCTGCCAGACCAACTGAGGCAAAGATAGCATCACGAGGAAACGCCTTGGCAGAGGCAATACCCACTACCTTAAGGGCAAGGTGGGCTCTCTCTCTTTGTTCATTAAATCTACGCACCAAACTGCCATCCAGCTTATCTCCTGGACCAACCTTGAGTTTGGCTGCGGCAGACTGGGAAAGCACAACTCCCTCCGTTCCCGATGGAGTGGTGCCAATATCTGCAAGCAGAGGGTCACCACTGTCTGAAGGTATTACCTCCATGGATATAATGCTTGGGTTTTTTGCGCTTTTAACCTCTATAGTTGCAGCGATACTTCTGGTTCGCGGTACAATAAACTCCACATCTGAACGTTTACGCAACTCATCCATCCAGCTTGCTGAAAATCTACCGCTGCCTATGGGCATTATCTCCCTGTTGTGCGGATCCTCAATCAACTGATCTATCATGCCGCCAACGATTCCAAACTTTAGTCCAAACAGTACCAGCATAGGGCCTAGGACTGACGCCAAAGCCAATACAAAACAGCCAGACATCTGCCACTCGTGAAAATAGTCGCGTGTTGCCAGTCGAAAAGTCTTAAGTGGACGCATATAAATTTCCGGTTCTTTTACTTAACGTTAGTTCTTTCAAGCTATTTGCAAAATTAGTTAGGCAACTATCCCTTAACCACAGTCTCGGTTACCGAACCATCTTCCGAGCGCTGGGTATGATGCGAGAGACGACGCAGTTCCAAACGCTTAATGTGCTGCCAGGCATGACTGGCGACAATTACGGTAATGTGCATCTCCTCCACCAACTCCAGGAATAGAGACATGATCTTTTCTGCCGCAAATGGATCCACAGAAGCTGTAGGCTCATCCGCGATAACAATAGAGGGATAATGAGCCAGGGCACGACCTATAGCCACGCGCTGACGTTCGCCGGTTGAAAGGTCTTCCGGCAGTTTTTTCAAGTGATGGTGAATCCCAAGCTCTTTTGCCAATCTATCGGCAGTACCATCATCATCCATACCCAGCACAGTACGGGAAAGGTTAATATTATCCTTAACTGAGAGATATGGCAGCAGGCCTCCTGTCTGCATAACATAACCTATGTGACGACGCCTCAAGTCACCCAGGATATTTTGGTTACTCTTGTCCCAGAAGCGCTTGATATCAATTGCCTCTTCTGTAGTTGTATTCTCTTTATTAGCCTCGCCACTATTTTGCGGACGAAAGCGAAAAGAACCAACCGAACTTGGCTGCAGGATAAATGAGAGCATGTCTAAGAGAGTGGATTTACCACAGCCACTCTCTCCAATCAGCGCTATCTTTTCCCCTTGGGCAATCTGCAGGCTAGGCACATTAAGACGAAAGGCCACGCCTTCCGATTCTCTAGTCTTTATTACATCCCGCAAATGATAGATCAGCGTCCCACTCTGCGGTGGGCTAGTTTCAATATTTGTCATTCAGAACCTACGGCAACATTTCTAGTGAGATAGGAAATACGGAATCCCCATCCACTGGGCCACCATCCAAACTTACCCACAGATCAGTGTGATCATGCAGGGCTCGATAATAATTAATCTTGGCTTCAAGATCATTGATAAACTTGATCTGATCGCGTGCCGACCAACTCTGCCAATCCTGTAGTGATAGCTTCATGGCATCAGCCGTATATGGAAGATCTTCTATATACTCACGCATAAAACCAAGATCAGCCAAGCTATTGCCTTCTCCAGCTGTCACAGCTGTAGTGGCCCCCAGTTGCCCAGGATCTCGCGAGATAGTGGCCGCCAGACTTTTTAGTTCGTTAAGAAAATTCTGAGGCGACAAAAGACCATCTTCTGCGGTGTTGAGAATCTGTTTCAAAATATCATGCAGATCTGAAAGCTGATCTCTGGTCAGCAAGACCCTAATATCCAGCACCTTCTTTTCTGGCTTTTTGAAATCTCTATCCAGAATCCAGGCATTGAACACATTTGGCACCTTCCCTGAATCACTCTTCTTCAGATAACGCATGCGTAGGGCGTATCCAAGCTTGGCCACCTTCTCTTGAAGCTCTTTCAGTTGCGGAGTGGCAGGACGTGATTCAACCGCCGGGGCAGCAACCTCATTTGTAACTGGACTACTCTGGGATGCTATCTTGACCTGCCCGGTAATCTGCGCGGCGAGGGCATCCAACACATATCCGAACTCAACCACGTCTCCGGTAGGTACTCCGTAATAGAGGCTGCCAATTCCAGGGATATCTGAGAGCTCACGATACTGCGCCTCAGCACTTGCGTGATTAGCCTCAGTAGCCGGGGTGAGAAGATGCAGCACAAAGATGGAGACACCGTTATCTATAGCTAATTGACGCAAACCCTCAGCAGTCATACCAGTGCTTGAAAGTGGATCCTTTTCACCACGAGCGCCGGCATCGGTGATCAACACGATATAGCGCGCATTGTGATTTCTCCAGTCCATTTCCGTTATGGCGCGCTTAACTCCAGCATATGCATCCTCTACAAAATCTTGACTGGAAACAGTAGAAGCCGAAAGCTCCTCTACCCGCGAGAGAAAACCTTTAGCGTCCTTGCCTTCGCCTAACTTCACGTAGGTGCGAGTCAGATACCCAATACCTGGAGCAGCATTGGTGTTGTCACGGAACGAAACCAGTCCGAAATTCACATTACCCAGAAGCTTTGCTTTTTTCAGGCTGTTAAATATTTTCCTAACCGCCTCTCTGGTTCGATCAATGTACTTATCCATCGAGAGAGTAGAGTCGATGGCGAAAACCAGACCAGCGCTATAGTTGCGCTTCTTCTGATTGCTCTGATTGTTTGTCTTTTGCGCAGATTTGGAGGCAGAATCAGCAGGTGGCTCATACTCCAGCGGCACACTGGAGACCTGAAGCATTCTGGCCTGTTCTGCACCAATAAACACGTCTTCATACTGGTGAATAGGAACCAGATAAAAGTCATCCTTAATATCAAGATGCATATCAGGTTGAATTGCCACAACTGGGGAGTTTGGGCCAGTCTTTCCAGACTTAGCCTGTCGCTGCAAGGCGTTGTAGGCATCTTTGTCTTTTGCGTCCAGCAGCCTCTTTAGCGAGTCACGATCTCGAAACAACAGACTGCGATCCCCGCCAAGCGGATCGCGGAACGCCACTGTTAGACCCTGATTCCACTCCATGGTATCTCCAGAAGGTATCCATCCTTTGGTCTCTCCATGTCTGTCTGTACCTACCCACAACCATTCACGCTTACCAACCTTTTTTCTCTTATAGACATAAAAAGCAGTAAAGGGAACAACATCCTTCCCGGATTTTTTTACACTGGCGCCCGAATAGATCTTCGCCTGAGGTATGGCAAGAACGCGTTGATACAAGGACTGCTTTCCAGGAATCAGCAGTGGACTCAATCGTCCTTTATTTTCAGCAACTACATTTCCAGTCATCAACACTAGAATGATGGCAATTATTATCTTCTTCATTCCAATTCTTCCCATTATCACAACTGCAACAGCAGACGTTGAGCTTCACTGCTACCAGCTTCTGCCTGTTTCTTTATACGTCTAGTCAAATCTGCAAGTTTCTTCTTAGCATCATTATTACCAGCATTTATCGCCTTCTTGTACCACTTAATCGCTTGTGCAGAATCGGGGGCGGTCAGGGCGCTGGTGACGCTGGTGTAGTAGGCAGGATCAGCCATGGTTCCCAACACCAGGGCCGCATCGCCATGTCCATGCCTTGCAGCAAAAAAGTAGAGCAGATAGGCATTTTCGTTATCACCTACCCTGCGCTTTTTCTCTGCCTCTTCATATGCCTTCTGGCTGGATTCAGCGCCGTCTTTGCGCAATTGCGCAATCAATACACGTACATTATCACCCTCAGGCTTCTCTTGTTTACTCACAACCTTATTGTCAGAAGTCTTAGGAGAATCATCACTCTTGGATGATTCTATAGCTGTCTCAGTTTCAATCTCTTCCAAGGGGCGTATTGAAGAAACCGCGTCTAGTGGAGGCAGTTCAGAATCTCCCCCATCCAAAGGCTTTATCACAGAATCGAGCTGAGGCAGTGGTTTCTTTAAATCTATATCTTCTTCATCATCTGGAACAAACCATACAGCCAATGCCGTTAACATGGCCACGACCAATATCGGCACTGTAAGGTTTACTTCCAAACCGGCTTTTTCTTCGAGGACCGGCTTGTTCTCATTCTCATCCGTGGTCATCTAATTATCTCAATTTGGTTTTTGTACTTTAGCCTGACGGACAGAAGATTGCGTGATGAACAGTGTATTGCTATGACCTCATTCCCGGGCTACACACCCCAAGGAGCCACCAGATAACCGTATGTTTTATACACAAAACTCTGGAAACACTTTTCAGAAATCAAACTTCCCCGTGCAAGAGAGCAGGCTAAGCCGGAGACCCATACCTGTCAAGCATAAACTAGGATTATGTGGGTTGATTTAACCCCATCCTAATAAAATTCAATGTTTAGTATATCATTATTAGCTTATTCATGAGATGCGAAGTATTCTCTAGCATCTCCTCAAAAACGGTTATCGACCATTCATATTGGCACAACATCATCAGAACATATAACTAGCTGACAACCTTTAATTTTTTCGCATTTTATACTAATTTTAACCTACTGATAACAGAATACTTTATTGAGTTTGCAGATTATGATGGTGCGCGTTCTAACATTAGTTATCGGTTTTATCTTAACCATTATTCCGATATTGACTATTGCCCATACCGACTTTGTCGATGTCCGTATAGATCTATCCAAACAGAAGATGGATATCATCGTAGTTGGATACCATGAATACACCTGGGATATATCAACAGCCCGCAGAGGCTACAAAACGCCCACTGGCGACTTTCGAGTCAACTGGATGACCCCAATGCACTATTCTGAACAGTACGATATGTCGCCTATGCCACACTCCATCTTCTTTCATCAAGGGATCGCCATACATGGAACCGAAGAGATAAAGCGCTTAGGGCGGCCTGCCTCTCACGGCTGTATAAGGCTACACCCGAAAAACGCGAGAATCTTATATCAGCTGGTAAAGATCTACGGAATGGGAAATACCAAGATCTCGGTTAAGAAGAAACAGCCGGCGGCAACCGTACCTGTTAAAGACAGATTCCAGGATCTATTTAGTGGAGCGCGCTTTTAGCTTGAGCTCGAATTAGGAGTACCACATCCGTATCAACGAGCTTGTTCTATCGGGGACAAAATCGCAGCAAAAAAAATCCCGCTCAAGGCGGGCCAATTTATTTTTTTTCACTGTAGTTATTGATTCTTATAATTTGCTCCCCTGCTCGGGACCAAAAATAGGTCCTTATTATTATTCCATCGAGATAAGTTAGACTAATGAAGAACATTCTTACATGACCTGGATCAATAAAATGCCAAAATAGTTGAAATAGATCACATCTAACCTGCTGATTTAATGATAAATATCATCATTAGCCTTCTGGATCATTATCTACCCTCTGCTCTATTCAGTTTCATTTCATGTATCCGTGTTAGGCTCTACAATTAGCTGCATAACCACAAACAGCAGCCTGATCAGGTTGAAACAGGTAGAGATGGAAAGATCGCTAACCCGCAAAGAGATTCTCCCCTTTACTGTGATTCTGGGGTCGCTGATTCTAGCGACTATCATCACAGACGCCATATTACATCTACTAGATCTGACCTCGATCGGACGCTGGCTGGGGATACCTGGCAGTCTGCTGATCCTGCTCTCTTTTTTATACTCCCTGCGAAAGCGTAAGAAGATCAGCTTCGGCAAACCCAGGACCCTCCTTGCTCTGCATGAGACCATGGCCTGGACCGGAGCACTTATGATCATGGTGCATGCTGGTATACACATCTATACCCTACTGCCCTGGCTGGCTCTGGCGGCGATGCTGATCAATATCATCAGCGGTATGACTGGCAAATACCTACTGGATCGGTCGCGCAGTTTCCTGGCGGAAAAGAGGGATTTCTATCTGCAAAATGGATTATCTGACGAAGAGACAGAAAGGAAGCTGTTCTGGGATGCGACAACCTATGATCTGATGAAAAAGTGGAGAATGGTGCATCTGCCAATCACCCTGGCCTTCGCTGTACTTAGTCTCACCCATATCTTTAGCATCTTTATGTTCTGGCAGTGGCGATGAAAAATAAGATTACTACCTATGTCATTGCGACATTTATTGCCGCCCTGGTTTTGCTGACAATCTATTCCCCTGAGCTTATGATCAGCCCTGGGAAAACTATAGATGCCCATGCCGAAATCACCCATGACTGCTTTGCCTGCCATACCCCTTTCCTTGGCAGCAGACCAGCTAAATGTATTACCTGCCATAAGGTAGATGAGATCGGTATAAAAACCACCAAGGGCCTTCCCATAGATAAAGAAGAGAAGAGTGTGGCCTTTCATCAACAACTGATCGAAGACGATTGTGTCTCCTGTCACAGCGACCATAAAGGGGTACAGGCATTCCGCCCCATCGGCCAGTTCTCACATCAATTGATCGAACCTGCTGTAATAAATGAATGTCACAACTGCCATAGCAATCCAGGCGATTCCCTGCATCAAAAGATTGTTGGCAACTGTAACTCCTGTCATGTAAAGGATCACTGGACACCGGCAACATTTGACCACAACGAATATTTCCGTTTCGACCGATACCATACAACAGAGTGTAAAACCTGCCATATCAACAACGACTATGGCAAATATACATGCTATGGCTGCCACGAGCACTCCCGCTCCAAGATTCGTGAGGAGCATGTGGAAGAGGGAATACGCAACTATGAAATATGTGTAGAGTGCCATCGTAGCGGCGACGAACATGAAGCGGAACGCCTATGGCGGTCAAAAAAGAGGGAATCAGGTAGCTATAAGTATGGTTCAGATCATCACCATGATGATGAAGAGGATGATGACTGAAAGCCCCGGTACAAAAACAGTTGTCATCTCACCACAAATCAGGGTATGAATAAGGGCTAGAAAAAACAACAAAGGATTTGTCATGCCAGACTTAGCTGCGAACATGATCGAACCGGCAGGTGGTTTTAAGATACAGGGCCTGATGATGAGGTATAACCTGTTTATGCCCCGTCTCTATAACTGGTGCATTTCTCTTGGGTTTCAGCCAGGCAAAATCATGCCCTCCCGCGCCTTCTGCTCAGATGAGAGCCAGGGCTATCCAATCATCATGATTGCCAGACACTTTGGCGCCTTCCCTTTCAATCACGGCCGGGTAGGTGGGGTCGTTGCCACCAGACGGCATGGACCACACGCCGAACATGGACAGGACATGGTCATCATCCAGGCCAGCCATGTAGGCTACAACCCGGAAAACAAGACCTTTGGCGTCTATCGTCGTTTGCAAACTACTGATCAATGCTGCGGAGCCAACTGCGGAAAAATCCACCATGTAACAACCTGGTATGAAAATGAATATCAATTTGCGCAACAAAATATTCGGCTACATATGCATGATGGAAATAGATGCGTAACTATTGATAATCAGCTGTTGCGAGAAGATCGCGCAGAGGGTTTATTGTTACGTCTGGAAAAAATCATAGAGACAGACCAGAGCGGCCAGCGTATACCCAAAGAGACTCTATCCACAGCCAAGACATTTACCGCAGCGAAATCAATAATCGATAAAGTTGGAGCCGAATCCTTCAATGATACAGCCCCACAACCCATTGGCCCTAACCTGACCTCAGATCTTTTTTTCTTCCGGCACAACATTACAACAGAGGAAGAGGGTGAGAATCATCTGGAGCACAACTTGATTCGATACATGCCACAAATAATTACATCGAAGACGCCAATGCTGATCGCCGCCCAAATCAATACCCAAATAGAGTTCGACCGCACCTTTCGCACTATTGTGAAAGAGCATGGTTATAAAGGAAAAAAGGTGCTGTTCATCTCCGGTCTCAATATAGATATATCGCCCCAACCCGGACAACTGTTCCCACTCACCAAATTTGTTCCATGGGCGGCCTATGTGCAAGACCGAGACGGCTCTTATTCTACCTATGAACAAAAAGATCTAATGCATGAGCTGGAACAACAAAGCACACTGAACCCTGATACCATTGATTTTGAGACTGCAATCCAGGAGATGGCAGATGCTAAGGAGATTAAGGTGGAGACCTAGCGCCCTCTGGTGCAGTATGCTTTGCTCTTGTTCCTACGGAACTTAATCTTTACTTGTGTAAATTTGCGGCTAGGCTTTTTTAAAAAACCTCATCCCAGGATCGAGTCGCGAGATGAGGTATGAGATCAATAAACCCACCCCTCTGGCTTATACTGATCCGGCAACAACTTAGTGGTAAAGAACTCATCCCCCTCTTCCGGCTCCACCTCGTTGCCATCTTCATCTTCCAATGGCTGGTCGTAGTCGTTCCAGCCGCGCAGGCCGGTCTTAAGTGAAACCACGTTGTTAAATCCAAGTATCTGCAAAGAGTAAACAGCAAGCAGGCTTCTCTGTCCTGAGCGACAAACCACTACTACCTCTCTATCTCTTGCCCGCACCAGCTCTGGCTCGGTTTCGTCGTACTCCCAATCACATGCCGACTCGAGTATTCCGCGGGGCACTGAGAGTGACCCTGGAATATGCATAGCGTTGAACTCACAGGTCTCACGCACATCGAGAATAAGCAGATCTGGATTCTCTTGAAGCCGCTCTTCCAGATCCCAGGGCATTATCTCTTTGACGTCCTTTAGTAGAGTATCTTTTACCAGATCAATAAATCTATTCATGGCTCTTTACCTTCAGTTATGCTCTATCAACACTCAATCTCTGCCGAACAGCGCCCGATTAGAAATAAATTGATATGTTTTATGTTGTTAGCTGAGCCTTACCCTTGGGTCCACCAAGGTGTAGGAGATATCGGTCAGCAGCAGGCCAAGTATATATAGAACCGACCCAAGAAACACCATGGAGCGCACAATCGCGAAGTCCTGGCTACTGATGGCGTCTATGGTATAGCTGCCAAGTCCTGGAATACCAAAGAAGGATTCGGTGATAAGGCTGCCCATAAACAGCAGCGGCAACACCACTACAACTCCAGTCAGAATAGGAATCATGGCATTTTTCAACACATGCCGAAACAGCACTATGCTTTCAGATAGACCTTTGGCGCGGGCGGTACGTACATAATCCTTGCCTATCTCCTCCAGGAATAGGGTACGGTACCAGCGAGTGCCGGAACCTATACCTCCGATCACTCCTATTATCACCGGAAGGATCAGGAACTTTACCGCCTCCAGTCCCGTCGCATAGCCTGATATGGGTACCAAATGCAGCAGTTTACTCACCAGGTACTGTCCACCAATGATATAGAACAGCCCTGATATTGACATCAGGGTCACGCAGAGCACCACACTCCAGAAATCGATATAGGTGGCACGAAAAAATGCAATCAACAGCGCATAGCTTATGTTCACCAACAGGCCTACAAGAAGAACCGGTATGGCAATGGCCAGACTGGGCCACATGCGTTGGGATATGTCATAACCTATATCCCTACCGCTATCGGAAGAGCCAAAGTCAAACTGGAACAGCTTAACCGATTTCTGAAAAAAGATGGTGTCGACAATCTTATCTGTGCCTGTCGATTCAGAGTTGTACAACAGGGGACGGTTGTATCCCCTCTCCTCCTTCCAGTTCTCTACTGCCTGGGGCGTTACCCGCTTCATACCCAGATGCATGCGCGCCATATCATCTGGACTGTTCACCACGAAGAACAGCACAAAGGTTAGGATATTTACCCCGATAAGGATAGGAATAGCATAGAGGATACGCCGAATGATATACGTCATCATTGTGCTGCACTCCTCTCGTGGCGACGATATACCACCACCGCCGGTATGGCGGTAACAATCATAATCAATATAAAGGTCCACAGCGGCCAGAAGATCGGTTTATTCCACTCCTGTTGTAGTCTGCTGCGTAGCTGGGGATCGACCCGCTTATACTTAAGAGTGTTATTGGCCATAAGATTGGGTTTTACATTGCTATACCAGGAGTGGAACAGAGAGAAGGCCTTGGGATGAAAACCCCAGGCCCAGGGGGCATCTCTGCGCAGGATCTCCATCATCTCATCGATGATCATCTGTCTTTCCGGACCATTGTTCATACTCTTCATGCGGTCGAACAGCTCATTAAACCTCGGATTGTTATAGTTGGATGCGTTCTCTCCACCATGATCAATCTTACTGTTGGGGCCGTATAGCAGAAACAGAAAGTTCTCAGGGTCAGGATAATCCGCATTCCATCCCCACATAAAAATCTGGGCCTTACCCTTTCGCATCTTATCCTGAAACCGGTTGTAGTCGCTTGCCCTTATCACCAACTGAATACCGAGCTTGGCAAACTGTTTGCGCATCCAGTTAAGTCTGGCCTTACCATCCGGCCCTGCCGAAGCTGTGTCAAAATATAGAGTTAAAGCTTTACCTGTCTTTGCATCTCGCCCATTTGGATAGCCGGCCTTTTTCAATAGCTCTTTGGCTTCCATGATTGATTTGCGTTTAGGCTTACCATCCACCAGATCGTAAATGTATTTGTTAATCCCCGCAGGGCCAGGTCTAAAGCCGAATATGCCTGGCGGGATTGGGCCCTGAGCCGCAACACCTCTGCCGTTACTGAAGATGGAGATATTCTCTTCCATATCCACCGCAATGGAGACGGCACGCCGCAACAATCTGGCCCGGTCCGAATCACCGCCAATCACCGGGTCGGCCATATTAAAACCCATGTAGTAGATAGAGGCGGTGACTGCTGTGAGCAGATTGATGCCCTTCTGCTTCATGGCATCGGTAAGACCCACCTGGCCTTGATCTGAGAACTGTACCGCCTGGTCAAAGCTATCCGAAGATATACCTGAGGTATCATAGTACCCCTGCAGAAATTTATTCCAGTAGGGAATATTCTCTTTCTCCAGGCTGTAGACTGCCTTATCGACAAATGGGAGCGATTTTCCGGCATCCCTAAGCAGACCACTCTCAGCATCTTTTTTCCCTCCCTCCAACGGGTAGAGTTCACCATGGAAATTGGGGTTGCGTTGCAGCACCATGCGTAGGTTAGGATTGTTTTCTGACAACATAAAAGGCCCGGTCCCAACTGGATACCAATTGAGATTTATGTTGCGCTTATCCATCCCTGGTTGAGAGTAGAACAGATCTGCCTCCCACGGCATGGGAGAGAAGAATGGCATGGCCATCCAGTAGACCAGTTGGGGGTATTTTCCCTTTACCCGAATCTTAAAACTGTAGCGCCCGGTCTGCTCTACCCCTGGCATATTGAACTTGCGAAGATCCATATAGGGCTTTTCCAGGCCTGTCTCTTTCTGCAGTTGGCCAGCGGCAGCCTCAACCTCTTTACCAAACTCCTTAAAACCGAGGATGTACTGCCCAATCACTCCGGCAATGGGGGAGTGTAGCCTGGGGTTTGCCAGACGTTTGATCTGATAGATATAGTCGGCCGCTGTCATCTCCCTAGATCCAGTAAGGGGGAAATCAGCCAGTGTGTTAGCCGCAGCGATCTCATCCGCCGTAAGTTTATGATAAAGATAAGCCCCACTCTCATCCTGGGCCATGGCCGGATGAGGCTGATATCTCACCCCCTGCTTAATCCTTATCTGGTACTCGCTTATGGCGACATCTTTTTCTGGGGCATTTGCCGATAGCACGACGCCTGCGGCGTTGAGATATCTTGGAGCCGGCACCTCCTCCGCAATAAGTGGTACCAGATGGTAAGGCCGCTTCAAAAAGTGATACTGCAGTAGTGGCTCATATATCTGGGCGATAAAGGCATATTCATTCGCGCTGTAGGAACGCACTGGATCCAGGTGCTTGGGCCGCTCAGAAAATGAGCTGTAAATGATGTTCTGCTCTGATTCAGCAGTGGAATAGGGGCTATTCAGGGCAGCCTGATCACAGGAAGTGAGCAATACCAGCAGAATAACCGGCAGAAACCATACTCTTTTGATGTTATTTACCACTTTTGTCTTTTGAGAGTTCTTTTCCAACGTGCAATTTTCCGGTACTGTACCCAGCTAGTATATATCTGTGTAGACTGAATCATCGCATTCTGCCACGCAGTTGTCAGCCAATAAACAGACTGGAGTATTAAGGCATTCCTATGGGCTTCTTACAAGATAAACGTATCCTTATCACTGGCGTTGCCAGTAACCGATCCATCGCCTGGGGCATCGCCAAGGCCATGCACCGCGAGGGCGCGCAGCTCGCCTTCACCTATCAGACAGATAAACTGAAGGGACGGGTGGAGAAATTCGCTGAAGAGTGTGACTCCAACATTGTCCTGCCTCTGGATGTGGCCAGCGATGAGCAGATCGAGAATGTGTTCACCGAATTGGGCAAGAGCTGGGACGGCCTGGACGGTATAGTCCACGCCATTGGCTACGCCCCGCGGGAAGAGTTGGAGGGGACATATATCGAGTCTGTAACCAGAGAGGGTTTTGCCATAGCCCACGATATCAGCTCCTCCAGCTTTGCCGCCCTGGCCAAGGCTGGTCGCGGCATGATGGAGGGACGTAACGGTTCCCTCATCACCCTGAGCTATCTGGGCGCGGTACGCACCATCCCCAACTACAACGTCATGGGGGTAGCCAAGGCCAGTCTGGAGGCCAATGTACGCTATCTGGCCGATTCCATGGGGCCTGACGGTGTCAGGGTTAACGCCATCTCCGCCGGACCCATACGCACCCTGGCAGCATCTGGTATCAGCGGATTCAAGAGCATGCTGAGTGAGGCGGAAAAGACCGTTCCCCTGCGCCGCAACGTAACCATCGACGAAGTGGGTAACGCTGCTGCATTCCTCTGCTCTGATCTGGCATCTGGCATCACCGGCGACGTACTCTATGTAGACTCCGGCTACCATATAGTCGGCATGGTGAAGAACTAGACTGTTCTCAGAAACAAAAAGGGCGGGTGTTATAAAACACCCGCCCTTTTTTGTGCTTAATAGAATTGGATATGTTATTTCTTTGCTTCTGGAATAACCACCTCAGAGCTATCACGCATGTTCTCAACCAGGTGATCAAAACTACTCTCGCCTGACATGCGTTCCATAGATGTCTTCAGCTTTAACTTGTCATCATCCGTCAGATCTTTATCTGGGCCGTCTATAACCTGTTCCAGGGCAATCACAGCATAGTCGCCGTTGGCAAGTCCGGTCTCGTCGTAGACCATACTCTGCCCCACCGGCCTCGGCATCTTGAACAAGGTTTGCAGGATCTCTCCAGGCACCTTGTCGGAATCGCGTCCGATTTCGGCTGCTGGCTTGATCTGTGCCTTGTATTCAGCCGCTGTAGTTTTTAGTGACTGCCCCTGCTTAAGTTTGGCTGTTATCTCCCTGCCCTTCTGCTCGGCCAGTTTCGACGCAGCGCTCTTCTTGAGGATGAACTCAATATCACCCTGTACCTCTTCTAAAGGTCTAACCCGAGGCTCCTCATGTTCAACTACACGTAATACAACTACATGCTCTGCACCCAGATCCAACAGCTCACTGTTATGGCCCTGCGCCATCACGTCCTCACTAAAGGCAGCAGAGATAACTCGCCCATTACCAAGGACGCCCTTGCCTCCATCTCTTCCAATCCAGTCACTCTTCTGAATCTTCAGACCTAGGGCATCAGCTGCTGGTTCCAGGCTATCTGGATCTTCATAGGTGAGATCTGCCAGCTTCTCGGCATATTCATAGAATATGCGTCCTGCCTCCTCCTTGCGGTAGAGATCTATCAGCTCATTCCTAACCTGTTCAAAGGTTCTACCTTTAGGCGCTCGTATATCTGTAAGCTTAATTATGTGATAACCAAAATTCGTCTTAACCAGACCACTTACCGAGCCCTTGTCTAATTCAAATGCGGCCTTTTCAAACTCTTCATCCATTATGCCCTTGCCGAAGAAACCGAGATCTCCGCCATCTTTAGCTGATCCAGGATCCTGCGACAGCTCCTTTGCCACCTTGGCGAAATCTTCCCCCGATTTAATCCTCTTCAGGGCAGCCTCAGCATCCACGCGGGCCTTGGCTTGGGCGATCTCATCCGCAAAATCTTCCACAGTTATCAGAATATGGCTGGCACGGCGCTGTTCCGGAACTATATAGTCTTTCTGGTTCTGATCGTAATAACCACGCAGTTCCTCATCTCCAACCTTTATAGTGTCGGCGACGTTCTTTATATCCAGCTCAAGATACTCAAGCTTGATTCGTTCCGCCGACATAAATGATGGTTTATTTCCTTGATAATATGATGTCACATCCTCCTGCTTTACCTCAGATAGCTCAAGGTAGTAGTCAGAGGGGACAATAAGATAGCTCATCTTGCGGCGCTGGTCTTTTAGACGCAAATTCTCTTCAAGCTCTGCCTGGGTAACAATCTCCGAAGAGGATATTGCCCTTTTTAGCTGATCAGACACCAGCAACCGCCGCATCTGCAACTCATAACCATCTGTGGTAAGACCGATTCTACGAGTGGCGTTTTTGTAAGCGTCCTGGTTGAATTTACCTGCCTCGTGAAAGGCTCGGTTGCTCATGATCAGATCGCGCAACACTTCGTCGCTGGAACGCAAACCTAGTTCGATCGCCTGCTGATAGATTAGCTCGCTTTTTATCATGGATGCGAGCACCTCTTTCCTCAATAGCTGATCGTCCAGCAGATCAGGGCGGTATAAAGCCCCCATTTCCTGACGCAGTTGGTCGCGATATCTGCGGTAATCACGATCAAATTCCTGTTCAGTTATCTCGCGGTCATTAACAGAAGCCTTGATAGCTGCGCTACCAACACCTAGATACTCCTGAATACCCCAGAGGGCGAATGGGACACTTATTAGTATGACAATTACCCAGGCGATCCAACCTTGAGCTTTTTCTCTTATTAATTGCAGCATGAGGCTTATCCCGTAATCAGCAACTGAATTCTATAGGGGGTAAAAGAAAAACGGGGCGCCCGAAGGACGCCCCGTTTTCTTTCAAGCAGTGGCGGAGTGGACGGGACTCGAACCCGCGACCCCCGGCGTGACAGGCCGGTATTCTAACCAACTGAACTACCACTCCAAAACCTTGGTGGGTGCTGCAGGGATCGAACCTGCGACCC
>JBNKJS010000026.1:0-92260 GCA_050291365.1 Sedimenticolaceae bacterium | reverse complement strand
CCAGGAGCTACAAGGCAAGGGCTACATACACCAACCAGCAATAACCCGCAATCTTTCTACACCGCCACACCTCACTATCAACTACTCCTCACTATCAACTACTCCTTACTATTCCCTACTCCCCATAATCCCGCTGAGCCTCCCCATGAATTGCAGCCACCCTTAAAGTTATATTAAACTCAAATTGAGGGCGAGTCAGATGACACGTAAAAAGAACCAAGCCTATACAGAAGAATTCCGTAGAGAAGCTGTTAAACGATCAGGACCGTAGGGCGCAATAACCAGCGGGCATTGCGCCGAACACAATCATCAAAACGCAAAAGGAATGGAGAAATATATGGATAACATTAATGGATTTACTAAAGATGAATTATGCAGGGAAATATCAGAGCATGGCGCAACACTAAAGGTAATAACTACAAAGATCAGCGAAGGCGAGTGGCAACTTGCAATTATAAATGAGAAAGGGGTAAGTACAAATTGGCTGGAGTTTTTTTCAACCGCACAGCTAGCTATAGATGCAGGAGTTGAAGCGATCAAAAGAGAAGGTGTAAAGGAGTTTACAGATACTGAGGGTTTTGACTATTTAAATGAGTAAAAAACACCAGATCAGGAATAATAAAGACATCCACCCAAAATAAACATTAGGTTAATCTATTTCTGATCTGAGAGCACAAGCAGTTTGAATAATCTGATTGTTGGCAGGACTGCGGCAAACTCAGTTTCAGGAACGGCATTTTTAATTTCTGGATGTTATCAGTAGCAATGCTCAATAAACTCCAAAAAATAGCTCAAGCCATCCAGATACTTCGTCTTCCATCTATTGCCGTTGGATTAGTAGCACTTGTATCTGCAGTCATAATAATCTTCAACTCAAAATCTCATGCAGATGATTTCTATCTTATCCCAACTATTGTTGCCCTACTCTGGGCTATGAGCAGTTACTTTTTCATAGTGACTTTTCGATCGATTCCTGAAAAGCCTAATCAATCATTAACATTTTTTGCCAAACTAAAGCAATATGCCCGTCGCGGGTGGTATTGGTTTATAGGAGTAGTATTTCTTGTAACAATACTAGCTACTATGGCTTTATCTCATCGAATGATTTCGATCTGGTTAAATGATTATAGTGGCTAACAGGATATAGCAAGTCTAACCATACGAACTGTTTTCCAAACCAAGCTCAACAACACTCCTCTTCCAGCCTGAGCAGCAGGCCTATAGCCTCATCGTCCCGACAGGTCTCAAACAGTTCTCGAACTTGATTGATATTGGAATGGATAAGAAACAGGTTGTCAGGCCTGGGGCCTGAACCACCTGTACGCTTTTTCATGAAATAGTCCCAAAAGGCGTTACTGCAACCAGGTTGCTTCAGCAGTTGCTCTATATATGCCATAACCCTGTCAGCATTACCGTCGCAATCTATCCCCTCAAAGCTGATGTAACGATCTGTTCTCATGTACCAGGCTCACCTGAAAACTGCACCAACAGATCTTCATCGGTAACGATAGTCTGGCAGGCAAGACGATAGGTAGGTGGCAGATCTTGGACATAAGCGCGCTCTTCTTCCTGTTCCGGCAGTTTCCCTAGGGATTTTAATACGTCACGCTCTTTGTCGGTCAGCATAATGCCCTTGATTCTCTCTCCATCCAGGTGAGTTATCTGCACCAGGCAAGATCCGCACTCGCCGTCTGTACAATCAAACGGGATTGGGACATTGTTCTCCTTGGCAACAGCCAACAGAGTGTCGCGCTTTCCAGCGACTGCAGTGACCTTTTTATTGCTGCTCATTACAGGTGATGAGAAATAGATTGTAGCCATTGTGACCTCCATTGGTTAATTGACTGAGCACATACCTGCAAATTGAATGCCACTTATAACTTATTGATTATTCATAGGAAGAACCTCAATATTTGTTATATCTCCTACATTTATGTGTGTTTACCAAAACAATAGGAACACTCTTGAACCAAGAGTTGATTGACCAGCAGCGTTAACACACTTGGCAAACCCATGAACATCGGGATGTCTCTCGGCAGCTAAGCAAGATTAAAATGAAAATTGTGTAACATCGCGAAAAATAAAAAATTGTGCGGCTGTCTGGAATTTATGGTTTATAACCTTAGGCGCTGAAAGGGGTAAGGTATTAAACATAGGTCCCCTGAGACCCTATTGAATTACTACACCTTAATAATCACCCCCTCTTCGCGGTATAATACGGTCTCGTGATATCTTTGTCTGAGGACTAAAACAGCTTTAGCATAGACCATATCCATTATGGTAATTGCAAACAGGGAGGTAGTGATGGCTGAAATCACAATTACATCGTATGTTGTTTATCTGGTAGGCACTTTTTTCGTAATAATATTCGCCGCGCGATTCTTCAATAATCCCAAATATATCCCCGATGATGAATATATTCGTGATGTATTGGACCAGGATCCAAAGATGGTTCCTGCACTGCCAAAATACGTGACTGAAAAAACGCGTTATCACATCTATCTGGGATCGTTTGTTTTTATCACCGTTGTTCTTTACTACTTTATCTCATTGATATTTCCGCTTCTGATATCTGACATGCTTGGTAGAGAGAAGGTCGTAACTGATTTTTCAGCAGCATTGGTTGTCGGCACACTTGCATTCATTACCCTCTCAGCCAAAATCCCCTATATCGAATCAGTATTGACCGAATGGAAAGAGGGTCTACATAGGCGGGCTCAGATTCCTGATAAGGCGATGTATGTATTCGATAGCATGCGATTCAGTGAAATAAATAAATCTTCAGAACAATTCAGAACTAACCTGGACGGCATCCTTAATAGCCGGATTAACAATGAAGTACGCAGCGATATTGAGAAGGATTATTTCTACTTCGATAAGGATCGTATTGAGCGAAAGTGGGCAAGGGTAGTTTATCTAATGCATGCCATCGAACTATGGAGTAAAGACCCAAGGTTCGAGCGACACCTTAAAACAGAAGGCCTTAAATGGCTCGCTTTGCGCTCTTATTATATGGATAAACTTATCCCAAAAATGAGGCAATACAAGCAGGGCAACCTTAATGATGACGACATTAAAACCACCAAAGAAAGTATAGACGTCTTATCTATAAAGGTTTATTGGCTGATCACACTATTGCTGTTTATGGCCAACAAGACCGCAGAGGATCCTTGCACTAATCTGAAACGAATTGGCTGGATCGTTACTACAGACAAGTATTTCAATTTCTCCAGCAGACAGATTATTTTCACAGGTTCAGTGATTCTATTTTCCATATTGGTTAGTACAGCATTCAGCGCCATAATATTGATAGGATTGGCAGACTCTGAATCAACCCATTTCACAATCACTCCAAATATGGTTTTTCGCTGGCTCTCTTTTGGCACTCCAATGTTTGTCATACCATTGTTGATTACCATGTTTGCGAAACGTATCCTGAGCATGAATGGCATATGGGTTATACAACGCCCTGAAGATCCCATTATTCCTTTCGCTCAAAGACCATGGGAAATTTACTTAGTTGTAAACATAGCAAGTTACCTTGTAACTTTCGGCGCAATATCGGCGCTCTATTTCCTACTGCCCTCGCCTGCGGCCACTACGTCAGTAAACCCCACCATTCATATTGCCGCATACTGTGGATTGGCATTTATTACCTCTACATATATTTGCTATTTGATCGACACGCCCACTCTAGGATGGGAGACCAACTGGCACTTTTATCTGCAAAGCCTTATTCCCGCCCTGTTTCAGGGGGCGCTCAATTTATTGCTGGTAACCTTCGCCTTCCTTTTATTAAATGATGTAAAGTCATTTAGCCTGCTTGCTCTTAACCCGGAACAGATGGGAAAACTGATCATTTACGACGTAATTGTATTTATTGTCGGAATGTCGATTTATTTAACCTCGCGTATCGGAACAAAACATTATGAACGGCGCGAGAATGGACGTGTCCGTCCTACAGAAGGCTGGTATACGATATCTATCGATACAATTATCAAACGTGTTCAAACCATGAAGTTGCCAGGAAATCTTATGGGCCTAATAGCTGATGAAGAACTCAGGAATATTGCCAATATCGGTGACACTGTTGAATTTTACGACCGGAACAAAGTCGCCATGGTAGGTAATGTCGAAGAAATTGAAGATGAACTCATTAGGATTTCATTGCCGGCATGAATTGGGCCTAACGTTAGATTTACACCAAGCACCTTTTTTTAGGCCTTGTGAAGCGGATGTATCTCGCTTCACAAGACCTAAAAGGAAAAACTTCAGAAAACCAGATTCATCATAGCCATGGTTACAACCAAAAAGATTATGGTCATTATGCCGCCAGCCTTCATGAAATCAGCTACCTTGTATCCGGCAGGACCCATAATCAAGGCGTTTACCTGATGGGTCGGAATAAGGAATGAGTTTGAAGTGGCAATAGCTACGGTCAGGGCAAACACAGCCGGATTAGCACCAGCGCCTATAGCGATATTGACCGCCAGCGGAACGAGCAACACAGTAGCACCCACGTTGGACATGACCAGGGTGAAGAAGGTAGCCAGAACTGCGATAGAGCCCTGAATCACCCAGACAGGCATATGCCCGACAACTGCGAGAACCTGTTCCGCAATCCATTTTGCAGTACCGCTGGTTTCAACGGCCAGGCCTAGAGGTATAAGTGATGCCAGCAGAAAAACCGTCTTCCAGCTTACTGCCTTATAGGCCTCTTCAATATTCAGAACGCCGGACAGAACCATGCCCATAGCGCCTGTAAGCAGTGCCACGGAGAGACGTATATCGGTAAACAGCACCATGAACAGGGCAATGCAGAAGAAAACACCAGCCTGCCATACCTTATGTGGACGCATCTCCTCTTCACGCGGGTACTCGGTGGTTACCACTACAAAGTTACGATTTGACTCCAGACGGGCCAGGTTTCTCCAGGTGGTATGGGCAACCAGAGTATCACCAGCCTGAAATGGGGTGCTTCTGATGTCGTCGCCCTGGCGCAGAGTTTCGCCCTCACGATGCAGAGCAATCAGCCCCAAACCATGAGTTTTACGCAACCAGGCCTCACGTGCGCTTTTACCTATAAGTTGAGAACCGGGTGGAATAACCACCTCGGCAATACCCGCCTTGTTGGAGGAGAGTGTCTCGGAAAAGGTACGTAACTCAGTTCTTTTCTTGAGGCCATTCTCTTCCACAAATCGATGTTGACTGCCGGGAGAGGCAAGTATGCCTAGGACCATACCTCCAACGATTTCGGTATCGTAAGCAACAGATCCGGGGCCCACAAGGCTCTCCTCACCGCTGAGCTTAACTCCGATGGCCCTGATGGTATATGACTTCTCAACTTCTCCCAGAAGCTTGCCAACCAGATCACTACCGTCAGGAACCACAACCTCTAACAGATCAGGATGGACGCCATACAGAGACTTAAAGTACTCCATGGTATCCACACCCTTGGTGCTACTTTCACTTTTGGTCTTAGGCAAAACAAATCGACCGGCTACAACAAAATAGAGAATTCCAACTACAATCAACACCGCACCTACAGGTGTGACCGAAAACAGTCCCCAGGTTTCCATCTGATGCTCAGCAGGCAATGCTCTGTTGGATGTCAGAATCAGATCATTCAAAAGAATGAGCGGACTGGAACCAACCATGGTCATGGTGCCACCGAGGATTGCAGTGAAACCCATGGGCATCAGCAGACGGGACATTGGCAGACCGGAGCGGGCTGAAATACGGGAAACTACTGGTAAAAACAGTGCGGCGGCTCCCACGTTCTGCATGAATGAAGATATGACTCCCACAGTACCTGAGATAATAGGAATAATGCGTCCCTCGGTAGTTCCTCCAACCTTGAGGATGAAAGCCGCAACTTTGGACATTATGCCTGTCTTATCCAGACCAGCCCCAATGATCATAACAGCGATGATGGAGACCACAGCATTAGAGGAAAACCCATCAAACAGGTGCTTGTTATCCACCAGCCCTTGTTCCAGCCCCATGATAGGTGCCAGTAAGGTGGTGAGCCCCAATATCACCATAATAGTGATTGCCGCTACATCTACGCCCACAACTTCAAATGCAAATAGGTAGATGGTAACAACCAGGATAATACTGACCCATGCGATTTCTATGGTGGGCACTACAGAGGGTAAATATAGTGCCAACATTGCAAACACTACCGCTGCAACCATCTGTTTACGACTAATTATTCCCGGGGTTGTTATTGTTTGCTCTTCATCAGCAAGTGTATTCATACCGCTACTCTTAAAATGTTCTATAGAATTAGGAAGATTTTGGTCTAAATAGTGCATCTAGTCTTAATACCCTTATGCACACCGTTCTGTAGGATATTCTGATGCAGGATCATCAATAAGCACTAAAGGTACATTAAAACCTGCACCTTGCTTGGGTATTACCTCTTCCATAAGCAACTTGGCGACGCCGTCGTCAGGCATCGATACCATGAAAATTAATCCAGGGTGATTACTGATATATTCGATAACACCGTCGACAGGCCTGGTGCCAAGTTGAATACGGTGGCAGATGATACCAGCTTCTTTGATCCGTTTCTCTATATTAGAGAGGTTTTCCACATCGGTAGTACCGTGGATCAGCAGGTCAATCGTTGCTTCCTGGCGCTGGCAAGCGTCAATTGCATAGGAGAGAGGAGCATCTAGCCCTCTAGCATCACTGATCAGTGCGATTCGTTGGGTTGCAAGCATATTACTCACACTACTGAGAGGTGTGGACGGCTTGTTCCGAGTTTCCGATCCTTGTCCCAGCACCCTCATTTTGTCGTGCATAGTCATAAATTCGCCCGCATCTTGGTGGGCCAACCCAGTTAACATCTTTTTCAGGCTGTCACTAAGCTTTGTCATATCTTATATCTCCAAAATATCTTAACCCTCTGATTGCAACGCCCATGCCATGTTTTAATGTCTGTAACCCATTGATTGTAAAGGGTGTAAAATCACAAGGACCTGAAGTAGCGTTGCATTATGCAACAGGGTGCGAGATAGAAAGAAAAATAGCCGCGGGAGATACACTAACCAGTGGAATCTGCTATGATTGTTGCAATTTGAAACGAAATGTTGCGTTTTGTTATGGCCATATTCGACCTATCCAGCATGCGGGGCAAAATCACCAGTGCATACATAGTGCTGGTAGGCGTCACCCTGACACTCGGCATTATCACCTATCTGAATCTGTTGTTCCTTGAGTGGCAGGTGTCCGAAGGCGAAGTGGTATCAGACCTGAAAGATTCGGTTTTGGAGATGCGTCGCGAGGAAAAAAATCTGTTTCTCTATGCAGATACAGAGGCGTTATCCCGAGCGGATAAACATGCGTCTGATTCCCTGAATATCCTTCAGAAACACAAAGACACCCTGGACGATATCCTGCCCAACTCCAGCCTTACAGGAACCGCCCACTCCCTGCGCACTTACCAGTATCTTCTCAGGCAGTGGGATGCGCTAACGGAAATTGAAAAAGATCGGCGCCAGGAAGAGATAAGGGCTGTTGGTCACCACATCTTTGTATCTATTGAAGCTCTGGCCAAACGGGAACGCCGAGTACTTGAGACGGCAATCCAGGAGTCCCAGTGGATACTACTGATATCCCTTCTCTTCATTGGACTTGCGATCTATATTATCGGACGCTACCTGAAACGGGTATCAGTCACACCCCTCAAGCAGCTGGAGTCCAGGTTGATGTCAATTGCGGATGGACGTTTCAATCACTTGAAACCTCCATCACAGGACCGCGAGTTCAGAACCTTCACTAAGGTGTTTAATCGCATGTTGAGGGAGCTGGACATCCGTCAGAAGCGCATGCTGCAATCGGAAAAACTGGCTTCCATAGGCATCCTCGCCTCAGGTGTAGCCCATGAGTTGAATAACCCCTTATCCAACATCTCTTCATCCTGCCAACTGTTGATGGAGGAGCTTAATGAGGCAGATCCTGATCAGCTCAAAACCTGGCTTACTCAAATTGACCGTGAAACTGAGCGCGGACGTAATATCGTACGAACCCTTCTGGATTTTGGCCGCCAGCGTGTATTCCACAAACACAGTATTAAGTTACATGGCCTGGTAGATGAAACTCTAACCATATTAAGAAAGACTCTACGGGAATATTCTGCAGAACTGGTGGTGGATATTCCGTCTGATCTCACCCTTAATTTAGATAAACAGCGCATTCAACAGTTACTTATCAATCTGATCCAGAATGCAATGCATGCCGCCGGTGATGGCGTGCATATTCAGATCAGCGCTGCCGAATGTAACAAAGACCCTTCGGTCATCCCTGAAGATGCTGAGGTTGCAGGCAACCTAACGTGCATTTCTGATTATCAGGGTCGAGTTATAAAGATAGTGGTGACCGATAATGGCCCAGGCATACCGAAGGAAAATCTTTCAAAGGTATTCGATCCATTTTTCACCACCAACGAACCTGGCCGTGGTGTAGGTCTTGGCCTGTATATCGTACAAGAGATCATAAAGGAGCATGATGGCTGTCTTGCTATTGCCTCTAGAGCTGATGCGGGCACCCAAGTCATTATGCTGTTACCTGCTGAGGAGAGTGATCATGAATGATGATGCCTCCGTTACCGGCCGGATTCTGATCGTCGATGACGAGGCAACGGCAGTAGAAAACCTGGCCCATGTCTGCCGCAAACAGGGCTACGAGGTCACTGAACGTACAACAGGTATGGGCGCCATAGAGGCCATGGAAAAGAGACAGTTTGATGTCATTCTGACCGACCTGAAGATGGAGAAGGTAGATGGCATGGCGGTACTGCGCAAGGCAAAAGAGCTAACCCCTGAGTCTGCCGTGGTGTTGATAACCGGTTACGCAACTCTCGACTCTGCTATAGAGGCCATGAAGGCTGGAGCATTCCATTACATTGCCAAGCCATTCCGTCTGGATGAGGTGAGGTCGGTTATTCGTAATGCGTTGGAAATGGTAAGCCTGAAGAGGGAGAACCTGCGCCTTAAGGAGCAGATTACCCAAGGTACCAGCGGACCATCCATTATCACTCAGGACGCCATAATGCAGCGCCTGCTGGAGACGACACGTCAGGCAGCCCAGACCGAAACCAACATCCTTATCACTGGAGAGAGCGGTACCGGCAAGGAGCTACTGGCTCGCTTTATTCACGCCCACAGCGACAGAAACCAGCATATGTTCCAGGCAGTCAACTGTGGCGCCTTACAGGAAGATCTCCTGGCCAACGAACTGTTCGGTCATGAGAAAGGGGCCTATACCGGCGCCACCGAAGCACGGGTAGGTCTGATTGAGGCAGCAAATGGCGGTACCCTGTTCCTGGACGAAATCGCCGAGATGTCCCTTGGGATGCAGGTGAAGCTACTGCGGGTTATTCAGGAGCGGGAGGTGCAGCGGCTTGGCTCAAATCTAGCCGTACCGGTGGATATCCGTTTGATCGCCGCTACTCATCGTGATCTACATAGTGCCGTTGCCTCGGGAAGATTCAGACAGGACCTCTATTACCGGCTGGATGTGGTAGGGCTACAAATCCCCCCCCTGGCTGAACGACGAGATGATATACCTCTACTGGCATTCTATTTTCTGCGTAAGCATGCCATGCGCATGAATCGTGCGGTGGAGGATATAGATACAGACGCCATGGCCATTCTGCTGGATTATGATTTCCCGGGTAATGTACGCGAACTGGAAAATATTATTGAGCGCGGGGTGGCGCTAGCGCGAGGAAATCATCTAACCAGCGACAATCTTCCAAAGAGCCTGGTGGAGCATGCGGTACATGTGGTGCGCGAAGAGGGGGGCCGCCTGCCCACCCTAATCGAACGGGAAGAGGACTATATCCGTTATGTATTGGATAAATGTGATCAAAACCGCACCAAGGCGGCAAAGGTTCTGGGCATTGACCGGGTCTCCTTATGGAGAAAACTCAAGAAATACGGCATGGAGGATGGCACCAGCACCAATATTGGGACTTAGGGCTTTATGTTACAGCAGATGCTTACCGTCAAACACCTCACACTCCAAAGCGAAAACATCTATCCCATCGACACAGCCAAGATTGACCCGATAGTGCCCGGCCTTTCTTGCGGTCTCATGGAAGGTGTAGATCCCGCAGTTTTTACAAAAAAAGTGTTTGGCCGTCTTTTTTCCAAACTGATAGAGACCCAGAGCCCCTACATCAACATCTATATGCAGATCTGCCTCCGGGATTAACTGAGCAGACATCATGGCCCCCTTGCGTGAGCATATGGAGCAGTTACAGCGCACTCCACTGGTTATCTCTTCTCCTGCATAGGAAAAACGCACCGCCCCGCAGTGACAACTACCCTTAAACTCTGGCATCACTCCTCCTCCGAAATATAGATATCAATCCAAGCAGGATTATTTCAGCAATTTTTTGCTAAAAACATTCAATACACAGCTTATCCAAATATAGATTACGGGGTATAATTTACTGCTTTTTCACCATAGAGAAAAACACCATGAGCCATATGGACGCCCTTTTTGAATCCGATCTACCCCACCTAGAGCTGCTGAACCGCGGTAAGGTGAGGGATATATACAACGTGGATGACGAGCATATGCTTATCGTCGCCTCAGATCGCCTCTCCGCCTTTGATGTGGTGCTACCCCAGCCGATTCCGGGCAAGGGTGAGGTACTCACCAGGGTGGCAAACTTCTGGTTTGGGCGCACCCAAGGGATTATCCCTAACCACCTGTCGGATAAACCTCTGTCAGATGTGGTACCGGATGCAGAACAGCGGGCCATTCTGGGAGACCGAGCCCTGGTGGTACGTAAACTGCGCCCCCTGCCAGTAGAGGCAATTGTACGTGGCTATCTCATCGGCTCAGGTTGGAAAGATTACCAAAAGACCGGCGCGGTTTGCGGTATCAAACTGCCGGAAGATCTGGAACAGGCCGCCAAGCTGCCCGAGGCCATCTACACCCCATCCACCAAGGCAGAGATTGGCGACCACGACGAAAACATCAGCTTCGAAGAGACCGTAGAGCTGTTGGGCCAGGATCTGGCCGAGAAGGTGCGTGATGTCAGTATCCAGATATATACAGAATGCGCAGCCTACGCCCTAGAAAAAGGGATCATCATCGCCGACACCAAATTTGAGTTTGGTCTGGATAATGATGACAATCTATACCTGATTGACGAAGTCCTGACCCCTGACTCCTCCCGCTTCTGGCCGGCGGACCAGTACCAGGTAGGAATCAGCCCTCCCAGCTACGACAAACAGTTTGTGCGGGACTATCTGGAGACCCTGGATTGGGATAAAACACCACCGGGGCCAAATCTTCCCGACGACATCGTGGAAAAGACAGCTGAGAAGTATCGGGAAGCAGAGACCAGGCTTACCAATCCAGCTTAGTGACCGATACTGCCCCCTATTCAGGCCTGACCCCGGACACCATTCTTGCCGCCCTGGAATCCTGTGGATTTCAGCCGGACGGCAGTATGCTGGGATTAAACAGCTATGAAAACCGGGTCTACCAGGTCGGGATGGAGGATGCTCCTCCCCTGGTGGCTAAATTCTATCGTCCAGGGCGCTGGAGCGATGACGCCATTCGGGAGGAGCATGAATTCTCCCTTGCTCTAGCAGCAGAAGAGGTGCCAGTGGTCGCCCCGATTAAGGACGCTACAGGCAACAGCTTGCACAGCTATGGGGGCTACCGCTTCAGTCTATCCCCACGCCAGGGTGGACGTTGGCCTGACCTGGACGACCCTGATGACCTGATGTGGGTAGGACGGCTCATGGCGCGCATCCATCAGATCGGGGCCAGCCACCCATTTCAACACCGCCCTACCCTTAATCAGGATGAGATGGGACGAGAATCTGCCGAATATCTACTGACAAACGGGTTTATCCCGATTGAGCTGGAATCAAGCTATCGTCAAATTATCCAAGATATGCAATCCAGCATCGATGATCTGTTCGACTCTGTAGGAACATATCAACAGATACGCCTACATGGCGACTGCCACATGGGGAATATACTCTGGACCGACAGTGGTCCCCACTTTGTTGACCTGGATGACTGCCGCAACGGACCAGCCATTCAGGATCTATGGATGCTACTCTCCGGAGAGCACAACGAGATGTCCATGCAGATGAGCTACCTCAGAGAGGGCTATGAGATGTTTCGCCCATTGAACAGCGCAGAAATACGCCTGATTGAACCTTTACGCACCCTACGTATCATCCACTATGCCGCCTGGCTAGCGAAACGCTGGGACGACCCGGCCTTCCCTGCAGCATTTCCCTGGTTTAATACCACTCAATACTGGCAAGACCACATAGCCACACTGGAGCATCAACAGGTGGCCATGGGGGACCCTCCTCTATCCCTGTACTAGTAAAACCCCAAGCTATGTAACAAATGTTCCAGACTGGATGGGCATCAGTTGCAACAATAACTCCACATCTACTGTTTTCAACTAAGAGGAGTTAATACTATGAACGTAGAACGCATTACATTTGCCATTGTTGGCACACTGATCATGGCTACAGTTGGCGCCTTTATCGCAACTCAAAACCAATACTTCCTCTACGCCACTGGTTTTGTTGGTTTCATGCTGTTTCAGGCGTCTTTAACCGGGTTCTGCCCCCTGCCTCAGATATTAACAATGCTGGGGGTGCGCACTGGCTCCGTGTTCGGTTGAATTTTTGTTTAAAAAAAGCGGCCCCAATGATCTGGGGCCGCTTTGCGTCTGGATATTAATTTATACTACAAGTCGTCTCTAATACTGCCTTTATTCACCAGAGACCTCAAGCCACTGGCCAGGCTGTACAACCCCTTCTTACCTTGCTGGATTGCACTGACATCGCGCTCGGAATGTTCAACCTTCTCCTCAGTCTCAACTCTGGACTGAAGCTCTATAAGTGGACCGACGAATGGTTTCATCATCAGCTTCTTGGTGACCAGCATCCCCATCTTTTGAAATGCGGCCATATGGCGATCAGCTTCGACCTCAGTAAGGTTCTTTTTCAGGTTAACCTTGCGATCAATCTCAAATAGAGCCTCAGCCTTTTCCTTACTGACCCCAAGATGTTGGCTAATGGCCCGAATAAATTCGTCCCTCTCGACCCACTCCTTAAATTTACCATGGAAGTATATCTTGTATCTGGCATCCATAACCAAGCCTCTAACTAACGTACTATATTAATTCCCTAGAGGTTTTTACCATTTATTGGAGTAAATCGCCATACATAAAAAAACGCCGAATGACCCCGTTCACATAATAGGGGGCACCGGCGTTTAATTGTGTAAGAAGTATCAGAGTACTTTGTTTTTAATAAACTCCCGCACACTGTCCAGTCGACCAGCACTACCCAACACTTCGTTCTTATGGGCAATGTATTTGGCATACTCAGCCATAAAGACCTTACCAGGTCCGCGCAGGTCAAAGTTCTCAGGGTTCTCCAGAAATGCTTCGCGATGCACCCGACACCAGACCAGACGACCATCAGTATCGATATTTACCTTGGTCACACCCATCTTACTGGCCTTAGATATCTGACCTTCGTCTACGCCCTTGGCGCCAGCCATGTTTCCGCCAGCTGCGTTGATGCGCTCTACCTCATCCTGAGGCACGGAACTGGAGCCATGCATAACCAGCGGAAAGCGTGGCAGCAGTTTGGCTATCTCCTTAATTACATCGAAGTGCAGCCCCTGACTACCAGTGAACTTATAGGCACCGTGGCTAGTACCGATGGCGCAGGCCAGGCTGTCACAACCGGTTCTGGAGACAAACTCCTCAACCTGCTTGGGATCGGTAAGCTTGGCATCCGCCTCATCCACAGAGACATGCTCCTCCACCCCACCCAGCTTGCCAAGTTCTGCCTCTACTACAATCCCCTTGGCATGGGCCGCGTCCACCACCCGCTTGGTAATGGCAATATTCTCTTCAAACTCTTCTGCACTTGCATCGATCATCACCGAGCTGTAGAAGCCGCTGTCGATACATTCATAACAGGTCTGCTCATCGCCATGGTCCAGATGTACAGCAAATATGGAATCTGGAAATATCTGATCGGCAGCCCGAATCATGGCCTCCAGCAAACGCTTGTCAGTATAGGAGCGCGCGCCCTTGGAGAGCTGCACAATGAACGGAGCCTTGCTATCCATATTGCCGCGAAATAGTCCCATTATCTGCTCGGCGTTGTTGATGTTATATGCGCCAACGGCATATTTGCCGTAGGCGTGCTCGAAAAGAAGGTCTGTTGTTACAATCATGAGTTGCTCCCTGACATCTAGATTAATGTAATAAGCATATACTGCCAGATAAATATTACCTAGGCACTTCAGATATTAATTGGTATTTTTGCTCTCCAGCATCTCTACGGCTGGCAGTTTCTTGCCTTCAAGAAATTCCAGAAATGCCCCTCCGCCGGTGGAGATATATGAGACCCTATCGGCTATCTCATATTTATCCATTGCTGCCAGGGTATCGCCACCACCAGCTATGGAGAAGGCATCTGAGTTGGCAATCGCCTCTACCAGGACTCTAGTGCCTTCACCAAACTGGTCAAACTCAAACACGCCCACCGGGCCGTTCCATACGATGGTCCCAGCAGCCTGCATCATCTGGGCAAAACGGGCCGCGGTCTCAGGGCCGATATCGAAGATCATATCCTCGTCGGTTACATCCTGCACAGGTTTGATAACCGCCTCGGCGGACTCAGAAAACTCCTTGCCTACCACAACATCTGTGGGCACAGGGATCTCTCCGCCCTTAGCCCGGGCTGCCTCCATCAGGCGCTTGGCTTCTGGTATGAGTTCATGTTCGCACAGGGATTTGCCCACGTTATGGCCAGCGGCAGCGATGAAGGTATTAGCGATACCGCCGCCAGGTATGAGCTGGTCTACTACCTTAGACAATGAATCCAGCACCGTTAGTTTAGTCGACACCTTGGAACCACCCACGATAGCGGCCATGGGCCGGGCCGGGGTCTTCAGTGCCTTCTCCAGCGCCTCTAGCTCACCCGCAAGCAGAGGGCCGGCGCAGGCAACTGGTGCAAACACTCCGGCACCATAGGTGGATGCCTGGGCGCGATGGGCGGTGCCAAAGGCGTCCATAACGTATATATCGCACAGAGAGGCGTACTGCTTTGCCAGTTCCTCTACATTCTTCTTTTCACCCGGATTGAAGCGGCAGTTCTCCAATAGGACAACACTGCCATCCTCAAGTTGAGGGGGCGTATCCAGATAATCTTTAATCAGCCTGACCTCATGCCCCAAGGCATCGGAGAGATATTGCGCCACCGGCAGCATGGAGAATTCTTCCGCAGGCTCACCCTCGGTGGGACGCCCCAGATGAGACATCAGCATCACCTTGGCGCCGGCCTGCATGGCATGTTTTATGGTGGGGATAGAGGCGCAGATACGTTTGTCGCTGGCGACCTTGCCATCCTTGATCGGAACATTTAGATCCTGTCGAATCAGCAATCTCTTGCCAGCAAGATCCAAGTCAGTCATCTTTAGTACAGACATTCAACTACACCCTTTATTATTTAGTAATATCCTTAGCCCTCGGCCCTAGGCACTAGGCCCTAAAAACCTAAGCCCCATACAGCGCGGCGGTAACATCCAGCATACGGTTAGAAAAACCCCATTCGTTGTCGTACCAGGAACAGACCTTTACCAGTCTGTGGTTTACCTGAGTAAGAGTAGCATCGAAACAGGCCGAGCCCGGATTGTGATTAAAATCAACCGATACCAGAGGTGTAGAATTATAGCTCAGGATATGGCCATCGGCCGCCTGCTGCATGAGATTATTTACCTCTTCGACCGAGGTATCTCTGGAAGCGGTAAATGTCAGATCAATAATAGATACATTGATAGTGGGCACCCGCATGGTAAAACCGCTGAGCTTCCCCGCCAGTTGCGGCATTATCTGACCGATAACCTCAGGTGCACTGGTACCGTTTGGAACTATAGAGCCAGCCGCCGCGCGGGCGTAGCGTAGATTCTCTTTATGGGAATCGGTCAATACCTGTTCGTTGGTAAAGGCGTGCACCGATGTCATCATGCCACTCTCAAACCCAAGCTCTGTACATAGAGGTTGCAGCATGGTGGCCAAACAGTTGGTAGAGCAGGATGCGTTGGAGATGATGCGATCAGAGCTCTTCAGCTTCTGGTGGTTTACCCCGTAGACCACAGTGGCATCCATCCCCGGGCCGCCGGGTGCAGAGATCAGCACCTTGTTGGCTCCGGCCTGAATATGTTTCTCCGCCTGATCACGCTGGGTAAATGCGCCCGTGCATTCGTGCACCAGATCCACCCCCAGCTCTGCCCAGGGCAGCTTGGATGGATCAGGCTCACAGAAGATAGAGATGCGATCTCCGTTGACCAGCATAGAGTCGCCATCCACTGACACCTCGCCGGGAAAGCGGCCGTGGGCAGTATCAAACTGGGTCAGGTGGGCATGAACGCCTATATCGCCTAGATCGTTTATGGCAACGACCTCTACATCATCACGGCCTGACTCGTATAGGGAGCGCAGGACGCTGCGCCCGATCCGGCCATAGCCATTAATCGCGATTTTTATCGGCACGGGATTATGCCTCGCTGTATAGAGAGACAGAGGTCAATCACAACACCTCTTTAACCGCACTGGCCAGGTTATCCAGGGTAAAACCGAACTGTTCAAACAACTGCCCGGCCGGAGCGGACTCACCAAAACGGTCTATACCCACAACCCTGCCGTTGAGACCAACATACTTGTACCAGAAGTCGGTGACACCGGCCTCTACCGCAACCCGTGCAGTAACCTCTGACGGCAGAACAGACTGTTTATAGGCCTCATCCTGGGCCTCGAAGGCCTCCACACAGGGCATGGAAACCACGCGTATCTTTTCATCCAGTTGTGCCGCAACTTCCACTGCCAGAGCAATCTCAGAACCGGTGGCGATGATGATCGCATCCGGTGTGCCATCACAATCCTGCAACACATAGCCACCACGGGCAATATCAGACAACTGTTGCTGACTGCGCTCCTGATGGGGCAGACCCTGACGCGACAGGATCAGACTGGTGGGGCCATCTTTCTTCTCAATGGCCTGCCTCCAGGCAACGGCGGTCTCCACCGCATCACAGGGACGCCATACATACATATTCGGCATCAGACGCAGGCTGGAGACATGCTCCACCGGCTGATGGGTGGGGCCGTCTTCACCCAGACCGATGGAGTCATGGGTATATACATGGATGGTGCGCAGACGCATAAGGGCTGACATACGCAGGGCGTTACGGGCATAGTCGGAAAATACCAGGAAGGTGGCATCATAGGGGATGAATCCGCCGTGCAGGGCCATGCCATTTATCAGAGCGGACATACCAAACTCGCGCACCCCGAAGGAGAGGTAGTTGCCATCGGCATGACCTTCGTTCACCGCCCTGGAACCGGACCAGAAGGTGAGATTGGAAGGGGTCAGGTCGGCAGAACCGCCAAACAGCTCCGACAGCAGCGGACCATAGCCGTTAAGGGCAATCTGAGATGCCTTGCGGGTGGCGGGTGACGCCTTCTCCCCATCCACCTGAGCGATAAACTTGTCGGCCGCGGCCGCCCAGATATCTGGCAGCTCTCCGGACATGCGACGAGTAAACTCTGCAGCCAGTTCAGGATGGGCAGCAGTATAAGCAGCGAATCTCTCATTCCATGCAGCTTCGGCAATTGCGCCCTTCTCTCCCGCATCCCACCCGGCATAGATCTCTTTCGGAATCACAAAGGGTTCATATTTCCAGCCCAACTGTTCCCGGGTAGCCGCCACCTCATCGGCACCCAGAGGAGCGCCGTGACAGTCATGACTGCCGGCCTTGTTGGGAGAACCGAAGCCGATGGTGGTCTTGGCGCAGATCAGACTTGGCTTGTCGGTTACCGCCTTGGCCTCAGCAATGGCCTTGGTGACCGCCTCTGCGTCGTGGCCATCCACATTTGGGATCACATGCCAACCGTAGGCCTCAAAACGTTTTGGGGTATCGTCACCAAACCAGCCTTCCAGCTCACCGTCGATGGAGATACCGTTGTCATCCCAGATCGCAATCAGCTTGCCCAGCTTGAGCACACCGGCCAGGGAGCAGGCCTCGTGGGAGATTCCCTCCATCATGCAGCCGTCACCCAGAAAGGTGTAGGTGTGGTGATCGACAATGTTGTGTCCGTCACGGTTGAACTGGGCCGCCAGGGTCTGTTCCGCCAGGGCCATGCCCACGGCGTTGGTGATGCCCTGTCCCAGGGGTCCGGTGGTGGTCTCCACTCCCGGAGTGTAGCCGTACTCTGGGTGACCTGGGGTCTTGGAGTGCAACTGCCGGAAATCCTTCAGATCATCCATGGTCAGGTCGTAGCCACTCAGATGCAGCAGAGAGTAGATCAAGGTGGATCCATGGCCGTTGGAGAGCACGAAGCGATCACGATCGAACCAGCCAGGATTTGCTGGGTTATGCTTCAGATGATCATTCCACAAGGCCTCAGCAATATCGGCCATTCCCATGGGTGCTCCGGGGTGACCGGAATTTGCTTTCTGCACTGCATCCATGCTCAGTGCGCGGATTGCGTTGGCAAGCTCTCTGCGTGATGACATCTTGGGTTCCTATATAATTAGTATTGGGGACAAAGGGCAGTATTTTCACTCAAAGGTGGCACCAATACAACCGAACCGACTCCATGGAACCCCTGTTTCGAGGCAACTATTCAATCCATTTTATGGAACAGCCCATGCTGGGCATCTGATCCTTGGGGCCTTCTCCGGTCAGCGCCACCTGTTTCATGGCCTCAAACAGGTCTCTGCGCACATCAGGCGCTGCTGCATCTTTTCTGGACTCATCCAACCGCCCACGGTACTGCAGTTTCAGATCGGCATTGTAGCCAAAGAAATCCGGGGTGCAGACCGCGCCGTAGGCCTTGGCCACCTCCTGGGTCTTATCCAGCAGATAGGGGAAATTGAAGCCGAACTCTTGCGCCACCTTCTGCATGTTCTCAAAGGAGTCTTCCGGATAATCTGTGGGATCATTGGACATGATGGCTAGGCTGTTGATACCCAATGCGGCCAGTTCGGTGGTATCACGCACAATTCGATCCCGAATCGACTGTACATAGGGGCAGTGGTTACAGATAAACATCACCAAAAGACCCTTTTCTCCGGCACACTCTTCCAGGGTCCAATTGCGGCCATCCACACCCGGTAGATTGAAGTCTGGTGCATCTAGGCCAAATTCACATACTGGGGTTTCGAGAGATACCACGACTTTATCCTCTGATTTCGATGATAGAACTGGGTATGGTAGCCCCTTTGGAACAGATACAGAATACAATAGTGTCAAAATGACGGATCTATATATGCAAATCTTCTGGTTGGATAGTATAATCCTGCGTTTATTTTGCGGGTCGCGCACTATTTTTCGACTCTAAATGGCCGCTTTATGCGGCAGTTATATTCAAATGGATTAAAATAAGACCATGCCAAAAGACTTTATCTTTACCTCAGAATCTGTCTCCGAAGGCCATCCGGACAAGGTTGCGGATCAAATCTCGGATGCAGTAGTAGACGCCCTGCTCGCAGAAGACCCGCGCTCACGTATAGCCTGCGAAACCATGGTCAAGACCGGCATGGTCATTCTGGCCGGCGAAGTCACCACCAACGCCTGGGTGGATACAGAAGAACTGGTGCGCAAGGTAGTGGACGATATCGGCTATAACCACTGTGATGTAGGCTTTGACGCAAACACATGCGCCGTAATCTCCGCCATCGGCAAACAGTCTGCAGATATCGCCATGGGCGTGGATGAGACCAGTGACCACGAACAGGGCGCAGGCGACCAGGGACTGATGTTTGGCTACGCCTGTAATGAGACCGATGTGCTGATGCCAGCACCGATCACCTATGCCCATCGTCTGGTAAAGCGCCAGTCCGAAGTACGCAAGGCCGGCACCCTGCCATGGCTGCGTCCGGATGCCAAGAGCCAGCTCTCGTTCCATTATGAGGACAACAAGCCAGTTGGAATAAACGCGGTGGTACTCTCTACCCAGCATGATCCTGATATATCTGAAAAGGCCCTGCACGAAGCGGTAATGGACGAGATCATCAAGCCGGTACTACCGGCCGAGTGGTTGGACCAGTGCCCAGCGGACAAGATCCACATAAATCCCACCGGACGTTTTGTAATCGGCGGGCCTGTAGGCGACTGCGGACTTACCGGTCGCAAGATTATCGTTGATACCTACGGTGGTATGGCGCGCCACGGTGGCGGCGCCTTCTCCGGCAAGGATCCCTCCAAGGTTGACCGTTCCGCCGCCTACGCTAGCCGCTATGTAGCCAAGAACATCGTAGCTGCCGGTCTGGCTGATCGCTGTGAGATCCAGGTCTCCTACGCTATAGGTGTGGCCGAGCCAACATCCATAAGCGTGGACACCTTCGGCACCGGCAAGATTGATGATGCCGAACTGGTTAAGCTGGTGCGCGAACACTTCGATCTGCGCCCAAAGGGCCTGATCACCATGCTGGATCTGCTGCGTCCGATCTACCTGAAGACTGCCGCCTACGGTCACTTTGGCCGTGATGAGGACAGCTTCACCTGGGAGCGCACCGACAAGGCAGACATCTTGAGAGATGCTGCTGGACTGTAGAATACTGAACCAAACTATATAGAAAACTCAACCCTCCCCAAGAAGCGCTGCAACAGAAACCCGGGTTTCTGCCAGGCTTGGGGAGGACTCCTTTTCAAACCGCGCTTGGCTTTCCTGGAGATAAACCATGAACGCTGTAGTTGACCAATCCTTTACCGACTTCAAAGTAGCTGATCTCTCTCTCGCCGAGTGGGGACACAAAGAGATAGCTATTGCCGAAACTGAGATGCCTGGCCTGATGGCCCTGCAAGAGAAGTACGGCGATGAGAAACCCCTAAAAGGTGCCCGCATAGCTGGTAGTCTACACATGACCATCCAGACCGCCGTACTGATCGAGACCCTGGTGAAACTGGGTGCCGAGGTGCGCTGGGCATCTTGCAACATCTTCTCCACCCAAGACCACGCGGCCGCGGCCATTGCTGACCAGGGCATCCCGGTCTATGCCTACAAGGGCGAGACCCTGGAAGAGTACTGGCAGTACACCCACAAGATTATGGAGTGGGCCGATGGTGGTTCACCGAACATGATCCTGGACGACGGTGGTGACGCTACCCTGCTGCTGATCCTGGGCAGCAAGGCAGAAAAGGACATCAGCGTGTTGGACAAACCGACCAGTGAAGAGGAAGAGGTGCTCTACGCCGCCATCAAGGCGCATCTGGCCGAACAGCCAAGCTGGTACTCGGAAAAGCTGAAGAACATACGCGGTGTTACCGAGGAGACCACCACAGGCGTACATCGCCTGTACCAGATGGCAGCCGCCGGTGACCTGCCTTTTCCTGCTATTAATGTTAACGACTCAGTCACCAAGTCAAAATTCGACAACCTCTACGGCTGTCGTGAATCCCTGGTGGACGGCATCAAACGTGCGACAGACGTAATGATCGCCGGCAAAATAGCCCTGGTGCTGGGCTATGGAGATGTTGGCAAGGGCTGCGCTCAATCCCTGAAGGGTCTGGGTGCTACCGTATGGGTTACCGAAATCGACCCGATCTGTGCCCTACAGGCCGCAATGGAAGGTTACCGGGTTGTGGATATGAATGACGCCTGCTCTCAAGCCGACATCTTCGTTACCACTACCGGCAACTTCCACGTCATTACCCATGACCACATTGCAGCGATGAAGGACCAGTCCATCGTCTGCAACATCGGTCACTTTGATAACGAAATCGACGTAGCCAGCCTGAAAAAGTATCAGTGGGAGAACATCAAGCCTCAGGTAGATCACATCATCTTCCCTGACGGCAAGCGTGTCATCCTGCTGGCGGAAGGACGCCTGGTAAACCTGGGTTGCGCCACCGGCCATCCCAGCTTTGTGATGTCCAACAGCTTCACCAACCAGACTCTGGCCCAGATGGAGATCTGGAACTCAACAAATGAATATGAGAACAAAGTCTATACTCTGCCCAAGAAGTTAGACGAGGAGGTTGCCCGCCTGCATCTGGGAAAGATCGGCGCAAAGCTGACAACTCTGCGGCAAGACCAGGCTGATTATATAGACGTACCGGTAGAAGGGCCTTACAAGCCGGAACACTACCGCTATTAAGTATCCAGTGTTAGCAGGCCAAGGCTAATAGATTAACCTTGGCCTGCTTCCATGAAACTGTTAACTTGGCCATGTTGCCTATGAAATCACAAAGAAAACACAAACCCACATTCAGCTTTGAGCTCTTCCCACCCAAGACCGATGAGGGTATGAAGAAGCTGCAGATAGCAGCGCGCCAGATGACTGAGGTAAACCCGCTCTACTTCTCGGTCACCTATGGCGCCGGCGGATCGACCCGTGATCGCACCCTGGAAACCGTTGACTGGCTGCGTGGTGAAGGTATCGAAACTGCGCCGCATCTATCCTGCATCGGTCTACACAAGGAGGAGATACGGGAACTATTACAGAACTACCAGAACCAGGGCATCAGGCGGCTAGTAGCCCTGCGTGGTGACATGCCTTCCGGAATGGGCGACACCGGAGACTTCCCTTACGCCAATGAACTGGTTGAATTTATCCGTGCCGAGACTGGAGACCACTTTCACCTTGAAGTAGCGGCGTACCCGGAGTTTCATCCACAGGCACCCAACGCTAAAACCGATTTGGATAACTTTAAGCGCAAGGTAGATGCCGGCGCCAACGGAGCAATCACCCAATACTTCTACAACGCCGACTCTTATTTTAATTTTATTGATAGCTGCGAAAAGCTGGGAATGGATATTCCCATTGTTCCTGGCATCATGCCTATAAATAACTACGCCCAACTGGCTCGCTTCTCTGATGCGTGTGGTGCAGAGATCCCACGCTGGCTGCGCAAACGTCTGGAAGAGTTTGATGATGATCTGGAAAGCATCCGCGCCTTCGGCCTGGAAGTGGTCACAGAGATGTGTCAGAGACTACTAGATCAAGGAGCACCCGGCCTGCATTTCTACACCATGAATCAGGCTGAGTTGACTCTTGCGCTGTGGAAAAACCTGGGATTGTCGTCTAAGACATAAATAACAAATAGGTTCAGTAAGTCAAAGAAAAGCCAGAGTCATACCGACTCTGGCTTTTTACTTTATGAGAGCCTCATCCCGCCGCTTGGTCGCGAATTCGTAAAACTATCACTCCGTCATGCCGGACTTGATCCGGCATCCAGAGCAAACAACCAACTAGATTCCGGCATCCGCCGGAAGGACCCATTGAAAAGAGACTCTCATACTTGAAAACATAATACAGACATCAATCCTCAAACACCTGCTTCAACAGATCTGTAGTTCTGGCCATGGGATTTTCCCTGATCTTTTTCTCTTCAGACGCCAGTTTCAGGAACAGACCATCCAGGGTCTTGCTGGTTACATAATCATCCAGATCGACTGATTCTGTATTGAGAAAACCGCCAAGTGTTTTGTCTGCTTTGCCCTTAAGTTTTTTATAAGCCGCTGTAGCGCCGGAGTTGTCGGTCGCTCTGGCCACAATGGGCTTGATAATACTGTGCAATGTGCCACCTGCACGTTTCTGCAAAAATCTGGTTGCTGCATCATCTCCTCCGCTGAGGATGCCGCGCACATCTTCCAGGGTCATGTTGGTAACTGTTTCTTTAACAATTTGCAGCGTCTTGGGGATCGCCTCTTCCGCTGCGCGATTTACTGTGGTCTCGAATTGATCGACGTATTTACCCTGCCCCATTGCACGCAGGCCCTTGCCGACTGATTCCAGCATACCGGGAAGGGGGATACGTACTGATTTGTCATTGAGGAAACCTCCACGCGCACCTAGTAAGGCAATGGCGCGCTCGGCCCCTATACTCAACGCCTGTTTAAGACCGGCATTGATGCGTGAATCTGATAAAGAGGATGAGGATGATGCAGAGCTGGAGTGTTTATTGAGCAGGTCATCTGCCTGTTTTAGCAAATCACCAATGCCAGCATGGCCAATGCTGGAGGCCAATCCCATGGTCACCGCCATTGCAAACCCAAGGTAACCACTCTTACTACGCATGTCCGTTCTCACTATTTAGGAAATTATCATGATATTTATTACTGGATATGCGCGTCACAAACAGCTTTTTGTACCCATAGTGAGGCGGCACCAGAACTGGAATTATATTATCATTCAGAACTACTACTCTTCACATCTGGCTTCGACTCGGCCTTTTTCACACGAATCCTGTTACCGTCTACATCCTTGCCATTTAGAGACTTTATCGCGGCCTTGGCTTCACCCTGCTTGGGCATCTCGACAAAACCAAAGCCTTTGGATACCCCACTCTTTTTGTCCATCACCAGAGTGCAGTACTGCACTTTCCCATAGGCTTCGAACATTTCCCGTAGGGTACTGTCTGTAGTGGTGCGGGCAAGGTTACGTATAAGTATTTTCATGCGATAGCTCTATGGCGTTAAGTACTGAAAGTCGTCATCACAGCACAATAGTTGATCAGGGTACCATAGATATCTAAAGCTATGGTTATCATCCTATGATTAGTCCCCCAGACATACTCCCAAATGTCGGGCGGTATTTATCCAAGGATGATCTAAAGGTATAACACGACGAACACCTGCCACCTCTTCCAGCGGCACTGGCACCGGCCTGTTGCCCCGCAGCGCCACCATAACACCAAAATGCTCTTCTTCAACCAGATCTGCAACAGCCGCACCCAAGGTACTTGCAAGGAGTCTGTCTGCCGCAGATGGTGTTCCACCGCGCTGCAGATGACCCAGTATGGTTATGCGCGACTCAAGCCCGGTCATCTCCTCCAACTGACGTGATAGCTCAAGAGTCCTGTCTGTGTATTGCCGGTAAATCCTGCTCACCTCTTCTTTCGCCTTTTTTCTCTCCTCCTTGTCTTCGGCCTTACCCTTCTTCTGTTCAGCAACAGCGATGGCCTTTGCCTGTTCCAGGGACATAGCCCCTTCTGACATAGCCACTATGCTGAATTTCTTACCATTTTGTACCCGCGCCAGAATCGCTTCGGAAATTGAATCAACATCATATGGTATCTCTGGAACCAAGATCACATCAGCTCCGCCGGCTATACCGGAGCCCAAGGCCAACCAGCCAGTTTTATGCCCCATGATCTCGACTACGATAATTCTGTGATGACTGTGTGCTGTGCTATGAAGCCTATCAATGGCTTCGGTTGCTATACCAAGAGCGGTATCGAAACCAAAAGTGCTATCTGTCTGTGACACATCCCGGTCAATGGTCTTGGGTAGGGTAATAATATTCAGGCCCTTCTCTTTCAGGCGCAAGGCGTTCTTCTGGGTTCCTCCACCCCCTAGACAGATCAAAGCATCCAGGTGATTGTCGTGGTAGTTTTCCACTATGACATCTGTCATGTCCTGCATCTTGCCACCAACCATCATCCGGTGTGGCTTATCCCTGCTGGTGCCAAGTATGGTCCCGCCTATGGATAAAACACCTGAAACCACATCGCTATCTATACGGATGAAACGATTCTCCATCAGCCCCCTAAATCCATCGCGGAAGCCAATGATATTCATACCATATTTATTATGGGCACTCTTGCAGACACCTCTTATTGCGGCGTTAAGACCTGGGCTATCACCCCCGGCAGTCAATATTCCGATATGTTTTGCCATTTATTGTTCCTGTAATACTATCTGCTTGTAATTTATTACTATGTTAATAGCATAGATCACTTCATTCCATCGTTACGGAATTATTACTTTAGATTTTACAATGACGGGCAGGGCCTTAATTCATGCGTATATCCCGCATCTTTACAGATCAGACTCTTGAGCCAAATCTATATATAACCCTGAATCCAGATGCCTCTCGCCACCTAATTCAGGTGCTACGTCTGCGCCCAGGAGCAGATCTGGTGCTGTTTAATGGTGATGGCTGTAACTACCCTGCCCTACTGGAATCAATATCTAAAAAACAGGCCCAGGCCAAGGTTGTATCCCGCTCTTCCCCAGAGAGTGAAAGTTCACTCAACATACATCTTTGCATCGCCGTATCTAAGGGCGAAAGAATGGACCTTGCCATTCAAAAATCTGTTGAGCTGGGAGTCAATGAGATAACCCCACTGTTCACTCAGCATAGTGTGGTAAGACTAAGCAACGAGCGACTGCAGAAGCGTCAACAACACTGGCGCAAGGTAATGATCTCTGCCTGTGAACAGACAGGTAGATGTAGACTACCTCAACTTAACAATGCCATAGAGCTAGATAAATGGCTTGGCATGCCCCATCAGGGCACCGGCCTGGTGCTGGATCCTAAATCTGAGATCAGCATTGGCTCACTTGAAACACCAGTAAGCAGGATAAATATCTTGGTGGGGCCTGAGGGCGGCCTTAGTGAACATGAAATTACTGCTGCAGAACAGAGTGGATTTAAGGGGATAAGACTGGGACCGAGGATATTAAGAACAGAAACCGCGCCTCTTGCGGCAATTGCATCAATTCAAACCCTTTGGGGTGATTATCGTTAAGGAGATAACCCGTATATTTCACCAGTATCCGGAATTTTGGAGCAAGCCCACAAGGCGAGATGTGCTGGTTCAAGACATAGCTTCTTGCACCACCCACTCAACGGAGTTCATATCCGGTATCCAGGCGTTTTCCCCGTTGATGATTACCTGACGTTTAACCACAGCCCCCAGCTCCTGCTCGTTGCTCTGTGGAGCCACTACATCTTCTCTAACCCTTACTAATCTGGGTGTGGATGTGAGCAACAAGCCGATAAACGGGCGCCTAGGGTTGCCGCCTAAGGTGTTGCATACAGCTACTCTGGAGCGAACACCAGGCTCCACTGCAGGAACCTCAACCAACTCTTCAAATGACACTACCGGTATCTCCTGGCCGCGCCATAATTGAATACCCAAAAACCAAGCTGGCATATCAGGAACAACTCTAAGCTCTTCCAGCCCCACTACCTCTGATACAGAAGCATTTGGCAACAACAGCTGAGCTTCGTGCAGCGGAAGCAAAACTCCACGTATCTCAATATCAACAGCTGCGTCTTTGCTCATCGTTTACTCTCTTCTAATACTTCCTGGATATTCTCTATCAGATCAGATTCTTGATATGGCTTACCAAGATAGCGCTTTACTCCTAGATCCATAGCATGAGTACGATGTTTTTCACCGGTACGTGAGGTAATAATAATGATCGGTATATCGACCCACTGTTCTGAGTTACGCATATTTCTAGCTACTTCAAAACCATCCATACGCGGCATTTCAATATCCAGCAACATAACGTCTGGATGATAGTCCTGCAACATTGCCAGCGCCTCTACACCATCCTTAGCTGTTTCCACAGCCATGCCATGACGCTCTAACAGCCTGCCGGTAACCTTACGCACGGTGATAGAGTCATCCACCACCATTATTTTGACCTTATCTCCAGAAGTGTCTGGAATAATCTGAACAGGCTCTTCAGTTTCTGCTGTCAGGGCCGCATCCTTACGTACCAGGGCATTGATATCCAGAATTAGTGCCACGCGCCCATCACCCAAAATGGTACCACCTGTTATCCACCTTATAGTACTGAGCTGCGGACCTACAGACTTCACCACAATCTGACGATGACCTATAACCTCGTCCACATGCATCGCAACCCGGTGCTTACCAGCACGCACCAGTAACATAGGAATACGCTTTTTCTGATCCGCCAGATTTGGCATACCCCTGCCTAATAGCGCGCTTAGAAACTTCAGGTGATAATCATGGTCGCCATAGGTGTATACGCCATGGCCTCCCTCATATAAAGCAGTCAGCTCATCCCGATTAATTCTCACCACAGATTCAACGTTGGCATAAGGCGCTGCATATATTTCACCACCAGCCCTGAGTAACAACGCATCAGTAATCGCAAGAGTCAACGGGAGATAAATGGTGAAGCTGGTTCCCTTGCCAGGCGTGGAATCTATTTCCATGGTGCCGCCCAGTTGTTTTACTTCGCTGACCACAACGTCCAACCCTACTCCACGACCAGCGATCTGGTTTACAGAGTCGGCCGTACTGAACCCATGCTCAAGAATAAACTGTGTAAGATCTCCCTCACTCGCAGTCGATCCATCTACCAGTAGACCTCTCTTTTCTGCACGCTGTTTAATGGCCTCAAAATCCAACCCTTTGCCATCATCTGACACAGTCATAACGACATCGTTACCATCACGGGTAAGCTCTATTGTGATGGCGCCAACCTCTGGCTTGTTCTTTTTCTTACGCTTTTTCGGTTCTTCAATACCATGGGAAACAGCATTTCTCAGCAAATGCTCTAAGGGGGCGGTCATTCGATCCAGAATACTCCGATCCAGCTCCATCTCAGCGCCCTTAATAACCATCTCTGCCTGCTTATTTAATGGATGGCATGTTTGACGGACAATACGCTGCAAACGTGGGACCAACTGGTTAAATGAGACCATGCGGGTACGCATGAGACCATCTTGAAGATCCGTGGTAATTCTTGATTGTTGTAGAAGCAGGGTTTCCGTTCCCCTCTGCTCAGACTCTAAAATCTTGTTAATGTTACTCAGGTCACCTACCGTTTCCATTAGACCCCTGGATAGTTGCTGCAGAGTGGAAAAACGGTCTAACTCCAGAGGATCAAACTCCTCTTGATCATCCAGCATGCCATCTTCCTTGTCCCGTTCATACCGAAACAGGATCTGCGCCTCTGTCTCCATATCCAGTTTACGTAACTGGTCCCGCAGACGATCTACGGTATTTTTCATCTCTTCAATACTATATCCCATAGAGCCGCTTTGCTGCTCCAGGCGTGAGCGAAAAATACTGACCTCACCTGCATTGTTCACCAGCTTATCCATAAGATCAGGATTAACACGCAGATACTCTCGACCAGCTCGACGTGTTGGTCTAACCAGTTCTATATCTTCTACCGGAAGTTGCTCATCATTTTGCTGTCCTGGTACCTCTCTCTGCTCAGGGAATGGTAAAACCTGACTTTCGCCCACATCCTCCGGCTCTACCTGTTGTTCGTCCTTTGCAGAGACCTCCTCTATCTCTGGCTCCTTCTCGGGCGCTTTACTCTTTTCTTCAGTAATTTCCTTTTCTTTAACTTTTTCCTTTTCTTTAGGTTTTTCCTTTTCTATTGGTTTCTCGGGCTCTTCTTCAATTTCTGGCTGTACATCATCAATCAACTCCTCTTCAACAACAGGTTCACTGCTGAATGACGACTCGCCGGATATAACTGCATTGATCTCTGCAATCACCTCATCCGCAGCGCGTGCCTGACCTGTATGGCTGACCTCTTCAATCTGAGATACCAATCTATCGGAGATACCTTGAGCCAGGGCGCGAACCTCACTGCAGTTATCGATCTTATCGCGTTCTATATCAGCTATGAGTGATTCGAAGGCGTGACTAAGGTCACCTATCTCTTTAACACCAGCAAGCCTCGCACCACCTTTAAGCGTATGCAGTATTCTCTGAAGCTCTTGAACAGGCTGCTTGTTAGCCGGCTCGTTATTCCACTCAATAAGAGCATGATCCACGTCGTCCATCAACTCAACCGACTCTTCGAGAAAGATTGAGGTCAAATCATCATCGGCAGATTTAAGTTCTATTTCAGCATCTTTAACCTTCTGGTCTACAAAGGTAGCCGGAGCTGTTGGCGCCTGTTGAACAGTTTCATCTTTTTGTTCAATCTTTTGCTCTGGTTGAACCAACTCCTCCGCTGGCTCTATCTCCTGATCTGATTGAGGCAACTCCTCCCCAGGCTCCATCTCCTGATCTGATTGAACCAACTCCTCCGTTAGCTCTATCTCCAGCTCTACTTCTTCATGCCGTTCAAAATCTTGCTCTTCATCCTGTTCTGATCCCTCCTCATGCGGCATCAGCTCTATCTCTTCCAACTCCTCTGCCAGCTCCAGTTCAATTGGCTCTTCAGATATAACCTCTGCTGCAACTGGGTCTGGGTCCTGCTTGAGGTCTTGCACCTCTAGCACATCATCATCTTCCACCTCATCTGGCAGTATCAGATTATGTGCAACCTCAATGTCCTTGAGTAGACCACGCCAGTCAGGAATTTCAGCGCCTGTTACATTTATCGCCTGAAGTATGGTTTCGAACTGCTCGTCTGCTCTCTCAATTAATTCTAACAGGGCACTATCTGCAACCTTGTCCTGCTCTAGCAATTCATTAACGTAACTCTCTAGCGCAGCGCTTACTTCCGCAATTGGATCAACACCTGCCATGTGAGCACTGCCATGTAGGGTGTGAAAGGCTCGCGAGACATCGCTATCAAGACTACATACACCACCCATCTCCCTACAGTGGTTAAGAAAACTGTTGATAGTGTCTATATGGGTACGAGATTCAGAAGTGAATATTTCATGCAAAGTTGGATCAAGGATTATTGCTTCTTCTACTTCTTGCGCTGCACCAACTTCATCTTCTAGCCCAGTCTCAGCTTTAACTTCTCCCGGCTCTTCTTCCTTTTTCTCCTCAGAGACAGGTTCTACTTCAACTATCTCCAGGTCAACAACGGTCCCAGAGGTTGGGGCAATAGTAAAATCTTGGGTAGCTAGTTTCTGGGCCCGCTCTATCATGGGCTGAACATCAACTTCCGGAACAACACCTCTAGCTTGATAATCTATAAGGACCGGTAAAACGTCCATAGACTCGCTTAGCAGATCAGTAATCTCAGTTGAAACATCCAGGGTTTGGTCTATGACCTTGTTGAGCAGGTTCTCTATTGACCAGGCAAATTCACCGATAATTTTGGCGCCCACCAGTCGCCCACTTCCCTTGAGGGTATGAAACGATCTGCGGAAGGTTATCAGGGCCTCGGTATCTTCTGCATCATCCAACCATCTCGACATATACTCACGAATCACCTCCAGCTCTTCCCGCGCCTCCTCGATAAAGATCTCCAGAATCTCTGAATCTATCCCCTCCAGGCTAGGTTTTTCTGCAGATGGAACATGTTCTTGCAGTACCTCTACATCAAGCTCCTCGCTAAACCGAGACTCCATGCCTGACTGATCTGAAGACTCTTCTTTCTTAGATGATGGATCCATATCATCATCATGGATCAATCCTGGGATGGTCTCTTCCCCTACAGCGCTGGCATAATAATCTTCATCTACCGAGTCGCTTTCGGTGCCGAGACGTACCAAAGCCTCACGAGCTACGTCCAGAATCTCATTATGTATACCCCGCCCATCGGCAATGGTCTCCATAAAGTACTCGATACTGGTAATTGCATCGGCAAATGCATTAAGTCGTTTAATATCAGGGATGGTCTTGTTTGCAATCAGTTCGTTTGACACATACCCCGCAGTGGCCCGTAACAGGCCAGATATATCAAACATCTTAAGCATTTCAAAGGCACCGGCAATGGCATGAAAATGCTGCGGGACCTTCTCCAATACCTGGGTTTTTTTAGGATCTTTTATATAGACGAGGATGGCATCTTTGATTTTAGCCATATCTACACTGGCTTCACGTACAACAGAGTCTGTTAAACGATCAAATTCACCATCGGGAAGCAGATCACGCTCAGTTAACGGTTTTCCTTCCGCCACATCGGTTTTGCTATTGTCGATTATTTGGGTGTTTTCAATTATCTGAGTCTTTACGAAGCTAGCGAGATTATCCAGGGATGCTTCGACAAATACGATATCTCCTGCAATTTCTAACAGGTCGGACTCCTTAGGAACCTCTCCTGCTGTAGCAATACCTTTGATCATGTCTGCCTGCATCTTCATGCGCTGACATAGATCTGCATGGCCTATCATATCAAGAGTGTCTGCAACCTTACGCATGGGTTGCTCTAACGAATGCAGTTGTCCTGAATCGCTGGTTTTAGTCCGTATAAACAGGTCTAATACGTCTTTGATTTCAGCTAACTCTGAGCTAATAGCCTCTCTCAAAGACTCCATCAACTCACTGTTTGGTAATGCCAGACTCTCACGGCCCTGCTCGACCAGCTGTTGACTTATTGCCAGGCTGTCAAGCTCAAACTCCTTCTTAACCGATTTGACCAGGTCGTCTTCATGTTTTACATGAGCAACATGATAAAGCAGGTCTCTCATAGTGCTGACTGTGGGGGCCTCAGCTACAGTACGTTCACCCTCCTTAATGATTCTCTTTAGCTCACGGTCAACCTTACCAAACAGTATCTTTACTGAAGTATTGGGAGATTCAAGATTTTCCAGCGGAGCTGATAATGCAGCTCTTGCTACCTGGAACAGACTGCGCACCTGACCAGTGCCAGATACATCATGCAACCTTTCAAGTATTACTCTAAGACCTTCTATGCCAGTAATAGGGTCGTTATTGTAGAACCACTTCAAAAGGCAAAGGTGGTACTTGTGTCTTAGTTTCTTTGCTACGCGAGGGAGTCTGCTACTGCCCTCTTCTACCACCTTCTCTTCGCGAGCTAGTCTCCTCTCTAACTCTGGCGCGGCTAACTCTACCTCAGAAAGCAGATTAGTACCGCGAACTAGTCGCAGATCGTTTATTAACGGCAGAATGATCGCAGGATGGTCCAGGGCTCCATCCTGAAGTTTTTCCAGATAGTCCGGCAACCGAACCATCCCCTGCATAAGCGCTTCGGCCGCATGCTGCACGTAATCCTGATCTATACTGCCATCGGCAATGGAGCTAGCAACCAACTCCATCTCTTCAGCCAGCATGGTTGCGCCATCAAGTTCCAATATCTGCAAGGTGCCTTTCACCTGATGCAGATATTTCCCGCAGGAGGTCATCAGCTCAGATTCGCCGACACCATCTGTGTACTCTTCAAGCGCACTGCGGGCCCGCAGGACAACCTGATCCAGTTCATCCTTGATCCACTTTATTTTACTGTGGTCGTGAGTTTCGCTCATACCTGACTCGCCATCTTGGGAAGGTAGTTTCCACCGGCACTGTTCATTCGATTTACCCGATTATTCAGGCAGACGGAATCCTGCAACAGACTCTCTTAGCTCATCCGCCAAACCTGCAAGCATTCCAATAGAGGTTGCGGTCTGGTTGGTACCATCCAGTGTCTGCGTGGTAATTTCCTGAATGACACTCATGGTATCGTCTATTTTAGTTGCACTAGATGTTTGTTGTTGCGCAGAACTAGCGATCTTCTGTGTAACCTCCGCAATGTGGGTAGATACGTTTTCAATCTCCATCAATGCGTCACCTGCATCCTCCGCAAGCTTTGCACCTGAAACCACCTCTTTTGTTGTGGATTCCATAGAGCTAACAGCTTCACTTGTATCAGCCTGAATGGTTTTTACCAAGGCCTCAATCTGCTTGGTCGCATTACTAGAGCGCTCAGCGAGTCGTTGCACTTCGTCCGCAACCACCGCAAAACCACGACCTGCTTCACCAGCCATAGCCGCCTGCATGGCCGCGTTCAAGGCCAGGATGTTAGTTTGATCGGCAATGTCGTCAATAATCTCAACGATGTCTCCAATCTCCTGGGAGCTCTCACCGAGACGCTTAATACGCTTTGATGTCTCCTGAATCTGTTCTCTGATGTTGTCCATACCCAGAATGGTGCGGCGTACCGTATCAGCGCCCTTACTCGCTATTTCCACCGAGTGCTGTGCAACCTCAGCTGACTCGTTAGCGTCGCTGGACATTTGATCGATTGTTTCCGCCATACTCTTAATGGCGCTACTGGCAGATGCAATCTGGTCCGCTTGGTGTTCAGACGCCTCTGCCAAATGCATGGCCGTTGCACGACTCTCCTGCGCAGAAGTAGCAACCCTTTCTGAGGTCTGGTTAATGGAAATAACAACGTTACGTAGAGCTTCAATGGTGTAGTTAATGGAGTCAGCGATAGCCCCAGTCACGTCCTCGGTAACAGTAGCCGATACTGTGAGGTCACCATCCGCTAGGTCACCCATCTCATCCAGCAGCGTTAGAATAGCCTCCTGACTCTTCTCGTTCTGCGCTTTAAGTAGATCCTGTCCATCCACGTTACCCGTAGCCATGCGTTTCTTTCGAAGAACTAACAACAAGAGTGCCAGGATTACAAGAACAGCAACCATGCTTGTACCAGCCTTTAGCCCCAGTATGGAAAAGCGTCCAGGAGAGGCGGCATAGGCAGCATATAGCTTTTTAGCTGCAGCGTTAACTTTATCCGCATTCACTGCTACATCTAAATCACCTAAAACTCCCCCCTTAACCTCCAGGGCAGGCAGCAGGCCAGGCGCCGCATCAATAATCTGCTCAATGTTTTTGTCGAGAGAACCGGATAACTTTGCAATTTCCTGCAGACTAGAGGCTGCAGTTACTGAGGTCACTGCATCTATTCCGAGATTATTGTCACCCTTCTGCAAGGCGTTCATTAACCGCCCATAGCGGTCGCTGTCACTACTTAATTTTTCGATAGCAGCTGCCGTTTCTTTACCGCCATCCAATACCCTGGCAACATTTTTATCGATACGCTCAACTATAGTTAACTGCTCAGCTGCAGCAGCAATCTGATTACTATCTGCGCCGGAACCCTTCAAGGCATCTTCTACTTTCTGGGAGAGGGCTTTAAGTTGCGGCGTAAGGTCATGAACTGACTGAATAACAACATGTACTGCCATGATTGAGCTCTTGTTTGAGAGAACATCGTCGGCGTTTTTGCCTAACTTCTGCCACTCACTCTCAACCCTTTTCAGATCTCCATCGACCTCTTCCGGTACGGGAGGCAAGCCCTGCTCTGGTATACCGTTCCTCAACTCCTTGATATATTTATCGAAGGTGTTCTTCGAACCCTCCAACTGGATAAGAGCATCTTTATCACCAGCTATGGATGTTAATGTGTATTTAGCTACTCGTTCTGAAAGCACGCGGAGTTCAGAGGCCCGTTGCATGTATGCCTCGTCGTTGGCATCAGAACTTGATGAATGAATAAACACCCACACCGCCAAGGCCAGGGTAATTATCACGCCAATCAACAATAACTTGGTAGCTCGATTTGGAGCTGCACCTTTGTTCCCAGATCTTTTTTTCATTTTTCAATATCTCCCGAGAGAGCGGAAATTACCAATGCCCCCATAACACCATTAATTGTTGCAACCATATGCACCCCAATCTGGACTCAGGCAGCCACTACCTGAAAACCCTGATCCTCAGCTAATACACGCGTGCTCAATATGGGACACAAAACACCATCCACATCATAAGCACCGGCAATATAAGGGCTGACCATCTTGTCTGCATTGTGTTCCTGTATATGCAACTCTGTATTGAAGTGGCGCATACCAAACACATCTTCCACCATCAGGCCAGCAAATAGCCCCTCATGCTCAATAACCAAAACCCTGGTTTTACGACCTATAGAGATAGGATTGCCGCCCAGAAACTGCTGTAAATCAAATATCGGCAATAGGCTACCCCTAACATTGGCCACCCCCCGCACCCATTTCTGTGCGCCGGGAACAGATGAAACATTCTGCGGATAGTTAAGTATCTCTTTTACATCCCCAAGGGCAGTGAGAAACTTTTTTCCTAAAATGGTAAAAAGCACCCCTTCCCAAAATAGTTTGGACTCTTCCTTGTGAGGTATATCAAAGGCAAACTCGCGACTCTGCTTCTCGATATCCTGTAACAGCAGGATAATTTCGCTAGATTCAGAATTGACACTTGACATTATTAGGTTCCGTTCTTATCCAACCTAGAGCGCATCACTGATCTTGGCCAGAAGCTCATCTTTCTCTACCGGCTTTATCAGATACTCTCTTGCGCCCTGGCGTAGACCCCAGGTCTTGTCTGTATCCTGATCTTTTGTTGTTACCATGATTATCGGTATGTTCTCCGTCTCAGGATCGCGGCTTATCTGTCTGGTTGCCTGAAATCCGTTCATTCCAGGCATAACCACATCCATAAGCACCAAATCAGGCTTTTCGCTACGAGCTTGTTCCACACCTGATTCCCCACTATCGGCAATCAATACGTTACAGCCCGCACCCTCCAGGTAACCTTTAAGGATATGTAACTCGGTCGGAGAGTCGTCAACGATAAGGATGGTATGGCCTTGCAGATCTACAGAACTACTAGAATCACTTGTTGATTCTCTTTTTTTAGAAAATAGTCTCATTACCTTTCACCACAAATACACATTTAATTTATATAAAGATCACGCCGCCCTCGACGCGTACTCCCTTATCGCATCCAACAACTCATTCTTGGTAAATGGCTTGGTCAGATACTGCTGAGAACCTACTATCCTGCCTCGGGCTCGGTCGAACAGGCCATCCTTACTCGACAGCATTATTACAGGTGTATGTTTGAATTCGGCGTTGTTTTTAATCAAGGCACAGGTCTGGTAACCATCAAGTCGCGGCATCATGATATCAACAAAGATTACATCAGGCCGGCTATCGGCGATCATAGCTAAGGCCTCAAATCCATCTGTAGCCGTCAACACCTCGCACCCAGCATTCTTTAGCAGGCTTTCAGCCGTTCTGCGTATGGTCTTACTATCATCTATGACCATTACCTTGAGGCCTGAGATATTATCAGGTTCTTTTTGCATTACAGATTCTCTCATTTATGCATCGCTAGTACTGAAAATTGAAGATTAAAGCCCCGGTTTCCCCTGTCTAGCAAGATATTATCTGTCTTATAATTATTGCTGCCAATGTGATAATACTCAGGAAGCCTGCACGTTAAAAACCAGCCTGCTGCCCCTTGAAACACACACACGGCTAACATATTACACCGAACCATAGCAATTGATTTAAGATTCTGCAACAACTCATTGATCATATTGAAACATTCTCTTAGATTAAGCAAATGACGGGAGATAGTTTTTACCAGCAGATCCCACCCCAATAAGAAACGAATAAATAACTACTAACATTGAAAAGCCGCCTTCCAAAGATTCACTCTAAATTTATCCCAACTAACAGATTATCGGGTACCATATAGTCATGAGTATATCCATTGGCATTGTGATGGACCCCATTGACTCCATCACCACATACAAAGACAGCACCTTCGCCATGATTCTAGAGGCTCAGGCCAGAAAATGGGATATCTGGTATATGGAGCAAAGCGATCTCTATCTGCATGAGCATCGCGGCTATGGCCGCATGCAGCAGATTGAAGTTACGGATGACAGCGACTCATGGTACAGCTTCATCTCCCAACGCGACTGTCCCTTGAGTGAACTGGATGTAATCCTGATGCGTAAGGATCCACCATTCGACATGGAGTACATCTATTCCACATACATCCTGGAATCAGCAGAGAAAGAGGGGAGCCTGGTAGTAAACCGCCCCAGCAGCCTGCGAGACGCGAACGAGAAACTCTCTACCACCTGGTTCCCTCAATGCTGCACCTCCAGCCTAGTAACCAGAGATCGCCAGCGGCTAGTTGAATTTCTTCAAAAACAAGGAGATATAATACTAAAGCCATTAGACGGCATGGGTGGAGCATCCATATTTAGACTCCGTCAGGACGACCCCAATACCAATGTAGTCATCGAAACACTTACCGGGCATGGCTCAAGATATGCTATGGCACAGCGCTTCCTCCCTGAGATCAGCGCAGGAGACAAGCGCATCCTGATGGTAGACGGCGAGGCCATTCCCTATGCCCTGGCCCGCATACCCCAGGCTGGAGAAAACCGCGGAAACCTGGCGGCAGGCGGTCGAGGCGAAGGCATACCTCTCTCAGAGCGGGACCACTGGATTGCGAAACAGATTGGCCCTACGCTGAAAGAGAAAGGCATAATATTTGCCGGACTGGACGTGATCGGCGACTATCTGACAGAGATCAACGTAACCAGCCCCACCTGCATTAGAGAACTGGATAAGCAGTTTGGGTTAAATATAAGCGCCCAGTTACTAGATAAGATTGAAGAAAAAATCAAGAAATGAGAAGAGCTGAACTACCCCGTCTACCAATAATACTCCTAGCTCTTATTGGTCTAATCATCGGTGGCTGCGAACAACAAGAACAAGTAGTAACCACTAGATTCCTGGCCTTTGGTACCCTTATCGACCTGACTATTGCCGGTGTATCCCAAGAACAGGCGGAACAGGCCACCGCCGCCATCGAAAAGGATTTTTCCCAGATGCATAAATCCTGGCACGCCTGGGATCCTGGCCCTCTGGGACGAGTCAACCGCCTGATATCTCATGGAGTCACCTTTGCCACCCCACCCTCGGTATTAGAGCTGATACGACAAGGGGCCGATCTATCTATTAAGAGTGATCACCTGTTCAACCCTGCCATTGGCAATTTGATAGATGCCTGGGGTTTTCACAGTGACGATCCAGCAGGACGCAGACCCCCTGAGCCGGAAAAAATAGCCGAGCTACTGCAACAGAACCCGCGTATGAGCGACCTGATGCTGGATGGGATAAACCTGCATAGCACCAATCCTCATGTAAAACTGGATTTTGGAGCCTTCGGCAAGGGTTTCGGTATAGATCTAGCTATAGATCATCTGCGCCAACTGGGGATCGAGAATGCAATTCTAAACGCTGGAGGTGACCTCAGGGCCATCGGTTCTCCCCAAGGCCGCCCTTGGAAGATCGCCATCCGCCACCCATCCGGAGAAGGGGTTTTGGCCGGTTTAGAGGTCTCTGGCGATGAGAGCGTATTCACATCTGGCGATTATGAGCGCAACTTCAGCTGGAAAGGTAGGCGTTACCACCACATAATAGACCCACGCACAGGATACCCGGCAAGCGGCACCAAATCGGTTACCGTAATACATTCGGATGCCGCAACCGCAGACGCGGCTGCCACCGCCCTGTTTGTTGCCGGCCCCGATAACTGGTACAACATTGCGCAAAAAATGGGAATAAAATATGTGCTTTTGGTCGACTCAAAAAATAGGGCACATATGAATCCGGCAATGAGGAAGAGACTGAAACTAGATTCTGGGCAGTATGAAATACACCTTAGTCCTCCGCTGATAGACGAGAACAGTAGTAACCCAAATAACAAATGAATAATGCCGCCACCATAACCGCCGTAGACCGTCTGGGCCTAACCCTATTTGTCGCGATCAGCATGCATGCCGTTGGCATTCTTGGGATTGGCTTCACCCTGGAAAAACCAAAAAAACTCCCACCAGCGGACCGCACCCTGGAGATTGTGGTAGTACATAACAAATCCAGCCTGAAGACGCCGGAGAAGGCGGATTTCCTGGCTCAGCATAGCCAGGAAGGTGGAGGCACCAAAGAGAAGGCGGAACGCCCCACCACCGATAGTCTTCAGCCAATAACCAAACAGGCAAACAAACCCAATCAGGTTAACACCCCCGCAACACCGCCAGCAGAACCGGTGGCCTCTAAGAAAAAGAAACAGGTTAGCACCAAGGCCAAAGCGGAGAAAAAGACACTGGACGCTCCCAATAAACCCAAAAGGAAGCTGAGGACATTAAACACCGCCCAGCTACTGGCCAGCACCAATCAAGAAATATCCCGACTTACTGCAGAACTAGATCGCAAGACCAAGGCCTATGCCAAACGCCCACGCCGTAAGTTCGTCAGCGCCAGCACCAAAGAGTACAAATACTCCAACTATCTGGACGCCTGGAGACGCAAGGTTGAACGCATCGGAAACATAAATTATCCGGACGAAGCCAGAAGAAAGAAACTGTATGGAAACCTGGTATTACTGGTTGCGCTCCGCCCAGATGGCACCATCTTCGAAATCAAGGTCAGACGCTCATCCGGGCATAAGATACTGGATGATGCCGCCATAAGAATTGTCCGGCTGGCAGCGCCCTATGCCCCATTCCCTTCCGAGATACGAAAAGAGACAGATATCCTGGATATCACCAGGACTTGGCAGTTCCTAAGTGGGAATAGATTATTATCCAAGTAAGGGTTGCGGGAATCTGATATGCGCCCGATACTATAAGATATGAACAGCAGCACTAACCTGACCAATCAGTTTCTCATCGCCATGCCCAGCATGCAGGATATGAATTTTTCCCAGACGGTCACATATATCTGCGAACACACCCACGAGGGCGCCATGGGCATAGTGGTAAACCGCCCAACGAATCTGCATCTGTATGAAATCCTAGAGCAACTGGAAATCACCGACATAACACTGGAGGCAGGAGAAGAATCTATCTACATTGGCGGCCCGGTACAACCAGAACGCGGGTTTGTGCTGCACTGCGATGATAGCAACTGGGACTCCACCCTGAGTGTAACATCGGAGATATCTGTAACAACTTCAAGGGATATTCTTGAATCCATAGCTGCTGGTGACGGGCCAAGCAGTCACCTGGTGGCATTGGGATACGCAGGCTGGGCCAGTGGCCAACTGGAAGAGGAGATTTCAGCCAACGCCTGGCTGAATGGACCTGCCGATTCCCAGATCATTTTCAACACCCCCCCGGAACTTCGCTGGAGGGCGGCAGCCAAGCTGCTGGGAGTGGATCTGGATCTATTGTCGGGTGATGCTGGACATGCGTAAGGATATAACTACAATAAGCCAAAACCTAGAGGCCATAACACATAACACATGACCACCTTACTTGGATTTGACTACGGACCGGCTAAGATAGGCGTCGCCGTTGGTCAAACCATGACAGGAACAGCCTCACCTCTAGAGACACTCCGCGCCATTCAACAACACCCTGACTGGGACGGGATAACCCGCCTGATCAGCACCTGGGAACCCCAAGAGTTAGTGGTAGGACTGCCATTTAATATGGACGATACCGAGGCTGAGCCAGCAGAGAAAGCCCGCCGCTTCGCAAGACAGCTAGAAGGAAGGTATCATCTCAAGGTACATATGGTGGATGAGCGCCTGACCTCAATAGAGGCCAAACAAATATTATCGCGCAAACCGAAAAACATAGAAGAACTGGACGCCATAGCGGCACAACTGATCCTGGAAACATGGTTAAGTGAGCAAAACTAACTACTACATGCAAGCGGAAGAGATAGATGGGCTGATCAACGAGATGTATCAGGCCCTGAAGACCCGCCTGGAGATGCAAAAGATAGCCCATCCAGCAATTATTGGGATACATACGGGAGGTGCCTGGCTGGCGGAACGATTGCACCAGATGCTGGAGATTGAAGAACCCCTTGGCATCCTGGATATATCCTTCTACCGAGATGACTTCTCCCGCGTGGGAGTAAACCCCCAGGTACACCCATCCAGCATCCCTTTCGAGGTGGATGATCAACACATCATCCTGGTGGACGACGTACTCCAGACTGGCCGTACCATCCGTGCCGCCATGAATGAGATCTTCGATTACGGACGCCCTGCCTCCATCACCCTGGTTACCCTGGTGGAAAGGGGAGGACGGGAGCTACCGATACAACCCAACGTGGTAGGTGTGCGGCCACCTCTAACTCTGGAACAGCACATAACCCTTACCGGGCCGGAGCCACTGAGCCTGGTTATTGGCGAGTCAAAACATGATGATAGGGGCGAAACAGAAGAGCAAGGAAGGGCTGATGACTGATAACGGTAACAGCAGCGCCAAGCTGCAGCTTAGCTCCGACGGAAAACTTCGTCACTTCCTCTCTATTAACGGCCTGAGCAGGGAACTGCTAACTGAGATCCTGGATACGGCAGAGTCCTTTACCGGCGTATCAGAGCGAACGGTGAAAAAAGTGCCGCTGCTGCGCGGTAAAGTTATAACAAATCTGTTTTTCGAGACCAGCACCCGTACCCGCACCACCTTTGAGCTCGCGGCCAAACGGCTATCGGCGGACGTACTTAGTCTCAATATAAACACCTCATCCACCTCCAAGGGTGAAACCCTGCTGGACACCCTGCGCAACCTGGAGGCGATGCACTGCGACATGTTCGTAGTACGGCATAGGGACAGCGGCGCGGCCAACTTTATCGCCTCTCATGTAGCTCCTGGCATCAGCGTTATCAACGCAGGAGACGGCCGCCACTCCCACCCCACCCAGGCCATGCTGGACATGTTCACCATCCGGCGGCACAAAAAGAAGTTTGCAGGACTTAAGGTGGCAATAGTTGGAGATATTCAACACTCACGGGTTGCCCGCTCTCAGATCCTGGCCCTCAACACCCTGGGGGCAGAAGAGGTTCGGGTAATAGCCCCCAAGACCCTGCTTCCGGCGGATGCCGAGTCCCTCGACGTAAAGGTATTTCACGATCTGGAACAGGGCATCAGCGATGTGGATGTAGTCATCATGCTGCGCTTACAAAAAGAGCGCATGGGCAGCGCCATGCTGCCCAGCGAACATGAGTACTTCCAACTGTACGGACTTACAGAAGAGCGCCTGGAAGCAGCAAAGCCAGATGCCATAGTGATGCACCCAGGTCCGATCAACCGGGGGGTTGAGATGGCGTCGCAGGTTGCGGACGGTCCAAGATCGGTGATCCTGCAGCAGGTAAGCTTCGGCATAGCGGTGCGCATGGCGGTAATGGCCATGGCCATGGGAACAATGAAGCCTGGAGCCAAAAAGAGATGACCCCGGCAAACAGAATAGAAATCATAAATGGACGCCTCATCGACCCCGCCAATGGGATTGACGACAAGAGAGACCTGTTCATCGAAGAGGGGAAGATCTGCGCCCTGGGAAAGGCCCCCAAGGGTTTCAAACCGGATCTGACTATCGACGCCAAAGGGCAGATAGTCTGTCCCGGCCTTATCGACCTCAGCGCCCGAATGCGTGAACCCGGCCAGGAACATAAAGCAACCATTGAGAGTGAAACCAGAGCTGCTGCCAAGGGTGGCATCACCACCGTCTGCTGCCCACCTGACACCAATCCGATAATCGATACCCCGGCAGTAGCCAGCATGATATACAACAAGGGCATGGAGGTCGGTTACGCCAGGATTCTCCCCATCGGCGCGCTTACCCAAGGTCTTGAGGGGAGTCAGCTTAGTGAGATGGTGGCCCTCACCAAGGCAGGATGCCCAGTTCTTAGCAACGCCTACGCCCCCCTGGCCAATACCCTGGTAGAGCGGCGTGCACTGGAATATGCAGCCACCTTTGGCATAACCATATTCATCCGCCCGGAGGATAGACATCTACGTGACAACGGTTGCGTGCATGAGGGACCGGTCAGTTCCAGACTCGGTCTGCCAGGAATACCCGAGGCCGCCGAGAGCGTTGCCGTAGCCAGAGACCTGGCACTGGCGGCCCACACCGGTTGTACCATACATTTTCATGCACTCTCCACAGCTACGGCCCTGGAGATGATCACCCATGCACAGAAGAAAGGGACACCTATAACCGCCGGCGTTGCGGCCCACCAACTACATCTCACAGAAGAGTGCATTGGAGAGTTCAACAGCAACTGCCACGTTATCCCCCCACTGCGTACCAGAGAAGATTGTGAACAGTTACGCAGAGGTGTGGCCAGCGGAGTAATCAAGGCCATATGCTCCGACCACCAACCCCATGACCCGGATGCCAAAGAGGACCCATTCCCCTCTACAACACCAGGCATCTCAGCCCTTGAGACCCTGCTGGGATTAACCCTGAAACTGGTAGATGAGGGATCAATCGAAATGGCAGACGCCATCGCCCGAGTCACCAGCGGTCCGGCAGAGATTCTAGACCTGCCATTGGGTCAGCTGGGGGTAGGTGCAGATGCGGATGTATGCGTGTTCAACCCGAGCCAGAGCTGGCAGCTTCAGGCAAAAAGTATGTTCAGCGCAGGAAAAAATACCCCGTTCATTAATCGGGAATTCACCGGAGAGGTAACCCACACCCTGCTACAAGGCAAAGTGGTTTATAAGGCCTAAAAATTTCATGGCAAACAACGAAAAACTACATCGCGCTACCATTTTCGTGGAAGATGCTGAAATCCTCAGCCATCAAGAGTTCGCGGGCGACCAATTTCTACTACGCCTTAAGGCACCGGAGTGCGCCGCACGTGCTAAACCGGGTAGCTTTGCTCATCTACAGTGCAGTCCACAACGACCACTGCGCAGACCAATCTCCATCATGCGGATATCTCCAACGGATGGCTGGGTTGAGTTCCTCTACAAAAGAGTTGGAGAGGGAACCAAGCTACTAGCAACCCGTAAGGTTGGTGAAGCCATAAATATCATGGGACCGATCGGCAATCCGTTTCAGATCCGCCCTGAGCGGTCACGGCCGCTGCTGATCGGTGGCGGAGTTGGCCTACCGCCCATGGTATTCCTGGCTGAGAGCATATATCAGAACAGAGAGATCAATCCGTTTGTAATCCTTGGTTCAGAGGTCCCCTTCCCTTTCCAACCGCGCCCTTCGGCAACAGTGGTTACCGGCATTCCTCAGGATATTATCGCAACTATGCCACTGCTTGAGGATTGGGGAATAACCAATCGCCTTGCCAGCCTCCAGGGCTTCCCTGGCTGTTTTAAGGGCTATGTGACTGATCTTGCTAGGGTCTGGCTAGACTCGCTGGATGCTGAGACACATTCTCAGATTGAGGTGTTTGCCTGTGGTCCCCACCCCATGCTGGAGGCCGTCTCTAAGTTATGTCAGGAGTACGACCTGCCCTGCCAGGTATCACTGGAAGAGTATATGGCATGCGGTGTCGGCGGCTGTGCTGGCTGCGTGGTACAGGTCGAAGAGGAGACAGGTCCAGCCATGCGGCGGGTATGCGTAGATGGGCCGGTTTTCGACGCAAAAAAGGTATTCAGAAATCTCTGACCAGAGGTTTCTTTACCAATCCTCTTCGCTAACCAGGGAGATATCATCCATCTCCACAGAGTATTTATCTACATCCCCACTGCCGAGTTTGATCATGAGACGCACCTCATTGGCCGAATCAGCATGTAGGATGGCATCATCATAGCTGATCTCACCTTCTGAATAGAGGGCATACAGCGCCTGGTCAAAGCTCATCATTCCATGTTCAGTTGAACGCTTCATTAGCTCTTTAAGCTTGTGAATCTCTCCCTTGCGTATTAGATCTGAAGCAAGCGGGGTATTGATCAACACCTCAACCACCGGCCTTCTGCTCTTGCCATCCGGTCGACGTATCAACTGCTGTGCCACTATTGCACGCAGATTCAGGGAGAGATCCATAAAGACCTGGTTATGGCGGTCCTCCGGGAAGAAGTTGATAATACGATCCAAGGCCTGATTGGCATTATTAGCATGCAGGGTAGAGAGGCAGAGATGTCCGGTCTCAGCAAAGGCTATGGCGTGCTCCATGGTTTCACGGGTACGAATCTCGCCAATAAGGATCACATCCGGGGCCTGGCGCAATGTATTCTTCAGCGCAACCTCATAGGACTCTGTATCTATCCCCACCTCGCGTTGGGTAACAATGCACCCTGAGTGGTTGTGAGTAAACTCGATTGGGTCTTCAACCGTCACTATATGGCCACTGCTGTTGTTGTTGCGATACTCCAACATGGCCGCCAGAGAGGTGGATTTACCTGTACCGGTTGCGCCCACAAACATGACTAACCCACGTTTGGTCATAGCCAGATCTTTGAGTATCGGCGGCAACAACAGCTCTTCCAAGTCTGGAATCTGATTTTCTATACGCCGCAACACCATACCAACAGAGTCACGTTGAATGTACGAGCTTACGCGAAATCGACCCACACCTTTCGCACTAATGGCAAAGTTGCATTCATTAGTATTAGCAAACTCCTCACGCTGAGCTGGAGTCATCAGGCCAAATACCAGTTCCCTGGTCTGCTCCTCAGTTAATTTAGCCTTGGATATGGGGGAGATGCGCCCATGCACTTTTATGCTGGGGGGCATTCCAACCGTAATAAACAGGTCAGAAGCCTTCTTTTCACTCATAAGTTTTAGGATCCCATTAAAGTCCATCACTATCTCCAGAACTACATATTGAAAACGATTACATCAAGTAAACAGATCTTTATCCTTCGCCTTGACGCGGGCATCCAGGCGGCTTACCAAGCCCTTCTTCACGATCTCCTGTAGATGCTGGTCTAGGGTGTGCATGCCAACTGCTTGACCCGTTTGGATAGCAGAGTACATCTGGGCCACCTTATCCTCGCGAATAAGATTACGAATTGCGGCGGTACCAATCATTATCTCCCAGGCCGCAGTACGCCCACCACCGATCTTCTTCAGCAATGTCTGTGCAATTACCGCACGCAGGGACTCTGATAGCATGGATCGCACCATACCCTTCTCCCCAGCTGGAAATACGTCGATGATGCGGTCAATAGTCTTAGCCGCCGAGCTGGTATGCAGGGTTCCAAAAACCAAATGGCCGGTCTCAGCTGCGGTCAATGCCAGCCGTATGGTCTCAAGATCACGCAACTCGCCCACCAAGATGATATCCGGGTCTTCACGCAGGGCTGAGCGCAGGGCCTCGGCAAAACCCAATGTGTCCCGGTGCACCTCGCGCTGATTAATTAGGCACTTCTTACTGGTGTGAACAAACTCAATCGGGTCTTCTATAGTCAGGATATGGGCATATTCGTTATCGTTTTTATAGTCCATCATCGCCGCCAGGGTGGTGGACTTACCGGAACCTGTAGGTCCGGTTACCAATACCAGACCACGGGGAACATCCACGATCTCTTTAAAGGTGGAGGGACAACCCAAATCATCCAAGGTCAACACCTTGGAGGGAATGGTTCTGAATACAGCGCTAGCGCCACGATCCTGATTAAATGCATTAACACGGAAACGTGCCAGACCAGGGATCTCAAAAGAGAAATCGGTCTCAAAGAACTCTTCGAAATCCTTTCTCTGTTTGTCGTTCATGATGTCGTATACCAGGGCATGAACAACCTTGTGCTCTAACTCTGGAACATTAATGCGTCGAATATCACCATCCACCCGAATCATGGGAGGTAGACCAGCAGAAAGATGCAGATCTGATGCGTTATGTTTCACGCTAAAGGCCAGTAGTTCAGCAATATCCATAGATTACTCCCCAACCAAGTAAATCATTCTTATTTCCGAATTTATTGTAGACGACTCTCATGATCCTTATGAGTAAATAAAATAATCCTAACATAGGTATAGCAATATTACCGGAAACTATCATGCTTTTGGTTTAATATCCCTCTGATAAATGTGAATAAAACCACCCTTTTGATAAACAGCAATTAAACATTGACCCCATGATGAATCAAGATATTCAATCCAGACTAGAGTCAGTCCGCAGCAGCATTGCTCAGGCAACATCTGAGTACAAAATGCCAGAAGACTCAGTTCAACTTCTGGCTGTCAGTAAAACCAGAACCACTGAGGAGATCATGGCGGCATACAACTGTGGCCAAAGCCGCTTTGGTGAGAGCTATTTGCAAGAGGCAGTAGCCAAAGTCGACCAACTAAGAGACACAGATATAGAGTGGCATTTTATCGGAAGGGTCCAGAGCAACAAAACCAGGCCGATTGCAGAGAAATTTGACTGGGTTCACAGTATAGACAAACTTAAACATGCCAAACGCCTGAATGATCAACGACCAGACTCCATGGCACCACTGAAGATCTGTTTACAGATCAATATAGACAACGAGGAATCCAAGGGCGGAGTTCAACCTGAGGATGCTGCGGAATTAATTCAGCAAATCAGACAGCTACCAAGACTACAGCTATCAGGACTTATGACCCTGCCATCTCCTGCCCATGATATGTATGATCAGAGAAAACCGTTTGCAAAACTGCGGGAATTGAGGGACCGTCTAGCCACCAGTGATCTGCCATTGGAAACACTCTCCATGGGCATGTCAGATGATATGAAAGCGGCCATCGCTGAAGGGGCAACCATAGTTCGAGTCGGCACAGCTATATTTGGGCCGCGAAATTACACATGAAATAGTAGAGCATATTTCTTTCGCCTTGGCCTCAACAGCTGTTTGGGCGATAATTTTCTAAACCTTATAACCGTGGGTCAAAATAGATAATGAAAAGCAGAACTCTTGCATTTATCGGTTGCGGAAACATGGCAGCCAGCCTAATAAACGGGTTAATAGCAGATGGATATGATCCAACAAAGATCATGGCTAGCGATCCCGACGGAGCAAAAACTTCTCAACTCTCCAGCCTTCTCGGCATCAAAGCCACCGCTGATAACACCGAAGCGATCGAGTTTGCCGAGGTGGTTATACTCGCAGTAAAGCCTCAGATGTTAGAGCAGGTGGCATCGGCCATCGCCCCTGCAGTACAAAAGGCACAACCGCTGATCATCTCCATTGCTGCCGGGGTACAGGAAAAGGACATTGAAAACTGGTTAGGAGGAAAAGTTGCCCTGGTGAGGACTATGCCCAACACCCCTGCCATGATCAAGGTTGGAGCCACTGTCCTACATGCAAACGCTATGGTCACCAACGATCAAAAAAACCATGCTGAGACCATTATGCGGGCCGTAGGCCTAACCCAGTGGGTAGAGAGCGAATCCCTGCTGGACGCAGTAACCGCCCTGTCTGGAAGCGGTCCAGCCTATTTCTTCCTGGTCATGGAGGCGATGGAGGCTGCTGCTGTGGAGCTGGGGTTATCGCAGGAAACAGCCCATCTCCTAACACTGCAGACCGCCCTGGGTGCCGCACGTATGGCCATGGAGAGCAGTGACAGCCCAGCCACCCTGAGAGAGAGGGTTACCTCACCAGGCGGCACCACTGAGGCCGCTGTAAAGAGATTCGAGGAAGGGGGGCTGCGCGATCTATTTGTCCAGGCCCTGACCGATGCCCGTGACCGCTCCATCGAACTTTCAGATCTTCTGGGGAATGGATAATGGGAAGCAGCTACTTCACAAATCCAGTGGTCTTTCTGATACAGGTTATATTTGGGGCCTATATCCTGGTGGTCATGCTACGTTTTCTACTGCAACTGGTAAAAGCCGATTTCTACAATCCCATATCCCAGTTCATAGTAAAGGTCACCTCTCCAGTACTGATCTACCTGAGACGCGTTATCCCTGGGCTGGGGGGCATCGATCTAGCCTCCGTGGTATTTATGTGGGTGCTGAAGGCAATAGAGCTTACCCTAATCATATCCCTGGCCGGCCTGCCAGCCAGCTTTATGGTATTTGCCTGGGCGATACCGGATCTGATCAAACTGGCCTTCGATGTATTCATCTTTTCCATACTGATTCAGGTAGTCATGAGTTGGGTTAACCCAGGGGCCTATAACCCGGCCACAGCCCTGATCAGTTATCTGACTGAACCGATCATGCGGCCGATGCGCAGGATAATCCCCCCCATTGGAGGGCTGGACCTGTCACCAATGGCAGCCATGATCGGGCTCTATCTCATGCAAATGCTGCTGATACCACCTATTCTGCACCTGACCGGCAGCCCATTTAGATGAACGAAGGGGAGCAGGGCTGGTACCGCTGGGACGGCGATGATCTGCTGCTCTCACTAAGGGTACAGCCGCGTTCTAAACGGGACGAGTTTATCGCACCCCATGGCGACCACTACAAGGCACGTATTACTGCCCCGCCTGTTGAAGGCAAGGCTAATGAGCATCTGTTGAAATTCCTGGCCAAAAGCTTTGGAGTAAAGAAATCTCAAGTCACTATGCAGACAGGACAGACGTCACGGAATAAACTATTCCGCATAGAGTCACCAACCAGGTTCCCAATTGCTGTGAATTGACTATGCTAGACATATGTAGAAAAAGATTGGAAAAAGGGAAAATAGTCGTATAATCATGCAATAATGCGCCAACGCCGATAAAATACTTTAAGAAGCTTATGGATGATTCAAACTTAAACAGACAGGTTCATGCATACGGAAAGTGGAAGGATGAGCTTATCCGCACTCTGCATGAGTACCAGGATTGGCTAATAAGTAATGGTTTGGCCGACAAAGACAGTGACCAAATCATCAAAGAATCTGTTGCCGCTGTTAATAGTGACAGGCTTTCCATAGCCTTCGTGGCCGAGTTTTCCCGTGGTAAAACAGAACTGATTAACGCCATATTCTTTGCCGAATATGGTCGGCGCATGCTCCCTTCCACTGCTGGACGCACCACTATGTGTCCCACAGAGATGTTCTATGACAATGAAGCAGATAAGGCATATGTCCGTCTGCTTCCCATTGAAAGCAGACTACAAGATACCAGCCTGAAGGATCTGAAAGCAGAGACCGGACAGTGGGTGAACTACCCTCTGGACCTGGACTCTCCCGAACAGATAGAGGACACGCTACGCGAGGTGGTAAAGACACGCAGGGTAAGCCTGAGAGAGGCCGTACGCCTTGGACTCTACAACCCTGAGCTCCACCCACACCTGGATAATCCACCGGCCTTTGTAGAGATACCGCGCTGGCGTCATGCACTGATCAGCTTCCCCCACCCTCTTCTGCAGGAAGGCCTGACCATACTTGACACACCAGGTCTCAACGCCCTCGGCAGTGAGCCAGAATTAACACTCAATATGCTACCGGCCTGCCAGGCAGTGCTGTTTATACTGGCTGCGGATACCGGGGTAACCAAGACAGACCTGGAGATGTGGCAAAACTACATCAAGGGATTCCAGAACAGCCGCAAACGCGGCCTAATGGTAGTACTTAACAAGATTGATTCCCTATGGGACGACCTGTCTGACGCAAATAAGGTGGAACGGACAATCACCGGACAATGCCGTTCCACTGCCAGAATTCTGGGCATTGATGAGGAGTCCATTTTCCCCACTTCTGCCCAAAAAGGGCTACTGGCCAAGATACGCCAAGATAGTGACCTGCTGGCCAAGAGCAACCTGCAAAACCTGGAAGACCATCTGAGCAACAAAATCCTCACTTCGCGCCACGAGATTATCCAAGAAACCATAATCTCTGACGTCAGTGACATGATAGATACCAGCTATGGCATGATCTCCTCCAAAATTGCGGGTATCAATGCCCAGCTTGATGAATTGCGTCAGATAAGTGGAAAAAGCCAGGACGTAATTGATGCCATGATGGAAAAAACCAGGCAAGAGCAGGCCTTGTACATAAAGAACATCAACAGCTTCCAGGCCAGCCGCAAGGTGCTAAAGGATCATGCCTTGGTCCTGCGCAGGGCGCTGGACATGGATAGACTGGAAAAGAGAATAAAAAGAACCCGTTACAACATGTCCGAAAACTGGACCACCCTCGGCCTCAAAACCAACATGTATCAGTTGTTCGAAGAGCTGCGGGGCGAGATGAAGGTGGTCAGCAAAGAGAGTGAGCAGATCAAGAAATTGATTCGCAGCATTTATCAACGCTTTCACAAAGAACACGGTTTTACCGCAGCCCAACCCAAGATGTTTTCTCTAATGCGCCACCTCACGGACCTGGAGCTACTGACCCAAGAGGCGGAAATATTCCGCAACAGCCCGGTAACGGCCATGACAGAAAAACACTTTGTAGTGAAAAGGTTCTTTGTAGCCATGGTCAGCAAGGCCAGGGATATATTCTTCCAGGCCCGCCAGGAGATCAATGCCTGGATAAAGATCTGCCTGGAACCACTGGTGTATGAGATACACAATCACCACGACAATATAGAACAGCATTTGCAGGATCTGAAAAAGATCAGCAACTCACGCGAAACCCTAAAGGACAGGATCTTGGAGCTGGAACAGCAACGCAAAGATATCTCAGAGGATCTGACAGCCCTGCGTAATATGCATAACAAGCTTATCAGCCTCCACACCTGGGATGGGGTTGAGAGACCAAAGCCGCACCTGGTGCGACAGAACAGCGCCTAGCACATATGAACCGAGGTTGCGTCATGTTAGACTGCTGCGGTAATAAACTAAAGCAGCCTGAAACCAAATGTCCGAGCCATTCCCCTCCGACTCTGTCGGACTAGTAGCACCACAAAGTAAGATTTTCCATGAGCCGATCTCTCTGATCAGTGGCCGCACCCTGCCCGGATATGAACTGGTTTATGAGACCTATGGCGAACTGAATTCAGCAAAAAGCAATGCCCTGCTTATCTGCCACGCCCTCTCAGGCGACCATCATGCGGCTGGATTCTACGAGGGTGATAAAAAACCAGGCTGGTGGGATAGCTGCATAGGCCCGGGGAAACCGTTCGATACCAATAAATTTTATGTGGTATCGGTCAATAACATAGGTAGCTGCAAGGGTTCAACTGGCCCCAACACCATCAACCCGGAAACCGGCAACTTCTACGGACCGGACTTCCCCATAGTAACGGTAAAGGATTGGGTAAAGACCCAGCATGCCTTGATGCAAAGTCTGGGGATTAATAAGTGGGCCGCCGTCATAGGCGGCAGCCTTGGTGGCATGCAAGCCCTGCAATGGACCATAGATTATCCAGACCAGGTCGGACACGCACTGGTTATTGCGGCAGCGTCCAAACTGTCAGCCCAAAATATCGGCTTCAATGAGGTGGCCAGACAGGCCATTCTTTCCGATCCAGATTTCCACGGCGGCCACTTCTACTCCCACGACACCCTACCCCGGCGCGGCCTGATGCTGGCGCGTATGCTGGGGCATATCACATATCTATCTGATGACGCCATGCGTGCTAAATTCGGGCGGGAGTTGCGCGAGGGACAACTTAACTACGATTTCAATGTAGAGTTTCAGGTGGAGAGCTATCTGCGCTACCAGGGCCAATCCTTTGTAAACCGTTTCGATGCCAACAGCTATCTGCTGATGACCAAGGCCCTGGACTACTTCGATCCGGCAAGTGAGTATGACAATGACCTGGTCGCCGCATTGAGACAAGCCACAGCCAAGTTTCTGGTAATCTCATTCACCAGCGACTGGCGTTTTGCCCCTGAGCGCTCCAAGGAGATCGTCAAGGCCCTGATTGATGCCAAACGTCAGGTCAGCTACGGGGAGGTGGAGGCATCGGGCGGACATGACGCCTTTCTGATGCCTATCGAATACTATATGCAACTTCTGAGTTCATATATGGACGAGATAGATGAAGAGGTGCGGGCATAATGCAAAGACCGGACCTAGCCAATATCAAACAGTGGATCAAACCCGGATCCCGTGTGCTCGACCTGGGCTGCGGTGATGGTACCCTACTCTGTATGCTGCGTGATGAACTGGATGTCACCGGCTATGGCCTTGAGATTGAGCAGGACAATATCATCCAGTGCCTGCGCAAAGGGATAAACGTAATACAGCGTGATCTGGATGCGGGACTGAGTGATTTTGATGAACAGTCATTCGATTATGTAATCATGACTCAGACTCTCCAGGCAGTGCATTTCCCGGACCGCCTGTTTAATGAGATGCTGCGGGTGGGACGCGAGGGCATAGTCACCTTCCCCAATTTCGGCTACTGGAAAAACCGCCTGCAACTGGGATTCGGCGGCAGGATGCCTGTATCCAGAACTCTTCCGGCCCAATGGTATGACACCATGAACATCCATCTGTGTACTGTTAAAGATTTTGAAAACCTTTGTCATGCCCATGACATAAGGATTTTAGAGCGGATAGCTGTTGACCATGCACATCGAGCAAACATAGATCTGCTACCCAACCTACTGGGTGAGATTGCCATCTTCCGTTGTCAGCGTAGCTGACGGAATGTAAAAACATAGACAATCATAAATCAATAACCAATGAGTTGAACTTACTACCTAAGACAACTCTAAGACAGATATAGATATAATCCATGAGAATTAACAGCAAAATACAAGCCTATCTACTTTGCCTCTTATTTGCGTTTGCCTCATCGGTGCTCGCAGAAAACAGCACCAGCGGCGGAGGTTACACTGTTCATCACAACGCGTTGAAATCTGATTTTCTGACTCCAGCCATAGCCAAGGCATACAATATTCAGCGCAGTAAATTCCGGGGACTGATCAATATCAGCGTCATTAAAGAGAAACATGGCACCGAAGGGACCCCAGTTAAGGCCAAAGTTAAGATTCAGGCAATGGCCCTAAGCGGCGTACCAAAGCAGATAACCCTGGCGGAAATAGTTGAAGATGGCGCCATCTACTACATTGGAGACTTTCCAGTGATAGACCGGGAGATTGTGAATTTCACTCTTGAGGTAACCCCTGAGGGCGAAGAGACTCCCATACACGCCAGATTCAGCCAGCAGTTCTATATCGACTAATAATGATATTAGACCTTGCAGCAATCATCTCTGGCTTCGCCATCCTGGTATGGGGTTCTGACCGATTTATTATCGGCGCCAGCGCTATAGCGCGCAATCTAGGGGTTTCGCCTCTACTGATTGGACTTACCATTGTCGGCTTCGGCACCTCCGCACCGGAGGTGCTGGTCTCTGCCGTGGCATCAATTCAAGGCAATCCAGGACTAGCCATAGGTAACGCCCTGGGCTCCAATATCGCGAATATAGCCCTCATTCTTGGAATTACCGCCATAGTTGCGCCCCTTACGGTACACTCAAACACCTTGAAGCGCGAGTACCCTATGCTGCTAGCGGTATGTCTGTTGGCTACGCTGCTGATGCTGGATGGGTCGCTGGATCGCCTGGACGCGGCGATACTCATCGCAGCGTTGCTATTGGTGCTATATGGAATGGTCCGCATAGGCATAGGCAGTCGTAGCAGCGACCCCATGAAGATTGAGTATGACGCTGAGATACCTGAAGACATGTCTACCGGTAGGGCAGTCACCTGGTTTCTATTGGGTCTGACACTACTTTTGCTAAGTTCTCGCATGCTGGTCTGGGGCGCAGTAAATATCGCCCATGAATTTGGAGTAAGCGATCTGATTATCGGCTTAACCATAGTGGCATTGGGAACCAGTCTGCCGGAACTGGCCGCAGGCGTCACCAGCGCACTGAAAAATGAACATGACATCGCCATCGGCAACATCATCGGCTCCAACATGTATAACCTGCTGGCAGTACTACCCATGCCGGGTCTGATCGCCCCTGGGAACTTCAGTTCAGATATCATGTCCAGAGACATGCCGGTGATGATCGGCCTGACCTTATTGATGTTCATAATGAGCTACGGCTTCCGCAAAAATGGCAGAATCAACCGCCTGGAAGGACTTTTGCTCTTAACTGCTTTCATCGGATATCAGGGAATGCTATTTTTAGGCATCCAACAAATCTTATAAATAGAGATCATGCACCACGAGCTACCACTATCGGACGATGAATCAGAACGGCTACAGGCTCTAGGGCAAGCTGTTGTCCGCCATGAGACCAACGCGGTCCAGTCACTGACCGAACGGGTAAACCACGACTTCGCCCGCGCCTGCTGCTACATGCTGGGCTGCAAGGGAAGAATTGTGGTCCTGGGCATGGGTAAGTCTGGACATATAGGCCACAAGATCGCAGCAACCCTGGCCAGTACTGGAAGCCCGGCATTTTTTGTACATCCGGGTGAGGCCAGCCATGGAGATCTGGGTATGATCACCGCCAGCGATGTAGTCCTGGCACTCTCCAATTCTGGGGAAACCAGGGAACTACTGACCATTATCCCTCTAATAAAGCGCCTGGGTGCGCCACTGATAGCCATGACCGGCAACAGTAGTTCAAATCTAGCCAGAGAAGCGGACATTCATATTGATGTAAGCGTAGAACAGGAGGCCTGCCCGCTGAATCTTGCCCCAACATCCAGTACCACGGCTGCCCTGGTAATGGGAGACGCCCTGGCCATCGCCCTGCTGGAGTCACGCGGGTTTACCGAAGATGATTTTGCCAAGTCCCATCCCGGTGGAACCCTAGGTCGCCGGCTACTTCTACACATAGGTGATATCATGCACTCAGGCACGAAGATCCCACGTGTGAAGGCAGATGCCTCTTTGCGCGAAGGCCTGATGGAGATGACCGACAAAGGGCTAGGCATGACCGTAGTGGTAGATGAAGAGAACAGTGTCATTGGGGTATATACTGACGGCGATCTAAGACGCACCCTGGATCAGGGTATTGATATACACAACTGCGGCATTTCCGAAGTCATGACCAGCCCGTGTGAGGTAGCAGAGGCCGACATGCTCGCAGCTGAGGCCCTGCAGATCATGCAGAAAAAAAAGATTAACGCCATACCGATAGTGGATAAGGAGAGGCGTCTCATAGGCGCAATAAACATGCACGACCTGCTGAGAGCAGGCGTGGTATGAACCAGCTCGTAAATAACTGAATGACTCAGATAACAGAAAAAATCAAACAGATTCGTCTAGTGATATTCGACGTAGACGGGGTGCTGACCGACGGCAGCCTGATCATGGGTGATGATGGCCAGGAGTATAAGGCCTTCAATGCAAAAGATGGCCATGGAATGAAGATGCTACTGGCCTCAGGGGTGGATATTGGAATCATATCTGCCAGAAACTCATTGGTTGTAGCAAATCGCATGCAGAGTCTCGGCATCAAACATGTCTATCAGGGACAGAGGGACAAGCTCAAAGCGTTCACTGAGCTGAAGAAGAAGCTAAAACTGGAACCTTCTCAGATTGCATATGTGGGAGATGACCTGCTGGATCTATGTATCATGCGTGAGGTTGGATTATCCATCGCGGTGCAGGATGCAGCTAAAGAGGTAGTGGAACAGTCAGACTGGCAAACCACCGCAGCTGGCGGCAAGGGCGCTGCGCGGGAAGTGTGTGAGGTGATAATGCAGGCCCAGCACACCTATGATGACATCCTAGCCAGGTACTAATCAGGACAGGTATGGGACAGAAAAATCTAATTATCGGAATCATCCTGGCCATACTTGCTCTGGGTTCTGGCTGGATCGTATCCGTAACAACCGAAGAGGAGCCCAGGAGCGCCTCTGAAGAGCATAAGATGGATTACTACCTTAAAAACTTCACCACTACGCTGATGGGGGAAGATGGCAAGCCAAATAAGAGACTCAGCGCTAAACGCATGATCCACTATCCGGATGATGACACCACGGAACTGGATGAGCCACACATAACCATATTTGAGGCAAGCGTTCCAAAGTGGAAGATTCAATCTGAGGATGGCTGGCTCTCTGGTGATGGAGAACTACTACTGCTCCAGGGTAAGGTAACCATGGACCGGCCAAAGACAGCTGATTCCAACCCGGTACATGTAGTTACGCGTAATCTAAGAGTACAGCCAAAACAGAACTATGCTGAGACCGAGGAGTCGATTACCATTACCACTCCTGATAATTGGATTAAATCAAAAGGGATGCAGGCCTGGCTAACCACGCCCATGCGGATTAAATTTCCCGCGAAAGTAAGAGGAAAATATGAGGTCAACTAATAAGATATTAAAAGCACTATTAGCAACCCTGCTTCTGGCCTGTTCCCCCTTAGTAGCCATGGCCCTGGAGAGTGATGTAAGCAAGCCTATTGAGGTTGAAGCTGACAGCGTGGAGATTGATGAAGGAAGCGGTAAAAGCATATACAAGGGCAATGTGGTTCTTATCCAAGGCAGTATCCGCATAGACGCAGACAAAGTAACCGTAATACAGCATGAGACCAAATCAGACCAGATAAAGGCTGTAGGTAGACCGGTTCGAATCACCCAAAAATCACAGAATGGCAAGAAGCCAGTTAAGGGACGTAGTTCACGCATGGAGTATGATGTTGACAGCGATATGCTATATCTCATCGGAAATGCCGTACTCACCCAGGACAAAGACACCTTCAAGAGTGATCGTATCGCCTATGACCGTAAAAAATCCATGATTAAGGGCGGCACCAGCGCCAAGGGTAAACAACGGGTTCGTGTAACCATCAAATCAAAAAAAGATAGCCAATGACTCGTCTAGCCGCCCTCGACTTAGAAAAACACTATCGTAGCCGCTCCGTTGTTAAAGGAGTCTCCCTTGAGGTATTAAATGGAGAGGTGGTAGGTCTGCTTGGACCCAACGGCGCAGGCAAAACCACCAGCTTCTATATGATCGCAGGCCTAATACCGGTGGAACATGGATCGATATATATGGGAGACGAAAATATCTCTCAACTCTCTATGCACCATCGCGCTCAACGAGGGCTGAGCTATCTGGCCCAGGAGCCATCTGTTTTTCGCAAGCTGAATGTGCATGACAATATCCTAGCCATACTTGAGACTAACCCGGAGCTATCAAAAGAGCAGCGGGAAGAGATCTGCGATCAGTTACTACAGGACTTTAACCTAAGTCATCTACGGGAGAACATTGCAATGGGCCTCTCTGGTGGTGAACGCAGACGCCTGGAGATAGCCCGCGCCCTAGCCGTTAACCCCAGGTTTATCCTGCTGGATGAGCCTTTTGCCGGGGTCGACCCGATATCGGTGGTGGATATACAGAAGATAATAAAAGCCCTTGCCAACAGAGGCATCGGCATACTTATTACTGACCATAATGTACGGGAAACCCTTGGTATATGTGACCGGGCCTATATCATCAATGAGGGTAAAATCATTGCCGAAGGTGACCCTAATGCGATCCTGGATAACGAAGAGGTGCGTCTGGTATATCTGGGCAAGAGCTTCAGCCTCTAGCCGGTAGTTATGGGTTTTATGCACTGATTACGCCAAATTATCGCTAATATTTAGTGCATTTACTCCACTTATCCGCTAAATTAATCAATTATTAGGCAATCATCAACAATTTAGCTCAAATACAGACAAACAGAAACAAACAAAAATCCACCGAATTATTGACCAGCATCAGCCAAAATCGAAATAAAATTCTCTCTTGCCCCTGCACCTAAGACGTAGTTTTTACTAGAATGTAGGTGTGAGAACATACAAAATGTGTACCAATTTTTTCCGTAGCAACACTACATGAAGCAGACACTACAGCTTCGCCTTGGGCAACATCTAACAATGACACCCCAACTGCAACAGGCTATCCGCCTGTTGCAGCTCTCCACACTCGACCTGCAGCAGGAAATCCAGGAGGCCCTGGATTCTAACCTGATGCTGGAAACAGAAGAGGATGCAGCAGGCAAGGAGCATATGGCCGACAGCATCAGTCGAGGAGAGGCCGATGAAGAGACAAAAACAGACATCGGCAACAACGAAAATGAGCTTAACCCGGAGTCAAACGACCTACCTGATGAGTTGCCCGTTGACAGTGCCTGGGATGATATCTACGACAGTGCTACGCCGCCATCATCCGGCTCCAGCCAAATAAAAGAGAGCAGCAATGCTGACTACCTGACACAATGCAGCAATAGCCAAACCCTACATGATCATCTTACCTGGCAGATGCAGCTCACCCCATTTAGTGAAACCGATCATGCGATTGCCACCACTATAATCGACAGCATTAGTGATGACGGCTATCTGACCTGTGAATTGGAAGACATCCTCATGGCTGTAGCCCATGAAGATATTCAGCTCGATGAAGTTGAGGCGGTACTGCATAGAGTTCAGCAATATGACCCACCAGGCGTTGCGGCCAGAAACCCCAAAGAGTGTCTCCTGTTGCAGCTACATCAGCTGAAAAGTGATACCCCATGGCTAAATGAGGCCATTGAGCTAGTTGATAATCACTTCGATTTTTTGGCCCGCCAGGACCATAATCAGATAAAACGCCGTCTCAAGATTAACGACGAAGAACTAAAACAGATAACCAATCTGATACGCTCTCTCAACCCACATCCAGGCACCTCCATCGCCGAGGCCGAACCGAGGTATGTAATCCCAGACGTATTCGTAACCAGAAAAAAGGGGCAATGGCTGGTCGAACTCAACCCAAGCACCACCCCCAGGTTAAGGGTAAATGCGGAATACGCCAATCTGATCAAGCGTGCTGACCAGAGCGACGACAACAACTATCTGAAGAATCACCTGCAAGAAGCTCGCTGGTTCATAAAAAGTCTGGTAAGTAGAAACGAAACCCTGCTAAAAGTCGCCACCAAAATTGTAGAGTTTCAAAGAGGCTTTTTTGACTATGGAGAGGAAGCAATGCGACCACTGGTACTTAGGGATATTGCCGAGGCGGTAGAGATGCATGAGTCTACCATTTCCAGGGTCACCACGAACAAATATATGCATACACCCAGAGGGACCCTGGAGTTCAAATACTTCTTCTCCAGCCACGTAGGCACCAGTAGCGGTGGAGAGTGCTCGGCCACTGCGATCAGGGCTCTCATCAAGAAACTGATAACCGCCGAGAAACCGAATAAACCTTTAAGCGACAACAAGATAGCTGGCATTCTGGGAGAACAGGGCATTAATATAGCCCGTAGAACAGTTGCCAAATATCGAGAAGCGATGGCCATACCGCCATCAAACGAAAGAAAGCGTCTAGTATAGACGCTATGAACCAAGGAGTAAGCCATGCAGATTAGTCTGACCGGTCACCACATTGATATTACAAAAGCCCTCAGAGAGTACGTTGATACAAAATTTGAGCGTCTAGAACGCCATTTTGACCAAGTAACCAATGTCCATGTCATTCTAAGTGTAGAAAAACTTCGCCAGAAAGCAGAAGCTACGCTACATTTAAACGGTGCAGATGTGTTTGCCGACTCGACTCAGGAAGACATGTATGCTGCAATTGACGGGCTGGTAGATAAACTGGACCGGCAGGTGAAAAAATACAAAGAGAAAAGTACCAGTCACAGAAACGGGACTGGAATAAAGGGTCTAGAACAGGCAGATGTCTAAATAGACGTTTAATGTATTGGTACTAAAAAGTGTTTACTGAAGACTTCATCAACACAGATCGCATAAGCGTCGGAAACTTAGCGACCAGCAAGAAGCGAGCGCTCCAGAGCTTGGGTGAATTGCTTGCCCAATCAACACCAGAGCTTAGCCCTAATGATACATTTGATAAGCTACTGGAGCGCGAGCGCCTTGGCAGCACCGGGCTTGGGCATGGAATCGCCCTGCCCCATGCCAGGGTAAGCGGTATTGAAAAGGCATACGGGGCTTTCATTCAGCTTGGGACCAGCGTAGATTTCGACGCTATAGATAATCAGCCGGTAGATCTAATCTTCGGTTTACTGGTTCCGGAATCCGCAACCAAAGAGCATCTACAGCTCCTCGCAAATTTGGCATCAATGTTCAGTAATGCTGAATTCTGCGAAAAGTTGCGTCAGGCCACATTGCCGGAAGATGTCATGCACCATATCGATCTCTGGAAAAATATAGATAATCCATGACGGATGTCACCACAGGCTATCTCGTCTCCATCCTACAGGATACGCTTGGATTAAAGTGGCTAGCCGGTAGAGATGGACAGGGGAAGAGCCTCAGGGGTGATTTTCCTGAGGCGGAACAACATGGGTCCGCTGGCCTCATGAACCTAATACATCCCTACCGAATCCAGATTATAGGGCCTGCTGAACAGGCCGCTTTCGACAACATGTCTCCACAAAAGAGACAAAAAACCATAGATAAACTGTTCCAGATGCAACCTGCGATGGTGATCGTCGCGACAGGCGCCAAGGCGGGGGAAGATATTATTGCAGCCGCAAACGAAAGCAGCATCCCCCTTTTGAAATCACCGCATAATGATAATCTGTTACAAAACTCCCTGCAGTACCACCTGACACACATAATGGCTGAACGCACTGTTGTTCACGGTGTGTTTATGGCGGTCTTTGGAGTTGGCGTACTTATTACCGGAGACTCAGCAGTCGGTAAAAGCGAACTGGCGCTAGAGCTGATAAACCGCGGCCATATGCTGGTGGCGGACGACACACCAGAATTTGCCAGAATTGCCCCGGATGTCATCAGCGGAAATTGCCCGCCCCTACTCCAGGACTTCCTGGAAATAAGAGGCCTGGGACTGTTAAATATCAGGACCATGTTCGGTGATAGCGCTATCAAGCAAGACAAATATCTCTCACTGGTTATACGCCTAAAACGCATGAAAACCCATGAGATAAACAACATTGATCGTCTTTATGGGAGCTTTTCAAAATATCCGCTACTTGGCCTCAAGCTGCCAGAGGTAACCATCCCCGTTGCGCCTGGCAAGGAGATTGCCATACTTGTTGAGGCAGCGGTGAGGCAATACACACAAAAACTGCATGGCTATAACGCGGGGGACGACTTTGTGGAAAGGCAACGAAAGGCTATTGAACAGGTCAAAAGTAACAGCTAACATCCACATCTTCTTCAATGCGCTGTACAGAGCAATTTAAGAAGAGCCAACACAATAGACCTAACCATGTGCGCTGATACTAAAATCAAGTTAGTAATAGTTTCTGGGCTTTCAGGATCTGGCAAGAGCGTTGCTCTGCACACCCTGGAAGACCTTGGTTACTACTGCATCGACAATCTGCCGATGTACCTACTTGAGGCAATGGCCAAGGAACTCAAAGAGAAACCAGAATCCACCTACAACAAAATGGCAGTCAGCATTGACGCCCGCAATCAGACTAGCGATCTGCACCGGCTGCCAAAACTGGTCAAAGATATACGCGAATATGGCGTTCACAGCCAGATGGTATTCCTTGAGGCCCAGGATGATGTCCTACTAAGGAGATTCAGTGAAACCAGGCGCAAGCACCCACTGTCAGACGAAAATCGCTCTCTTTCTGACGCTATACAGTTGGAGAGAGAGATTCTGGAGCCATACCTGAGCGAAGCAGACCTGCGTATAGACACCAGCAGAACCAATCAACACGAACTGCGAGATCTGATACGCGGCTACATGGATGAACGCAAGCCACGTAAGATATCGGTACAATTCCAATCCTTCGGCTACAAGCATGGAGTGCCGAGAGATGTTGATTTTGTATATGATGTTCGCTGTCTTCCAAACCCGCACTGGGAAAAGGAGTTGCGCGCCCTAACTGGTCTTGACCAGGAGGTAGCGGACTTTTTAAAAGGGGATGTTCGGGTGGAGCAGCTTAAGAGTGACATAATCTCTTTTTTTGAACGCTGGATACCAATCTTCGAGGCAGATGGACGCAACTACCTAACCGTAGCCATCGGCTGCACTGGCGGACAACACCGGTCGGTCTATATAGTTGAGCAGATCTCTTCGCACTTTCGACAAAAAGGGCGTGACACCATCACCCGCCACCGGGAACTATCATGAGCGTTGGACTATTAATCATAACCCACAACAGTACTGGCAAAGATCTACTAGAGACCGCATCGACAATATTTGGCCAATGCCCACTGAACGTAGAAACCATAGACGTCCCTTATGACGGCAACCCGGTACAGATCAAAGCAAAGGCTTCCACGCTAATTGAAACATTGGATAGTGGAGATGGAGTATTGGTGCTAGCTGATATGTATGGGTCCACTCCAGGCAATATCGCTACTGCTATGTGTCACGAAGGCAAGATAAACGTAGTGGCTGGTATCAATCTTCCTATGCTGGTGAGGATATTCAATTATGCTCACCTTGATCTAGCTGGCATAACTGATAGTGCAATAACTGGCGGCAGAAAAAGTATTTTAGAATGCAAACCAAAATAGGGCCGAACAATAATTAATGATTAATAAACAGATAGACATTATTAACAAGCTTGGACTGCATGCCCGCGCTGCAGCCAAGTTTGTAACCTGCGCCAACAACTTCACCAGCAACATCCACTTAAGCCGCAACAACCAGGAGGTAAACGGCAAGAGTATTATGGGTGTCATGATGCTTGCAGCAGCTCAGGGCACAACTATAACGGTTAGGGCGGACGGAGACGATGAAGAGGAGGCAATAGCGGCTCTGGAAGAGCTAATAAAAGATCGATTCGGCGAAGATAGCTAACAACAAAATAGACATGTTATCCTAATCCGAAATGGACAGCCTAATAACAGCAGACAAAATCAATCACCACTACGGATCTTTCCACGCTATTCAGGATCTGTCACTGGAACTGGGGCGTGGTGAGATATTGGGACTACTTGGTCCCAACGGCGCTGGCAAGACCACTAGCATGGAAATCATAAGTGGCAACATCATACCCATCAGCGGATCAGTCAAACTAAACGGTATCGACCTGCACAAAAAACCACAACAGGCCAAGAGCGCACTCGGATATCTGCCGGAACAACCACCCCTGTACCACAACATGACTGTTGCAGAATATCTTGGTTTCTGTGCCAGACTGCATGGCATAGCAAAACAGACTATTCCCCATGCCATCTCTGAGAGCATGGAAAAATGCGGGCTTAAGGATATGGAAAAACGTCTGATAGCCAATCTGTCCAAGGGTTATCAACAAAGAGTTGGAATAGCCCAAGCCATAGTACACACCCCTTCCATTATCATCCTGGATGAACCTACCAGTGGACTTGATCCAAACCAGATAATAGAGATACGTAACCTAATCAGAGAACTGGGTGATGAGCATGGAGTAATACTCTCGACCCATATATTGCCTGAGGTGCAGTCCATCTGCAGTAGGGTACTGATACTGAATAAGGGCCGCATCGTCTTTAGCGACGACATCAACAATATAGGCACAGCCTCTCCTTCTACTCTGCTGGTTCGACTGGAGCGCCCCCCCGAACTGGATATTTTGCGAGGTATAGATGGGATAATAGATGCAAGCAGGATGAAGGAAGGGTATATCCGCGTACAACTGGGTACGGATACCGGCATCGCCTCCGTTTCGGAGAAGATGGTCAACAGTGGTTGGGGGCTAATAGAGTTGAGGCCAGAGAGTAACTCTCTGGAGCAGATATTTACCAAACTCACGATGGTTGATGGGGGCTAAGCATGAGAGCCATCATTGTTCGTGAGCTACGCAGCATGTTCCTGTCACCACTGGCCTGGACCCTGTTGGCGGTAGTGCAGTTCATCCTGGCCTGGATATTCCTGATCCAGATGGATGAGTTCATGCAGATACAGCCCCGTCTAGCCAAGCTGGCCTCATCTCCCGGAGTTACCGACCTGGTGGCAACCCCACTACTGAGCAGTGCTGCACTTATAATTATGCTCCTGATCCCATTGATGAGTATGCGACTACTCAGCGATGAATTCAGAAACGGCACCTACACCCTGCTATCATCGGCACCCATTACCAAGACCAGCATTGTTTTGGGGAAATACCTGGCCCTGCTCATATTTTTAATGATCATTCTGATACTCACCGCCGCGCTGCCCCTATCCCTGTTGCTTGGAGGAACTCTGGATCTGGGTAAATTGTTCTCCGGACTACTGGGACTTGGCCTAGCCTTGGCCAGCTTTGCCGCCATCGGCCTGTTTTTCTCCAGTATAACCTCGAGCCCAACCGTTGCCGCCACCGGAACCTACGGCCTGTTGCTTTTTCTCTGGCTAATCAACATGGCATCTGGTGCCGGGGAGGAAGGCAGCGCCCTGTTCGCCTGGATATCACCAATCAGCCATCTTCATAAGATGCTATCCGGGTTGATAAACAGCGCAGATATAATCTACTTCCTGCTGCTAACAGCAAGTTTTCTGGCTCTGAGTATCAAACGACTGGATAGCCGTCGCAAAGGGAATTGACAGATGAAGCTGCCTAAGAGACTGCTTACCAACCTAAACAGCCTGCTGTTCTATATTCTGCTGCTGGTGATCGTGGGGCTTGCAGGCTGGCTGAGCAGCCACCACTTCCTGGTGTGGGATCTATCGGTCGGGGGACGCAATAGCCTGTCAAAAACCAGCCAAACGGTGCTGTCACGCCTGGAAGGTCCTCTGCATATAACCTCCTTCGCCCCAGAAGCCCCTGAGCTACGAAGTCACATCAGTGAGATTATGGATCGTTATAAGCGCTATCGCCCCGACATCCGCTTCAAATTTGTGAATCCAGACCGGGAACCGGAACTGGTTCGACAGCTGGGTATTAAGGCGATGGGTGAGCTGCGTCTGGAGTACCAGGGAAGAGCAGAGAATCTCAGAACCATAAGTGAAGAGGCCTTGAGCAACACCATCCAGAATCTGATGCAGAGCGGGGAGCGCTGGATCGGCGTAATCGAGGGCCATGGTGAAAGGAGTGTCGATGGCCGCGCCAACCACGATCTTGGGGGATTTGGGGATGAGCTTAAGCGTAAGGGTTATAATCTACGCAACCTGAATCTATCAGCCGTAGCTGAGATTCCCCAAAACCTATCTCTGCTGATAATTGCTAGCCCCAGGGTAAGCTATCTGGAACAGGAGGTAGACAAGATCATCAGCTACATTGAGTCTGGAGGGAATCTGCTGTGGCTGCTTGACTCTGAAACAGATTATGGACTTGGCAGACTAAAACAGGAGCTTGGCCTCAAAATCCTGCCGGGCGTCATCGTAGATGCGAACGCTGCCTCCTATCGCCTAAAGGATCCAACCATGGCGTTGGTAACTAACTATCCAAGGCACCAGGCCACAGCCAACTTTAATCTGGTTACCCTTTTCCCCCACTCTGCAGCAGTGATAGCCGTAGGCGAAACCGGTTGGGAATCCACCCCCCTACTGAGCACCCTTGCCGGCTCCTGGAATGAGACCGGACCGATCAAAGGAGAGATATCCCGCAATCAGGAACAGGGAGAGATCGCCGGCCCATTGAATATTGGTATAGCCTTCACCCGCAAGCAGAAGCAGGCCAACCAGATTGTAATGGTGATAGGTGATGGTGACTTTCTATCCAACAGCTACCTGGGCAATGGGGGCAACCTGGATCTGGGGCTGAATCTGATACGCTGGCTAAGCAGTGACTTAAAGCTGCTGGACATACCAGCAAGGACCGCACCAGATGTAAGACTGGATCTATCCACCACCGCCAGCTCCGTTATCGGTCTTGGCTTTCTGCTGCTAATACCACTGCTGTTTATCTCAGCCGGGGCTATCGTCTGGTGGGGCCGCAGGCGTCTATGAACACCTCCATGCTATATTCAGGCTAATATGCAACGCCTCCTCCTAGTAAACGCGTCTCTACTGCTCCTGGCACTATTGTTGGCTGGCCTGGTATGGATCAGCACCGAACAACAGAACAAAGAGCAGAAGATCCCACTCACCGCCCTAACGCCGGAGCAGATAAACCTGATTGTGATTGAGAACAGCAGTGGCCATACCCTTCGGCTGGAGCGTAAAGCAGACGGCTGGATGATGACCCAACCATCCAGGGCAAAGGCCAATGACGCCATAATAGAGAACCTGCTTCAAATCACCCAGACCAGGAGCATCCGTAGCTTCAAGGTGCCACAGGATCTGACAGAGTTTGGTCTGAACCCACCACATGCGGTTCTGACTCTGAATCAAACCCGCATTGAGGTGGGAACACTGCACCCCATGAATCAACGCCGCTACCTGCTGACAGGGAATTTAATTCACCTGACCAATGATCGTTTTGCACACCTGCTAAAGGCTGAGCCACACTTTTTCATCTCTGCGACAGACACCACCCCCCATTGACTTCAATGTCATTTCACAGCTATTTTGTTACTATTGAACGTACAGCAGGATTGGTAGTACCAGAAAGCTTTACAACAAGCAGGATGGAAACTGGTAACTCTCTGATTAGCAAGGATATTGGAACCTCCTGTCACTTTGTAATTAGATCTTTGCTGATGGACCGGCTGGTACCAGAAAACTAGAACCAGAATGCCTGAGCTACCAGAAGTTGAAACTACCAAACGCGGAATTGCCCCCCATATAGAGGGCCAAAAGGTCTGCTGTGTAGCTGTGCGGCAACGGCAACTGCGCTGGCCTATCCCACCACGACTGCAAACCATCATCTCCGGACACAAGGTAAGGAGCGTGGAGCGGCGTGCAAAGTACCTGTTACTTCGCTTCGGGCACGGCACCCTAATTATCCATCTGGGCATGTCTGGCAGTCTGCGCATCGTCTCTCGTGGCAGCGAGCCGGAAAAACATGACCACTTCGACCTGGTCTTCGCCAGAATCTGCCTGCGCCTGCGGGATCCACGCAGATTTGGTGCCGTACTATGGACCAGGGATGATCCTCTGCAACATAAACTGCTGAATCATCTTGGACCAGAGCCCCTGAGTCGTGAGTTCAACGGAAAACAGCTGCACCAGTTGGCCCAGAAGCGCAAGACCCCGGTAAAGAACTTCATTATGGATGGAAAGGTGGTGGTAGGTGTCGGTAATATCTACGCCAATGAGGCACTTTTCATGAGCGGCATACATCCCAAACGCCCCTGCAACAAGGTTTCATCAGAGGAGTATAAAACCCTCGCAGGCCATATAAAAACTGTTCTGAAAGCCGCAATCAAACAGGGCGGCACCACCCTCAGAGACTTCCAGCATGGCGATGGACAACCTGGGTACTTTGCCCAGAAGTTACAGGTCTACGGGAAAGAAGGAGAGCCATGCCCTAGTTGTGGCAAGGGGATAAAAAAGGAGCGAATTGGTCAGCGCTCTGCCTTTTTCTGCAGCCACTGCCAAAACTAACCGGAAGCGAATGGGCGGCATAAAGAACCATTTTGATAAAAACTCTATCTATCTACCCATACAATCATCCACTGCTAATCATCTTGTCGCCAGTAAGATCTCCCCATAGAATACGCCCTGGTAGAAGTTTGGTTCGCCCTAGATGTATTATAGAAAAACCGACCCTAACCAGCGACATGCGCCAAAACCCGCAAACGCTTAGTCGCTTCCAATCCATATAACCGCATAATAACAACCATCTCATTCAGAAATGGTTATTTGGCTTGGTATTCGCTCTGAGAAAAAGAGCCGTATTTAGGTTGGCTTCATTAATTAGGAGATGTAATGGAACAGTTATATGTTTGGCTAAGCAGCCCATGGCCATGGTATGTTTCCGGCCCGATTATCGGATCGATGGTGCCGTTGATGTTGCTTATCGGCAGCAAGTCCTTTGGCGTGTCACAAAATCTAGAGCATATTTGTGCCATGACCCAGCCCAGGCAGGTCAATGTAAGTTTCTTTCAATATGACTGGAAGCAGTTTGGTTGGTGCATATCTTTTGTTATCGGGGTTGCTATTGGCGGCTTCCTGGCAGTAGATGTTTTCCAGCACCCAGGTCCCATCGAGATCTCCAGCGCTACCCAGGAGATGATCACAAGCTGGGGAGTAAAACAGGCAAGCGAATTTTACCCATCTGAACTATATGATCTAACGCCGCTCAATATCCTGATCCTGTCAGTCAGTGGGATATTGATCGGCTTTGGGACTCGCTATGCCTCAGGCTGCACCTCGGGTCACGCCATCACTGGTCTGGCCACTCTCCAATTGAAGTCTTTGAAGGCGGTACTAGGTATCTTTGCTGGCGGCATTATTGCGGCACATTTCATCACTCCGTTATTGGTACAGGGTTAAGGCTATGAGACAACTACCATATATACTTGCAGGGATTATATTCGGCTTTGCCCTGATGAAGTCTGAGGCCGCATCATGGTATCGCATTATGGAAATGTTCCATTTCCAATCATTTCAGATGTACGGGATAATAATCACCGCCGTTATAACCGCCTTTGTCGGCACCATGTTGTTACAACGCTTCACCTCAGTAAAATCTCTGGAAGGAAGCATCATCACCATTCACCAAAAAGCTGAGGGTAACGTGCGCTTCCCTATTGGTGGATTTATCTTCGGCCTGGGCTGGGGAATTGTTGGTTTGTGTCCTGGCCCTATTTTCGCATTAGCAGGTGCAGGCTCCCTGGGGGCGGTTGTAATCTTGCTGGGAGCGTTGCACGGAACCTGGCTGTATGGGGCTATGCGCAACAGATTGCCGCACTGACTCAAACCCAACGCCACATGATGGAGACAGAAAGCCTAACCACATTGCCTGGCTAACCGCTACTACGTGTCGCCACAATGCGGTCATACTCATGTCCGGCGGCGATAGCATGGGTCTGTGTTACATCAAAACTACCTTCCGGATTGTTGAAGACATCGGAGTAAAAGTTATGATCCAGTGTCGGTTTCTCTCTGATATCTATCTTCCAAAGAAGATGCGCTAACCCCTGCACTGCGCCCATATTCAGAAATGATAGTTGTACTTCATCACTCTGATTGTAGATGCGACGATAACCAACACCTTCGTAGGAGTTATAGATTCGCATCACCAACTCTTTCCCCGGATCAATCTTTTCAACACGCCAGACACCCCAGCCAAGGGCGTTGATCACAGCCACCATACCGTGAATCCAGTCTGCATCATCTCTACACTTTGGCGCGACCAGTTGATACCACTCAGGACTCGACATAATGCCACCGAAGGTGTTGAAGGCACAGATATGCCCGCCCTGCACAAATACATCCTTGATGTGATCCTTGGGCATACCTCCATTGATCATGCCACGGTAGGTCTCATAGGAGACAAAGTTGTAGTAATCAGCAAAATGATTGGTGAGAACCACGCCGAAGGCATCTATCAATCCAGTATCATCTACACCGCTTTTACCAAAAAGCGGCAAGCCTGACACCGCTTCAACAATCTCCTTTTCATTAACTGCTGTTTCAAATTTTCCGCAGCCAGTGAATCCGAAGCGCGGAGGAACATCGGTATACTGAGCCTCATAGCGACAGTAGTCCTCCACAGGATACATTTCACCCCTGGACTTGAACCAATCCACTGGTGAACCCTTTTGCTTACATAGGGTCTCTTCCATTACTCGATCGTTGATGCCAGAGATAAATCCAGCGGTAAAGAAACAGCTTGGTTCTCTTCTGCTATGGGTCAGGGCCGCCTGGCCATAGTGTGAGGTTGGGGTCACCCAGTTATCATCATCAGTTGAACGCAGTTTTCCAAATCCACAAAAGGAAAACTCATCGGTCAGATCTTTAGTAGTGTAACCCTGGGCTATTAGTTTCTTTACCAGCGGAACAACCGCTTCAGCGAGCAGTTTGCGTGGATTGCATCCAGGCAAACCTTCAGACAGCAACACCGCCATCTGCAGATATGCGTTGTAATGATTGCAGTGAAATACCCTATTTATGCCACCGATAAAACTGTGGCCGTATTGCCGAATTATTTTTTTCATGCATCTCCATACTTCGCTGTTTTGTTATCGCTCAAACATCCGACCAAATTTCGACATAAGTCCCTTACCCTGCGGTTTATTATGGCTACTTTCTGGCGCAGATTGTCGCAAAGGTTTTTTTTCTGCTTTCTTTGCTGGATGAAATTCACAGTGACGCGAGAGTTTCTCTATATAGATGCCAAACTGGGCATTTATCAACTCCTGGAGAATAGCGATCTTATCCGCGTCTAGCTTTAGTTCTGAGGATTCAAAATCGAAAACCCCTGGATGAGCAACACTTGCTTTCAGTATCAAGTGGGTCTTCATCGATCCATGATCGATTTGAGTCTTATTCAAATCACCACGCTTTTTATTTATAAGCTCGGTAAGAGCCATAGGCGTGATAGTCCAGAAGTCCTGCGACTGGTTATGCATGCATCTCTCCTCATTGTTACTTTATTATTCCGGGTTGCCCGGTTTTTTCAGCAGTTCCGCAATCTCATTTAGAATCTGCTCAACTTTTTTTATTGTTATGTGATGAAAGAAGTTTACTTTCATCTGGTCATACCCCATGGGAGGTATCACCAGCAACCCCCATTCTGCGTCCACATAGCTCACGCCCAGCATCTCATGGCGCAGCCTGCCCATACCGATCAATTCCGTTTGAAGTTGTTGATAAATAGAGGCTTCCAGATCCTGCGGAACAGCAAAAACATAAGCCTGGTAATCAATGCACGCTGGGGCTTTTTTACAGTTTTCCGGGAGCAACACTTAGTGTTTCTGCAAGCTATACCTGACCATTCAATAACTTTCTAAAGCAGGATAGGCAAATAGTCAAGGAGTGTACTTACCATCCCTCCAGGATGGGGCCGAGATTGGCTCTCCCAGATTGGCTTCAATCAGACGTTCACGTGCAGCCAGTAACCGCTTGATTAGTGCAGGCTCCACCTTGGCATATTGCTCTGAGTCCTGAACCCGTTTCACTACAATGCCAAGCAGTTCAGTAATGGCGTTTCCTACAGAATTCTGAGAGATGGTTACCACCAGGCGTCCCCTGTCGTCTCGGTAGAGAATCTGTTTATAGGCCGGACGCCAGCGGATATCATTAGCAAACTTCGGGTCTTGAATAACCTGCTCCCGCAGATCCCGCGCCACCCGCTGAAACTGATTATTGCCCAGTAGAACATCTGCGATCTGCGCTGGAAAGTTTGCGTTTTCCGGCACCTTCGGATCACCCGTGGCCACCATGGAAAAGAAGGTACGATAAAAATCCATAAAGCCCAGCAGCACCTGTTCATACTCATACCAGAAGTACTGGTCCTGCAGCTTCTCCGCCCCACCGATCACCTCCCAGCTTGGAAGGCCCTGAGGGTATCCAGTGAGTTTCAGGCTGGTTTCATCTGCCGCCATGGGAGAGAGAATCTGTAGATCCAGCACCTCGAGAAATTCGTGATAGACATCACTCAGATGACGCAGAAACAGACTATGGTGTCCACTATCGGTAAGGTTTGGATCATTGGGGTTTGCATGCTCAGCACCTATCAGATCCTTCATGGGGAACACCATAAAGTGGTTGTGTATCATGCGAATACTGGGAACACCTGGCTTGTTCAACGGCCAGGTTGAATCAAGGCTGGCCTCCCCACATAGAATCAGATGCTTCTCCGGATCAGGATAGGTCTCAAACATGTAGTCACAGAGGAGCTGGGTCATTCGGTTCCAGACCTTCTTCTGATCGCGGGTCATGTCATCACGCCGCACCGGTCGACCCAGGGGATCAAGTATGCGTCTTGAGGTATCCAGGATGATAGAGGTATCAAACTCTGTGCTATGCCCGATGATCTTGCGATACATGAGCAGGTTTTCCGGAGTGCGGAACAGCCCATTCTCCTCCGCCAGGTTCTTCAAGTTGCAGGGGCTGTTAAAGAACTCCACCGGCGCCATACCCTCAGGTATGTCGAGGGACATCTTAGGGTGTGGGGTTACAATCTGACGCGGTGCTGTTTTCATCTGCCTGCTCCTTGAATGATTACCGAAAGAATAAACTCATCCGGCGGCTAGGGGTTCTCCAGCCTGTATTTGACCACCTTGGCCGCCTTGTCTCCGATAAAAGAGGCAAACTCGGCGTGGTTTTCATATCCCATCTTGATGGCATAGTCAGCGATTGAGCCGATCAGGGCGCGGGTAGCAGCAATCTCTTCATGGGTACGGCCACAACCCTCGCACTTTGTTCCCTCTTCGGTACAGTAATCCTTTCCACGGCAAGGACTAAATTGCATATTCTCTCTCCTATCATTAATTCACTCACCCCATCTTCGCAAAAAACCGGCCCCAGGATAAGCAAGAAATCGTTATGGGAACATACCGGGAGGTTATCACCTAATAGCATGATAATAATAATCTTTTACGGAATCATTAACTCATGGACGCTGGGGTTTATGCCGAAAATTATATTTCGACACCGACCACGTTAGATAAAAAGTCTAGCGTACTTTTGCAGAACCGATACCACGCGGATCACTGGCCGCCTTTAACTCACCAGTCTTGCGGTTCCAATAGATCGCCTGCATATTTCCGTAGCTCTGTTTTAGCTGTTGCAGTTTGTGGCCCATCTGCCCCAGCCGCTCCGCCTCACCCTGGCTCAGGGCCCCAGGTTCATACTGGATGCGGTCGGGCAGATATTGATGATGCAACCTGGGCCTGGAAACCCAGGCCGTTGGGTCCTTGCCTTCGGCCAGCTCCAGTATCCCAAGCAGCAGCATGGTGATGATACGGCTACCGCCCGGGGTACCCAGGATGGCCACGCCATCCTGTGTCTCAACAAAGGTCGGGGTCATACTGGAGAGCATACGTTTACCTGGCGCTATGGCATTGGCCGTACCCCCCACCAGACCGTATACGTTAGGCACACCGGGACGGGCAGAGAAGTCATCCATCTCATCATTCAGCAGAACACCGGTTGAGGGAGATACAAAACCCGAACCAAACGGGTAGTTGATACTCAGGGTTGCAGCAACCCGATTGCCTGCACCATCAATTATGGAGAAATGGGTAGTATCCCTGCCCTCTTCTGGATCGCTCTGCAGCGACTGGGGCAGGGATGGGGTTGCCCGAATGGGAGAGATATCCCGCGCCAGACCATCGGCATAGAGAGGATGGATCAGACGCTCCAGCGGCATCTCTACGAAATCGGGATCCCCCAAATACTTAGCGCGATCCCGATAGGCCCGGCGCATAGCCTCCACCAGCAGATGGGTCTGTGCAACCTTGTCACCACTGGATAGATCATAGCGCGAGAGGATATTGAGCATGGTCATCAAGACTATGCCGCCGGATGATGGGGGCGCAGCGCTGATCACCTTCAAACCGTGATAGCTGCCCCGGATCGGTTTACGCTCTACCACACGATACTGTTTGAGATCCTCCAGGGTCCAGATGCCACCGGCATCCCGTACATCCCTGACCAGATTTGCCGCTACGGTTCCGGCATAGAAGCCATCCTTCCCCCCACGGGCGATCGCCTCCAGGGTCTTGGCCAGTTCAGGTTGTTTCACCCTGAAACCGGCATTGGGGATAGCACTCTTATGGAGAAAGATTCGAGCGGCGGCGGGATATTTCTGAAGGGAGTTCAGACGCCATTTGACCATGCGCCGGTAGTGTTCATCGATAACAAAACCGTCCCTGGCCAGACGGATAGCAGGGGCTAAACTCTTGGCCAACGGCAAACGACCATAACTCTCAGCAATATGCACCAGGGCAGCTGGCTCACCAGGAATACCGGCGGACAAAGGACCGTTGATAGAGAGTCCCTTGACCTGCTCCCCCTTACTGTCCAGATACATATCCGCCGTTGCGGCCAGGGGTGCCTTCTCCCGCCCATCCACCATGGTCTCAAGACCATCACTGGCCCTATGCAACAACCAAAAACCACCTCCACCGATGCCAGAACTATATGGCTCCACCACCGCTAACACGGCACTCACTGCCACCGCGGCATCAAAGGCATTTCCACCCTGAGACAGGATCTCATGCCCCGCCTCAGTAGCCAGGGGGTGGGCGCTGGCAATGGCTGCCGCCTTTGGGGCCGGTCCTGCCTGGACAGAGAGCGGTATTCCGATATGGGCAGATATCAGACAAATAAAAAGGCCCCATATAGGGGCCTTTTTATAAACAGCATTGAAGATGCTGTTCACTGTTAGCCGTTAAGTTTCTCGAACTTGGCCTGCAGCTCTTCTTCTGTCTCTTCGTTATTTGGATCCTTGGGGATACAGTCAACGGGGCAAACCTCAACACACTGTGGCTCATCAAAGTGACCCACACACTCGGTGCAAAGAGCAGGATCAATCACATAGATCTCATCACCCTCGCTGATTGCATCGTTAGGACACTCTGGTACACACACATCGCAGTTGATGCATTCGTCAGTAATCATTAAAGCCATTTTTCAACTCCTGAAAAGTTGGGGTTCATACCCCATAGTCACGTAAAAAAATATAAAACCTAGCAATCAGCGTACCCGCTCCGCCAGGGCACTCATCACCACCGGATGGACAAAATCCGATACATCACCACCTAATGTCGCAATCTCACGTACAAGACTAGACGAAATATATGCGAATTGCTCGCCAGGCGTAAGGAAAACTGTCTCAATATCCGGCGCCAAACGCCTATTCATTCCAGCAAGCTGGAACTCATACTCAAAGTCCGACACGGCGCGCAATCCACGAAGTATTACGCTGGCCCCACACTTACGGGCAAACTCCACCAGCAGACTATCAAACTCTATGACCTCTACCCGGTCATTCCCGGACAACACCTCTCGCGCCAGGCTGACCCTCTCATCAAGTGAAAATGCTGGGCTCTTCCCTGGGTTTGCTGCAACAGCGACTATTACCTTATCAAACAACAGCTCTGCCCGTCCCACAATGTCACTATGGCCGTTTGTTATTGGGTCAAATGTCCCTGGATAAAGAGCGGTAATCATGGTCATATCATTTAGATTGACCGATAATATTGTCTGAATTCAAGATGTCAACCAAATTGTCCAGAAAACACCCCTTAATAGGCCCCTAGGCTTAAAATAATCGATAATTAGCAACCAAACAGGTCAAAAACTGTACAGACGAACAATCAGAGCTGATTATAGTACAGTTGAGCAGTTTCTAATCATCACACTGCACTCAACCTCTGGAGCAGAGCAAATACTCCACCTGTCCCGCCCTCTTCTGCTTCATAATCTGCCAAGTCATGGGCAGCTTAAGCCTTTCTGGTGTTGCCTCCATCTCCAGATAGATCAAAGCATCCGGTTTAAGCCAGTTACCCTGCTCCAACTTTTGGCATACTTCCTGAAGCAGATTATCGGCAAATGGAGGATCAAGAAACACTATATCAAACAGCTGTGGCTGTCTCTCCAACCAGGCCATGGCGTTAGCCTGCTCTACCTCGGCCTGTTCCAGCCTCAGCAGAGAGATATTTTGCCGCAGCTGAGCTACTACCTGAGGCGAACTGTCCAGCATCAAGACCTTGCCAGCGCCACGGGAGGAGGCCTCTAGCCCCAGGGCCCCACTACCGGCAAAGAGATCCAGACAGGAGGCACCTGGCAGTCTTGGTTGCAGCCAGTTGAACAGGGTTTCGCGGATACGATCTCCCGTGGGGCGCAACCCTGGGATATCGGGAAAGCTCAACTTGCGACCACGATGCTCGCCACCGATAATTCTGACCTGGTTGCCCTGCCTCCCATTTTTGCCCATCTTGACTAATCAGCCTTTACCGTTACCCACAACCACAGTGACAAATCTATCTGGATGCAACCGGCGTTTGAAGGCCTCTTTAATCTGCTCTTTGGTTATGGCATTCACCTTACCCACGAATGTTTCCAGATGATCCAACGGCAACTTATAGAACCCAATCATAGAGATGTACTCCACAATCTTGCCGTTACTGGCGATGTTCAGAGGAAAGCCACCGGTAATATTCTGTTTGGCCGCCAGCAGCTCTTGCTCCGTCGGCCCTCGCTGAATATAGTCATTAAGAGTCTTTCTAATAACATCCAGTGCCAGCTTGGCCTGATCGTTTTTGGTCTGGGCACCCATGATGAACGGACCATCCGCCCGCATGGGAGAGAAATAGCTGTAGACGCTATAGGAGAGACCGCGCTTCTCCCGCACCTCATCGCTCAGTAGAGAGACCAGACCACTCCCACCTAGGATATGGTTACCCACATAGAGTGCAAAATAGTCTGGGTCACCACGGTGCATCCCAGGCTGCCCCAACAGTATATGGGACTGACTGGAAGGGAATGGGATGCTCTTATCCTCCGCCTGCTTAAGAGTAGCAACCTGAGGCAGTGCAGGTGCTGCCTCTCCTGCCTGCATCCCAGAGATTATTCGCTCGGCCAGAGACTCTGCCTGTTTTCTGTCCAAGGCCCCTACGATGGATATGGTGGCGTTCTTGGCCACATAATAGCGCTTATGAAAGGCAACCAGATCATCTCTGGTGATAACGGCAAGGGACTCTTTGGTGCCACCACCATGTATGGCATATGGGTGGGAACCAAACACCGTCTGCATAAACTGCTTCTTCGCTACAGCACCAGGCGACTGTTCTTCCCGTTGCAGGCCAGCGAGCATCATCTTTCTATTGCGCTCCAGGGCATCGGTAAGAAAGGTCGGGGCCTTGATGATCTCAGTCAGGGTAGAGACACTGGTATCAAAGGCCTTCTGTTCCGTCAGGGTACGCAGGGATACCCATGCCATATCTCGCCTGGAACCGCTTCCAAGAGCTGCCCCCACAGAGTCCATGCGCAGCGCTATCTGATCTGCATCCCATTTGCCCGCCCCATCGGTGAGCAGGGCATTGGTCAGCAGGGATAGTCCTGGCTTGGCAGCGTCACGCGCGCTGCCTGCATCGAACACCACTCGCAGATCCACCATGGGCAGATCCGAGGTGGATACAAACAGAACAGAGGCACCATTCTTGGTCTGCCAATTCTGGATAACCGGGCCAGACCAAGCGCTGCTGACACCCAGCACCAGGAGCGACAGAGCCAGTATTCGAATTAGAGTGTTGTTATTAGTTAGCATGACGACCCCCATATTCCGCGCCTCTCTTTTTACCCTGCTCCAGGGGCAGTGGATCTAACACCGCCACGGTCAATCTATCGTCTGTAAGATATTTTTGCGCCACTGCACGCACCTGCTCGGCGGTTACGGCCCGCATTTTCTCTGGATAGGCATCGACCAATCTCCAGTCCAATCCTATAGTCTCCAATGTACCTATCTGCATGGCCTGATAGAACACCGAGTCCAGCTCATATATCTGACTGGCTACTACCTGGGCCTGGACCCGCTGCAGCTCCTCTGCGCTTACCAGCTCTTTCTTGAGCAGGTCGATCTCAGCCCGTAGCGCCTTTTCCAGGTCTGCCACCGTATGTCCTTTTGCCGGTACGCCACTCATGCTAAACATGCCTGAATACCTGGAGAAGGCGCTGTATCCCGCACCTGCAGACACCGCAATCTCCTTACCCCTGATCAGCTTTTGGCTGATGCGGGAGCTGTTGCCACCATCCAGGATCGCAACCAGCATCTCCAGGGCGTAGGGTTCCCACTCTTCATTGGCCGTTGTTAATACGGGTGCCTTGTAGCCCAGCATCAGATGGGGTTGCCGGGCCGGGGCCCGTACGCTGGTTCTAATCACACCACGTTGCGGAGGTTCACGTAGGGGTTTAAGTTTCGAGATTGCCTCCGCCTGGAGCGGACCAAAGTACTTTTTCGCCATCTCCAGCACCCACTCTGGCTTAACATCACCCACCACCACCAGAGTGGCGTTGTTGGGGGCATACCACTGCTGATACCAGGCGCGCAGATCCTCCACCTGCATGTTTTCCAGGTCGTTCATCCAGCCGATCACCGGGTGGGCATAGGGTAGATTGCGATAGGAGACGGCATTGAACTGCTCGCGCGTCAGGGAGGTGGGATTATCCTCAGTGCGCAGGCGGCGTTCCTCTTTTACTACCTCAAGCTCTTTCTTAAACTCCTCTGCCGGCAGCAGCAGGTTTCGCATCCTGTCCGCCTCCAGCTTGAAGGAGATCTCCATGCGATCCGCCGACATGGTCTGAAAATAGGCGGTGTAATCGCGCCCGGTGAAGGCGTTCTCACGTCCGCCATTGGCCGCAATGATGCGGGAAAACTCCCCCGCGGGGTGTTCCTTTGTACCCTTGAACATCATGTGCTCAAGCAGGTGGGAGATGCCGGTAATGCCTTTTGGCTCATAGCTGGAACCAACCTTGTACCACACCTGGGAAACTGCGATGGGGGCGCGATGATCCTCTTTCACAATCACCTTCATGCCATTGTCGAGCTTATACTCTGTGACCTTCCCACCATTTACGGCAGGCTCATCTGCGGCAAAGGTGGGCGGGGTCAAAAACAGGAGTAATAGATAGGCTAATCTCATTTTAATTCCTTACAACAAAAAGTAATTCTAAAAGCAGCTAGCACTTAAGGGCGATACAAGCGAAAATATCGCCGTGGCATTTTCAGATCTAGCCAGGATATCCAATGTAGCATGCATCTATAGCTACTTGAAAATGAAAGACCAACAGACAGGTTAATGGTTCCAGAGTAACAGGTAATATGTTTGGATTCGGAAAAAAAGAGAAAAGCAAAACAGCCTCTTCTACCACCACTGAAGAGACAGAAACCCAGGGCTTGATTTCTCAACTCAAGAAACGCCTATCCCGCACCAGACATAATCTGTCCGACGGAATAGCCAATCTTCTGCTGGGACAGAAGGAGATCGACCAGGATCTGTTGGAAGAGCTTGAAACCCTAATGCTGATGGCGGATGTAGGGGTAGACGCCACCAGCCGAATCATAAACGACATATCAGACAAGGTCAGGCGCAAAGAGCTGTCTGACCCGGCGGTCCTGAACAGCATCCTGAAACAGGAGTTGCGACAGATCCTGGAGCATTGCGACAAATCTGTGGCCTGCTCTGGGGAGGGGCGCCCACAGGTTATTCTAATGGTGGGCATAAACGGCGCAGGTAAAACCACCACCATCGGCAAGCTGGCGAAAAGACTGCAACAGGATGGCCAGAGCGTAATGTTAGCGGCGGGTGACACCTTTCGCGCCGCTGCGGTGGAACAGCTGCAGACCTGGGGCGAACGCAACGACATACCGGTGATAGCTCAGCACACCGGAGCCGATTCCGCCTCGGTGATATTCGATGCCCTGCAGGCGGCAACCGCACGCAACATCGACGTGCTCATTGCAGACACAGCGGGGCGTCTCCACACCAAGACCAATCTAATGGATGAACTCAGCAAGATTGCCCGGGTTATGAAGAAGATAGACCCGGATGCACCCCACGAGGTGATGCTGGTGGTGGATGCCACCACAGGCCAGAACGCATTGAATCAGGCCCAGCAGTTTAATGAGGCAGTAGGGGTAACCGGGATCACCCTAACCAAGATGGATGGAACCGCCAAGGGGGGCATCCTGTTCGCTATTGCTGACAAGCTCAAGATACCGATCCGCTTCATCGGTGTGGGCGAGGCCATTGAAGATTTAAGGCACTTCGATGCGAAAGAGTTTGTAGATGCCCTGTTTGAGACATAGTCTATTGCTAGTGATCTCCATTTAATGGACACTAGCTTGCCATATGAACAAAAGAGAGTCTGATTAACCCGTCATTCCGGCATAGGCCGGAATCTATGTGTGTGTTTTTCCTGGATCCAGGCCTATGCCGGGATGACGAAAAAGAGTTAAATCAGGGTGTATTTAGTTAACTTTTTTCGACCATTTGGCCAAATCTATAACAGAAGATGATTCATTTCGATAACGTCATCAAACGCTATCCCGGTGGTTCCGAGGGTCTAAGCAATATAAATCTTCACATCGAGCATGGTGAGATGGTTTTCCTCACCGGCCATTCCGGCGCCGGCAAGAGTACCCTGCTCAAACTCATCGGCCTGCTGGAGCGCTGCACCAGTGGCCAGGTAGTTGTATCGGGACGAAATCTATCGCGCCTGCGCAGCCGTCAGATTCCATATCACCGGCGTGAAGTGGGGATGATCTTCCAGGACTACCGCCTACTGCAAAACCGCACTGTATTCGATAACGTGGCCATGCCCCTGGTTGCCAGCGGCGTGGGTTATGCCGATATAGGGCGCAGGGTGCGTGCAGCCCTGGATAAGATCGGGCTGCTGAACAAGGAGAAGGCCTATCCCATCTCCCTCTCCGGTGGTGAGCAACAGCGGGTTGGCATCGCCCGGGCCGTGGTAAACCGCCCCCCCCTGGTACTGGCTGACGAACCAACCGGCAATCTCGACCCTGAACTCTCCAGGGAGATCATGCAGCTGTTCGAACAGTTCAATCAGGTTGGCGTCACCCTGCTGATCGCCAGCCATGATATCGACCTGATAACCAGCATGAACAAACGTATGCTCACCCTAAGCAAAGGGCGTCTGGTGCACGATAGCCAGAATGGTGGCCAGTAACATGAGAAGAGGCCGCAATCCAAACAAGATCAGGGATGTCTCTGCAAAACACCAAGGCGGTGCCAGCACCTGGTTCATACGCCATCTTCAGGCCATGCTCTCCAGCCTGGGCCGGCTTACCCGCACCCCCCTCTCCACTATGATGACCGTAGCGGTCCTGAGCATTGCACTGGCATTTCCAACTGGTCTTAAGTTATTGCTGGATAATGTCCAGAGGCTTAGTGGCAGTCTGGATAGCACCAGTAATATCTCAATCTTTCTGAAGCAGGATGTTGAGAACTCCCAGTATGAAGCCATAACTGAGCGGCTTATGCTCAAGGAGAGTATCGCTGCAGTTCAGCTGATCACCCCAGAAGATGCCCTGGAAGAGTTTCGCAGCAACTCCGGATTCGCTGAGGCCCTGAGTGCCCTAGAGAGTAATCCCCTACCTGCGGTGATGATCATTACTCCAACCACCGCCCACTCAACTCCAGAGAGCGCTGAGGCGCTGGTGGCAGAGCTGCGTCAGATGCCCGAGGTAGATATTGCCCAGCTGGACCTAGAGTGGTTACAACGCTTTCACGCCATCACCGAGATCGCATCCAGAGGAGTACTGCTGCTGGCATCGCTGCTGGCCCTGGCGGTGCTGTTGATCATCGGCAACACCATTCGTCTGGAGATCCAGAACATGAAGGATGAGATAGAGATCACCAAGCTGATAGGTGGAACCAACGCCTTTATCCGCCGCCCCTTCCTCTACACCGGTTTCTGGTACGGGGTGTTCGGCGGAATTCTGGCCTGGCTCCTGGTCAGCATAAAGATGCTGTTGCTTACTGAGCCGGTAAATAAGCTAGCCGGTCTCTACCACAGCAGTTTCACCCTCACATCCATTGATATAACCAGCCTAATAATATTGATTGTTTCCAGCTCACTGTTGGGGCTTATCGGCTCCTGGATTGCCGTGGCTCGACATCTACATGCCATTGAGCCGGAATGAACAGATGTAGGGTTGAGGTGTCAGGGCCGAGGTGTCAGGGCCGAGGGGTGAGGTGGCATCGTTGCAACGCTGGAGCTTGGAACGGAACAAAACGGTCCGCAAATGAACGCCAATTAACGCAAATAAAAAGTGATATTAGCTTCCGCTAAAACTAGTAATATAAGTCCGCAAATGAACGCCAATTAACGCAAAGACTCCCTCGTTATCCTGAGGTTTAACGGCGGGATTCATGCTTTATGCATTCATACTCTGAAGCATGGGAACGCGTATTACGGCAATAACCATATTAACCGCATGTTTTATATAGCTTTTGCATCAGTTGAAAACAGCCAATAAACACCCCATATGAGCCATAAATCATGGTCAATAATGGCTGAACTTTTCATAATACTGGCACTCTTAGCATGTGAGTGCTAATATAATTGCGTACGAAATTACTGGGTTATTACATGAGCAAAGAACTAGCAATTCCTGTAAACCTGTCCACCGGTAGTATGGACGCCTACATCAGTGCAGCCTATCAGCTGCCGATGCTGACCGCCGATGAGGAGCGTGAGCTTGCTCTGCGTCTGCGTGATGATAACGACCTGGATGCCGCACGCGCTCTTGTGCTCTCTCACCTAAGATTCGTTATTCGTATCGCCCGCGGCTACTCCGGTTACGGACTGGCCCTGCCGGACCTAATTCAGGAGGGTTCAGTAGGCCTGATGAAGGCGGTGCGTCGCTTCAACCCGGATATGGGTGTGCGCCTGGTCTCCTTTGCAGTGCACTGGATCAAGGCCGAAATTCACGAATTTGTTCTGCGCAACTGGCGCATCGTCAAGGTGGCCACCACCAAGTCTCAACGTAAACTGTTCTTCAATCTGCGTAGCTCCAAAAAGCGTTTGGGGTGGTTTTCCCAGGAAGAGATTGAAGGGGTAGCGGCAGACCTTGGGGTGAAACCTGAGACTGTGGTTGAGATGGAGAAGCGTCTCAGCAAGATCGATGTAGCCTACGATGGAATGACCGATAGCTCCGATGACGATAAGAGCCCGGTAGCACCTGCGGCCTATCTGCCTGACATGCGCATGGAGCCAGCCTCACAGCTAGAACAGCATGACTCGGAGCAGAGCGAGAAGCATCAGCTTTACAGCGCTCTTGAAGGTCTGGATGAACGCAGCCAGGAGATACTAAAGGCCCGTTGGCTCTCTGATAAAAAGTCTACCCTGCATGAGTTGGCAGACGAATATGGCGTTTCCGCCGAACGTATAAGGCAGATAGAAAAACGCGCTATGGAGAAGATGAAGGCAACGCTAGCAAGCTAGACAGATACACTATTTCTAACGAAAAGGGGCTATTCAGCCCCTTTTTATCTCTCCTGAATTTGCCAATCCCTGGTAACTTGAGAATTCTCAATGCAGAGACGCGCGGCGATGTGTTCAAATACTCCGGACGGTTGGCAGTAGGCTAACAAGTTCCAGATTTATTGTTGATCTATCGTCACCGGCATCTCCTCCTTTGGTAAAGGCCGCTACTTGTTTAGCGGCCTTTTTTTTGCCTTGCGATGCTGAACAGTCCGCAAATGAACGCGAATAAACGCTAATAAAACTAATGCTTTTACTTGTTGCCAGACTGAGGCATGGGAACTAGACAAAGGGTATTAGCAGCTATTAAACGCGAACTACCGCGAATAAACGCAAACTTGCGCAAAAGAACGTAAATGCGGAACAGTCCGCTAATAAACGCTAATAAAACTGATGCTTTCACTTGTTGCCAGGCTGGGGCAGTGGGAACTAGACAAAGGGTATTAGCAGCGAATAAACATAAACCACCTCAAAAATGCGCAAATGAGGGGTTAATGTTATTAGTTACGCCATTTTGTAAAAAAAACACCTGCAAGAATCCGCTCCCCAGGGCGAAGATATAATCTAACCGCGCCGCCCTGGCAAAACCCCAACCAGCTTGTCGTGCATCTCCCGCAGCAGCTTTTCGGTGTCCTCCCAGTTGATGCAGGCATCGGTAACCGAGACACCATACTCCAGCTCAGAGAGATCAGCAGGGATCTTCTGATTCCCTTCGTTCAGGTTGCTCTCCAGCATGATCCCCATGATGGATTTATTCCCACCTACAATCTGGCCAATTATGTCCTCAACCACCAATGGCTGTAGATGGAAGTCCTTATTGGAGTTACCGTGGCTACAATCCACCATTATGTTCTCAGGCAATCCCGCCTTACGCAGGGTCTCTTCGCATAGGGCGATATTCACCGAGTCATAATTGGGCTTACCTCCACCACCGCGCAGGATGATATGGGCTGCGCCATTACCCTTGGTCTGGATCACCGTCACCTGCCCTGACTGATCAATGCCGAGGAAGTTATGGGGCTGGGATACCGACTGCAAGGCATTAATGGCCACCGCAAGATTGCCGTCGGTGCCGTTCTTGAAACCCACCGGGGTAGAGAGACCACTGGCCATCTCGCGATGGGTCTGGGATTCTGTGGTACGCGCCCCGATGGCAGACCATGCGAAAAGATCGGAAAGATATTGTGGACTAATCGGGTCCAGGGCCTCGGTTGCCGTGGGCAGACCCATCTCAGCCAGACGTAACAACAACCTTCTGGCCTGGTGCAGACCCTCTTCGATCTGGAAGGAGTCATCCATCTTGGGATCGTTAATCAGCCCCTTCCACCCCACGGTGGTGCGTGGCTTCTCGAAGTAGATTCGCATGACGATGTAGAGGCTATCAGACAGCTCTGTATGCAGCTTGCTCAACCTCTCGGCATACTCAATCGCCGCATCCACATCATGGATAGAACAGGGGCCGGTCACCACCAGGATACGGTGATCCTTACCGTTAAGGATATTCTCTATGGTGTGTCGTGCCTGCCATACCGCCTCATCCCCATCCTGGGTGTTGGGCATATGGCGCTTCAGCTGGGAAGGCGTGATAAGGATACGCTCGGCCAGCACATTGGTGTTGTAGATTACATGTTGATTCATGACAGCTTCCAGAAAATTGTTTAATTGCCACTCATGATACGTAGTTTTGAGCTACAAACAAAATGACAAATTGGTGGGAGGAGAGGATGAGGGAAGAAAATATAATCTAAGTCAGGACGTTTCCTATCACACTTATCGCAACCACTTGCCACAACATCTCTCTCCAACCTCTCTCCCCTCACCCCAACCTCTCTCCCCTCACCCCAACCCCTCTCCCCAGGGGGGAGAGGGGCTAGGTAGGTGGTGAGATGTAGATTTCTAGAGTTTCAGACAGCCAGCAACCGTGCTGGTTGCAACCGGACGTAGATTTGGTACCAGGCCCAGGCATGGGGCCTCTATTTCCTGTTTTAAGGTTTCCATATTTGCCTCCAGCTCCAGCATATCCTGGTCCATAGTGTTTGCCACCCAACCTGCCAGGGTTAGACCTTTGGCCTGAATAGAATCCACACTCAACAGTGCATGGTTGAGACAACCCAGCTTCATGCCCACCACCAGAATCACCGGTAATCCTATGGCCAGGGCCAGATCGGAAACGTCGCCATCTGTACTGAGGGGGACACGCCAGCCGCCTACCCCCTCCACTATCACCAGATCGGCAAGGGTAGAGAGCCTTTCGTAACACTCCAGTATCACCTCAAAACTGATCTCCTGATCTATCTCACCGGCCGCCAGATGGGGCGCGATGGCCGGTTCGAAGGCGTAGGGATTGACCAGATCATAGGGGACAGGTTTAGAGGCCTGTTGCAGGATGCGCTGGGCATCGTCGTTGCGCAGACCCTCCTCAGTGGCCACTGCGCCAGCGGCCACCGGCTTCATGCCAACTACGGATTTACCCTTGGCCTGCAACAGATGCATCAAACCCAGGGTGATCTCTGTCTTGCCGCACTCGGTATCTGTTCCGGTAGTAAAATACCCTGCTCTCATTAGAACTCCCTCTGGTCAACAGATACGCTTGATGTCGTCTACAGACACCATAGTTACACCGTCCTCAGATTGCGGTTTCTGCTCAGGAACCCAGGCATGCCCATAGATCACCTCATAGCTGGCCGGCAGTCTGCCGTCGCAACGAAACTGCTCATATGCCTCGCGCATGGCCGCCATTCTGCTCTTGCCTGTCAAACCACGACTGCGATCCTGGTTTACGTTGTTGGCGCCAATAATCTTGAGATCGCGCATAAGGCCGCCCACCTGATCATATGTCAGCACCATACGATCCACATCCAGCACAGGTTCAACAAGGCCGCTATTCAACAGGGCGTCGCCCATATCATGCATATCCACAAACTGGCTGACATGACTGCCACCATCGGCCTCGGCCCATGCCAGGCGCAACTCCTTCAGAGTATCCGGGCCAAAATTGGTAAAGGCCAACAGGCCGCCGGGGCGCAGCACCCGCATAAATTCGCTGAAGGCGTGGTCCAGATCATTACTCCACTGTATAGCCGCATTGGAGTAGATAAGATCTACACTGTTATCGGCCAGGGGCAGATGTTCCAGATCGGCGCATACACAGCGCGGACGCCGCAGCCACGATCCGCGTTTGCGCGTCTCCTGCAGCATGGGGAGAGCGAAATCCAGGGCGATCACCTGAGCCTTACTGTAACGCTTGGAGAGTTGCGCTGTAGCCACGCCGGTACCGCAACCTATATCCAGCACCACCTTTGGCTCGATCAGCATCAGATCTAGCCTATTCAATAGACGCTGACCCATCTCGCGCTGCAGAACAGATGCCTCATCATAACGCTCTGCTGCCTTGGAGAATGCGATACGGGCCTGTCGCTTATCTATGTTAACCATCAATAAAACCTTGTAATAACTCCAGACAGAGAGCCTGGTCTGACAACATGGGCAGATGGGCCGCATGTTTAAAAATGTGTACCTGTGACTCTGGTAACAGCCTCGATAGATCATCTGCCACAGCTACCGGCACCAGGCGATCTCTTCTGCCCAGTATCCACATGGCTGGGCATCGGAGTTCGGCCAGATCACTACGCAGATCTATATTCAACAGCAGATCAAGCCCTACTTCTAAAGCCATGTCGTCTGGACCAGGGCAGCTACTTAACCCCTGGCGCAGGGGACGCAACAGTTTTCGCACCTCACTGTCGCCATGGGCCTGTAACAACAGAAAGCGATCCATGGTCTTGGAGTGATCCTCCCTCAGGTCGGCAGCAAAACCGCGCAGGGTATTCAAGGCCATGGCATGGGGCCAGTCGTTGCCCTGGGAGAAGCGTGGAGTAGCAGCTATAGATACCAACCCCCGCACCCGCTCAGGAAATCTAGCCGCTGCGCGCTGCGCCAACATACCCCCCAGAGACCAGCCTATCCAGGTAGCGCTTTCAGGCGCAACCTGAGCCACTGCATCCACCCACTGGTCCAGATCGGTACACCCTGGCTCATATTCGCTATAACCGTGGCCCGGCATATCGATCAGAGTGAGGCGATATCTCTCGGCCAGGGGGGCAACCAAGGGCGACCAGACAGCACTGTTCATACCCCAGCCGTGGATCAGCACCAGATCGTTACCATCACCAAATGTCTCTGTGTGTAGCCGCATTAATTCAAGGAGTCCAAACAGTCCAGCAGCCGATCTACATCTTCATCCGTATGATTCGCACACAACGTCACCCGCAACCTGGCACTGCCCTCAGGCACAACAGGAGGCCGTATGGCGCTCACCAGTATCCCCTGCTCTTCGAGACTACTACTCCATGCTACAGCCTGCTCTGCCGAGCCGGCCAGAATTGGCTGAATGGGTGTCGCGGAGGGCATAAGGGGCAGACCCAACTGTTCCATTCCGACACGAAAACGCTTGATCAACTCCTGCAGACGCTCCCGACGCCAGGACTCCTCCTGCACCAGCCTCAGGCTGACCCTGGTGGCCTCGGCCACGGCCGGCGGCGCTGCGGTGGTATAGATATAACTGCGGGCCTGCTGGATCAGGGTCTCGATCAACTCCTCGGAACCGGCCACAAAGGCCCCGAAGGTGCCTAAGGCCTTACCCAGGGTGCCCATAAGGATCGGTACATCATCAACCCCCAAAGAGAACTGCTCCAGAGTGCCTGCCCCATTTTCACCCAGCACACCTATGCCGTGGGCATCATCCACCAGCAGCCATGCTTGTTTAGCTCGGCAGATGGCAGCCAGTTCTGGCAGAGGGGCAATATCCCCATCCATGCTGAAGACACCGTCCACCGCCACCAGGGCCTCCCCAGTTGTCTGAGATTCCATCTGCCGGTTCAGATCCTGCGCATCACCGTGGGCGAAGCGTTTGAAACTGGCCCGTGACAACAAGCCACCGTCGATGAGAGAGGCGTGATTAAGACGATCTTGATAGACAGTGTCGCCCCGTCCCAGCAGCGCGGTAATCACCCCCTGATTGGCCATATAGCCGGTGGAGAACAGCAGCGCCCGTGGACGACCGGTAAACTCGGCCAACTCCTCTTCCAGGGCGTGATGGGCTGCACTATGACCAGAAACCAAGTGGGCCGCCCCTCCACCCACACCATACTGCTCAGCGCCACGCTGCATGGCGACGATAACATCGGGATGATTGGCCAGCCCCAGATAGTCGTTGCTACAAAACCCCAGCATCGGCCTGCCATCCACCACCAGTTCCGGCCCCTGGGGACCTAAAACAACCCTACGGCGACGATAGAGGGAGTCCGCTTTGCGCCTTTCCAGTTCTGGCTGAAGTGGTTTCACGATTATTTACCACCAACACTGCCGACATCAATACCGTGATGTTTTTCCCGCTGCTCAAACCGTATGCCCAGACGCTCCAGCAGAGTGCGATCATTGTCAGCATCTGGATTGTCCGTGGTAAGTAGGCGCTCACCATAAAATATAGAGTTGGCACCAGCCAAGAAGCAGAGGGCCTGCATCTGATCGTTCATCTCACTGCGTCCGGCCGATAGCCGCACATAGGAGTTCGGCATCATGATACGGGCCGTTGCAATCACACGTACAAACTCGAATGGATCTAGCTCTGCAGCACCATATAGGGGCGTGCCCTCCACCTGAACCAACATGTTAATAGGTACAGAGTTTGGATGCTTAGGCAGGTTCGCCAGCTCCCGCAACATGGAGGCGCGATCCCGACGTGACTCCCCCATACCCAGGATACCGCCGCTGCAGGTATTGATCCCCTGGGTACGCACATGCTCCAAGGTCTTTAACCGGTCATCATAGGTGCGAGTGGTAACCACATTGCCGTAGAACTCTGGAGATGTATCCAGATTGTGGTTGTAATAGTTGAGGCCGGTCTTAGCCAATCTGGCCACCTGCTCCTCGGTTAGCATGCCAAGAGTGACACAGCTCTCCATATCCAGCCCATGCACCACCTCGATCATCTCAATGACCCGATCCAGATTACTGTCTGTGGGATTACGCCAGGCGGCCCCCATACAGAAACGGGTGGCCCCTTTATCTTTTGCTGCCTGTGCTGCCGCTCTCACCTCTTCCAGAGGTAACAGCTTCTCCGGTTCCAGATCAGCAGAGTGCTTGGCGCTCTGGGAGCAGTAGCCGCAATCTTCCGCACACGCCCCGGTCTTGATGCTGAGTAGGCTACTCACCTGGATGCTATTGGGGTCGAAATTCTCCCGATGGATAGATTGGGCCTTAAATATCAGGTCATTAAAAGGGAGATTCAACAACCCTTCAATCTCTTCCAGGCTCCAGTCATGCCTGATGGTGCTACTGCTCATGATGTATAGATTCCTCTATGATTTCCGCCGCTTCGGTGTGATACTTAGGGCCGAAAATGGATTTTAATAACAGGCGCCCATGGTAATGGTTACTGGGTCGCTGTCAACCAGAATGGATCTCTATGGTTTACAACTGTATAGATAATATACACAACACCCTATTTCCGGCCATATGCCTGCTATGCGGCACACAGGGCACAGAGAATATAGATATCTGCGCCCCCTGCCAGAACGACCTACCCCATAACCACAACTGCTGCCGCATCTGCGCCCTACCCCTCCCCTCGAACCATACAGATGAACCGATCTGCGGCAAATGCCTGAAGCAAACCCCTATATTCGACTGCTGCCATGCGCCATTTTCTTATGGCTACCCTATCTCAGGACTAATCAGCAATTTCAAATTTAATGGAAAACTCCATGCAGGAAGACTACTGTCCGAGCTACTAATCAACTTTATCAAGACAAACAATCTAGAGTTGCCTCACCTGATCATACCGGTGCCACTACACCCAAAACGTCTAAGAGAGAGAGGCTTTAATCAGGCCCTGGAACTGGCTAAACCTATAGGACGCCATTTCAACATTCCCGTTGATACAAAAAGCTGCAAACGCACCAGAGCAACCGAGACCCAATCAACCCTGGATAAAAAAATACGCGTAAAAAACATGCGCGGGGCATTTGAGATAGTGCAGCCGCTAAATTGTGAACATATAGCGCTAATAGACGATGTAGTTACAACCGGTACCACAGTCAATGAGTTAGCAAAGGCCGTTAAAGCCAGTGGAGTGCAACGGGTTGATGTTTGGGCGTTGGCAAGGACGCCTTAGTATCAACTGTTCACCTTATCTCTGGCGTAAAGAAGAAAAGCCTCTATTAATTCCGTCTAGGGGGCTTCTCACACCCTGACCACCACGGCCTACTACGTGTGTATAGATCATGGTTGTAGAGACGTCAGAGTGTCCTAAAAGCTCCTGGACTGTACGTATATCAGCCCCAGATTCCAACAGATGGGTAGCAAAGGAGTGACGCATGGTATGGCTGGTAACCCGCTTGGTAATGCCTGATTTTACAGATGCCTGTTTAATGGCTTTCTGTATGACTGTCTGGTGTATATGATGACGCCGTACTACATTAGAACGAGGGTCTTGAGCTAGCTTGCTAGCTGGAAAAAGATACTGCCAGCGCAACTCATTCTTGGCATTTGGATACTTTCTGGACAATGCATCTGGTAAATAAACTGCACCAAAACCTGCTTCTGTATCTCTAATATGCTGCTCTTTAACGAATCGAATTTGCCTTTTTAGTTGCTCTACGAGGACATCCGGCATAGGTACAGATCGGTCCTTTTTACCCTTGCTTTGGCGCACTATAATATTACGGTACTCAAAATCCAGGTCCAAAATACGCAGCCTGACACACTCCATCACCCTCATCCCGGTGCCATACATCAGGCGTATCATCAATCCATTCATTCCATAGAGATGAGCAAAAATTGCTTCAACCTCTCTTGGGCTCAAAACGGTTGGAATACGTTTTGGTTGTTTGGGTCTTTTAAACGGCCCAATCTCACCCAGAGGCTGCTCTAGAACCTTGGCAAAAAAGAACACAAGAGCGTTCAGTGCCTGAGCCTGAGTTGCTCCTGTAACCTTGCGCTTTAAGGCCAAATGTTCTAAAAAGGAGGCAACTTCTGCTTCAGAACAATTATAAGGAAGCATTTCAGGATGAAAGCGAATGAATCGAACAATCCAGCTCAGATAGCTCCTTTCAGTATTGATGGAGTAATCTGGCATACGGATAGCCACAAGGAATTTGCGATAAATATCTGGAAATCTCTTTGCGAGATAGTTGTTCGAATCCCCAACACTCTTATCAATCATCTCATAGTTGCGAGCCACCGTTGGATGATCTCTGCCCAGAGATTGTGCGCCAGCACTCCACAGATCCCAATCGTAGGATTTGGCCCAAGAAAGCTTCAACAGATGGCAAAACAACAGGCGCAGGGCATCAACCTTCTGCCGAAACAACCAGTCACTAATCTGATCATTGCGCCCCAACTTTTCCAGAAAACGTTGCAGAGACTCAGGAGTATGCTCCTGCAACCGGACCCCATGATGGTCGTCAATAAATGCCTGGATATGCTTTTGATACCAGGGGAGAGCCCTTTCAGGTATACGAAACAGTTTAAGAACCTCTGTATACCTAGCCCAAAACCGGTCAATGGAGGCTTTTTTAGATTGAATTCCAGAATCCATGGAAAATACCGTCCCTTACGTTCAATAAAACCAATAGGGAACGAATATAGAACATTTGGCGGCATATTACAATATTGGTGCCGGCGGCATAAGTCAATATACGTGCCAGCTGTATAATCACCTGTTGAACTAAACCGCTTCGCGGTAGCCTCTCAAGACCAACCTTTTAGTGATCATCGACCAAACTTTGTTTAGACCAATTCTGGTCTCAATGAAGGAGAGGAACGATGACAGCACTACGTCAAGAAATGA